>NZ_CP038810.1:0-626067 GCF_004797125.1 Flavobacterium sangjuense
TTTCCTTCAGCAACAATGCCATCCGAAAAACGATGAATGAGCTTTTTAGTTTTGGATTCATATTCCAGCAAAATCCATTTCCCATTCAAATAACCTTCATAACTTTTAATTCCTGACAATGCATCTGAAATCGTGAATTTCAATTCATTTAAGTTGCTAATCCATTTTCCTCCAATGTGTTTGTCAGACTTTATTTTTGGAGGCACACCATCTTTTACAAGCTTGTATTCGCCCAAGTATTTGGTATAGACAGTAAACGAATTTTTATAACGTTTAGTATTGTAGTAGCTGATTTTTTTTCCATCAATCAAACCGATAAACATTTTTTCTCTGTCTTTTTGAGGAGCAATACTATCTTCAAAAGTGATTGAAAAATTGGAAAATGCCGGGACAATATCTTCATGAAGTTTTACCGTTCCTTTTTTCACTTCAAAATTCATATAAAAATCATCGTAAAAAGTATTAGCAGGAAAATTGACTGTTACATTTTCGAGTGAAAAGATATTTTCCTTTTTGGCTTTTACAAAATATCTAGAAGTTATTGGCACTTCGGCTACTTTGGCAGGTAATGTTGAATATTGAATTGGGATAAAAATTTTGGTGATATTTTCACTAAAATCAGCCACTTCAATGCGATACGACTGTGTAATATTATTCGAAACTGAAATAACTCCGTTGTTTAAACCTGGTTTTATAATGCTTAACGGATATGGATTTTTCGTAAACAATTTTTGAACACGTTGTCCAAGTTTTTTGTAACGTTCATAATCGATTAAAAGATTTACAAATCGCGTTTCATCAAAAGCAAAAGTGTCAAATTGAAATCCAAAATCACTTTTTCCATTGAGAAATGTTTGCACTCTGAAAATTCCGTTAGCATTCCAGGAAACGTCGTCATAATCAAAAGTGGTTATTCCGAAACCAATTGTTCCTGTAGCCGAAACTTTTTCTGCTATATAACTTCCATCTTCCTGCAATGATAAATTCACTGAAATTGGTCTTTTCGATTCGTTAACAATACTGTTTTCATTTAACGGATAAACCCACAAACTGCTTATTGCCGGACGTTTTGAATCGGTTATAACGGTGTCAAATCCAAAGTACAAAGGGTTTATAATTTTTTCAGATTTTGTATCCCGAATTTCAAAATGAAGATGCGGTCCATCAGAGCCACCGGTATTTCCTGAAATCGCGATAATATCTCCTTTTTTTACAATCAAATCATTTGGATTTAAAGTAACATCAATCTCATAGGATTTGGCTTTGTATTGAGCCGATTTAATTCCCTTTTCGATTTCTCCATAACCCGATTGCAAATGTCCATAAACCGTAGTGTAACCATTTGGATGCGTGATGTAAATCGCTTTTCCATAACCAACTTCAGAAATTTTTATTCTGGAAACATAGCCATCTGCGGAAGCGTAAACATTAAAACCTTCTTTTTGTTGGGTTTTACAATCAAAGCCCGAATGAATATGATTGGAGCGCAGTTCGCCAAAATTTCCGGAAAGCTGTATTGGAATGTCGAGTGGTGAGCGAAAATAATCTTTTGGATATTGAGTTTGTCCAAATGCGAAAATTGAAAATAAAAAAACAAAGCAAAAAAATCTCATAAAACTTGTTTTTGCTAAGATAATGAAAAGTGCGTAAAAATTTACAATAGAACTGCTTTTTATAACTCCTTAAAAAACAATTTATTATAATTTCGTCTCAAAATAGCGATAAATAATTGGTAAAAATATTGCGCAAACAAAATAGAATCCTAACTTTGTGAAGTAAGTAATGAATAAAGTATTTCATGAGTGAAATTGCAGAAATAATTGATTCTGTTGAAAATAGAATAGCAAAACTTTTTACTAAAATAAATAGTTTAGAGCAAGGTACTGTTTCAATCAAAGAGGAATTAGAAAAAGCTGCTGCTGTGATTCAAAAGCAATCGGATGAGATTGCCGCTTTGAAATCGGAATGCGAATCTCTGAAAATGGCTAATTCATTATTAGGCGGTGAAGAAAATAAACGAGATACAAAGCTTAAAATAAATTCATTAATCCGAGAGATAGATTACTGCATTGCGCAGTTATCAGACTAAAAACATGGATGAAAAGCTTAAAATAAAATTATCAATTGCCGACAGAGTTTACCCGTTAACGGTTGACTTGTCACAGGAAGAAGGACTGCGAAGTGCTTCCAAAAAAATTGATGCGATGATTAAGCAATTCGAGGAAAACTATGCTGTTCGCGACAAACAAGATGTATTGGCTATGTGTGCTTTACAGTTTGCTTCGCAGGTAGAACAAAAGCAGGTTGACAGTTCTATTGACAGTAAAGATCTTGAACGATTGAAAAAAATTAATGATTTATTATTCGATTATCTCGAAAAAAAATAACGTTCTTATCACATAGGATTACAATACCGCCTACATTAGATTTTAATTGGTAAACTCAACACTAACAAATTAGAATGAGCCAGTCATCGTTACTAAAGCATGCCCCATTTTCGGCGGAAGCTTGACCAACGAGTTAGCTCAAAACTTGTCTTTTCGAGTTTATGCATTCACCTAATGTAGGCTTTTTTTATATATAAACACAAACAAAAAAATGGGAACTATACTAATTATAATTGCGCTGATAGCGGGAATTGCCGGAGGTTTTGGAATTGCGAAATTCATGGAAAAAAACAACATCTCCAATATGGTTAAAAATGCCAAAAAAGAAGCAGCATCGATTTTAAAAGATGCCAATCTTGAAGGCGAAAATATCAAGAAAGACAAGTTATTACAGGCAAAAGAAAAGTTTTTGGAATTAAAATCAGAGCATGAGCAAGAGATTTTAAATAAAGACAAAAGAATTGCCGAAATAGAGAAAAGAACACGTGATAAAGAATCACAGGTTTCAAGTGAATTGGCTAAAGCCAAAAAAGTAAACGACGATTTTGAAGCTAAAACAGCGGAATACAACTCAAAAATTGAAGTCTTAGACAAGAAGCAACAAGAGCTTGAAAAGCTTCATAAAAGTCAGGTGCAGCAACTTGAGGTTATCTCCGGTCTTTCTGCTGAAGATGCCAAAGAGCAATTGGTTGAAAGTTTAAAAGCGGAAGCCAAAACAAAAGCCATGTCGCATATTCAGGACACTATTGAAGAAGCAAAATTAACGGCGCAACAAGAAGCGAAGAAAGTCATCATTAACACGATTCAACGTGTTGGAACGGAAGAAGCTGTTGAGAATTGTGTTTCTGTTTTCAATATTGAATCGGATGACGTTAAAGGAAGAATCATTGGTCGTGAAGGAAGAAATATCCGTGCGCTGGAAGCAGCAACCGGAGTTGAAATCATTGTTGACGATACGCCGGAAGCTATTATCCTTTCGTGTTTTGATCCGGTAAGAAGAGAAATCGCCCGATTGTCATTACACAAATTAGTAACTGACGGTAGAATTCACCCTGCAAGAATTGAAGAAGTTGTTGCCAAAACAACCAAACAAATCGAAGAAGAAATTGCCGAAGTTGGTAAACGTACCGTAATTGATTTAGGTATTCACGGTTTACATCCGGAATTGATCAAAGTGGTGGGAAGAATGAAATACCGTTCTTCTTACGGACAAAATTTATTGCAACACTCACGTGAAGTTTCTAAACTTTGTGGAATAATGGCAGCTGAATTAGGCCTGAATGTAAAATTAGCAAAACGTGCCGGTTTACTACATGATATCGGAAAAGTACCTGATGCAGAAAGCGATTTACCACACGCATTGTTAGGAATGCAATGGGCTGAAAAATTCGGAGAAAAAGAGGAAGTGTGCAACGCAATTGGAGCGCATCACGATGAGATTGAAATGAAATATTTAATCTCTCCAATTATTCAGGTTTGTGATGCTATTTCTGGTGCAAGACCAGGTGCAAGACGTCAGGTTTTGGATTCTTATATCCAAAGATTGAAAGATTTAGAAAACATTGCTTTTGGATTTAATGGTGTTAAAAACGCTTATGCTATTCAAGCCGGACGTGAACTTCGTGTGATTGTTGAAAGTGAAAAAGTAAGCGATGAAAACGCCGCCAGTCTTTCTTTTGAGATTTCGCAAAAAATCCAAACCGAAATGACTTATCCTGGTCAGGTTAAAATTACCGTAATCCGTGAAACCAGAGCAGTAAATATTGCGAAGTAACACATTATAATTAATAAAAAAGGCGTCCAAATGGGCGCCTTTTTTTTATGATAAGAAGATGCTTTTTATAGCATCGCTGGTCATTGGTTTGACAAAATAATTCCCGACGATATCTTTATAGCTTTCTGCTCTTTCTATATCAATTCTACTATCGGAAGAACTTATGATGTGGATTACTATTTGCTGAGTAGTTTTTATTCTAAGGCCTATATATTCCTCTAAAAATTGCCATCCATCTAACACAGGCATATTGATATCCAATAAAATTAAATCAGGGAGAATATCGCCATTATTGATTTTTTCCTTTAAATCATTTATAGCATCAAGTCCATTTTCAAAAAAAACCGGCTCAATAGCAATATCATTACTTTCTAATAACTTCCTGATGATAAAGTGGTGTATTTTATCATCGTCAACGACAAAGACGTTGTTAAACTTCATTTAAAACAGATTTGGGATTTGTTTTACTATTATTTATGGCAATAACAAAAATAGAAAATTAATCCCCAAACTACGTTTTTCTAGGGTGAAATTTATTGATAATTTGTGTTAAATGTTTTCTATCCAAATGGACATAAATTTCTGTGGTAGTAATAGATTCGTGCCCAAGCATCATTTGAATAGAACGCAAATCAGCACCGTTTTCAAGTAAGTGCGTTGCAAATGAATGTCTTAAAGTATGGGGGCTAATACTTTTCTGTAAATTAATTTTGACTGCCAATTCTTTTACTATTGTAAAAACCATAGCTCGGGTAAGTTGCTTTCCTCTTCTGTTTAAAAACAGTGTGTCTTCAAACCCTTTTACAACATCGAGATGATTCCTGCCAGCATTCTTGTATAACTCAATATACTTTTGTGTTGCTTTGGCTATAGGGACAAATCGCTGTTTATTTCCTTTTCCGGTAATTTTGATAAAACCTTCATCAAAAAACAAATCCGAAATTTTTAAGGTAATAATTTCAGAAACCCGCAGTCCGCAACCATATAAGGTTTCGAGCATGGCTCTGTTTCGCTCGCCTTCCGGTTTAGACAAATCGATTGCTGCAATGAGATTATCGATATCTTCTAACGACAACGTATCGGGAAGTTTCCTTCCGGTTTTCGGTGCTTCAATCAATTCCATTGGGTTATCGGTGCGATAATCTTCAAAAATAAGATAGGAGAAAAAACTTTTTAACCCGGAAATAATTCTGGCTTGTGAACGGGCATTAACTTCTTTGGAAACAGCATATATAAACTGTTGAATGGTTTCTTCGCTTATTTTTTCGGGAGAAATAGCTATTTCATTTTCAAGCAAAAATTTAGTCAATCGTTCCAAATCGAAAGTATAATTTGCCACGGTGTTTTTGGACAAACCCCGTTCAATTTTTAGATAGGATTGAAAACTTTTGATATAACTGTTCCAGTTCATAGAACAAAGAAACGAAATGTATTTGTATAAAAAAACCTCTCCATAGGAGAGGTTTTCATAAGTGTTTTTAGCAAAGATTAAAATCTATAACCTAAACCTAAATTAAACGAATTTTGAGTGATTTTAGCACCTTCAAGTCCTGAACCAGCAGGAAAATCGTTAAGATCAACAAGACCTAAATTGTATCTTGCGTCAAAGAATAATCCAGATGGCAATTCATAAGCAGCTCCAAAACCTAAAGCGATGTCCATAGATTTAAGGTAATCTTTTGCAGCTCCTCCACCTGCAACAAATGCAAATTCAGGACCCGCTTGGATATTAAATGCATCAGCTACATAAAATTTAGCCATAACAGGAACTCTAACAAAATTTAAATCAAACTCATCTTCACCGTTACCTTCCATAGTATACAATACTTCAGGTTGTACGTGAAATTTATCAGATATTGCGAAATCAACTAAACCTCCAAGGTAAAATCCTGATCTTGCATCACCATCGTTAGCATCTGCACCATAGTTAGCATTAACATAACCCGCTTTAACTCCGAATTTCATTTCGCTGTCACCACCACTTTTTTTGTCTTGTGCATTTGCAAAAGTTGCAACCATTACTACTGCAATCGTTAAAATAATTTTTTTCATGTTTTGTTTATTTTTAAAATTAGTAGGACAAATGTAACCTAATTAATCAGAAAGCAAGTACGGCATTTGCCGTATATAAAAAAACCGCGCCATTGGCGCGGTTTAAATCTGTATGTTCTAAACTAATTACAGTTTGTATAACAAACCGAAAGAGATAGAAGATAAATCAACTCCTAAATTAAATCCAGTAGTTTTGTCAGCACCGTCTCCTCCGTTATCGTTTGAAGAATAACCGAATCCACCCCACTCAGCAGTAAGAGCAAAATCATTAGAAACGAAATAGTTCAATCCTAACGGAATGTTGAAACCAATTTCTTTTTCAGTTGAATCTCCAGGTCCATCAGGATCAACTTTAGTTGACATGTAAGACAATTTAGCTCCTACTGAAAGAGAGAATTGACTTGCTGGAGTCCAGAAGTATTTAGCACCAGCAGCGATTCCAAAACCTGAAGTTTTAGAGCTACTAACACCATCATCATCTTTAGTTGATTTGTAAGTCAACATCCCTTCAATAGCAATGTTGTCAGCTACGAAATAGCCAACACCTGGAGCTAAAGTGAAACCATCAGTTTTAGCATCACCAGTTTTGTCGCTAGAAAAATTAGCAGTACCCGTTAAATACAAATCTCCGTTTGAAAATCCTGGCCCACCAGTACTTTCTTTTTTGTCTTGTGCATTAGCAAACGTCAAAGCGAATACTGCTGCTACTGTTAAAATAATTTTTTTCATGTTTGTTTAATTTTAAAATTAATATGAACAAATTTATAAGTAATCCTTTTCTACCAACATAGCCCACTATTACAGTTATTAACAATTTTATTAACAAAAAATAAATTTAATGTTTTATTTCCCAGTGTCTTAGCCCTATTTTAGGCTATTAACAACGATATTGCGATTTTGAGAATTTCAATATATTCATAAAATGTTCTCATTTTTCCTATTAATAATTGCCTTTTTAGGTAAAACTAAGTGCGTATTTAAACCGATTATTTCTATTTTTACAGAAATATATCTTTATATGAAAATAATCATAATTAACGGTCCAAATCTAAACTTGTTAGGAAAGCGTGAACCTGAAGTCTATGGAAACATGACGTTCGATACTTTTTATGAAGAATTGAAAAGCAAATATCCCGGCATTACACTTTCATATTTCCAAAGTAATATAGAAGGTGAACTGATTGACAAGATTCAGGAAGTTGGGTTTACGTATGATGGTATCATTTTAAATGCAGCAGCATATACGCATACTTCTGTTGGCATTGGCGATGCGGTAAAAGCCATTGCAACTCCTGTTATAGAAGTGCATATCTCCAATACTTTTTCCAGAGAAACTTTCCGTCATCAATCTTTTATTTCTCCAAATGCAAAAGGAATCATTATTGGCTTTGGTTTGAAAAGCTATGAATTAGCGTTGCAATCGTTTCTATAATCCTATCTACCTATATATGCTACTTAAAAAATCACTATCGCTTTTATGTCTTTTGTTAACTTTAAATATTGCTGCCCAAATAAAAGGAACCGTAAACGATGACAAAGGAAATCCGTTACCGTTCGTAAACATCTTTGAAGAGAACACCTATAATGGCACCACTACAAACGACAAGGGAAAATTTACCCTAAATGTAAAAAGCGAAAACCCAACAATCATCTTTCAGTATTTGGGTTATAAAACCGTAAAAAAAGCAATTACAAAAAGTCAGTTTACTGAGAGTTTGACTATCACTTTGATGGAAGAAAATATTACGCTGAAAGAAGTTGTCATCAATCCGAAAGACAATCCGGCGAATGAGATTATAAGGAATGCAATCAAAAATAAAAAAGAGAACTCCGAAAAAACCGCCAGGTTCAAATCCGATTTTTATTCACGCGGTATCATCCGATTGAAAGATGCGCCGAAAACCATCATGGGTCAAAAGTTTGATTTTTTTGATGAAATCCTTGACTCCACACGAAGCGGAATCATTTATCTGTCGGAAACCGTTTCTAAAATAACTTTCCAAAAACCAGACAAAATGAAAGAAGTCATTGTGGCTTCAAAAGTAAGTGGCAAAGACAATGGTTTTAGTTTCAACAACGCGGCTTCGGTGAATTTTGATTTTTATGAAAACTATCTTCCGTTTGAAATAAATGTCGTTTCTCCAATAGCTGATAATGCTTTCAACTATTATAAATACAAATTTGAAGGTTCGTTTTTCACCGAAAATCGCCAGCAGATTAATAAGATAAAAGTAATTCCGCGTCGCGAAACAGAGCCAGTTATGGAAGGTTACATTTATATTGTAGATGATTCCTATGCTATTTATGCGACGGATTTATCTATCAAAGGAAATCAAATGCAGTCGCCGGCTATTGATAACCTGACATTGAAACAGAGTTACAGTTACAATTCTAACAATAAAATTTGGGTGAAAAACACGCAAACACTTGACTTTGTAGCCGGAATGTTAAGCATCAAAGTCAATGGACGATTTACATATGTCTATTCTAATTTTGAATTTGAGAAACAGTTTGAAAAGAAAACGTTTACCAATGAAATCCTGTCGTTTCAGGAAAATGCGAATAAAAAGGAAGATGCTTTTTGGAATACCATTCGCCCTGTTCCTTTGACAGAAGAAGAATCAACAGATTACACTAAGAAAGACATCCTGCAAACAAAGAAAAAATCAAAAACCTATTTGGATTCGATTGATGCCAAACACAACAAATTCAAAGTCATGGATGTTTTGAATGGCTATAGTTATAAAAATTCGTTTAAAAAATGGTCGTTAGATTATGACGGTCCGTTGACGTCAATCTCTTTCAACACAGTTCAGGGTTATAGAATCAACGCTGGTTTATCGTATACAAAACGCGATGAAGACAAAAGAACGTATACCCGAATCGGCTCTAGGTTTGACTATGGCTTTTCGGAAGAAAAGATAAGAGCAACCGCCAGCTACACTCATAAATTCAACAATACCAACAATAGTCTCTTGTCTTTCAACGGAGGAAGTTCTGTGAATCAGTTTAACGGAAGTAATCCGATTTCAAATATTGTAAACACTGTCAGCACATTGTTTTTCAAAAACAATTTTATGAAATTGTATGAAAGGAATTTTGTTTCGGGCTTTTTTGGAAGAGAGGTTGTCAATGGGTTTTACTTGAATGTTGCTGCCGAATATTCCGAAAGAAAACCGTTGTACAATACGACTGATTATACCGTTATAAAAAGTGATGATTTATACACTTCAAATAATCCGCTTTCGCCAACTGATGAAACTTCAGCAGCCATTGCCAAACACAATTTGGTTAAAACCAATGTGCTGATGCGTTTTAATTTTGGACAAAAATACATAAGCCGTCCTGATGGGAAATACAATATTCCGAATGATGATTATCCGTCTTTGTCTTTAGGTTATGAAAAAACATTTGCCGCCACCGATAAAAATTACGAATATGATTTTGTGGCTGCTCGGGTAAATTATGATGTGACTTTGGGGAATAAAGGGACGTTGCAAATGGCTTTTAAAGCCGGAAAGTACTTTAATGCCGACAATATTTCCTTTGTTGATTATAAACATTTCAACGGTAATCAAACCCATATTGGGCAATCAGAAAGTTATACCAATGTGTTTAATTTATTGCCTTATTATGCTGCAAGCACCAATGATAGTTATAGCGAAACCCATATTGAGCACAATGACAAAGGCTATTTTATGAATAAGATTCCGTTGCTAAGGCTTTTACAATCTCAGTTGGTTTTAGGCTTTCACAACTTAGCTGTTCCAGACAGAAAACCATATCAGGAATTCTCAGTTGGATTGGATAATCTTGGTTTTGGAAAATTCAGATTATTCAGAGTGGATTATGTTCGTTCGTACCAAAACGGTTATCAGGGTGATGGCGTTATCTTTGGTTTGAAGTTTTTGAATGTGCTTGAATAAATAATTAATAAATAAAAATGTTTACACATCAGGGTAAATCCAGAACATTAAAACACAATTTGCGAATAGCATCCTTGCTTTCATTTGTGGCTGGAATTGTCAATGTTGCCGGATTTCTTGCGGTTGCTAAACTCACTACAAATGTCACCGGGCATTTTGCTTTTTTTGTAGATGAAGTTTTCAAGTTGAATCTCTGGAACGGATTTGTTTATTTTTTATACATCTTTTTCTTTTTTCTGGGATCCTTTGTTTCGAGCTATCTCGTTGAGCTTATTTCACAAAAAACGGAAAGAAACATCTATGTTTTTCCAACATCAATCGAAATTCTGATTCTATTTTCACTAGGCATTTTTGGAAGTAGCTTAGTAATTGACTATCCAAACATGATTGCCTGCAGCCTTTTATTTGCTATGGGTTTGCAGAATTCATTGGTAACCAAAATATCAAACGCCACTGTAAGAACTACACATTTAACGGGGCTTTTTACCGATTTGGGAATAGAGTTATCACAATTGTTTTTCTACAAAGAACCCGAGATGAAGAAGAAATTATATTCCTCTATTAAATTGAGATTAACAATCATCAGTTTCTTTTTTATCGGTGGGATAATAGGTGGAATATTTTATGGAGAAATTCAGTTAATGGTACTTCTTATTGCCGGATTAGCTTTAGTGATTGGATTAATTTATGACAATATAAAACTAAAAATACAATTGCTGAACCGAAAATACAATCATTAAAAAAACACATCATAACCAAAACGGATCAGCGTTCCGATTACGACTATCAAAAAGAAAACGCGAATAAAACCGTTGCCTTTTTTGATGGCGAGTTTTGCTCCTATCCAACCACCAGCAGCATTGCAGATAGCCATTGGTATTGCAAACGCCCAAATGATTTTTCCTTTTAAAACAAAAAGACAAATAGAACCAAAGTTGGTCGCCAGATTAACCATTTTGGCATTTGCCGAAGCATGAAGAAAATCAAAACCTAAAACGCTTACAAAACCTAACACAAGAAAGCTTCCCGTTCCCGGACCGATAAATCCATCGTAAAAACCAAGGACAATGCTCATAGAAACAGCTAATAAGAATTGGCGCTTAACAGTATGCTCCTTTGCCTGGTGAATTCCGAAGTTTTTTTTGGTAAATGTATAAATCGCGATTAAAGTCAAAACCACCAAAAGCAGCGGTTTCATAAAATCGTTATGTACTTTGGTCAGTAAATGGGAACCTAAAAAAGCGGAAGCAAAAGCAACAACCGACATAATGGAAAGCAGTTTCCAATTCATGTCCACTTTTTTCAAATATTGATTGGCTGCAAAACTGGTTCCGCTAAAAGCCGGAATTTTTAACGAGCCAATTATGGATGAAACGGCAAGGTTTGGCATTAAAATCAAAGCAACCGGAGTTTGGATCAATCCACCACCGCCAACGATAGCATCTACAAATCCGGCAAAGAAAGCCGCAACACAAAGAAGTATTATTATATAGGTCTCCATTATATGAATTAAAAATCCCAATGCTTACACATTGGGATTCTGTTATTTCTTTTTATAGGGTATATATTCGTCGTTCCATTCCTGCCAAATAATACCATAGAATTTTCCATCTGTTCCGAGCCAAATCCTGATTTCCCTTACCACATCATTTCGCTCAAAATTGCCTTTATACCTATATACTTTGGCACCTCCAGTGTAAGTATCATCAATAACCTCTATCAGTTTCATATCGATGAATTTTCCGTTAGTTTTGTCTAAGGCATCACAGGCATGCTGCATTTCTGCTAATGAAAGCGTAGCAAGACCTTTTGAAACTTCCCTTTCACTTAACTGAACAAATTGTCGCGTTTTGCAGGTTTCTAAAAGTCGCTTTCCAAAATCATAAACCTTTGCTTTCTCTTTTTGAGATATAGAACTGATGTCAGCTCTACGATAAGTCGTTTTGCACGAAACCAACAGCAATAACATACAAAAGCTTAGGATTCTCATGAATTATACTCTTACGATATTGGCTCCAAGTGCACGAAGTCTTTCGTCAATGCGTTCGTAACCTCTGTCAATTTGCTCAATATTTTGAATCGTTGAAGTTCCTTTGGCAGAAAGCGCAGCAATCAATAAGGAGATTCCCGCACGAATATCTGGCGAACTCATAACAGTTGCTTTCAATTGGGATTGGAAATTGTGTCCCATAACTACAGCTCTATGTGGATCACACAACATGATTTTGGCACCCATATCAATCAGTTTATCCACAAAGAACAAACGGCTTTCAAACATTTTTTGGTGAATTAGCACATCGCCATTCGCTTGTGTTGCCACAACCAAACAGATACTCAATAAATCAGGTGTAAATCCTGGCCATGGTGCATCGGCGATAGTTAATATCGAACCGTCAATATCTGTTTTTACTGTATACCCTTTGGTATGCGCAGGAATATAAATATCGTCTCCTTTTCTTTCTAAAGTAATCCCCAGTTTTCTGAACACATTCGGAATCACTCCAAGATTGTCCCACGAAACATTTTTAATAGTGATTTCGCTTCTTGTCATCGCCGCAAGGCCAATCCATGAACCAATTTCAATCATATCTGGTAAGATTCTGTGTTCGCAACCACCCAGTTTTTCAACACCTTCAATAGTCAATAAGTTTGAACCAACTCCGGTGATTTTGGCTCCCATAGAGTTTAGCATTTTACACAACTGTTGTAAATAAGGCTCGCAGGCAGCGTTGTAAATCGTAGTTATTCCTTCGGCTAAAACCGCTGCCATAACTATGTTTGCCGTTCCGGTTACCGATGCTTCATCAAGTAGCATGTGTGCTCCTTTTAATTTCCCTTTAGTTTCAACGCCATAGAAATGGTCTTCTCTTTCGTAACGAAATTTTGCACCTAAATTGATAAATCCTTCAAAGTGCGTATCCAAACGACGACGACCAATTTTATCGCCGCCTGGTTTTGGAATATAGCCACAACCAAATCTGGCTAAAAGCGGCCCAACAATCATAATAGAACCTCTTAAGCTTCCGCCTTCTTTTTTAAAGGCTTCGGTTTTTAAATAATCAATGTTTACTTCATCGGCTTGAAAAGTATAATCTCCAACTCCGTTTTTTTGAATTTTTACACCCAAATTTCCAAGTAAAACTATTAGTTTATTAACATCTATAATATCCGGAATATTTGTAACCCTAACTTTTTCTGAAGTTAATAATGCAGGGCATAAAACTTGCAACGCTTCATTTTTTGCACCTTGTGGCTGTACATCACCTTTTAATTGGATTCCTCCTTCAATTTTAAAAGTTCCCATATGTTTTTAAGGTTCTGAGGTACTGAGGCACTGAGGTTCTGAGGTCTTAGTGCCTTAGAACCTTAGTGCCTTAGCACCTTTATTTCTGATTGTTATTATTTTTCTTTATAAATGGCTTCTTACCGTTTTTATTAGTTTTAATCTTTGCGTTAGAAGCAGGCATATTTTTATTGGACATTTTTTTATTGGTACGCATCAAATCGGTTGTGGTTAACAACTCTTCGGTGCTTTGCAGTAGGTTTAATTTTCCTCCTGACAATTCGTATAAATGTTCGAATATTACCAAGTCAGTAACAGTGTCTTTGTTCCAACTCAAATAGGACTTTTTCATGTGGTTGGCAATGACTTTTACCAACGCATTTTTCATTTCGCCTTCTTCCCAGCTATTGGCAACATCAATCATATATTTGATATTGTTACCATAAAAACGATACTTAGGGTTTTTTTGTGGATATGGTAAACGTTCCGGTTTTAAATGAATGACATCCGGGGTCGGAATCGGATAAGGTGAATCAACATCTAATTTAAAATCGGACATGATAAATATCTGATCCCATAATTTATGCTGAAAATCAGGAACATCACGCAAGTGTGGGTTTAAACTTCCCATCACCTGAATAATATATTTTGCCACTTGATTACGCTTCTCCCTGTCTTCAATGACTGTTGCCTGATCAATCAATTTCTGCAAATGGCGGCCATATTCAGGAATGATTAAATGTGGTCTTTCCCCATTATATTCCAAATGATGAACGACCTCGTTTGCATTTTCTTTTATATATTTTTCTGGCATTATAATGATATTATTCCTTCGATAGAAGAGACTTCTATGTATTTTTCAATAACATGTTCCGGACTTTCCATCATCACGTTTATTGACACACTGGTGTATTTTGCATTCTTTGATTGTTTGGTTTGAATTACGGCACCTATATTGTCAAAAGCATTTTCTACTTCTTCAATTTTTTTTGGGCTTGTTGGCACAATAAATTTGTATAAATATTCACTTGGCCATACTGATGTAGTGCTCAGTTCTTCCTTTAATCTGATATAAAATTCTTCCGTCTTCTTATCCATTTCTAAACAAAATAAAAGCAAATATACAGTATTGATTTTAGAATTTAGAATTGGATTCTATGATTTCAAAAAAATAATTTTCAATCCAAAAAATAAATCCCAATTCGCTTTACATATTCTAATTAGTTTCAATAAATTTGCCCTTCATTTCAAAAATCTTGGAAAAAGAAATTATAGTTATCATCGGCGGTCCGGGAACCGGAAAAACAACCATCATCGACGGATTATTATCCAAAGGACATTGTTGTTATCCGGAAATTTCACGCGAAATAACGTTAGAAGCTAAAAAACAGGGAATCGAACAATTGTTTCTTGAAAAACCATTGTTATTTAGCGAATTACTTTTGGAAGGAAGAAAAAAACAATACAACAGCGCAATCTCAGAACCACATCCTGTAGTTTTTATTGATCGTGGTATTCCTGATGTTCTGGCGTATATGCATTACATTGGCGACAGCTATCCTGCTTTTTTTGATGAAGCCTGTAGAGAACACAAATATTCCAAAATTTTTATACTTCCGCCTTGGGAAGAAATCTACGAAAGCGATGATGCGCGTTATGAAAACTTTGAACAGGCAAAGCTTATCTACAATCATCTTACCGAGACTTATCAAAAGTATGGCTACGACTTGATAGAAGTACCAAGAGGAACAGTTGAAGAGCGCATTGAGTTCATATTTAAGCATCTGTAATAATACACTTTTGCTGTAATAGCAACACAATCTTATTTTATATCTTTGATACAGAAAATTGAATTAGTTATTAATTCATAGTAAACATCCTTTGAGTAAAGCACTAGAAATCCTTCAGCAATACTGGAAACACGATGCCTTCCGCGAGCCGCAGGAGGAAATCATAAATTCGGTATTGGATGGAAAAGACACTTTTGCGTTGATGCCAACCGGTGGCGGAAAATCGATTTGCTTTCAAGTGCCTGCTATGATGCAGGAAGGAATTTGCCTTGTCATTTCACCATTGATTGCTTTGATGCGTGACCAAGTGGAAAATCTTCAAAAAAAAGGAATCAAAGCTATTGCTTTAACTGGTGGGATTTATCACGATGATATTATTGATTTATTGGATAATTGCCAATTCGGGAATTATAAATTCTTATATCTTTCACCCGAACGATTGCAGAATGATTGGATTTTAGAACGGATAAAAAACCTGCCTATAAACCTCATCGCTATTGATGAAGCACACTGTGTATCGCAATGGGGACATGACTTCCGCCCTGCTTATTTAAAGATTGTACAACTAAAAGAATACTTTCCGAAAGTGTCTTTTTTGGCATTGACCGCTTCGGCAACTTTGAGAGTGAAAGAAGATATTATTACGCAACTAAAACTGGACAATCCACAAGTTTTTTCGAAATCATTTTACAGAGCGAACATAGCTTACATGGTTTTTGAAACCGAAGATAAGCTTCATCTTTTGCAGCAAATTTTACAAAAGAACCCGCAACCTTCCATCATATATGTAACCAACAGAAAAAGCTGTCTGGAAACCGTTCATCAATTGGAAAGCCACGGTTTTACAGCGACTTATTATCATGGCGGATTATCTTCCAAAGAGAAAGAAAAGCATATGAAACTTTGGATGGAAGAAAAAGTACAAGTCATTGTTGCTACCAATGCTTTCGGAATGGGAATTGACAAGGCCAATGTGAAAACGATTATCCATTTGCATTTGCCACAAAATCTCGAAAACTATTATCAGGAAGCCGGTCGCGCCGGAAGAGATGGCGAAAAAGCATTTGCCATTCTGCTTAATAATCCATCAGATGTTTTGCATGCTGAAGCGCAATTTTTAAGTGTACTGCCTGATAAACCTTTTCTGAATTTGGTTTTTTCCAAATTGTGCAGCTTCTTTCAAATTGCTTATGGCGAAGGTATTGACGAACAATTTAGTTTTAACCTGAATCAGTTTTGTGCTAAATACAATTTTCCAATACTGAAAACCTATAATGCTTTACAGTTTTTGGACCGACAAGGTGTTATCAATTTGTCACAGGAATTCTCTGAAAAAGTCAGCATTCAGTTTATTATTCCGTCCAAAGAAGTGATTCGGTATATGAGTCTGAATCCTGCAGATGAAGAAATCATTCTCACTATTCTCCGAACGTATCCCGGAATTTATGATATGCAAACGGCTTTCAATCCGACTTTGATTGCCAAGAAATCGAATAGTACTGAAAAAATAGTGCTTTCGCTTTTGCAAAAATTACACGAAAAACAAGTCATCGATTTGATTGCCAAAAATAATGATGCCACGATTACCTTTAATGAAGTTCGGGAAGATGAGCGCACCATTAACAGAGTATCTAAACATCTGGAAGCGCAAAACAAATTAAAAACCGAACAACTTCAGGCAGTTTTACATTATAGTAAGGAAACTAAAACCTGCAAGCAGAAATTGCTGATGCAGTATTTTGGAGAAACCATAAATGAAGATTGTGGTGTTTGCTCCTATTGCATTTCCAAAAATAAAAAGAAGCAAAATCCGGAAACGGTTTCTGAAAAAATTATTGCCTTATTGAAAATGCAGGACTTCAACTCAAGAGATATTCAAAAGTTGACCAAACTTTCGAAAGACGATGTTATCTTTGCGCTTCAAAATCTTTTGGAAAACGATACGATTAGTATCAAATCAAATAATTTATATTCATTAAAGTAAAAATGGAAAAGTTGCGCATTGTTTTTATGGGAACACCAGAGTTTGCTGTTGGCATACTGGATACAATAATCAAAAACAATTACGAAGTTGTTGGCGTCATAACTGCTGCGGACAAGCCCGCCGGTCGTGGCCAAAAAATTAAATATTCGGCTGTAAAAGAATATGCGTTGGAACACAACTTAAATTTACTGCAACCTACCAATCTAAAAGACGAGACTTTTTTAAACGAATTAAAATCACTTGATGCGAATCTGCAGGTTGTGGTTGCCTTCAGAATGTTGCCGGAAGTAGTTTGGAGAATGCCAAAATTGGGAACCTTTAATCTTCATGCATCGTTGCTGCCTAATTATCGCGGTGCTGCACCAATCAATTGGGCGATTATTAATGGAGAAACAAAAACCGGAGTGACTACTTTCTTTATTGATGACAAGATTGATACCGGCGCTATGATTCTCAATAAAGAAATTGGAATCAGTCCAAATGAAAGTGCTGGAGAGCTTCATGACAGGCTGATGCTTTTAGGAAGTGAAGCTGTTGTAGAAACTTTGGCTTTGATTGAAAAAGGAAATGTGCAGACGACAATCCAACAGGATAATCCGGAAATAAAAACAGCCTATAAGCTTAATAGAGAGAATTGCAAAATTGACTGGACAAAACCGGCAACTGAAATTCATAATTTAATTCGTGGATTATCGCCTTATCCTTCCGCTTGGTGCTTATTTAAAGATAATGGTGAAGAATGGAATGTAAAAATCTATGAAGCGAAAATTATCTTGGAAAATCACACCTATAATATAGGTAACATTATTGCATCAAAAAAAGAAATCAAAGTTGCGGTGAAAGATGGTTTCATTCAGATTTTGAGTATTCAATATCCCGGAAAGAAAAAAATGCTGGCAAAAGAGCTATTAAATGGCATTGCATTTTCAGAAAGAGCGCAAGCAGTATAAGGTCTCAAGGCGTTTTTTGAATAAAAAAATCGATGAAAAGCACAGGTTTATCAACAAATGAACTAAGTTATCAACAAATATTTGAAAAAAACCCGAAAACGCTTGTGCGGTAAGGAATTCCTATTAAATTTGTTATCATTAACAAAATGTTTAACCAACAATTAATAACTAACATTATGAACAAATCAGAATTAATCGATGCGATTGCAGCTGACGCTGGAGTAACAAAAGCTGCTGCGAAATTGGCTTTAGAATCATTTTTAGGAAATGTAAGCAAAACTTTGAAAAAAGGTGGAAGAGTATCTTTAGTAGGATTCGGATCTTGGTCAGTATCTAAAAGAGCTGCAAGAGATGGAAGAAATCCTCAAACAGGAAAAACTATCAAAATTGCTGCTAAGAATGTAGTTAAATTCAAAGCAGGAGCAGATTTAGACGGAGCAGTAAACTAATAATTTAGTTCTTCTGATATACAAAAGCCATTCGCAAAACGAGTGGCTTTTTTGTTTTTAGCTTTCAAAAATTTGGAAAATCATTTTTTTTTTACCAACTTTATTAAAAATTAATTCAAAATGATTGCAGAGAAATTAGAAAAAGGACATTTATTAATAGCCGAACCGTCTATTATTGGTGACTTATCTTTTAATAGATCGGTAATTTTGTTGGCTGACCATACTTCTGAAGGTTCAGTTGGATTCATTTTGAACAAACCACTCAAATACACTATTAAAGACTTACTTCCTGAAGTTGAATCCAATTTCAAAATCTATAATGGTGGTCCGGTTGAGCAGGATAATTTATATTTTATTCACAATGTTCCTGATTTGATTCCGAATAGTATTGAAATTTCTAAAGGAATATATTGGGGCGGCGATTTTGATTTCACCAAAGAGTTAATCAATACCGGAGTTATAAAGAAAAAAAATATTCGTTTCTTTTTGGGATACACCGGTTGGGATTCGGAACAACTTGAAAATGAGATGCAGGCCAACTCCTGGATATTGATAAAAAATAATTACGAAAACAAAATTCTGGGAAAAGCATCTGTTCATTTTTGGAAAGAAAAAATCGTAGAGCTAGGCGGTGATTATCTAATTTGGTCTAATGCTCCTGAAAATCCTATATTGAATTAAGCTTCTATTGAACTATTCAATTTTTCCAAAAGCTGATTCGATAATTTAACTTCAAATTCTTTTTTACGGTATTTTGTGATTGGTTGAATTCCGATGATAACATTGGTTATAAGTAATTCGTCCGCTTTCTGTAAATCAAAAGGAGAAATTGCTGCTTCAACTACTTCAACTGAACCAAGCTGTTTTGCCAGCGCTATAATTTGCTTTCTCATTATTCCATTCAAACAGCCTTCAGAAATTGGTGGTGTTATCAATGAGTTTCCCATTAGCATAAACAGGTTACCGTTTGCTGCTTCAATTACATTTTTGGTTTCATTAATAAGTAAGCAAGAATCGAGTTGATTTTCTTTGGCAAAAATACTTGCTGTTACATGTGTAATCTTATTAGCAGTCTTTAATGTTGAAAGTAATTGTTTTGGGACTATAAAGTCTTTATATAAATCAACTTCAAATTGACTTTTAAGAATTTTATAGTTTTTGTTTTCCAGTTTCGTTGCCTGTATCACAAATGAAATTGAATTATCAGTTGGTAAATAAAAGCCGCCTTCGTTTCTAAAAACAGTAAATCTTACCCGGGCAGAATCATTAATATTGAGTACATCAACCAGCTTCAGGATTTGTTCCTCAAGATATTCCATAGTGAATGACATTGGAATTTCCATTCTAACAATTCTCATGGAAGCCATTAATCGAAAATAATGATCTTCAAAAAATAATATTTTATTGTTTACAATTTTCAAAGTTTCAAAAACGCCATCACCATATAAGAATGACCTATTTGAAACTGTTACTTGTAAATCCGAATCCTGAATTTCACTATTAAAATTAATCATAAAAAAAATCCCGTTTAAAAACGGGACAAATATAACTTTTAAAAAATTGATTTTAAATAGAACCTATGACGTGTTTTAAATCGGAAATTTGATTTTCCCATAATAATCTTGATTCGGCTAATTCATCTTCTTCTGCAAAATCAACAACCATTAACGAAACGTCTTTGGTGATTTCATCTTCTAATATTCTTAATTCAAAATAATACTCAGTATCCTTCTTGTCATCATCAACCCATTTAAATTTCACTTTCTCTCCGGTCTTTTTGGAGGCAAGACGCGCATTTTCTTCTAGATCGTCCCAAGTAAAAGTAAAAAATTCTCCTCTTGAATTAACGTTGTCTGCAAACCATTCCTGCAAACCGGATGGTGTAGAAATGTATTGATATAGTAATTGTGGCGAAGAGTTCAATGGAAACTCAAGCTCATAACGTATTTTATTATCCATGATTCAAACAAATTTTTTGGAAATATATAGAATATAAAATCAAAAAAAAAACGTTTTCGTAAAATAAAAAAAATAAGCACTTTAAGTTTGTAAGCATTGATATTAATTTTATATTTGCACCCGCATTGAGGGACTGCAATAGTAGGCGAGGTAGCTCAGTTGGTTAGAGCGCAGGATTCATAACCCTGAGGTCGAGAGTTCAAATCTCTCTCTCGCTACAAAACGAAAAGGTTTGGAAAATTTCCAAACCTTTTTTTATTCTTCATTTTTCACATTTCCCACTCTTTTCTTAACGAACTGATTTACAACTTGTAAAATATATGACTTTTTAAATCGTATAAATTATATTTTGTAAGTTTTATACTTGTTAAAAAGCATAAAATGTGCATTTCGTCGATTTTTTTGTGCTTTTTATCGATTATATTAAAAGAATATCTAGTTTTGAAATGTCAAATAAACAGAATGAAGATTAAAACTTCATTTAAATAATAAATCATAATACCCTAAAGTTATGAAAAATTTATTACTTAAAGCAGAAAAGAATTGTGTCCTACTAATTACCCTACTAGTAAGTAGCTTTGGATACGCTCAAACAACAAGAATATACACATCATCGGGAACCTTTGTGGCTCCTGCTGGAGTAACTACCATACAAGTGGAAGCCTATGGCGCCGGTGGTGGTGGTGGTTTTGGTGGAACATCGAATAAAGATGGCGCCGGTGGTGGTGGTGGTGGTGGTTACTCTAGAAACACTACAGTATCTGTAACTGCTGGAACAATTTATACAATAACTATTGGTGCTCAAGGTACCGGAGCTACAACTAGTGGCACGCCAAACGGAACTTCAGGTGGTAACACTACTGCTGTTTTTGGAGCCACAACTGTTACCGCTAATGGTGGTATTGGCGGTTTTGGTTATTCGAATGGTGGTGCTGGTGGTTCAGCTGGAACTGGTTCTACACGTAATGGTGGTGCTGGTGGTAATGGACTAAATGGTAACGGTAGTGGTGGCGGTGGCGGTGCTGGTGGAACAACTAGCAACGGTGGTAATGGATCTGTGCCAACTGGTGGAACAGCTGGTGGTGGTAATGCCGGTGCTGGTGGTAATGGAACAACAGCTAATGCTGCTGCAGGTTCTAATGCTACCAATTATGGTGGTGGTGGTGGTGGTGGTACCAAAAGCTCTGCTGGTGGAAACGGTACTCAAGGATATGCAATTATAACTTACACCTGTCCAACTTATGCACTAACAAGTGCTACAACATCTAATAGTCCTTTATGTACAGGTTCATCTGCTTCCGTTACTCTTAATTCTTCATCTTTAGCTTCCGGAACCTATACTGTAACATACAATCTTAGTGGTGCAACTACTGCAACGGGAAATACAGCTTCAATGACATTTACTGCAGGTAGCCCTGGAACAGGAACATTTTCAACATCAGTTTTAAATATTGGATCAACAACCGTAACTATAACTAATTTAGCATCTTCTTATTGTACCAATAGTATTAGCTCTTTTAATACTACGAGTGTGACAGTTAATCCTCCTCCTACATCAAATGCGGGTACTGCTGTTGTTGCTTGTTCAACAGATACAGCTATTCCTGTAACCGCAGGTTCTAGTGCTACAAATTACACATCAGTAGCATGGACATCAAGTGGGACTGGTAGTTTTACAAATGCGAATTCTTTAACAACTTGCACATACAATCCAAGTGCGTCTGATATATCTACTGGTATTGTAACCTTAACCCTTACAGTTTCAAACCCAGGTTGTGCAGATGCAACCTCAACTAAAACGCTAACATTAAGAGCTGCAGCTATCGCTATTGCCGGAACAAATATAAACACTTGCTCAACTGTGGGTGCAGTGAACATTACTGATGGTGCTAGTGCTTCAAACTATACATCTGTTGTTTGGACCTCAAACGGAACCGGTACATTTGTGAATAATAATTCATTAACAACTTGCACCTACGAGCCAAGCGTTGATGATATAACTGCAGGAACCATCACATTAACATTAACTGTTATTGGTAATTCTCCTTGTAGTAATGTAACGTCTACAAAAACATTAACTGTAAGTAGCCCACCTACAGCTGTGGCTGGAGATGAATTTAGTAGCTGTTCAGCAGCTACAGCTATAAATATTACTACAGGTTCTACTGCAACTAATCAGACTAGTATAAATTGGACTTCAGATGGTTCTGGTACTTTTACAAATGCCAATTCTTTAACAACATGTACTTACACTCCAAGTGCTGCTGACATTTCTTTTGGTGAAGTTATTTTCACACTTACATCTTCAAATCTGGGTTGCACAGATACTACTGCTACAAAAAAGCTAAAATTTTATGTAACCCCTACTTGTGTTGCTGGTACTCCTGTAGTGACTTGTTCTACTTCGGGATCTGTAAACATAACTACGGGATCCAGCGCAACTAATTATACTTCTATTGCATGGACATCAAATGGAACTGGTACTTTTACTGATGCAGATTCTTTAACATCTTGTAATTACACTCCAAGTGCCGCTGATATTACAGTAGGTAGTGTTACTTTAACATTAACTGCAAGTGGTGATGCTTCTTGTGGTAATATAACTTCTTCAAAAACACTAACTATAAGTAGTCCCCCAACTGCTGATGCAGGAGCTGACTTTTACAGCTGTTCAGCAGCTACTCCTATAAATGTTACAATTGGTTCAAGTGCGACTAATCAAACAAGTGTAAATTGGACTTCAGATGGTTCTGGTACTTTTGCTAATGCTAATTCTTTAACAACATGTACCTATACACCAAGTGCGGCTGATATTTCTTCTGGCGAAGTCATCATCACACTTACATCTTCAAATCTAGGATGTACTAATGCTAATGCTACTAAAAAGTTGACATTTTATACAACTCCTACTTGTTTTGCAGGCACTCTTTTATCAACTTGTTCTACAGCAGGATCTGTAAACATAACTACGGGATCTAACGCAACTAACTATACTTCTATTGCATGGACATCAAATGGATCTGGTACTTTTACGGATGCAGATTCTTTAACATCTTGTACTTATACCCCAAGTGCTGCAGATATTTCTATGGGTAGTATTACTTTAACATTGACTGCAGTTGGTCATCCGTTATGTGGAGATGCTATTTCTACAAAAACACTGACTATAAGTAGTCCAATGACAGCCATAGCCGGAGCTAATTTTAACACTTGCTCAACTTCAGGTGCTATTAATATTACATCAGGTTCTAGTGCAACTAACTATACTTCTATTGTATGGACATCAAATGGAACTGGTACTTTAACAAACTCTAATTCATTAACAACATGTACTTACACACCAAGTGCTGCTGATATAACAGCAGGTAGTGTAAAAATTACACTCATTGCTTCAAACTCAGGTTGTGCAAATATGACTTCATCTAAAAAAATATTTTTTATTCCTGACGCTATTGCAACTGCAGGAATAGGAATAAGCATTTGTTCAACCGTTGGTTCGGTAAATATAACTGCTGGTTCTAGTGCGGCTAACTATAATTATACAGATTGGTCATCAAACGGAACTGGTACCTTTACAAACGCTGGGTCTTTAACAACTTGTACTTACACTCCAAGTGTCGCTGATATTACAGCTGGTAGTGTTACTTTAACATTGACTGCATATGGAAATACTCCTTGTTCAAATACAACATCAACAAAAACATTAACTATAAGCAGCCCAATGACAGTAGATGCTGGTGCTGATTTTTCAACTTGTTATGCTGCGGGTGCAATCAACATTACTGCGGGTGCTAGTGCTACAAATCAAGCAACTTTATTATGGACTTCAAATGGTTCTGGCACTTTTGCAAATGCTAATTCTTTGACTACATGTACTTATACACCAAGTGCTGCTGATTTAACAGCCGGAAGTGTAATTTTTACACTATATGCTACAAATGCTGCTTGTGCTGATGTTTCTGCTACTAAAACTGTAAGCTTTAGCCAACTTTCAACTGCTGTTGCCGGAACAACAATAAACACTTGTTCTACTAATGGTGCGGTAAATATTACTGCTGGTGCAAGTGCTACAAATTATACTGCTGTTGCTTGGTCATCAAGCGGAACAGGTACTTTTACGGATGCAGATTCTCTTACTTTGTGTACCTATGCTCCGAGTGCTGCAGATATTACTGCTGGTAGTATTACATTAACCCTTACAGTTAACGGAAATGCTCCATGTACAGATGTTACTTCTACAAAAAATCTGATTATTAGTCTTGGACCAAATGCTGTTGCAGGTGCAAGTTTTTCAGCTTGTTATTCATCTGGAGCAATCAACATTACTGCAGGTTCTAGTGCTACTAATCAAACGAGTGTGAATTGGACATCAAACGGAACTGGTACTTTTGCTAATGCCAATTCGTTAACGACTTGTACCTACACTCCGAGTGCTGCTGATATAACAGCAGGAAGTGTAATTTTTACACTTACTGCTTCAAATGCAGGTTGTGCTGATGCTACTGATACAAAGACACTAACTATTAGTTTACTTCCAACAGCTATTGCCGGAACAGCAATGAACACTTGTTCTTCTACTGGTGCCGTAAATATAACTACAGGTTCTAGTGCTACTAATTATACTTCAGTTACCTGGACATCAAATGGAACAGGTACTTTTGCAAATGCTAATTCACTAACAACTTGTACTTACACTCCAAGTGTCGCTGATATAACAGCCGGAAGTGTAATATTAACTCTTACTGTTACCGGAAATGCTCCGTGTGCAGATGTTACTTCAACAAAAAATCTAACGATTAGTCTTGCGCCAACAGCAGTGGCCGGTTCAAATTTTTCAACTTGTTATTCATCTGGAGCAATAAGTATTACTACAGGTTCAAGCGCTACTAATCAAACAAGTGTAACTTGGACGTCAACTGGAACTGGTACATTTGCTAATGCCAATTCTTTAACGACTTGTACTTACACTCCGAGTGCTGCAGATATAACAGCCGGAAGTGTGATTTTTACACTTACTGCTACTAATGCAGGTTGTGCTAATGCTACAGCTACTAAAACACTAACTATCAGTTTGCTTCCAACAGCAGTTGCCGGACCAGCGATAGATACTTGTTCTTCTACTGGTGCCATAAACATAACTGCTGGTTCTAGTGCTACAAACTATGCTTCTATTGCTTGGACATCAAGTGGAACAGGGACTTTTACAAATTCGAATTCTTTAACAACGTGTACTTACAATCCTAGTGCTGCAGATATAACAGCCGGAAGTGTAGTATTAACTCTTACAGTTAATGGAAATGCGCCATGTGCTACCATTACTGACAATAAAACATTAACGATAAGTAAAGTAATGACTGCAGTAGCAGGTCCGGCATTTACTGCGTGTTCTTCTAATACAGCTATAGTAGTTACAACTGGTTCTAGTGCTACTAATCAAACCCTTGTAACTTGGACATCAAGTGGAACTGGTACTTTCACTAATCCAAATTCATTGACAACATGTACTTATACTCCAAGTGTTGCTGATACAACCGGAGGAAGTGTTATCATATCTCTAACAGCTTCAAATACGAGCTGTCCAACTGTAACATCTAATAAAACCTTAACCTTTGTTGCTGCTCCAATAGCAGATGCAGGTTCAGATATAGCTACTTGTTCTACTTGTGGTACTGTAAATATTACTGCTAATTCAAGTGCTTCAAACTATACTTCTATTGTTTGGACATCAAGCGGAACAGGGACTTTTACAAACCCAACTTCTTTAACAACATGTACTTATACTCCAAGCGCTGCTGATATTACAACCAGTTTGGTTCAAGGAGGTATAACGTTAACTTTAACAGCTACCGGAACTTCTCCGTGTACAACATCTGTTTCAACAAAAGTACTTGCAATCACATCACAAACATTTACTTCTTCAGGTACTTTTACTGTTCCTGCCGGAGTATACCAAGTAACTGTTGAAGCTTGGGGTGGTGGCGGAAAAGGTGGTGACGGATTGAACGTAGGTAAAGTTGGCGGTGGCGGTGGCGGTGGCGCTTATTCTTTAAAATCTGTTGCTGTAGTTCCTGGAAATACTTACTCAGTAAATGTTGGATTAGGATCACACTCTGTTGCAGATGGAGGAGACTCATGGTTTATTAATACTTCAACCTTTCTCGCAAAAGGTGGTACTACAGCTCTTGACAATGCAGTTACTGGTGGTGCTGGTGGTAGTACTGCAGCTTGTATTGGAGATGTTACTTCAAGAGGTGGAAATGGTGCAAACGGCGTAACCGGATCTTATGGCGGCGGCGGCGGTGCCGGAGCAGAAGCAGGTGAAAATATGGGTGTTGACGCAACAACAAACTTAGGAGCTATTGCAGTTTGCAGTGGTGGAAATGGTGGAAATGGATATACTTCTCAAAACGGTGATGGTCTAACAGGAATTGCACCCGGTGGTGGTGGTGGTGGTGGCCGTAGAAATGGAAACAATGGTGTAAACCAAGGCACTGGCGGTCCTGGAGCTGATGGAAAAGTAGTTATAAAATGGCCGGTAAATGCAATGCTTCCATCATTAACATATGCGCCGGGAGGAATAACATCTAATTTGCAATTATGGTTGCGTTCTGACTTATTAAACGGAACTACAACAGTAGCAGATAATACTCCGGTTACAACTTGGTACACTCAAGCAAGAGGAGCTAATGCAATTAAACCTGCAGCAGTCGGAGCACCTGTATATCGTAATAACGCAGCTTATAACATCAATTTTAATGCTGTAGTAGATTTTACTAATCCATACAATACACCTTCTCAGGTTTATACAGATTTGAGTAGTTCAAGACAGTATTTAAAAGGTACAAATGGTTATTATTCTGAAGATACTTTTGTAGTTGTTATTCCTGATGTTACTGTAACTTCAGCGTTAAACAGTATGGATGTATTTGCCGGAAAAAGCTCTCCTTGTGCTCAAAATACTAAAGCAGGTATTTCTTATGGAAATGTTGATACGCGATTTACTAATGAAGTACTATCGTATACTTCAGGTACAACTACTTCATACGGAAATGCTGAAGTTAGTACAACTACACAATACAGCAGACCCGGAATTATAAACGTAAGAAATAATTCAGGAAATACGGGAATGCAATTATATTACAATGCAAATAATATAGCCACTACTGAAGTTAATGCATCTAAACACAGAAATATCTACGACAGTCAATACTGGATTGGAAGAAGTGAAGCCTGGGACGGAAGTTTAGATGGAAGAATTGCTGAAGTTATCACGTATAGCTCTAGAAAAAACGATACTACTGAAAGAAACAAAATTGAAAGTTATTTAGGTGTTAAATACGGTATAACTTTAGGAGTAAACGGTACTTCTCAAAACTACCTCGCTTCTGACGGAACTATCATTTGGGATGCAACTGCAAATGCCGGTTATAACTATGACATTGCCGGAATTGGAAGAGATGATGTTGAAAAACTAAATCAAAAACAATCTAAAAGTGTTAACGCTAACTCTAATTTAACTATTGGATTAGGAACAATTGCTACTACAAACACTGCAAACACCAATGCATTTGATGCTGATAAAAAATATTTGATTTGGGGTGATAACGGTGGAAATATGAACGACTCAGGAACCGATTTAACTATAACTTTTGGTGGTACTTCTAGCGTTACAACACTAACAGATCTTCCAAACAAAAAATGGAAAATTAATGAAATTGGTGGCGACGTTGCAACTACAAAAGTTTCTATCCCAACAACAGCATTTGC
The DNA here is from genome assembly GCF_004797125.1 of Flavobacterium sangjuense. Classification (NCBI taxonomy): domain Bacteria; kingdom Pseudomonadati; phylum Bacteroidota; class Flavobacteriia; order Flavobacteriales; family Flavobacteriaceae; genus Flavobacterium; species Flavobacterium sangjuense. Next base: position 28,322 of record NZ_CP038810.1, read on the forward strand.
AAGTTTACCTGCCTTAGCCGGAAATGATGCTTATGTAATGATTGTTGCTTCAGATGCTGCTTTTACAACTAATTTAGAAACCGTATTTTTAACAACCAATGGTACTGCTCAGGAAACTGATTATGACTTTGACGGAACTAAATTCTTCACATTTGGAGTTGCTCACGAAAGCATTTATTCAAGACATGCAACATTTGACGGAACTGATGATACTATGAAAGTTAGCAATTCAAACAACTTAAACAGTACTTTCTCGATGATGACATGGGTAAGACCAACAGGTGCAAACACTTTGGCTAACGACAGAACAATTGTTTCAAAATACAATGGAACATCTGGTTTTAGAGTTTACTTAAACTCAACAAACAGAGTTGTTGTTACCTGGGCTGGTGGAACTACTTTGACTTCAGCTACTGCTTTACCAAGTTCAGAATGGCATAATGTTGCTATCATTTACTCAAGTGGTTCTATCAAACTTTATATTGATGGTGTATTAGATTCAACTGTTGCTTCTGCAGCTCCGGTTTCAAGTACAAACACGTTCTCAATTGGTGCTGAATACAGATCTAAATCAGATACACGTAATTTCTTCAAAGGAGATATTGATGAGTTCAGATTATGGGATAAAGCGATAACACTTTCAGAATTAAAATTTGTAATGAACCAGGAAATACTTCAAAACGCTACTGGTACAAAAGGTGCAATTTTGCCAACAACGATAACTAAAAATGACATCAGTACTTTAAACTGGAGTAATCTTCAGGCGTATTATTCTATGAATTCTTTCATTGGAACACACATCAATGATGATTCTCAAAACAGCAATAGAGGAAATGTATTTTTACCAAATAAAACAACAATAACCGTACAATCTTCTCCACAACCATATGAAAGTTCGACTGATGGTTCATGGTCTAGCACAAGTACTTGGTCTAATGGAACTATCCAACAATTACCAAATAGTATTTCAATTGTTGACGGAACTACTCCAATCGACTGGAACATTGTTAAAACAAACAATAATGTTGGTTCTACCGGAAACAAAACGGTTCTTGGATTGTTTGTTAATACAAACACTTTAAGCGCTACAAATGATACAAAAATCCAGGTATCTCACTATTTAAAAATTGATGGTAAAATTGATTTAGTTGGAAAATCTCAATTAATTCAAACTACTAATTCAGATTTAGATGTAACTAGCGCTGGTTCTTTAGAAAGAGATCAACAAGGTCAGGCTATAAAATACAACTACAACTATTGGTCTTCTCCTGTAAGTTCTATTAATAATACAACTATTAATCACGGATTTACAGTAGCCGGAGTTATGAAAGACGGAACTAATGTTAACAATCCACAAAATTTACAATGGACAACAGGAGTAAATGGATCGCCAACAACGCCTATAACATTGAGTAGCTATTGGATATTTAAATTCCAAAACTCTACTAATTCATATGCAAACTGGGCATCTGCCGGACCAAACGGAACATTATTACCTGGTCAAGGATATACAATGAAAGGTTGTGGTTCTGCAGCAGCAGATCAAAACTATGTATTTGTTGGTAAACCAAATAATGGAACTATCACTTCAACTGTTGGTCCTGGTAACCTAAATCTATGTGGTAACCCATATGCTTCTGCTATTGACGCTGATCAATTTATTGACGACAATGCAGCCAGTTTAAATGGAACGTTATATTTCTGGGAACATTACAGTACAAATACAGCTCATGCTACTATTCAGTATCAAGGTGGTTATGCAACCTATACAAAAACAGGTGGAACTGCTCCTGTAGCTCCAGCCGGAATAAGCGGATTAGGTTCAAGTAGTAAAGTTGCTAAAAGATATATCCCGGTAGGACAAGGATTCTTTGTGACTGGTTCAGCAACTGGTGGAACAATTACATTCAACAATGCACAAAGATTGTTTGTTAAAGAAAATGATCCAACTTCATTCACCTTATTCAAAACAGGAAATGCTACTGTAGTTGCTACTGTTAATCAGGAATACAATAATGCATCTGATACTGTTACAGAAGAGCAGTTTGCTAAATTGAGATTAGGATACAATTCAGCTGATAACTATCACAGACAGATATTATTAGGTTTTATGAACGAACATGCAACAGCTGGATATGATAACGGTTATGACGCTTTAAGCATTGAATCGCTTACCAATGACATGTACTTTATCAATGGAACTAATAAATTAAACATCAGTGGTGATGGTTCCTTTAACGTAAACAACATTTATCCATTGGGTGTTAAAAATGCAGTAGCTGGTGAAGTAACTTTTGTAGTTGATGGAAAAGAGAATTTTGATGATGATCAGGAAATATACATTTATGACAATGTGACTTCAATCTATCACAGTATCAAAGATCAAAACTTCCAAATCAATTTGCCGGTTGGAACTTATGATACAAGATTCTCATTAAGATTTACAAATGGCAGTACAGCACTTGGAACAGTTGATCATACTGATGCAAATCACGGAATCAGCGTGATACATTCACAAGCTAACAATGTAATCAACATCAAAAACGAATTGCAGGAAGTAAATGTAAAATCCGTTTCATTATACAACTTGTTAGGTCAAGAAGTACAGTCTTGGAAAATGTATAACCAAAACCAAACTGATATGCAATTACGCGTTAGTGATTTAAGCTCTGGAACTTATATCGTAAAAGTAATTACCGATGGTGGTGATGTAACTAAAAAAATAATAATTAAATAACCCCTGCTAATGAATTAAACCTACCTCTTGTTCTGCTGTTTATTTGACACTAAATTGGCTACTATAATACAAGGCAAAAAATATCCCCGACTTCGGGGATTTTTTGTTTTTAACTCTGACTAAATATTAAGAAAGCTTCTTGATAAAATTGTCAAGATTTAACTGAAGCTGTTCTCCGGTTTGTATATCTTTTAAAGTAAAATTCGAACCATCTATTTCTTTTACCACAAACGGAATTCCTCTGCGTTCCGCATGTTTAAATTGTTTGTCAATTTTAGCTGCATCAGGATACATTTCGGATTTGATATTTTTATTCCTAAGTGTCGTAATAGCTTTCATAGCTTCAAAAGTCTGGCTTTCACCAAAATTTAAAAATAGCACTTTTGTAGCAGTAGTAACTGTTTCCGGAAATAAATTCAGTTCTTCCAGAACTAAATATATTCTATCCAAACCAAACGAAATTCCAACACCGCTCATATCTTTCAACCCAAAAATCCCGGTCAAATCATCATAACGTCCGCCACCACCTATAGAACCCATGGCAACTTCTTTTGGCCCAGTAACTTCAAAAATAGCTCCGGTGTAATAATTTAATCCACGGGCCAAAGTAACATCCAAATCTAAAATCGCTTTTTGCAAACCAAGTTTAGTTACGTTGTCACAAATGAAACGCAATTCTTCAACACCTTTTTTTCCTTCTTCAGAAGAAGAAAGTAATCGGGTTAGTTTTTCTAATTTCTCCTGAATCGTTCCGGTAAAATTGAACAAAGGTTGTACTTTTACTAAAGCCTCATCCGAAATCCCTTTTTCAAGCATTTCTTTTTTAACTCCGTCCTCTCCTATTTTGTCGAGCTTATCTAAAGCTACTGTAAAGTCAATCAATTTGTCTGAAGCACCAATTACTTCAGCTATTCCGGATAATACTTTTCTGTTGTTGATTTTTATAGTAACACCATGCAACCCTAAATCTGCAAAAACCGAATCGTACAATTGCACCAACTCTACTTCCTGCCACAACGATTTGGAACCAACAACATCGGCATCGCACTGATAAAACTCTCTGAATCTTCCTTTTTGTGGACGATCAGCGCGCCAAACAGGTTGGATTTGATACCGCTTAAACGGAAACTCAATCTCGCTTTGATGCTGCACAACGTAACGCGCGAAAGGAACAGTTAAGTCGTAACGCAAGGCTTTTTCGGAAATCTTATTTGTTAGTTGTTTGTAGTTAATCGATTGTAGTTGTTCCGCTGGAACTTTATCCAAATAATCCCCTGAATTCAATATCTTAAAAATCAAACGATCACCTTCTTCCCCATATTTTCCCATCAAAGTATCCGAGTTTTCAAACGACGGCGTTTCAATTGGCTGGTAACCAAACTTCTCAAAATGATGTCTCATTATCGAAATAATATAGTTACGTTTAGCAACCTCTGCCGGTGAAAAATCTCTTGTCCCTTTTGGAATACTTGGTTTTGATGCCATTTGAAAGAATTATGAATTCGTAATTGAATTGCAAATATCTTATTTTATATCTGAATGTAAATATTCTTGTAACAAAAACTGTATTTTAGTGTCAAATTTGCCATATGTTAGGAATTGGACTGTTTAGGGAAAATGTAAAAATCGCGCTGGGTTCCATCCGAACGCAGTTGCTTCGTACCATTTTGACCGTTGTTATTATCGCGATTGGAATTACAGCTCTGGTTGGAATTTTAACCGTAGTTGCCGCTTTCGAAAACAATTTGAATTCCACTTTTGCCTCAATGGGTTCCAATACCTTCAACATTAACCAATACCAAAATACCTTACGTGGAGACGGTGGCAATGAAATTGAAAAAATAAATCCAATCATTACCTATCCCGAAGCCAAAGCTTTTAAAGAAAAATACAACTTTCCAATGACGGAAACTTCACTGTCATTTGTAGCGACTTCAAGTGCTGAAGTGAAATTTGAAAGTCAAAAAACAGATCCGGAAATTTCGGTTATTGGCATTGACGAATATTATATAGCAAACTCCGGTTTGGAAGTTACTCAAGGCAGAAACTTTAACTCTTTTGACATTTCAAATAATGTTTATTCCTGCATTGTAGGCTCTGATTTTGCTACAAAAGGTTTGTTGAAAGATGTTAATCCAATCAATAAAATTCTATCTGTTCGTGGCGCCAAATTCAAAGTCATTGGCGTATTAAAAGAACAAGGTTCCACTTTTGGAAACAGAAAAGACTTGAGAGTTATGATTCCGATTCAGGTGGCGCGTTCGTTATTTTCGCAACCCAATATCAATTACTCACTGAGCACTATGATTCAAAAAACAGAATTGCTCGATGCCGCTATCGACAATGCTGTTATCACCATGCGTAAAATCAGAAAACTAAATCCTGTCGAAGAAGATAATTTTGGTATTTCCCGAAGCGACGATTTGGTCAATAGAATTGCCAGCATTACCGATTTCTTAGGCGTTTCAGCCTGGTTGATTGGCATTATTACCATATTAGGTTCGTCGATTGCCCTGATGAATATTATGATTGTCTCTGTAACCGAAAGAACCCGTGAAATTGGTGTCAGAAAAGCATTGGGTGCCAAAAAAAGTGCTATCGCTATTCAGTTTTTTATTGAAACAATAACCGTAGGACAAATTGGTGGAATTTTAGGAATATTATTGGGAATTTCAGTTGGTTATCTAATTTCGTCCCTGCTTGACTTGGCATTTGTGACTCCTTGGGGCGCCATTTTTGCTGCCTTTGTGACCAGTTTTATTGTTGGCTTAGTTTCCGGATTATATCCCGCAATAAAAGCTTCTCAACTTGATCCTATCGAAGCGTTGCGATACGAATAGTTATAATGAGCAGGAAATCATCCGGTCATTTCCATAAATATCTTTCTTCAGTTCAACATTCCTGAATCCTGAATCTTCAAGTAAGCGAACCGTTTCTTTTCCCAAATACTGATTGATTTCGAAATACAATTTGCCATTCGGATTTAAATTTTTCTTTGCCAGTTCAGCAATTTTTCGATAAAAAAGCAACGCATCAGTATCTTCAACAAACAAAGCCAAATGTGGTTCATACTCTAAAACATTGGGTTTGATTTCGGCTTTTTCCAAATTTCGAACATACGGCGGATTAGAAACTATAATGTCAAATTGCTGTTCTAAATCGTCTGTTTCCAAAATATTTTTCAAAAGAAAAGTAACGTTCGTATCATTTATGTCAGCATTTTTTTGGGCTGTAGCCAAAGCTTTCTCCGAAACATCAATCGCAAAAACTTCAGCATTCGGAAGATTTTTGGCTAACGAAATCGCAATGCAACCCGAACCTGTTCCTATATCCAAAATTTTGAGGTTGTTTGGTGATGTGGTTATTTGGTAGTTTGAAATAATAAACTCAACTAATTCTTCCGTTTCCTGTCTTGGAATCAACGTATTTTCATTGACTTCAAATCGACATCCATAAAACTCGGTTTCTCCTAAAATGTATTGAATCGGTTTTTGAATTTTCAAATCGGAAAGAATACTTTTCCATTGTTTTAAATGAATGCCATCCATTACCGTTTCAGGATTGAGCGCCAAATCTATTCGTTTCAAACCATGGAGTTTCTCCAATATAATATAGAAAAAGCTATCGATTTCCTGTTCGTCATAAATTGGAAGTAATTCCTTTTTGAAAATGTCTTTGTAATTTTTGATTTGCATCTTATAAATTCTTTATCATCCAAACCGGACAAGTAGTGTGACCAGTATTTCCCATTGGTGAACAAAGATATTCAAAACCGGCTTTTTTGTATAAATGTTGTGCTGTCAGCATTTCGGGCAAGGTTTCGAGATAGCACTTTTCATAGCCTAAATCGGTGGCTTCCTGCAAACATTTTTGTATCATTTCAAAACCAATTCCTTTGCCTCTGGCTTCCTGGAGAAAATACATTTTTTGCAATTCGCAGATGTTTTCAGTTGAATTTTCCAATTGCGAAACGCCTGCGCCACCAATGATTTTGCCATCACTTTCAACCACAAAATAAGTTGCGCGTGGTTTGTCATAGGTTTCGAACATAAAATCCAATTGTGCATCCGCAAAAGCAGTTCCGGTTTTCGGAAAATTATCTGCAATAAAAACTTCACGGATAACCGCTGCAATTTGTTGGTTATCTTCCTTTTTGATTTCTCTTATTACGATGCCATTCATTCTAAAAGTAATGTCTTATTTTTGTGAGGTGAAGATACACGAAAATTATATAAAACGCTGCATCCAATTAGCCAAAAATGGCTTGGGAACAACCTATCCAAACCCAATGGTTGGCAGTGTCATTGTTTATAATAATGAAATCATTGGCGAAGGCTGGCACCAAAAATCAGGCGAACCACATGCCGAAGTCAATGCGATAAACTCGGTAAAAGACAAATCATTATTGGCAAAAGCTACCATTTATGTATCTCTTGAACCGTGCAGCCATTTTGGAAAAACACCTCCGTGCTGTGATTTAATTATAAAGCATAAAATTCCAAATGTTGTGGTTGGAACCATCGATCCAAACAGTAAAGTTTCCGGTAGCGGAATTAAGCGCTTACAGGAAAACGGCGCGAATGTAACTTTCGGTGTTTTAGAAAAAGAATGCAGCGAATTGAACAAACGTTTTTTTACGTTTCATCAAAAAAACCGTCCTTATATCATATTGAAATGGGCAGAAAGTCAGGACGGATTTATTGCGCCATTAACCAAAGACAAAACAGAACCTGTATGGATATCCAATGAATTTTCAAGACAATTGGTTCATAAATGGCGGAGCGAAGAACAGGCAATTTTAGTCGGAACCAAAACCGTCTTAGATGACAATCCGAAATTGGATGTTCGGGATTGGACAGGTGAAAATCCGATTCGAATTGTTTTAGACAGAACCGGAAAAATATCGGATGCTTTTTTTGTTAAAGACGGAAAAACAAAAACCATTATCATAACCGAGCAAGAAAATTTAACATTTAGTGAAAATTGTATTTATGAAAATGCTATCTTTGATATAAAGCTAACCAAAACAATTGCCGATATTTCATATAAATATGGCATTCAATCTATACTAATTGAAGGCGGAAAACAAACGCTTCAAAGTTTTATAGACGATAATCTTTGGGATGAGGCCAGAATTTTTATTGGGAACAAGCATTTAAAAAGTGGTATAAAAGCACCTGTTTTAAATGGAAATTGCCAAGTAAAAACCATAAAAGACGACCAACTTAAACTTTTTTTCAGCCATGATTAACACTATAATTTTCGATTTTGGAGATGTTTTTATTAATCTCAGAAAAGAACATTCTATCGAAGAGTTTAAGAAGTTGGGATTGGATGGTCCAAATGAAGATTTGTTGGCACACAATGATTTATTCGAAAAAGGAAAAATAGACGAGTTACAATTCATCAATTCCTTTACAAAGTATATTCCAAACGCGAGTCTCGAAGAAATAACAAAAGCCTGGAATTCAATAATTGGCGATTTCCCTCTGGAAAGATTAGAGTTTTTACAAATGCTTTCGGGCAAATATCGTCTATTCCTTTTGACCAACACAGATTCCATTCACATTGAACGTTTTGAACATAAAGTTGGAATGTCATTTTACACCGATTTTTACCGTTGCTTTGAAAAAGTCTACTACTCTTATGAGATGGGGATGCGAAAACCGGAACCTGAAATTTTCAACGCTATAATACGAAAACATGATTTGTCTCCAAAAAGGACTTTGTTTGTAGATGATAAAAAAGACAATACCGATGCTGCAGCTGCATTGGGATTACATGTTTGGAATCTAAAAGTTGGCGAAGAAGACGTTGTCGATTTGTTTGACCAAAAGCACTTGCCCCTATAGTTTTGGAAATAAAAGATACTTTTAAAACCATTGCTTCTCCTTCGACAGAAATTCTTTTTAAAGAAAAAAACAGCAAGTTTTTTGGCTATGCCTTTCCAATTACTTCGGAAGACGAAATCAAATCCATTATAGAAAAATTACGCAAACAACATTTTGGTGCCGGTCATTTTTGTTATGCTTTTCAACTCGGCACTGATACGATTTCTTTTCGTGCCAATGATGATGGCGAACCAAGCAATTCCGCAGGAATGCCTATCTATGGGCAGATTCTGTCTTTTGGCTTAACCAATGTTTTAGTAGTTGTTGTTCGATTTTTTGGCGGCGTAAAATTGGGGGTTGGTGGCTTAATTTCAGCGTATAAAACGGCGGCACAAATGGCTTTGGAAGAGGCTGAAATCATTGAAAAGACAATAGATATTCATTTCCAAATTTCCTTTGATTATAAAAACATGAATAAAGTAATGCGAATCATCAAAGAGAAAAACTTAGAAATCATTTCGCAGCAAATGGAAGAAAGCTGCCAAATTGAAATCAGCACCCGAAAAAAAAATGCCGAAATGATTTTCGACATTTTCACCAATTTATTTGAGATTGAGATTAAAAAATTTAATCATTCATAACATCCAAAATGTATTGTGGAGGCGCAATAGGTTTTCCTGAATTTAGATCCACAAAAACTAACAAAAAATATGCAGTTGTTAACAACTCGCCACTTTCATTACGAATTTCGCAATCGAATTCTACCTTCACAGTCGTTTGACTTTTGAACTTTGTTATCACTGTAAGTAAATCATCATAACGTGCTGGTTTTTTGTAATTTAAAGTCATGGAAACTATTGGAAGTGCAATTCCGTTCTCCTCAAGTGATTTATACGAAATCCCTTTGTTTCTAAGCCATTCCACGCGTCCCATTTCAAAATAAGGCACATAATTGCCATGGTAAACAACACTCATTTGGTCGGTTTCAGAGTAACGTACTCTAACATTAATTTGATGTTCTTTCATCTGATTTTTTTGCGTTTAATCTATATTCGATTTTTTCATTACAACAATATTTTTAAAAAATCAATGCCATTTTAATTTTTTTTAACAAATTTTATTCACATATTTGTTACCCCGAAAAACATGAAAAAATTCAATGTTTTTTTATGTTAAAAACTAAATAACTAATTACATTAATTTAAACTAAATATGAGCAAAACTGCGCAATCGGTGTGGGAAAACTGTCTGCTATTTATAAAAGACAATATTCAAGAGCAAGCTTTCAAAACTTGGTTTGAACCGATTAAGTCAGTTGAACTAACTGATAACGCTTTATACATTCAGGTTCCAAGCAAATTCTTTTATGAATGGCTTGAAGAACACTATGTGAAATTACTCAAAGTAGCGTTAACTAAAGAACTTGGAAAAAACGCAAAGTTACTCTATAAAATTAAAATGGAGAACACTTACGGAAATAAACAGCCATTTACTGAACAGTTGCCAAGTGCTCACCGCAGTCCAATAAAATCACAAGATGTTGATGCTCCGTTTAAAAACCTAAATCCAGAATTAAAAAATCCTTTTGTAATTCCGGGAATTAGAAACTTAAAAATCGAGTCGCAACTTAATCCAAATTACAGCTTTGACAATTTCCTTGAAGGAGATTCTAACAGATTAGCTCGTTCTGCCGGTATGGCTGTTGCCAACAAACCTGGAGGAACATCATTCAATCCGTTATTGATTTTTGGTGGTGTTGGATTAGGAAAAACCCATTTAGCTCACGCTATTGGAGTTGAAATCAAAGATAAATATCCTGAAAAAACCGTTTTATACATTTCTGCAGAAGTATTCACGCAGCAATACATTGACTCGGTTAAGAAAAATAACAGAAACGATTTTATTCATTTCTATCAGTTGATTGATGTATTGATTATTGATGATGTTCAATTCCTTTCCGGAAAAACAGGAACGCAGGATGTATTCTTCCATATTTTCAATTACTTACATCAAAATGGAAAACAAGTAATTCTTACTTCAGACAAAGCGCCTGTTGACATGCAAGACATCGAACAACGTTTGTTGTCTCGTTTCAAATGGGGTTTATCTGCCGAATTACACCAACCGGATTATGAAACCAGAATTTCTATCTTAAAAAATATTTTGTATCGTGATGGCGTTGAAATGCCTGATGAAATTATAGAATATGTGGCTAGAAACATCAAGTCAAACGTGAGAGAATTAGAAGGTGCTATTATTTCGTTGATTGCTCAATCTTCTTTTAACAAAAAAGAAGTGACTTTAGATTTGGCCAAAAATGTAGTTGAGAAATTTGTCAAAAATGTAAAAAGAGAAATCTCAATTGAATACATTCAAAAAGTTGTTTCTGATTATTTCCAATTAGATTTGGATACTTTACAATCTAAAACCAGAAAGCGCCACGTTGTTCAGGCTCGACAATTAGCCATGTTTTTTGCAAAGAAATTTACTAAGTCTTCTTTGGCAAATATTGGTTCCCAAATTGGAGACAGAGACCACGCTACCGTTCTTCACGCATGCAAAACAGTTGACAACTTAGTTTCGACTGATAAACAATTCAAAAAATTTGTAGAAGATATTCATAAAAAATTATCGCTATAATTCCTTTTTGAGTAAGTTTGCGCTTTAGAATTATACAATATGCCCGTTAAGATTTTAATGGTTTGTTTAGGAAACATCTGCCGATCACCATTGGCAGAAGGGCTTCTTGCTGCTAAACTTCCCCCAAATAAATTTATAGTTGACTCCGCCGGGACAGGAAATTACCATATTGGTAAACAACCTGACCAGCGTTCCATTATGACAGCTCAAAAAAACGGCTTAGACATTACCAATCAAAAAGCAAGACAGTTTACAGCCAGAGATTTTGAAGAGTTTGATTATATCTATGTCATGGATAATTCGAATTATGACGATGTGATTGAATTGGCCAAAAAAGAAGAGCACAAAAAGAAAGTGCAATTAATTCTGAATGATTTGTTTCCTGGTGATAATGTAGATGTTCCCGATCCTTATTACGGATTGCAAAATGGTTTTGACATGGTTTATGAAATGCTTGATGAAACTTGCAATATTTTAGCCAAAAAACTAATCGAGAAACATCCATGAAGCCGGTTACTCTAAAAGGCAAACTCTACTTAATCCCAACTACTTTGGGAGAAATGAATCCTCATGATGTTTTACCGCAAACCGTAAAAAGAGCCATAGATTTTATAGACGACTACATCGTTGAAAATGAAAAAACAGCTCGGAAATTCATCAAATCTATTCATCCTGAAAAAGTTCAAAACAGTTTAAGAATTTCTTCTCTCAACAAACGAACAGAAGTTTCCGAATACAATGCCATGATTGCACCGTGTCTTAATGGTTTGAACATTGGTTTAATGAGCGAAGCCGGTTGTCCCGGAGTTGCTGATCCCGGAGCCGTAATTGTAAAAATTGCTCACGAAAACGGAATACAGGTTATCCCTTTAGTTGGGCCATCTTCCATCCTATTGGCGATGATGGGTTCCGGAATGAACGGTCAGAGTTTTGCCTTCAACGGTTATCTTCCAATTGACAAAGGAGATAAAAAAACAGCGTTGAAAAACTTTGAAAATCTATCGAGTTCTAAAAATCAATCTCAAATTTTTATTGAAACGCCGTATAGAAATAATAAATTATTAGAAGATTTATTGCAGATATTACAACCTAATACACATCTTTGCATTGCAACCGATATTACCTTGCCAACAGAATTTATAAAAACGTTTCGCGTGGCTGACTGGAAAAAAATAAAGGTTGACCTGCATAACAGACCAACCATTTTTATTATTCACAAAATAATGTAATTATTTTACTTTAGCGTTTTTGATAGCGCGAATTCCGGAGGTTTCAAATCCGCCAAAATCTTTCATATACGTTTTAACTGAAGTTCCGTAATCGTCTTTGCATTTTTTCTCACCATTCGAATTCAAAAATCGTTTTACCGATCCTGAACCTCCCAAATGCGCTGCTGCCAAAATCCCTGATTCGGTTATTTTAACACCATCAACTATTTTACCTTCGTAATTAGTTATATAATCCTTCAACTCATATTTATTTTTAGAAAGTAGCGCTACGAAAGCTTTTTCCTGAAGTCTTGGATTTCTCATAAAACCAACGCTATCATTAATACCAATAGATTTTAGAGTTTCTATTCCGAATTGGTATTTTCCCATATAACCTAAAGTATTTATTTTACCATATTTCCCCTGCGACTCTTTATGAGCAAGAGCTTCTTTAAAGCCAATAAAATACCTACCCGTAAATGGGACTTTTAATTTAAAATAATCTATGCTGTTTTGAGAAGGAAAAACATACGATTGTTCTTCATTTTCATCAGCAAATAAGAAGCTGCTGATTTGGGAATTGTAGGGTTTAAAACCTGAGCTTATGAAAGCTACAGTTAGTAGGATTGTTGTGTAAAAAATTCCTTTTTTTATCATTAAATGTTATTTCTCAAGCGCTGTCACCGACCTTGATATTTCCGAGTGCAAATATACAACTTATTTTATAAAATTGAATATCAAGTAGTTAAACTACGTTAAAAGTAGATAAAGTGCAGTTTTGTTCCACCTGAACCCTTGATTTCAAACGTTGGAGCCGGAATCTTGATGGAATTAAAAATTGTTAAAATTGTCTTAACAAAATGTGATTTGGTTTCAATTTTTGTCAAATCAACGTCAAGCGAGAGGTAAAATTGTCGATATCTTTTACTTTCAGGAAGAAAAACAGTGTTGGTAAATCCATCATTTCCGGTAATCATTCCTTCTGCTCCATAACCAACTGCAATGTTCAACCATTTTGGAATTTTAGCCGATTTTGCAAACGAATAAATATTAGCCGAAAGCCAATAGGTTTGTCCGTTATAATCTTTCAGAATTTGCTCCTGAACAGAACTTCCTAAAACATTTGGTCTCGCAGAAGCATACGGCGTTGTATGAAAAGAAAATTTAGGAACGATTCGCTGTTCTTTCCAAAGTAATTCCTGAGAAACATATAAGGTTGTTCCGGAAATATTAGCTGCGACATCTCCAAGAGAAGCCCCCCAATTTGCCGAATAACCATCGAAAACCTCAACCGTTGTCAAAAAAGCTAAACCTAAAGTCGAGCCGTAAATTAGTTGACTTTTTCGACTTGAGCCAGACCATTTCAAAGCATTAGCACCAAAACTTCCTAAATGATAGGCTGAAAAAACGTGCCCGGCTTTATCCATTTGAAGCCATTCGGCATTGTCATTTATAAAATGAAAATTAGAACGGGGATAATCGGCATACCAAATTTGATTCAAACCAATCAAAGCTGCTGAACCAATAACAGCTTCGGAAATGACAAGTGTTTTTAGACGCTTTTTGTTTAAAGTATCCGAAGGCTTTAGAAAATTATCAATAGAATTTTGAGCGACAGTAATTTGGCAACACCAAAAAAACAAAAGTATAACTATGCTTTTGGCTGCTTTCAAAATTATCTGTTTGTACCTTGTGCGTTCAGCCAATCAGCGTATTTCTTAGCATTCACCTGATGTTGCTCATAAGTAGACGCAAAAACATGATAGCCGAATTTTTCAACGCTTGCGCAGAAATAAATATAACCGTGTTTCTCAGCATTCAGTACTGCATCAATCGCGTCTACGTCAGGCATGGCAATTGGTCCCGGTGGCAAACCAATATTTTTATACGTATTGTAAGGCGAATTGATAAACAAATCGTTGTATAAAACACGTTTGATGATTTGGTTAAAATCATTGTCACGCAATTTCAAAGCATAAATCACTGTTGGATCAGCCTGCAAAGGCATTCCCTGATTTAATCGGTTAAGATAAACGCCTGCGATTGTTGGCCTTTCGCTTTTCTTTACCGATTCTTTATGAACAATTGATGCCACCGTAATTACCTGAACCGGAGTTAAATTCAAAGCGGTAGCTTTTGCAATTCGCTCTTTTGTCCAAAAACGATTGTATTCATACAGCATTTTATTTCTGAATTTTTCTGCGGTAATATTCCAATAGACTTCATAAGTATTTGGCAAAAACATGGCAAAAACATTGTCTTTGGTAAAACCATTTTTTTGTAAAAAAGTCGTATCGCGGAAAGTGGCTAGGAGTTTTGTAGTATCTGGTTCGATTTGAGAACTTAAGCGCTCGCAAAGATTTTCCAATCGTTCCTGGTTGTTGAAAGCCAATTTCACCGGAACATTTCTTCGCATAGCGGCAACCAATTGGAAAGCACTCATTCCTTTCTTTAGCAAAAATCGTCCGGCTTTTACATTTTCCGGATAGGAACGGCGATTGGCGATAAACTCGAAATCGTTCATGTTTTTTACCAATGGCGAAAGTATTTTTTCTACATCCTGATAGGTTGAACCTGTTGGAACTTCAACATATATTTCGTCTTTGTCAAAATTTGTATCTGAAGTGAAAAACTTGATGTAAACAATCGCTACAAAAACAAGGAAAACGATTCCTAAAATCTTGATAATTTTATTTCTATTCAAAACAATTTATTTTTTAATTAATTGAAAAACCGCTTCATCGTGAAAAGCATTATTGGTAAAATTCCAATCCTTCTTAACACCTATTCTTTGAAATCCAAATGTAGTAAAAAGCGATTCACTGACTTTATTTTCTGTTCCGATATTTGCGTACAATTGATGCAATTGCAACTGTTCAAAAGCATAATTAATCATCAAACCCAAAGCTTCTTTTCCGAAACCATTATTTCTATCGACTTCATTTTGAATGATTATTCCAATTCCGGCTCGTTTATTTTTAGCATCAAAATCGAATAAATCAATTAACCCAACAGCTTCTGAACTTCCTTTTTTACAAATAACCAATCGCAATTGCTTGGCTTCATAAATGTCCTGATGTGCATTTTCGAGATATTGCCGAATTAGGAATTTGCTGTACGGAGTTATGGTATTGCTGACTTCCCAAATGTTTTCATCATTTTCTATAGCATAGACAAACTCTAAATCTTCGGGTTCTAGCGCACGTAAATGGATATTTTGTCCTTGTAGTGTTACCATTCTATTTCTCCTTCAAAAACAAAAGTTGCAGGACCTTTTAGAAAAACATTAGTATAAGTACTTCCTTCTTTTATAAAGGAAACTTCCAGCTTTCCGCCTTCAACATCTAATTTTATATGATTGGAATTTGTTTTCCCAAGAGCATTCATCGCAATAGCTGCTGCAGTTGCTCCGGTTCCACACGAATAAGTTTCATCTTCAACACCACGCTCATAGGTTCGCAAACGAAAATGATCCTCTGAAAGTTGCTTCACAAAATTTACATTGCTTCCTGCTTTTCCATATAAGTCGGAATAACGAATAGCAGCACCAATACTTTTAACATCATAATTATCCAAATCGTTAACCAGCATTACATGATGTGGCGAGCCAGTATTCAGGAAAACATAATCGGATTCTATTTTTACTGTATCAACATCTTTCATTCCCAAAGAAATGATTCCGTTTTCAAAAACATATGCCTTATGCAAACCATCTGTTGCCAGAAAAGTAGTTTGATCATTGATAAGATTCAGGCTTTTGGCGAAAGCCACAATACAACGACCACCATTGCCGCACATCGAACTTTGATTGCCATCAGAATTGTAATAAACCATTCGGAAATCGGTTTCAATATCGTTCTCTAACAGTATTAATCCGTCAGCTCCAATTCCGAAGCGGCGGTCGCACAATTTTTCTATAAGTTTGACGTCTGTTTTCGGAAAGTTTTCTTGACGATTATCAATAAAGATAAAGTCATTTCCTGTTCCTTCGTATTTGTAAAAAGTGAATTTCATTATGTGAATTATACCCACAAATATAGCAAATATTAAGATTAACTTAAAAATTGTTAAACGAGCGTTAAACTGATATTTTGAAAAATAGAAATTTATAATTTTACTATCAAATAATTTAAAAATGTTAATGATTATGAAACGATTATCAAGTCTATTTTTGGTTTCTTTATTAAGTGGTGTAACCACACTTGGCGCTTACAAATTATTTATTGAAGGGAAAAACAATCGCGATTCGATTGTAACAACAGCGTCAAACAATTATGGCAGGAATGTTGGTTTATCCGCCGAAGGAGTTGATTTTACAGCTGCTGCGGAAAATACAGTTCACGCAGTTGTTCACGTTAAAAATGTTTCGGTAAGAACCGTTTACAATCCGATGTTGCAATGGTTTTACGGGACCAATGGCGGTCAGCAACAAGAACAAGTTGGAACAGGTTCGGGCGTTATCATTTCGGAAGATGGTTATATCGTAACCAATAATCATGTTGTAAAAGATGCTACTGAACTTGAAGTTACATTAAACAATAACAAATCATACAAAGCAAAACTTATCGGAACAGATTCTAAAATGGATATCGCGTTATTAAAAATTAATGCGGAAGAAAAATTACCTTATTCAACGTTTGCCGATTCAGATCAGGTGAAAGTTGGCGAATGGGTTTTGGCCGTTGGAAATCCGTATAATTTGACTTCAACGGTTACGGCCGGAATTGTTTCGGCGAAAGCCAGAAATTTAGAAGATAAAGGCATTCAGTCTTTTATACAAACCGATGCCGCTGTAAATCCGGGAAACTCCGGTGGTGCTTTGGTTAATACTCGTGGCGAATTAATTGGAATTAACACCATGATTTCATCTCCAACAGGAAGTTATGCTGGCTATTCTTTTGCGATTCCGTCAAATATTACAAGAAAAATCATTGAAGACATTATGGAATTTGGTAATGTACAACGTGGAATTCTTGGCGTTGAAGGAGGCGAATTGAACAGTAAAGCCTCTAAAGAATTAGGAATAAATGACACCGAAGGTTTCTATATTAACAAAGTAACTAAAAACTCAGGTGCCGAAAAAGCAGGCTTGC
Organism: Flavobacterium sangjuense; assembly: GCF_004797125.1. NCBI lineage: Bacteria > Pseudomonadati > Bacteroidota > Flavobacteriia > Flavobacteriales > Flavobacteriaceae > Flavobacterium > Flavobacterium sangjuense. Next base: position 45,831 of record NZ_CP038810.1, read on the forward strand.
GAAAAGGCGACATCATCAAAAAATTAGACAGTCAACAAATCAATACTTTCTCTGAACTTTCAGGATATATCAGTACAAAACGACCAAACGATAAAGTGCAGGTAACATTCCTTAGAGACGGAGAAACTAAAACAGCATTAGTTACCTTAATCAAAAATGATGTTTTCACTACAGAATTTAAAGGATTGGAATTAGAGAATATCGATGCTTCGGATAAGAAAAAGTTCAAAATTGGATATGGTGTTCGCATCAAAGAAATCAATAACGACAATCTGAGACCATACTATGATCAATTAAAAGGAGGCATTATTCTTTCGGTTGATAATGTAAAAGCGACTGATGTGGAAAGTATTTCTAGCTTTTTAAATAAAAAAGACGAAAATCAAAATGTAAGCATCCAAATGATTAACAAAATTGGACAAGTAATTCAAGTAATTTTATAAGGTTAAAAGGTTAATATTGATTAAAACCAGTTCAAAATTTGGACTGGTTTTTTTGTTTTGTAAAAAAGTGACGAAATCGTTTTCGTAAAACACTACTATTTTATACTTTTGCGCAAAATTAAATCAGGATTCTGAAATGAATTCAGAATAAACACACAACTAAACACTTATTTATTTTTATGGACAGTAACAAGTTATACGAGAAGGAATTATCTTTTCAGGCTGACAGACGTAAAGCAGGCGTTGAATTAATTAAAATTATCAGCGATTTGTGGTATGACAAATCAATCGAATTGGTTCTTTTTAGAAATCAGCTAATCGACAGAAATGTGAGCGACATTATCAACTTTCACGAATATGCCGGAGAGTTTGTTCAAAAACCAATCAACATTTTTGATTCTGTAGAAATTGCCCGCTCAATTCTAAATTTAGACTTGCCACCATCACGAATTGATATTGGAAAATTAACTTATGAATATCATCTTGAAGACAATAAATATGATGATAGCCGTGCTTTTGTTATTGACAAATTAAGAAATGCCAAAGATTTTAAAAACCTAAAACCAAAAGATGTTGTCTTGTATGGTTTTGGTAGAATTGGTCGTTTATTAGCTCGTGAAATGATGAGCAAAATGGGCAAAGGACAACAACTTCGTCTTCGTGCTATTGTTACTCGTGACAGAAATGACGCTTCCTCTTTAGAAAAAAGAGCTTCTTTATTGCGTTATGATTCTGTTCATGGCGATTTCCAAGGTTCGGTTGAAGCTGATGCAGAAAATAATGCATTAATCATTAACGGAACTACTGTTCATGTTATCACGGCCAATGGTCCTGAAGAAATTGATTATACAAAATACGGAATTGAAGATGCTTTAGTAATTGATAACACCGGAGCTTTCACAACCGAAGAACAATTGAAACGTCATTTAACTTCAAAAGGCGTTGAAAAAGTATTATTAACGGCGCCAGGGAAAGGTGTTCCTAATATTGTTTATGGTGTAAATCATAACGATCACAACCCGGATAAAGTAGATATTTTTTCTGCGGCTTCTTGTACAACCAATGCCATTACTCCGGTTTTAAAAGTGGTTGAAGATGCACTTGGGGTTGTAAAAGGTCATATTGAAACGATTCATGCGTATACCAATGACCAAAACTTGGTAGACAATATGCACAAAAAATACCGTCGTGGTCGTGCTGCTGCTTTGAACATGGTAATTACGGAAACCGGTGCCGGAACAGCTGTTGCCAAAGCACTTCCGAGTTTAGCCGGAAAATTAACTTCGAATGCTATTCGTGTTCCTGTTCCAAATGGTTCTTTGGTTGTTATGAATTTGGAAGTTGGTAAGCAAACTACTTTTGAAGAAGTAAATTCTATTATGAAAAAGTATGCTCTTGAAGGTGAACTTGTAGAGCAAATCAGATATTCGCTGAACAACGAATTAGTTTCTTCGGATATTGTTGGTACTGCACAACCTTCTATTTATGACAGCAATGCGACAATTGTTTCAGGCGATGGAAAAAATATTGTACTATATGTTTGGTATGATAATGAATACGGATACAGTCATCAGGTGATTCGCTTGGCAAAATATATAGCAAAAGTTAGACGCTATACTTATTATTAGTAGATTATTAGTTCAGAAAAACCGTCTATTCTTCGTTGAATTGACGGTTTTTTTCGTTTAAACACAATATTTTTTAAATAATTACGTTATTGTATTAAATTAATCATTATTTTTCGCCCCTAATTTGCCCCCAAGTAACTTACAACATATGAAAAAAATATTTTTTAGCGCATTGATTATGAGCTGTTTTGCCTTCAATGAAGGTGATCCAAAAGTACAAACCTACAATTATGGTCACAACGGAATGGAGTTTGTGGCGCGTTCCGGAGAAGGAATGATTATCGTAAGCACTTACAATTCCAAAATGACAATTCGTCAAGACATTGCTTATAAAATTTATCAATTATATGCTAATGACAACTTAAAAGTTGGTCCAAAAACAACCATTTGCGGAGATGAAGCCGATGTAACCGGGAGGTGTGTTGTAACAAAGAAAGACAATCTTATTTCAGTGAACTTTTATTATGAGTTGGTTGAATGGAAATCAGGATTAAAAGAAATATATCAAAAGAAGAAAGTAGGATAAAAAAAATGCTCAACATATGTTGAGCATTTTTTTATAAATCAATCTTGAACTAATTAAGCTTTCCCCGCAGCAATAAGGTTCAGAGCAGAACCAGCCACATACCAACCAATTTGGCTGTCGTTGTATGTATGGTTTGCCAAAATTACATCTTTTGAACCATCAGCATGGACAAATTCTAAAGACAACGGTTTGCCCGGAGCAAATTCGGTTAAGTCTAAGAAATTGATAGTATCGTTCTCCTGAATTTTATCATAATCTGCTTCGTTAGCAAATGTCAACGCTAACATTCCTTGTTTCTTCAAATTCGTTTCATGAATACGTGCAAACGATTTTACCAAAACTGCTTTTACTCCCAAAAATCTTGGTTCCATTGCAGCATGCTCTCTCGAAGAACCTTCACCATAATTATGATCACCCACAACTATCGAAGGAACACCAGCCGCTTTGTAAGCTCTTGCAACAGCAGGAACAGCATCGTATGCACCGGTAATTTGGTTTTTAACTTTATTAGCTTCCTGGTTATAAGCATTCACTGCACCAATCAGCATATTATTAGAAATATTATCCAAATGCCCACGGAAACGCAACCATGGTCCAGCCATAGAGATGTGATCTGTAGTACATTTTCCAAAAGCTTTTATAAGTAATTTAGCTCCTGTAATATTTTTCCCGTCCCAGGCATCAAATGGCGCTAGCAATTGTAATCTGTCCGAAGTCGGAGAAACCGCAACCTGTACATTACTTCCATCAACTGCCGGTGCTTGAAAACCTGCATCTTCTACATCAAAACCTCTTTTTGGCAACTCATCACCATGTGGTGGATTTAGTTTTACTTCTTCCCCATTATCGTTTATTAAAAAATCAGTAATTGGATTAAAAGTCAAATCTCCCGAAATCGCCAAAGCAGCTACCATTTCAGGCGAAGTTACAAAAGCATGTGTATTTGGATTTCCATCGGCGCGTTTAGAGAAGTTTCTGTTAAACGAATGCACGATGGTATTTTTTTCCTGTTTATCAGCCCCAGCTCTATCCCATTGTCCGATACATGGACCACAAGCATTGGTAAAAACTTTGGTTCCCATTTTCTCAAAAGTAGCAATGATGCCGTCTCTTTCTATGGTATATCTGATTTGTTCCGAACCCGGATTAATTCCGAATTCTGCTTTTGGAGTGATTCCGTGAGCGACAGCTTGTTCCACAATTGATGCGGCACGTGCCATATCTTCGTAAGATGAATTGGTACAAGAACCGATTAATCCCCATTCTATTTTTAATGGCCAACCATTCGCTACAGCTTCTGCTTTCATTTTTGAAACCGGAGTTCCTCTGTCCGGTGTAAATGGTCCGTTGATGTGTGGTTCTAATTCTGATAAATTGATTTCGATAACCTGATCGAAATACTTTTCCGGATTTGCGTATACTTCAGCATCACCCGTTAAATAATCAGCTACTTTATCTGCAGCATCCACAATATCTTGTCTATCGGTCGCGGCCAAATACCTTCTCATTGAATCATCGTAACCAAAAGTTGAAGTTGTTGCTCCAATTTCGGCACCCATATTACAGATAGTTCCTTTTCCGGTACAAGACATATTGGTCGCACCTTCACCAAAGTATTCAACGATTGCCCCAGTTCCACCTTTTACGGTAAGAATGTCAGCAACTTTCAAGATTACATCTTTTGGAGCAGTCCAACCGTTTAATTTTCCGGTCAATTTTACTCCGATTAGTTTTGGAAATTTTAATTCCCATGACATGCCCGACATTACGTCTACGGCATCAGCACCTCCAACACCAATAGCTAACATTCCTAATCCACCTGCATTTACTGTGTGTGAATCGGTTCCAATCATCATCCCACCAGGAAATGCATAATTTTCTAAAACGATTTGGTGGATAATTCCTGAACCCGGTTTCCAAAAACCAATTCCGTATTTATTTGAAACTGAAGAAAGGAAATCGAAAACTTCTTTTGATTGTGAATTGGCAACAGCTAAATCGGTAGTAGCACCAACTTTTGCCTGGATTAAGTGATCACAGTGAACTGTTGTTGGAACAGCAACTGTCTTTTTTCCGGCATGCATGAATTGCAATAATGCCATTTGAGCGGTTGCGTCCTGACAAGCAACTCTATCCGGAGCAAAATCAACATAATCCTTTCCGCGAGAAAAAGCTTGTGTTGGATTTCCTTCCCATAAATGTGAGTATAAAATCTTTTCAGAAAGTGTCAATGGACGACCAACTAACTCACGCGCTTTGTCTACACGTTCTGCCATTGTTCCATAAACTTTTTTAATCATTTCAATATCAAAAGCCATAGTATATTGGGTTTAATTATTTGCAGGGCAAATTTACGAAAACGTTGTACGTCTATAAAAGTTTTTAATAAAATATATTGATTTAGAATGCTATTTTGCGAAATGATTGTTTTTGCTATGGCTTTTTTACAAATACTTTAATGAAAGTAGCATAAAATGAATATTCTTAATTCTTATCCCTTAAATTCATCATCGGTTTTTCATAAAAACGGTAAAAAAGATAGCTTACAAAAATTGTTGTCGAGAGATAAAATGCTGTTAGCAAATGAAGTTGCCCTAAAGAGGTTTTCTCTTTATCAACAAACAACATCAGCAATTGCATAATTACACTATAGTGAAGCAGGTAAATAGAATAGGAAATCTTACTGATAAATTCAATTGGCCGTTTTAGTATTGCAATTGAAGTTTCCATTTGAGAAAATAGCGGGACGAAAAATGCAATAGAAAAAGAAGCTAACGGAAGATAGACTACATTCCAAACAACAGGAAAAGTTTCGGGTAGAATTCGTAAAATCCCCATTCCGAAATACATAAACATCATAATTAAACCGCCAATAAATGCCAATGAAAATTTGAACTTACTCCAGTTTTTTTGATAATTAATACTAATCCAACTGCATAAAACTCCCATAAAAATAGCATCTAATCTATAAATCATTACCGATTTCAGGGAAACATTCCATTCGTCAAGCGTGGTAGTTTGTGTATTGATTTGATAGGCGATTTTAAAACCAATAAATAACGCTATCAGTGATAATACGATTACTAAAAAGAAACCGTTTTTATTTTTAGGTTTAAATAAAAATGAGAATACTAAAAGTGAAATCGGCAAAACTAGATAAGCCCATTCTTCAACAGATAAACTCCACGATTCCGGAAAGAAAGTTGACATTTTGGAGAAACCATTTTGGAGAAAAACAAAATACAATCCGAGTTTAGGCATCGAATATCCTAAAGAAGCTGTAATTATTATATTGATAATCAGTATTAGAAAATAGTTGGGTAAGGTTCTAAACCATCTTCTTTTTAAGAAATACAAAGCGCTTTTTATCGTGTAATCATCCTTGATGTAAATGCCGTATAATATTCTTCCAATCAAAAAACCACTTAAGACAAAGAAAAATTCAACACCCAAAAATCCGAATAGCGCGAAAAGCTGTCTAATTATTCCGTCGTCCGGATTGTAAATCCAAAGTATATGCGAACACAAAACCATACAAATCGCCATGGCACGCATTAAATCTAATCCAAAAACTCTGGGGTTATTATTTGTCATTCAACTTTAAATTTTTAGCTCTGAATTGGTTAATCGGTTTTTCGAAATAGGTGTAAAAAAGATAACTCAACGCTACCGTAATTGACACATAGAATATAGCAAAAATATTCAATTGCCATAAACCGAAATCAGTAGTGTCGATAAAATATTTCATCAGAAAAAGTACAATACTATAATGCACTAAATAAATGGAATAAGCGATATTACAAATAAAAGTAATGCTGTTTCCAATGCTTTTTGATGGTGTTTCCCAACTCAATAAAAACGGAACAAACATACAAATAGCTATGGAAAGCAATGGCAAACATAAAATATTCCAAAACCAGGAAGCATTGGTTAACCTTAATTTAAATACCATGATGCACAAAAACAATAGTATGAAAATTAAAATTCCAACTGCAAAAAACAGCTTTCGTTTTGATATCATAATTTCATTATAGTTCTGATAAAAATAACCCAAGAGTACTCCGATTAAAACCGAATCAATTCTATAAATCACAACCGCACGAATATCAAAACTCCATTTTGTCAATGACAAATTAGTGGAATAAATATCATAATATAATTTTAGCAGCAGCGTAAAGGCGATAAGCCCGACAACCACCGTTAAAAATAAAACCTGCTTGGATGCTTTAGTGAATGACTTTGATATAGCTAACAATAAAATGACCGCTAAAATGTATCCCATTTCTTTGACGGGCAAACTCCAGGATTCAGGGAAAAAAGCCGGAAGAGGCGAGCTAAAATTTTGTATTAGTAAAGGATATTTCCATACTTCGGAAACAGAAAAACCAAACAACAAATAAATAATGGTGATTATGAGAATGACCAAATAGTAACTTGGCAAAACACGCATCAATCTTCTGGAGACAAATAAACCGGCATCTTTTAGGCTGTAATTTTCATGAAGAAATTGTTTGTAAAGTATTCCTCCAATTAAAAATCCGCTAAGGACAATGAACAATTCGACACCCAAAAAACCGCTTGCATCCTGCAATTTGCCAAGTATTCCGGTAGAATTATAAATCCATGACGAATGCGAAAACAATAGCAAGCTTATAGAAAGTGCCCGTAAAAAGTCGAGGCCAAAAAATCTTTTTACAGCTAATTGTTTTTTATCGTTCATATAAAAATGTAAATTTGACAACCATGAGAAAATCAAAGATATATAAAATTTTAGGAGTTCTAATTTTGTTAGCGATTCTTGGTGGCGGAATTTGGTATTGGCAATTGCCTACGCGTCACAAAGCCATTGCAAAATCTTTTTTGTTTGAAAAATTGGGCATCGTAAATCCAATTTGGAAGGTTGAAAACAAATCTGAAACCTATAAAATGATTTCGCCTGAGTTTTATATTGATGGCATTTACAAATCGATGGAAGGTCCGAAAGCATCTAATTATGTACAACTTTCGCAGGATTCGACTTTGCTTTGGTTGACTGGATTTCATGTCAAAGCAATTGACAATAAACAGTTTCAACCAATTTCTAATGATTTTGTATGCCACACCAATGTCGATTTTAATGATGTGAAATATTATAGTTCTTTTCATTTAAACAAAAGAATTGGCAAGCAATATCCGCGATTGACCTCACTTTCGCATGGCATGGAAAATTTCAGTTTTCCTGCAGGTTATGGTGTTCCGATGAAAGGAAATGAATTCTTATATGTAACGACGCAATCTTTAAATCACAATCTTCCTGATGCTAATTTTTGGATGCGCCATGAAGTGGACATCAACTATTCGCGAGAGAAAAATTTGAAACCATTGATGAGCAGAACGGCTTTTATCATGCTTCCGTTTAACGAATCAAACCCCTATAAATCGCCTTTAGACCCGGGCACAAATCAATGTATTCCGGTTGAAACCAAGAACCATACGTATGATGATGGGAAAGGAAATAAACTTTCCGGTCATTGGGTAATTCCAGTTGGAAAAAACACTTATAGAAGTTCGGTAAACAATCAATTGGGAATTCAGGATAGTTTGCGCTTGCATGCGGCAGCGATTCACGTTCATCCGTTTGCAACCAAAATTTCATTGTATGACAAAACGGAACGCAAAGCTATTTTCAGCAGTAAAATTGTGAATCACACGGGAAAAATTGGCTTAACAAGTATCGATCCTTTTTCTTCTGTAGAAGGCATTTGGCTGTACAAAAATCATGATTATGAAATTGTATTGGATGTCGACAACACAACCCAAATCAGTCAGGACATGATGGGAAGTATGTTTTTGTTTTTCTACGACAAAGAGTTGGATAACTTACTTCAAAAACAACATTAAAATCTAGCTGGAAAAACCTTTGGGAAATATTTATAAAACATCAGCACAGCTGAACCCATAGCTAAAAAGCAGAAACCCAATCCAAATGCAAGCAATTTGAGTGCTCCTTCTGAGATTAATGTTGGGAAATCTCTAAATTCAGAAATGACGGCTAAAACCATGTATAGCGAAAACAATGAAATAAACCATGCTAACAAAAAGCCTACATACTTGTTCTTAAAATATATTTGAAGCAAGAGCATTGCAAATACAATAAAGGCATAGGGATTAAAATGATTGGTTCCGATATAATTTTCCAGAAACCAATAAGCGCTTAATGCTACAAGAATAAATTCAGGTAAATCAAGTATGTATTTTTTCATAATCTGAATGTTTATCAAACAGATAACGAAAATAAAATAATATTATTACAGTAATTTATCAATAATCATTTCCTCGGTAATTCCTTCGGCGTCAGCTTTGTAGTTTTTGATAATTCTGTGACGCAGAATTCCGGTTGCAACCGCTTTTACATCTTCAATATCCGGTGAAAATTTTCCGTTGAAAGCGGCATTGGCTTTGGCAGCCAAAATCAAATTCTGAGATGCTCTTGGTCCTGCACCCCAATCCAAATAATTTTTAATATAATCGTTAGACAACGGATTGTTCGGACGCGTTTTACTTACCAAAGTAACGGCATATTCAATCACATTATCTGCTACCGGAATTCTACGAACCAAGTGCTGAAAATCGATGATTTCCTGTGCGGAAAACAAAGGATTAATTACCGGTTTGTTATCCGATGTAGTACTTTTTACTACATCAACTTCTTCAGAAAACGATGGATAATCCAACTTGATAGCAAACATAAAACGGTCTAATTGTGCTTCAGGTAAAGGATAAGTTCCTTCCTGCTCAATTGGGTTTTGGGTTGCTAAAACAAAGTATGGTAAATCTAATTTATAATTCTGACCTGCAATGGTTACCGAACGTTCCTGCATGGCTTCCAGTAAAGCAGCCTGCGTTTTTGGAGGCGTTCTGTTAATCTCATCGGCCAAAATAATGTTGGCGAATATTGGTCCTTTGATGAATTTAAAACTACGGCTTTCGTCCAAAATTTCACTTCCCAAAATATCCGAAGGCATCAAATCGGGAGTGAACTGTATTCTTTTAAAATCTAATCCTAATGCTTGTGAAATCGTATTCACCATCAAGGTTTTTGCCAAGCCGGGAACACCAACTAAAAGCGCGTGTCCACCCGAAAATATGCTCAACAATATTTGATCAATGACATCGTCCTGACCAACAATTATCTTGGCAATTTCTTTTTTAAGTTCCGTTCTTTTCTGAACTAAATTTTGAATGGCTGCAACGTCTGACATTTGATTTTAGATTTATAAGATTTACAATTTATTTTTTCAACCAATTGTTAGTGAACGTACAATCTTTATACTCACCATTTATTTTGATATAGGTTTCCATAATTTTTTCATCTGTCCATTTGGCAATGGCTTTGATTTGTTTTTCTTTTAGTGCCAAATCTTTGATTTTCACATAATCTCTTGCATAATCCGCTGTATGCTGATCAATTCTGTCAGTCACAGTGATGATTTTATATTTTTTTCCGGTTCTTTGGTCGTCATCTAAAATTGGTGCTGTTATCGCTTTATCTTTCAAATTAGAAACTTCGCTATACAAACTCGGATCCATTTTGGTTAATTCAAAATGCGTGTCTTGTGTTTTAGGATTAATCAAAACACCGCCATTAGCGCGTGTCTCTTTTTCATCAGACATTGTTCTTGCGGCATCCGCAAAAGTAATTTCACCGTTTTCGATTTTTCTTTTTATCGTAATGATTTTTTCTTTGGCATCTTTCAAAGCCTGGTCAGAAACTTTTGGCATCATCAGGATATGTCTTAATTCGACTTCCTGTCCTTTAATTTTTTCAACCATAATGATATGATAGCCAAATTCTGTTTCAAATGGTTCAGAGATTTCTCCTTCTCCCAATGAAAAAGCAACATCTTTAAACTCTTTTACGAATTGGGTTTTTCTGTTGATTTTATAAAAACCACCACTCGATGCTGAACCTCTATCGTCAGAATAGATAACAGCTCTTGTCTTGAAACTTGAACCGGCCAACACTTCAGCTTTGATTTCTTTTAATCTGTTGACTACTCTTTGTTTTTCTTCTTCCGTAATCTTTGGAGATACAACAATTTGCGCTACTTCCATTTCGGCACCAAAAACAGGCAAGTCATTCTGAGGGATTGCTTTGAAGAAATTGCGTGTTTCTTCCGGAGTAATTTCAACACCTTCAATAATTTTCTTCTGCATTTCTCCGGCTAATTTATTCATTTTAATGATGTCGAATAATTCTGTTCTGAATTCGTCTTCACTACTTTTTTTGAAATACTGAACGACTTTATCCATTGAACCCAATTGCTCAACCATATAGCTAACCTGCTCATTTAATTTTTCTTTGATTTCTTCATCTCTGATGATGATACTATCCTGAACTGCCTGATGAGCATACAATTTATCTTCCAATAATTTGCCTAACATTTGACAACGTGTAATATCTTTTATAGAATTCCCCTGACTTGACAACTCCAAAAAAGATTTATCAATATCAGAGTCAAGTATAATATAATCACCTACTGTTGCTATAACGCCATCAATTTTTTGCTTTTTAAAAGACGTTGATAAAGGTTTCGGTTTTATTGAATCTTTAATAATTTCCTGTGCATTGGCAAAGCCTACTGAGCAAAGAATTGCAATAATTGCTATGGTAAGTTTGCTATTTGTATATTTCATAATCATTGTTTTTAATGGCATCATTGGTGATATCCTTTTCAAATTTTTTAATCAATTCTAATTTTCTTTTGTTCAACAGAACTTCTTTCAACGTTGGTTTACTATACTCAAATGGTAAAATTTGATTTTTATCTAATACGTTTGTTACTTTAATCAGATACGTATCATCATTACTCTGAATTTGCATCTTTTTTCCCGGGCGAATTATTTCATCCCTATTTTCGGGTGTTATCACAGGCAGCTTCACATACACCTGGCTCATGTCAACCCAAACACTATCATTCATTGCAAAACTCTTGCATTGTAAAGCATAAGTATCCCAAAACTTTTTATCCTTTTTAGAATAATTAAAGAACTTATTTTTTATGATTTCAAAACGCGGATTTTCTCTTGAAAGATTGACATATCGCAATCGAACTAATGTTCCGTTGGCTTTGAAATTTTCCTTATTCTCTTCGTAATATTTTTTTAACTCTTCCTGACTTACAACTGTATCAACAGTATTTTTTACTACTTCTTCAATATAAGCACTGGTATATAAATCAATTTTATACTGTTTAATTAGTGCATTATACTCTCTTTTTTTAGCATCGCTGAGATTTCTCTCTGCAGCTTCAATCAGCAATTTTTGACTTGCCCAACGATCAATAAAATCACGAACCAAAAGCAAACTGTCTTCTTTTGAAGTTCCGGCAGGAACTAATTTTGCAATATCGCTTTTGTACAAATAATTTTTCCCTACTCTTGCAATTGACTGAGATTTTTGTTCTGGTTTGAAATAATTACACGAACAAACCATTAAAAAAATTAGGAAAAAACTATTGCGAATCATTTTATTGATTAAGCTGTTTCTTTATGCGATCAAAAGCTGCTTGGTTGACAGTTATGGTGAATTCCTTCTTTAAATCGGACACCCAACTTTGCTCCAGGTATTGCTGATATTCATTGATAAGTTTTCCTTTGGATTCCTCTAAGGTTTTAACTCCTGCTGGTATTACTTTATCCACTTTGGTGACAAAATAATATTCTCCTTCTTTAAAAACATCTGAAACACCAATATTGTACTTCATTGTTTTGGGCAAACCATCACTTCCTTCTTCAAAAGTACCGCTATTGGTCATTACGTTAATTACATTATTAACATTCAGTTTGTCTTTAATATCTTGTGGTTTCTCATTTTTCTTTAAAAATGCTTGTGCTTTCTTAATCATGTCTTGTTTAGTCGATGAAGCAATTGTCACCTCAACTCTTTTCTTCCACATGTGCTCCATTTTATGCTCATCATAAAATTTTTGCAAACCAATAGTGTCAGTTTTAGCACGATCCCAAATTTCTTTTTCCATTAAGTCAAAAAGCAATAATCCGTCACGATATTCTTCCATAACGTTAGCAAAATCAGGAAACTCCGTTTCCAAATTTTCATCGTAGTAAGCGGTTAATTGTTCGTCCAAAAATTTATCAAACAAAGTGTCAGCTAACTTTGACAACGGCTTTACTTTTATACCTGCTTTTTGTTGTTTGTCTATAAAATCAAGGAATGCTTTTCCATCTATTTTCTTATCATTAATCGTTAATAAAGCAGCCGTGTAATCATTCGCGTTTGCAGGAAGCGCCCATTTTGCCTCATAAAAATCGTTGGTAACCAATTTTGAAATCAATCCAAACTGTTTAGCATCTTTTTTATAGGTATATTTTTTTCTGAGTTTTTCATTTAAAGAAGCTGTGATTTTTTTAGATCTATCGTCTCTGCCGATTTTAGCTTCTAACTCATTTTTCATTTCATCCAATGATTTTACCGGATGCTTTTCTATCAACTTAACAATATGCCACCCGAAAGCTGAACTAAATGGTTTTGAAATGTCTTTAGGATTGGCAAGAGAAAAAGCAACATTCTCAAATTCTTCAGAACTCAATTGTCCTGAACTAAATTTATTCAACACGCCACCTTTTGAAGCAGAGGATTTATCTTCTGAGAATTGTTCGGCTAAATCTTCAAACTTTTCTCCCTGTTGAATTTTTTGATAAATTTCGTTGATGGTTTTTTCAGCATCTTTTTCAGTTTCTTCCGGTTTTGGTTTTAAAATCATAATATGAGCCACCGTAATTTCACCACGATTTGCTCTTATATCATTAATTTTCAGGATATGATATCCAAAACGAGTTCTGACAATTTTAGAGACTTTTCCTTTTTGCGTTTTGTAAGCTGCATTTTCAAATGGGTAAACCATTCTGAAAGCTGAGAAATAACCCAAATCTCCTTTATTTTCTTTAGCAGATGGATCTTCCGAATACTGAACGGCTAAGTTTCCAAAGTCTTCCCCGGCCATAGCTTTTTTACTGATATCTTCAATTTTTTTATAGGCCTTCAAAGTGTCTTCAGGCGAAGCATTTTCATCTACTAAAATAAGAATATGTGAAGCTCTGATTTCTTTTTGAAGTCGGTTGTATCCTTCTTCTACAAGTTCCTGAGTAATTTTTGTGTCGTTAAAATAGTTTTTGGCTAATTGTGCTCTGTATGATTTTAACTCATTTTTATATTGTGCTCCATCCTGCAAATTAAGCTTATAAGCTTTGTTTACTTTTAACTTATATCCGATAAATAGTTCTAAATATTGATTTAAATCTTTTTGAGAATCATCTTTTACCAAATCTAAATTCTTCTTGTAAATTCTGGAAAACTCGTCTGTATAATAAGGTTTATCATCGATTGTAAACAAAACTTCCTTCGTGTTATTTTGGGCATTCCCTGCAAATGACAGTAAAAAGAACAACCCTAAAAAAAACTGTTTTATATTCATGCTATAAAAAATTTATATACTAAAAACTATTAAATCCTGTGTTTTATAACTTCCAAAAATTACTTTAGGAAAGCACCGTAACAATCAACAAAAATAACAATTCAAACACATTATACAACTATCGCGACTAGTATTAACAAAATTTTATTAACACGAAAAAACTATAGAAAGATTTGAAATATAAACGATGCGGAAATAATCAGTAAATAATAGTATTTTTGCAACCAATTTATCAAAAATCATGAGTTTTTTAAAAGAGATAGAACGCCGCAGAACCTTTGGAATTATTTCGCATCCCGATGCCGGAAAAACCACGCTGACAGAGAAATTATTACTATTTGGTGGTGCTATTCAGGAAGCCGGAGCGGTTAAGAATAATAAAATCAAAAAAGGAGCCACTTCCGATTTTATGGAAATTGAGCGTCAAAGAGGAATTTCGGTATCGACTTCGGTTTTGGCATTTAATTATCAAGGTAAAAAAATCAATATACTAGATACACCGGGACACAAGGATTTTGCCGAAGACACGTTTAGGACACTGACTGCTGTTGATAGTGTTATTGTGGTAATTGACGTTGCCAAAGGTGTTGAGGAACAAACTGAAAAATTAGTTGCCGTTTGTAGAATGCGTCATATTCCGATTATTGTTTTTATCAATAAATTGGATAGAGAAGGAAAAGATGCCTTTGATTTGATGGATGAAGTAGAGCAGAAATTGGGATTGAGCGTAACGCCTTTGAGTTTCCCAATTGGAATGGGTTATGATTTTCAGGGGATTTATAATATTTGGGAACAGAACATTAATTTGTTTAGTGGTGATAGCCGCAAAAATATCGAAGATACCATTGCATTCTCTGATATTGAAAGTCCGGAACTGGAAAAAATTATTGGTGAAAAACCAGCGGTTAAACTGCGTGACGAACTGGAATTGATTTCAGAAGTGTATCCGGCATTTGACAGAGAGCAATACCTTGCCGGAAATTTGCAACCTGTATTTTTTGGTTCCGCTTTGAATAATTTTGGCGTTAGGGAATTGCTGGATTGCTTTGTTGAAATTGCTCCGGCACCGAGACCAAAGGAATCTGAAACACGTTTGGTGAAACCTGAAGAACAAAAGATGGCTGGCTTTGTGTTTAAAATCCATGCTAATATGGACCCTAAACATAGAGACAGATTGGCTTTCGTAAAAATTGTTTCTGGAACTTTTGAACGAAACAAACCCTATTTACATGTTCGTCAGGGAAAAAATTTAAAGTTCTCTAGCCCAAATGCTTTCTTTGCTGAGAAAAAAGAAATTGTCGACATCTCGTATCCGGGAGACATTGTAGGTTTACATGATACCGGGAATTTTAAAATTGGCGACACCTTAACCGAAGGTGAAATAATGAGTTTCAAAGGAATTCCGAGTTTTTCACCGGAACATTTTAGATACATCAATAATGCTGACCCATTAAAGGCAAAACAACTGGACAAAGGAATTGACCAGTTAATGGATGAAGGAGTAGCGCAATTGTTCACCTTGGAAATGAATAACAGAAAAGTAATTGGAACAGTTGGTGCGCTTCAATACGAAGTTATTCAATACCGATTGGAACATGAATATGGTGCTAAATGTAGTTATGAAACTTTTCCGGTACACAAAGCGTGTTGGGTAAAACCCGATGACCCAAAAGGTGAAGAATTTAAAGAGTTCAAAAGGATTAAGCAAAAATTCTTAGCTCATGATAAATATGGTCAATTAGTGTTTTTAGCGGATTCTGAATTCACCATACAGATGACCCAAAGCAAATTTCCATCTGTAAAATTATTCTTCACTTCTGAATTTGATTAATTAACTTTAATATAGCATTTAATTTTTTTACTTTTAAAAATGATTACTATATTTACAACTTGTTTATAAAATGTCTATGAAAAAGCTTTTGAAATTATATTTATTGTCGTTTATCTTATTGTCTGATTTTGTCGCTTTTGCACAACCTGGTGATGATGATGGTGGCGGTGGCGGTGGACTTGAAGGTGGTGACCCACAACCAGCACCTATAAATGGAAAATTAATACTATTAGCAATTGCTGGTGTTTTATTTGTAATTTACACCTTCAGAAAAAACAAAAGGATAGTTTAAATATTTAAATATATTTCCTTTCCAAAATAAAAAATCCATCACTTTATGTGATGGATTTTTTATTTTAACTATATTTCTAATTCAATTATCTAATTACTTTTTTAGTAACAGTTATTCCTTCTTCTGAGGTAATTTGAACCAACAAAACTTGATTTGTTAAACCATTACCAATTGTAGTTTGACTAGCGTTAATGTCTTTTCTCTCTTCTAACAATCTACCTCTGATATCAAATACTTTGATAGAACTCATAATAGTATTACCTGAATTAACTACGAACTCATTATTTTGGCTGTAAATAATTACATTATTAGTTGTAAATACTGGGTTTCGAATTCCTAATTGCGTAGTGTATACAATTTCAAAACGGTCAGAAAACGTTCCTGCTGTTGATGCAAAACTATATGCGCCCGTATTCAAATTGTGAATGACAGCCGTCAAATTGTCTTTCAGATAAATTGATTGTGCTCCTCCTGTAAATATTCCGTCTAAATGGTCAATAGCTATCGTATAGTCACCTGCATTTGCAACTTTAAAATTTAAAGGCACAATATCATTAATATCAAATGGCAATGCTCTTCCCTGAATTGCATAGCGAGTAGTCCCTATTAATGAAGTTAAAGCAATATCCCCATCATTAATATACCTTCCATCAATTCCGGAATCAACATCCTGAGTGGCATTGGTACAATAACCAACCAAAGTTTGAGAAAATGATCCTGTGGCATTAGTCGCGTTCAACCAAATTCTGTTTCTTTCAATGGTATCCGTATCATTTGTATTTTTAAAAAACTGATTGTCATGATTATTAACACGCATGGAGTTATTAAAATTAAGCGCCGTTCCATTTCCTGATCCTTCAACAAAGAATCCTTGACCAGTTTGAATAACACCATTCAAATCAGTAACCTCTGCTTCTCCATTATCAGTAAAACCCAATGAATTCCATGAGCAATAACTTGGACTAGAAGCATTATTGGTTTTTCTCCAAAAATAGAGTGTTCCGGTTATGTTAGTGCTATTAGCAGCAACAAAATTAGTTGCATTCAAAGGTGAAGGATAAGGGTTTCCAACCAGATTGAATCGGTTTCCGACTCCACCATCAACCATAGTCAAACTATAATTGCCATTATTAGGAACTCCTGTAAAACGACCTTCCCAAATGGCTGCATTGGTGGTTGGATGATTGTTGGGTATTCTGATTAAATAACCTTTGGCCGTAGCAAAAGTAGTAACTGCAGGGTTTACAACCGTATACAGATTGGTATTGCTAGTGGTAGCTGGAGCTACTATGGCTTCATAAGTGGTATAGGTATAAAACCGATTAGTCAAAGTTAAGGGTGAAAAATTCAAAAGTGTCTGACTACCGCTAACCGGACTCGACCATAAAGTATAATCCAAGCGTTTCAATAATGAACTATTGCGTTTCATAACTATGTCACCGGTATTCGGATTAGTAGTTCCTCCTTGAATCAAGTTGGCATTATTATTAAATGTGACTAAACTTCCTGCTGCTACTGTCATTGCCCCATTCAGATTTACTGTATCTCCAGAAGAAATGATTACAGTTGCATTATTAGTAACCGTTAAGGAGCAAGCAGTAATTCCTGCACCTCCCGAAGTGAAAGCCGTGGCTATAACTGCTGTAGTTGTTGCAGTAGGCGTTCCATTATCCCAGGCCGGAGTTGTTGCCGGAGCTGTAATAGTCCACGTTGTTGTAGCAATAGTAACAGTAGTTGCGCCGGAATAGACTTCATTACACGCACCATTTTGTACAACCGCTCTAAATTGAGTAGTTGCGGTTAATGGATTTGATGTAAAAGTTGTCGCAGTATTAGTGATGGGTGTCCAGGAAGTAAAAGGACTTACCGAAGATTCCCAACGGGTGATTGTTCCGGTATGTCCTGACAAACTCAATACTCCGCTTGTCGAACCCGGACAAATGGAAGTTCCTCCTGTTACATTGCCTCCCACAGTAGTAGGAAACACCAAAACATTGGCATTATCTGTTATAGTAATTCCGTTGCTATCTTTTACAGTAACTGTATAGTTGATTGTTCCGGCTGATGAAGTTGGAGGAGAAACTATAGCCTGAGTTCCCAATCCACCACTCCACAAATAAGTGTAAGGGGCATCTCCTCCGGTTGGTGTAGCTGTAAGTGTAACGGTGTCGTTCAAACAAAATGAACCATAGCCCGAAATCAAAACACTATAAGTTCCGCCTTTAATACCTGTAAATGCCGAAATTTGTCCTGCTGTTAATGAAGCTCCGGTTGTAGTAAAGCTGTTGCTGTCTAAAGCCGTGTATTTTATCCAGGGATTAGTAGCCTGATTGAAAGTTCCGTTTAACTGACCTCCGCTAATATCTCCTTCTGTTCCTGATATATCAGCTGCCACATAATTTGCGGTTACAGTAGCTACAGCTCCGGTTATTCCCGATTGTTTTACTTTCCAGTAACGTGTTATATTGTTGGTAGTACTGGAGTTATCAGGGTGAATAGCATCTATGACTGAAATTCCGATATAGGCGCTTGAAAAGGTTCCGGCTGTTACATTTACAGTAATAGGGGAATAATCGATAGTGTCTGTCATATCCCCTATTGGGAAAGTATATGAACCTGTTCCCGTATATGTTCTGCGTAACTCTCCTGTTCCGCTTGCAAAAATCATATTGGTGGTCGAAAAACTTCCCGAAACGGCGGATGCTCCCAAAAGTAAATTATAATTTCCAATATCTAAAATACCAGAAGTAAGGGTTAAGGTTCCATTTATGGTAGCATTTGTTGCTAAAGACACACCGCCTTCAGTATTATTAATTGTTAAATTATTGAATACTGGTGCAGCATTACCGGCAATAGTTTGGTGCTCACTCCCGATCATAACTATAGTTTTGCCTGTAAAATCTACAGATTGATTCAATGTTAAATTATCAGTAATATTTAAAGAACTTGGAAAAACAGCCCCTGTTCCATTAATAATTAAATTATGATAGGCTTGTAAACCAAAATTAGGATTAACAATTGTCTGACTAGTTCCCGAATAGATTACAGTATTTTCAATTGCTCCTGAACTAAAGCTTCCACTTAATGTAAATGTCCCACCTATTTGCATAACATTATCAGTTAATGGCCGTAAAGTAGCCCCTGAATTAATGGTGATATTATTGAAATTAGTGGAACCCGCCATAGTTGCATCAGCATTGGTAAAAATAACATTACTTGTCCCTGTTCCCGGATTGTAGGTTCCGTTGTTAATCCAGGCTCCAGCTCCATTGTTAACGGTAAACTGAGAATTGGCAGGAGCATTTAAAATCCCTCCTGCATCAATATTTAAAGACCCTAATAATACTAATGGATTTAATGTCGGATCATTTGGAGTCGTTGCTGCATCCGGAATATATACTACGGTAAGGTCAGATGGTGTGGCATTAGGTGTCCAGTTCGCAGCTGTAGTCCAGGAATCACTCACAGAACCATTCCACGTAAGTGAACCTGCAGCCGATTCATCTAATGTTAACAAAACCTGACCAAAGGTACCTGTGAAATAAAGTCCAACATTTACATTAGTCAATTCTACCCAGTTTTCGGTTGTATTATAATTTGATCTTCCTTGTTCTATAGTTGTAGTTGATGGCACTATATAAGCCCAGTCCACCAATTTGTTTTCGGCATTACTGTTCAATTCCGAATCTAAATAATGGGCTTTAATTACTGCTTTTGTCCCTGAAGCTCCTGTTTGAATAAAATCATAGGTTCTGCTTATGGCTCCTGTTCTCCAGTTTGGTGTAGTACCAATAGCAATTTTCAAACTCATGGATGTTGGTAAGGTTCCAATGTTAGGAAATATGATCGAAGTATAAGTGTTTCCGAATGTATAAAGTGTATTGGAAGTGATGCTGTTTCGGGTTACAATACCGGTCACATCTCCAATTCCTGTATTGGTAGCAACTCCGCCCATGGTTAATGTATAACTTCCCATAGTCAAACTTCCAACGGTTGAAGAAGGATTGGACGTAGGCAGATTCAGCACTTCATTAACTGTAATATTCCCAGCGGCCGAAGCACCTCCGGTAGATGATGACGTTAAATTTTGATAAGTTCCCGCCACTATTGTTTGGGCAGAAGAAGTAGCATTGTAATTTATGGTGCCTCCTGTTCCACTCCATGTTTTCCCTGATGGAATTGGTAACGAGCTTATATTTTGTGTAGCTATTGTTCCATTATTCGTAATAGTGGTTAAAGTCCCTGTTAAAGCATTGGTTCCCATATTAAGCGTTTGCCCCAAAGCTGTTGTCAAAGTTCCATTGACTACAACGGGATTCAAAATCGTAACAGTATTAGAAGCTATAGTATTAATACTTAAATTATTTAATAAATTGGTAGTTCCCAAAGTTGTTTGGTCAAAACTCAAAGATGGACTAACCGCTCCACTTATAGTTAAATTACTGGAAGCACTCCCTTTTAATCCCCCTGAAGTAGTATTGGTTATCGCTCCGTTAAGGGTTAATATATTACCATTGATATCAACTTTACCTCCGTTAATTGTTAAATCACTACTAACAGTTGTTGCTCCGGATAAAGTAGTATTTCCTAAAACTATAAAGTTCTCAGCTGTCCCGTTAAAAGATGCATAATTGGTTGAAGGATTGGCTACCATAACGATATCATCCAATCCAAATTCGTCAAAATCAGTACTGCCTGAAACAGCCGAACCTGTCCATCTGAAATAGTAATAATTGTTATTGGCTATGCTCAAACTGGTTAGAGTCACTACACGATAATAAGATTTCCAAGTGGGTGAGGCATCAGCTGTTGTCGGCGATGTTACATTTAGCCCAGATATTGAAGTATAGGTGGAATTGTCGGCCGAATGACTAAAATTAAAACTACTCGATGCCGCCTGATCATTGTAGATATATATTTTATAGCCGATACTTACCGAAGTTACCGGAGCTCCTGTTTGATTCTGAAAACGCAACGTAACAGAACCCGGGACAAAATCACTAGTGGCTGGTTTAATTCCTAAGGAGTAATTATTAGTAGAGGTATCAAAAGCATAAACACCCCCAACGCTAACAGCACCGGAAGCCGTTCCTCTGTCATAATCCTGACTGTCTGTACTGGTTCCTCCAAAAGAAATAGCGCCATCACTAAATCCGGTAATAGCCCAAGCATTAGAATTTAATTCCCCGCCAGTTAGTGTAGGTGACATTCCTGCCGCCTGATAAGTTCCTTCATTTACACCATCGACTGTTGTGTCAAAAGTGATAGAATTAACCGTATTGGTATTATAAATCTGCCAACCAACAGGAGCATTTAGTGTAGTTCTGTTTCCAGTTGCCGGACTTGTAGTTAAATAACTTTCAGTTCCGCCACTACCATTGTAATCATATACGGCTACATAATAATTTGTATTGGGCTGCAATCCTGTTATGCTTACCGTATTGCTGCTTCCTGAATAAATCACAAAATTGCCGGTACCAATTTCAGAACCTGCTCCAAAGGAATTAATAGACGCATAAGTTACTCCATCAACCGGGCTTGAATTAACTGCGCTGCCACTTCTGATTAAAACAATGTGATTGGCTCCGTTACCATTGGTCCAATTTACTGTAAATGTAGTTGACGTAACAGTTGTGAAATTCACCGATGTAGCTTGTGTACTTGGCTTTGCCGCAATAACAGTCGCAGAAACTCCGATTGTTTTGGTTGAGCCTCCCGTTGTTGTATGATCTATGGTTGTTGTATATAAACCGGAAGGAGCCGTTGATTTGACACGGGCATAAACTGTTACCGGTTGGCCCACAAGAACATTTCCGGTTCGGGTAAGTGTGATCGCTGCTGAATAAGTCGTTCCATTAGGTGAAACTTCAAAATTGGTCGGAGCAGTAACAATTACATCCGCAGTTAAATTATTGCCGCTTACCGTATAGGTTTGTGCTGAAGAAACAGTACCGGTTACTGTTGTCATATTTGTTAAACTACTGGTAGAAAGGCTTATGTTTGGTACGCCTGCAGGGTCAATAGTAAATGTTTGTCCATTAGAAACGGCAGCCCCATTTGCTACCGTAATAGCAGCCGATCCTGATGAGGTAATATCAGTTGACAATATAGCAGCTGTCAATTGTGTTGCCGACACGAATGTTGTAGCTCGGGTGCTGCCATTCCATTTAACAGTGCTGGTTCCATTTACAAAACCGGTTCCGTTAACTGTAAGTGTAAAAGCTCCGGCTCCTGCTACTTTAGAGGGTGGGGATATCGACGTAATTGTTGGTACAGCTACAGTTACTTTAACATTGTCAAAGGAAGCTGTTTGGTTATTTTTGGTACTTGAATTCCAGAAAGCTCCCATAATAGGCAAAACAGTTCCTGTATAGGTACTGTTGGTTGCGGTTCCCTGTGAAGTTAAACTTCCTGTATTAGGATCCAAAAATGTTGTCCCATCACTTCTCACAAACAATTGCCATGTATTTGTACTAGGTGTATAAGTTACTTTAACACTCAGATAGGCGTTACCAAAATCGGTTAATCCTGTGGTGTTTGAAGCTAAAATTTGTGTTGTTGATTGCAATCCTGCTGAATAACTAACCAATTTCAATGGGTCAGTTTTTCCGGAGTTTCCCAAAATTACAGCGTAACCTGTTCCTGAAGAATTAGTAGTTCCCGAAGTTCCGGCTAAGATAAAAGCATTTCCATAATTTCCTGAAGCAAAACCACTCGGATTGGGTTGTTGCTGACGCATGTTAAATGTCCAGGTAACTATTCCCGGATTTGCATTCAAGGTTGTGCTGTATGGAACCGCAAATGAACCTGTAGCAGTAGAGGAAAGTACCCATCCATTACTGTTGGCTGAAGCAGTTGCGTCATTTGATAGCGACATGATTCCCGAATTAATCCGAACACCATAATCAACTCCGCTGCTGGTTAGATTCCAATTGGCACTGGAGCCTACAGCACCCGTTGATGTAGTATAAGAAGCTCCTGCGGAAATAGTAAAAGTATCGCTAAAAACGGTGGCTTGTCCATAACCTAAAAAGCAAAATCCAAAACAGATTATTGCAAATGAGATTCTGGTTGAAGTAATGTGTAATAATTTTTTCATAACTGAGACGTTAAGATTAGAGTTTTGATTTATTGACAGTAAGTATTATCTATTAAAATGTAATTAGTACTAGTGAGTAGTATCTGCTCTGTTTTTAAGGATTACCGTATGCAAACTTAACGGCAATTCAAAGCAAAATTTTAAAATTTAGACGAAAGGCTACTTTACTTTCGTTGAATGGCATTTTACCTTAGGTGAATGGAAAAATATCCCGATTAAATGCTGAAACAAGTCTGCATTTACGTTTCATCAACTCTATAACAAATAAAAAAGGTAACTCACAAGAGATGAGTAAATAAGTAAAATTTTAAATATTGCAAGTCGCTTTTTTAACATTACAACATTAAACAAATACAAAAAAAATGTTAACTTTGAAAAACAAATGCCACTAAGAATATTAAATAGACAACTTATCTTTTTAAAAAAGACGATGTGTTATATCGCGTAAAAATATGATTGGTAAAAAGGCATTATTTGAGTTCTTTAAAATATCACCCACACCTAGTTTAGTGCTGTGTCCTGATGCGCCTAAATTTACCATTGCTGATGTTAATGAAGCCTATCTTGAAGCTACCAGTTCAAAACGGGATGATTTAATTGGAAAAGGGATTTTTGAAGCCTTCCCTGACAATGACTCCGACCCAACAGCTGATGGCGTTAAAAATTTATCGCAATCGTTAGATACAGTCATTAAAACAAACAAAAAGCATAAAATGGCAATTCAAAAATATGATATCCCTATTCGTGGGACATCTGAATTTGAATTGAAGTATTGGGAGTCTGAAAACATTCCTTTGTTTGATGATGACAAACAATTAAAGTTCATAATTCATTGTGTAAGGGATGTTACCGAGAAAATAAAAACAAAAAAACTAGTTAAAGAATTTGAATATTTTTTTACCAACAGTAATGACTTTTCGGGAATTGCCAATACAGATGGCTATTTTGAAATTATTAACCCCAGCTTTAACAAGGTTTTAGGATACACTCAAAACGAATTAGCTACAAAACCATTTATTGATTTTGTGCACCCTGATGACATTGAATATACAATGGAGGCTTATGAACAGTTAAAATCAGGGGCAACGGTAATCCATTTTATAAATCGCTACCGCAAAAAATGTGGTGAATATATATGGTTGGACTGGAATGCTACGCCCAATCCGCTTACAGGAAAACTCTATTGTATTGCCCGGGATGTTACACAACAAAAAATAGCGGAACTTGAAATTTTAAAAGCCAATAACAGGTTTAGTTCCATATTTAATTTCAGCCCGGTTGCCATTGCCATTACTAGCATTCCTGATGGAAAATTTGTGCAGGTAAATGATGCTTTTTGCAAAATGACCGGTTACCAAAGAGACAACTTAATTGGAAAAAAATCCGTTGATGTAAAAATTATCGATTCGGAAGCAAGGGAAAAATTAATTGCACGCATCATGGATCCAAATAACCATGGGCAAGATATAGAAGGAACTCTTAGAAAACCTAACGGAGAAATATTAGATGTCCTTTACAGGGCTGAAAAAATCGAAATAGAAGGTCAATCTTGTTTTGTATCGGCTTTGATTGACATTACTGCGCGAAAAAAGACAGAAGAAGAACTGAATAAGTTAAATGAGGAACTGGAAAAAAGAGTAAAAGAACGAACAAATGAAGTCGTTAAAGTACTTAAGGAAAACAATAATATTCTTGAAAGTATTGGTGATGCATTTTTTGCTGTGGATACCAATTGGACAGTTACTTATTGGAATCGAATAGCGGAGAGAGACCTAAGCGTGCTAAAACAGGATATCCTTGGTAAAAATTTATGGGAAATATTTTCAGATAGTACCGATTCTGAATCTTACAGAAAATACCATGAGGCTCTTTCAACCAATCAAGTGATGCATTTTGAAGATTATTACCAAGCTTTAAGCAAGTGGTATGAAATAAGTGCCTATCCATCAGAAAATGGTTTAGCTGTTTACTTCAAGGATATTACAGAAAGTAAAAAGGCCAAAAAATTAATCGAAGAAAGCAATGAACGCTTTGAATATGTGACCAAAGCTACTTTTGATGCCATTTGGGATTGGAACCTTAAAGAAGATAAAATTTATTGGGGTGATGGTTTTGAAAAAATATTTGGTTATAAACCGTCCAAACTTGAAAATGAAAGTGCCTCCTGGACCCAAAACATACATCCGGAAGATATCAAAAAATTAACGGAGAACTATTATACTATCGTTAAAAGCAAAGAAACCAATTGGATAGAAGAATACAGGTACAAAAAAAGCAATGGGCAATATGCTTATGTAATCAATAAAGGAATTGTAATTCGGGATATTGACGGCAGGGTTATCAGAATCATCGGAGCCATGCAGGACATTACCAAGAAAAAAGAGGAAGAGTTGCGATTAAAGCTATTAGAATCTGTAATCACTAATACCAATGATTCAATTTTAATTACTGAAGCGGAACCTTTTGATGAACCAGGACCAAGAATTGTTTATGTAAATGAAGCCTTTACCAAAATGACCGGTTATGCTGCTGAAGAAGTCATTGGAAAAACACCAAGAATATTGCAAGGCCCTAAAACAGATAAAGATGAGCTAAAGAAATTAAGTGCTGCTATACGCCAATGGCAACCTTATGAAGTAACCTTATTAAATTATAAAAAAAACGGGGAAGAATTCTGGATACACCTATCTATAAATCCGGTTTCCGATGCTACGGGATGGTTTACCCACTGGGTTGCTATTGAACGAGATGTAACACAAGAAAAAAGAGAAGAGGAAAGACTGAAATTATTAGAATCGGTAATTACCAACACCAACGATGCCATAGTAATAAAAGAAGCACACCCTTCGGACGAATCAGGTCGAAAAATTGTTTATGTCAATGAGTCATTTACCCGCATGAGTGGTTATGCTCCTGATGAAATTATTGGTAAAACACACAAATTATTACATGGGGCAAATACTGATGCTAAAGAGCTTGCCCGTTTTTACAAATCATTGGATGAATGGAAACCCTGCGAAATCACAATCATTAATTACACCAAAGACGGAAAAGAATATTGGGCAAACCTATCTTTGAACCCGGTTACTAATGACAAAGGTGAATACACGCATTGGATTTCAATAGAACGCGATGTAACCGAGAAAAAGATAGTTGAAGAAGAGTTACTGAAACGATTAAAAGAAATTTCCGATTATAAATATGCCCTCGATGAATCTTCCATTGTAGCTATTACCAATCAAAAGGGTATTATAACCCACGTGAATGATAATTTTTGCAAAATTTCCAAATATTCCCGTGAAGAACTGTTAGGACAGGATCATCGTATCATTAACTCCAACTATCATCCCAAGGAATTTATCAAAGAACTCTGGACAACCATTGCTAAGGGTAAAGTTTGGAAAGGCGAATTAAAAAACAAAGCTAAAGACGGGACAGCCTATTGGGTTGACACCACCATTGTTCCTTTTTTGAATGAAAATGGAAAACCATATCAATATGTAGCCATACGCTCTGATATAACCGAAAGAAAGGTTGGTGAAGAAGAATTATTCAAACGATTAAAAGAAATATCCGATTATAAATATGCCCTCGATGAATCTTCCATTGTAGCTATTACCGATCAAAAGGGAATTATAACCCACGTAAATGATAATTTTTGCAAAATTTCCAAATATTCCCGCGAAGAATTATTAGGTCAGGATCACCGTATTATTAACTCCAGTTATCATCCAAAAGAATTTATCAAACAACTATGGACCACTATTGCTAATGGCAAAGTATGGAAAGGTGAGTTAAAAAATAAAGCCAAAGATGGTACACCTTATTGGGTAGACACCACCATTGTTCCTTTTTTGAATGAAAATGGAAAACCATATCAATATGTAGCCATACGCTCTGATATAACCGAAAGAAAGGTTGGTGAAGAAGAATTATTCAAACGATTAAAAGAAATATCCGATTATAAATATGCCCTCGATGAATCTTCCATTGTAGCTATTACCAATCAAAAGGGAATTATAACCCATGTAAATGATAATTTTTGCAAAATTTCCAAATATTCCCGCGAAGAATTATTAGGTCAGGATCACCGTATTATTAACTCCAGTTATCATCCAAAAGAATTTATCAAACAACTATGGACCACTATTGCTAATGGCAAAGTATGGAAAGGTGAGTTAAAAAATAAAGCCAAAGATGGTACACCTTATTGGGTAGACACCACCATTGTTCCTTTTTTGAATGAAAATGGGAAACCATATCAATATGTAGCCATACGCTCTGATATAACCGAAAGAAAAAATCAGGATCTAAAAATAAAAGAAGCAACACAAACTTTATCTGATACCCTTGAAAGCATTCAGGACGGATTTTACACTCTGGATAAAGATTGGAATGTAAGCTACTGGAATAAAGAAGCCGAAAGATTATCAGGAAGAAGTAAAGAAGAGATGATTGGCAAAAACTTTTGGGATTTGTATGAGGGACGCATTTCTGAAAAAATTCATGATGCCTTTTACAAAGCCAAATTTCAAAATAAGCCTGTCCGCTTAGAAATATTTTCCAAAATATTAAATTATTGGTTTGAGTTAAATGCCTTTCCTTCGCAAATGGGATTGACTGTTTATTTCAAAAACATAACTGAAAGAAAGCATACAGAGTCTAAACTCAAAAAAATGAACCGATCATTGGAAAACCATGTCAAAGAATTGGCAATTTCCAATGAAGAGCTCGAGCAGTTTGCTTATGTAGCCTCGCACGATTTACAAGAACCTCTCAGAATGGTTACTAGCTTTTTGACTCAAATTGAAAAGAAATACGAAAATGTACTTGACGAAAAAGGTAAAAAATACATCTTTTTTGCCGTTGACGGAGCCAAACGAATGCGTCAAATTATATTGGATTTATTAGAGTTTTCAAGAATTGGCAAAAATGAAACCAAACTTGAAGAAGTAGATTTAAACACCATTATTGAGGAAATCAAATTGCTGTATAAAAAGCAGATAGAAGAAAAAAATGCTGAGATAAATTATACAAAACTTCCTGTAATAAAAACACATGCCGCTCCTTTAAAGCAGGTCTTTCAAAATTTAGTAAGCAACAGTTTAAAATATTCCAAATCAAACCAAGCGCCCATCATTACCATCTCGTGTCAAGAAAGTGCTTCTTCATGGAAATTTGAAATTAAAGACAATGGCATTGGAATCAATCAGGAGTATTTTGAGAAAATATTTATTATTTTTCAGCGTTTGCACAGTAAAGAAGAATATTCGGGAACCGGCATGGGGTTAGCCATCACGAAAAAAATTATAGAAAACTTAAAAGGCCAGATTTGGTTAGAATCTAAAGCGAAAGAAGGAACTACCTTTTATTTTACCATTCCAAAAAAAATAAATATTTAAGTCATGAAAGCAATTCACATTTTATTGGTTGAGGATAACGAAGGGGATATTCTTTTAACCACCGAGGCTTTAGAAGAAGGCAAAATAATTAATAAAGTAAGTGTCGTCAAAGATGGCAAACAGGCTATCGACTTCTTAAACAAAAAAGAGCCTTTTGAAAATGCGGACTTGCCCAATTTAATTTTGCTTGACATTAATTTGCCCAAGAAAAATGGTCATGAAGTATTGCAATATATTAAAGACAGTAAACATTTGAGATATATTCCCATAATCATGCTTACCACTTCTTCTTCGGAAAATGATATTATTAAAGCCTATAACCATTACGCCAATTGCTTCATTACTAAACCGGTTGATGTAAATGAATTCATGTTGGCTGTGGCTAAAATTGAGAATTTTTGGATTAACATCGTACAACTCCCTTAAATCTTATTAAAATGAAATTCATTAAAGACGATAAACCATACCAAATTGTAGTCATAGAAGACAATCCGGGAGATTATGTTCTGATTGAAGACTATTTACAAGAACATTTTGTAGCTCAGACGATTTCTTGGGCGAAAAATTTTAAAGAGGCAAAATCCATCCTAACTGATCCTTCATTCCATTGTGACCTGTTACTGTTAGACCTTTCTTTACCGGATAAAAACGGTGAAGAACTCATTAATGAAATGTCGTTACTCTGCCATGAGATTCCTTTAATCATTTTAACCGGGTATTCCGATTTCAATTTTAGTCTTAAATCCTTATCGCTTGGGGTTTCGGATTATTTGATAAAAGATGAATTAGATCCTCATTCATTGTATAAAAGTATTATTTACAATATTGAAAGAAAAAAAACATTATTACAACTAGAAACATCCGAAAGACGCTATAGCGATTTGTTTCACTTAAGCCCTCTGCCAATGTGGGTTTACGATATTGATACTTTAAGATTTTTAGATGTAAATTTGGCAGCAGAAAAGCATTACGGTTATTCTTTACAGGAATTTTTAGGAATGACTATCAAAGACATAAGACCGGCTGAAGACATACCGGAATTGATAAAGAGAATCGACTTACTAAATGCTAAACCGGGTGCTTATTCAATTGGGAATTTCAGGCATCAGAAAAAAAACGGTGAAATCATCAATGTTGAAATTCAAAGTAATGTCATTCCGTTTCAGAATACTACTGGTAGACTTATATTAGCTAACGATATTACTGAACGGGTAACTTATGTTGAAGCCATTGAAAAGCAAAATGAAAAATTAAAAGAAATTGCCTGGATTCAATCGCATGTTGTACGTGCCCCTTTAGCGAGAATGATGAGTCTGATTGATATTATTAAAAATTATGGTATCGATGATCATGATGGCGAAAGTCTTTTAGATAATTTATTGAAATCTGCCGAAGAACTTGATAGTATTATAAAAGATATTACCCAAAAAACGGAAGGAATACAACTGGATAAAAATAAGCCCTAAAATACAATGCTAAAAACCTTAAAAATACTTTTCATCGAAGACGACACTATTGAAGTTATGAAATTCAACAGAGTAGTTTCTGCTTTAGGACTAACTCATCAAATCATTGAATCTAACAACGGTGAAAAAGCATTAGCTTATTTAGAAAGCAAAAAAGACCTTCCTGATATTATTCTTTTGGATTTAAATATGCCAAAACTTAACGGAATAGAATTCTTAACCATTTTAAAAAATGATTCTTTACTGAGGTATATACCGATTATTGTATTAACTACTTCCAGCAATTTTAAAGATGTAAAAGAATGCTATAAAATTGGCATTGCCGGATATATCCTAAAACCATTAAAATATGAAGATTATGCTTCTAAAGTTCAAAAAATACTGGATTATTGGAGCTGTAATGAATTGATTTCTGAATAAATTAAACGTCTTTTGAAAGTATTGAAATCTTATGACTGATTTACAATTTGTTTTTACAGATACCAGTTTAAATACTATTTTTCCCTTTTACATCCTAATTGATGAAAATCTGACAATTAAGAGTTTTGGAAACAGTATTGCTAAGATGATGCCTGATTTGGAAGAAGACAAACTCTTTACAGATTATTTTACAGTCATAAGACCATTTAAAGAAAATGTAAATCCTAAGAACTTTAAAACATTACTCCATAAATCAATCATATTTACCTTTAAAGGATTTAATTCATTAACATTAAAAGGCCAATTCGAACGACAGAACAGCAGTTTTCTTTTTCTGGGCTCCCCATGGTTTATGTCTTTGGAAGAAGTAAGCCAAAAAAAATTAGAACCCTCTGATTTTGCCTTTCATGATTCTTTACTGGATATACTTCATGTTCTTAAAAATCAAGAAAAAAACAACAATGAATTAAAACGCTTAATCAAGACTATTGATGAACAAAGTAAGCAACTTAAAATTGACAAAGAAGAACTAAACAGACTTTCACTTGTTGCCAGTGCCAATAAAAACGGGGTGGTTTTTACCCAACCACAGGGAGAGATTTTTTGGTGCAATGAAGCCTTTGCGAATCTAACCGGATATTCTCAGAATGAAATTATAGGAAAGTCAATTATAGAGGTTGGCCGAGGTAAATTATCCAACAAAAAAGAAATTTACAAAATGGTCGAAGCGTTTTATAAAGGAAACGCTTTTGATGTTGAATATGTTTACGTAAAAAAACAAGGAGGAACATTCCGGTCCAAAATAACAGGTCAGCCTATTTTAGATTCAAAAGGTTTTGTGTCGCAATATTTTGCCATTATTGAAGACATTACCATTGAAAAAGAACGTGAAGAACAGTTAGTACTGCTGTCTTCTATTGCTGAAAAAAACAGCAATCCGGTATTTATATCAGACAAAGATGGAAAAATTGAATGGGTGAATTCCAGTTTTCTAGAATTGACCGAGTACAATTTGGAAGAAATAATAGGAGAAAGACCTGATACCTTATTACACGGACCTGAAACTAATTTGAAAACAGTTAATTATCTCAACGAGCAAATCAAAAACGGGCTACCATTTAATTGTGAAATTATAAACTATACCAAGTTCAAACAAGAATATTGGGTACGTATTCAAGGACAAGCCCTGCATGACGAATATGGGAAAATTAAAAAGTATTTTACAATACAGGAAGATATTTCTTTAGAAAAAGAATTTAGCCAACAGTTGATAGAATCACAAAACAGATTAAATTCATTGATTGCCAACCTGCAATCCGGAATTTTGTTTGAGGATGAAAACAAAAAAATACTTTTAGCCAATTCTAAATTCTGTTCGTTATTTAAAATTGAAGCTGATCCCGATTTATTAAAAGGCTTTGATAGTGAATTGATTGCTGTTGGAATTAAAGATTTTTTTAAAGACCCAAATCAATTTAAAGATAGGCTAACCGAAATTTTAAACCAAAAAGAAATTGTCATCGCCGAAACCATCGAACTGGCTGATGGCAGGGTTTTAGAGCGCAGTTTTATCCCAATATACAAAGGGGAAAAATTAGATGGCAATCTGTGGAGTTATGAGGATGTTACCATTAAGAAAAAATATAGAGAAAGCCTTGAAGCCGAAAGAGAAAAATACAGTAATATTATTGCTAACATGAATATGGGTTTATTAGAGGTTGACAATAATGATATTATTAAATTGGCAAATCAATCCTTCTTAGAGATGAGCGGATTTAAAATGGAAGAATTAATTGGCCATAAAACTTCTGAATTATTTGTAGACCCTCAAAATAAATTACTTCTCAGAGACAAAATAAAAGACAGAACAATTGGTTTATCCAATTCATACGAAATTATTATAAACACCAAGGAAGGAAAAGAAAAATACTGGTTAATCAGTGGAGCACCAAATTATAATGTAAACGGTGAAGTAATAGGTTCAATAGGTATCCATTTGGATATAACCGAACAAAAGAAATTGGAACTTCAAAAAGAACAACTTTTAAAAAGGTTAGAAATAAAAAACGAGCGCCTTAATGAATACGCTCACATGGTATCTCACGATTTAAAATCACCTTTACGAAGTATTCACTCTTTAATTACATGGATAAAAGATGATAACAAAGACCTCTTTAACGAAACAACCGTGCAGTATTTTGAATTGATAGAGGATAAAGTAGAAAAAATGGATAATTTAATTCAAGGGATTTTAACCTATTCTAAAGTAGATTCAAGCAAAGAACTTACTGAAAAAATAGACTTAAATGAAATAATCACTAATATAATCCAAATCATTCACATCCCGGAAAATGTAACTGTAACGATAAAAAAAGAACTGCCAATACTCGAAACTGACAGATTCAGAATGCAACAATTATTTCAAAACATAATAAGCAATGCGGTTAACTATATTGATAAAAAAGAAGGTTTTGTTGAAATAGATTATGAAGAAATTGGCAATGATTTTGTATTTTCAATTAAAGATAACGGGCAGGGAATTGATACTAAGTATCAAGTCAAAATTTTTGATTTATTTCAATCCTTTTCTGAAGAAGCAAAATCAACAGGTATAGGATTAACAATAGTAAAAAGAATTGTTGACAACTACAATGGCACTATTTGGCTGGAAAGTAGCTTAGGAATCGGAACCACATTTTTTATCAAATTACCTAAAGGTCATGGAAAAACCTAATATAGAATACATCAATAAACTTTCGAGAAATGAGGAGGTAATAAAACAAAAGTTTATAGCTGTACTCAAATTCGAATTACCCATAGAAGTTGATGCTTATTATGTCAGTTTGCATCTTAAAAAGTGGCCCCAAACTATGGAGTGCATCCATAAATTAAAACACAAGATAGCTATTCTTGGTCTTGAAAATAGTTATCATTTAGCAGATGAATATGAAAAGTCCGACCCAGGCAGTAGGAAAGATTTGCAACTAGCATTTGAAAAAACACTAACTTTAATGCTTCATTTTGTAAACGGCATTTAAATTAAAATTTATGAATTGTATTATTATTGATGACGAAATGATGGCAAGAGCTGTAATAGCTCAAATGATTTCTCTACACACTAGATTAAATATCTTAGAAGAATTTTCGAATGCCATTGAAGCAATCAAATACCTAAACAGAAATGATGTAGATGTCGTTTTTCTCGATGTACACATGCCCGATTTTACAGGTTTCGATTTTATTGATACAATAAAAGACCCTCCAAAAATTGTGTTGATTACTTCTGACAAGAATTTCGCTATCAACGCATTTGAATATGACTGCATAGTAGATTATTTGGTAAAGCCAATAACTGAGGACCGTTTTGAAAAAGCAATGCAAAAATTAAATTGGAGAGTTGATACTTCAAAAAATGGCAATACCATTGATGCTGATAAAACTTCAAATGACAAAACCAATGAATTTTATATTAACATTAGCAATCGCTTAATAAAAATTGACATTCCAACAATAACTGTTATTAAAGCCCTGGGAGATTATATAAATATAAAAACGGACACCAATTCCTATAAGGTGCATACCTCCTTAAAAAAAATTGAAGACAAATTACCCAAAGATTTATTTTTGAAAATACATCGCTCCTATTTAATCAATACAAAAAAAA
Source organism: Flavobacterium sangjuense (assembly GCF_004797125.1). Taxonomy (NCBI): domain Bacteria; kingdom Pseudomonadati; phylum Bacteroidota; class Flavobacteriia; order Flavobacteriales; family Flavobacteriaceae; genus Flavobacterium; species Flavobacterium sangjuense. The sequence goes on from NZ_CP038810.1 coordinate 80,076, forward strand.
TTATTGATATTGAGGACAACAGTGTCTTAATTGGGAAAGATGTTATTCCTGTAAGTCGGGGAAATAAACCCGAACTAATGAAGAGACTTAATTTGTTATAGTCAAAAAAATTAAATTATAAATTCTTAAAAACGAGAGTAAACCATAAGCCATAAACTTAGCGTTTACTCTTTTTTTATGGTAATTATTGGCATTGAAATCAGATAAATTTGTTTTATATCGATTAAAAAAACCTTTTACCTCTTCAAAAATGCCATTCGGCTACAGAAAAGCAACACTCAGCTAAATTCAAAAAAAGACAATAGAAGTTTGCAATAGATTTGCCATATCAAAACCAAATAAGTACCAAAAACTAATTTGTATTATTATGAAAAACAATACTTCTATCCTATCGAAATCTGCCAATTATATTGGACTTTTCTTTCTTGTCGCAATTAGTACTTTTAAAATATATGCTTCTCCACTATCAATTACTAATGTCTCAGCCAATAAATCCAAATATTTTTTCGAAACTAATCGCGTTTGGATTAACGTAACCGGTGCACAAGGGGCCTTTTCACAAACCTTAATGGGTTATCGTACTGGCGCCACTGATGGCATTGATCATGGTTTAGACGGTGCCTATATGAATGATGGGGCTATCGCTCTGGCTTCTTTAATCGGTAATGTTCGCTATGCTATACAATTTAAAGGATTACCATTTACATCAGCCGATGTAGTACCGCTAAGTTTTAGTGCTAGTTATAGTGGCACGTACACCTTCGCTATTGATCATTTGGATGGCTTTTTTACTAATTCCAGCTTGGGCATATACATTCACGATACAGTAACAAACACATATAACAACTTAAAAACAAGTGGGTATACTTTTACTTCAGAAGCAGGGATGTATAATAGTCGTTTTGAACTAACCTACACTACAGGCTCCACAGCATTGGGAATAGGTCAAAATACATTTAATGCCGAAAATCTGAATTTATCACAAAATAATGATAATATAATTATCGACTCAGGAACAACTTTATTAAAAGACATTACCTTATATTCTATTAACGGAACCTTGTTATATCAAAATCACGATATTAATTCAAGTCAAACAACAATTAGTTCACTTATTTTAAGCCAACAACCTATAATTATAAAAGTTACCACAGAGGGTGGCATAACTGTTACCAAAAAGTGGCTCTATCTGTAAAGATAAATAAAGTCTGATTTCTTAGGGGGAATTAGAATATACTTTTCTTTTTAAGTATGCATGTTTTATTTGACACCTGAAACTGTCCCGAAGAATCGGGACAGTTTTTTAAAAGACCTGAAACGACTAGGCATTTACTGTACGATACTTGCGAATTACTCTTTTTGACCCAAAAAATTACCTGCTTAAAGGAAATATTAACCATTAAAAAGAATTGAAATGTTTTTTAAATCAAACTATGGTATTATAAAAGACAACTATTTAATACTTTACAATCTAAATAATGAAATGATTGCTATAAGTGCAATTAGCGAAATAAAAATTTGTGCCAGAAAAAATACCAACTGGAATTTGGTCAACTATTTCAAAAAGAAACTGTATGATTTTATTATTATTATGGATAGCCAGGAAAAAATTACATTTACATTTAGCAAAAAACATTTGCCTAAAATTATAGCATTTAAAACTCAAATCTGGCATACCAAATTCTGTCTAAAGGATTCAACTCTAAAAAAATCAGAAGATATTTCAGATGCAAATTTCACTTTTGAAAAAACCAATCCCCTTACAAACAAAAACCTCTCAGCCTGAAGACTCAGGAATGAGAGGTTTAGTACATTAAACTCTGCAATTGGAGGCAATCTATTGTATCACTTTCTTAGTGACTACCACGCCGTCTTCTGACGTAATTTGAACTAACAAAACCTGATTTGCTAACCCTTTGCCTATTTTCGTTTGATTAGAATTAATTTCTTTTCGCTCTTGCAATAGTCTGCCTTGAATGTCAAATACTTTTATCGAAGCCATAATGATATTACCCGTATTAACAACAAATTCGTTATTATGATTATAGATAACTACACTGTTAGCTGTAAAGATTGGGTTTTCAGTTCCTAATGGTAATGCATAAATAATTTCAAAACGATCGGCAAATGTTCCTGATTCAGATGCAAAGGAATAAGCACCTGCATTTAAATTATGAATAGTAGTTGTCAGATTATCTTTCAGATAGATTGATTGTGTTCCGTCTGTAAACAAACCATCAACATGGTCAATTGCTATAGTATAATTACCTGCAGTTGTAACCTTAAAATTTAGAGGTACTATATCATTAGCATCAAAAGGCAAAGATCTTCCCTGAATAGCATACGGCACCTCATTTATTAATGAACTCAAAGCAATTGCACCATCGTTAATATACTTTCCGTCAATGGTAGTATCAACTCCCTGAGTAGCATTGGTAATATAACCAACCATAGTCTGAGAGAATAATCCGCTGGAGTTAGTAGCGTTTAGCCATATTCTGTTTCTTTCAATAGAGTTTGTAGAAGGCGTATCTGATGTTTTGAAAAATTGATTATCATTATTACCAACTCTCATTGTATTATCAAAATTAACTGCTCCACTTCCGGTTCCTTCAACAAAGAATCCTTGACCGGTTTGAATGATATCGTTAGGATCAAAAACCTGAGCTTCGCCATTCCCAACAAAACCACCCATTGTCCACGTACAATAACTTGGACTTAAAGCATTATTAGTTTTTCTCCAAAAATACAATGTTCCTGTTATTGAAGAAGTATTGTTGCTATCACTAACAAAGGCCACAGCATCTATAGGAGATGGATATGGATTACCTATCGCATTAAAACGATCTCCAGTATGAGTAATCGTTACACTTTGTGTTCCGTTATGTGGTATACCTGTGAACTGTCCATTCCAAATAGCCGGTGCGGTTGGATGGTTGAAAGGCATACGAATTAAGTATCCTTTCCCTAAGGCAAAATCAGTAGTTGCATAGGCTGTAACTGGTTCGTAGAATCCAGTAGTTGCAGGAAAATTTATAGTTGAATTATAAGTATAAAAACGAATATTAGGGGAAACTGAAGTTAATGGTGAAAAATCAAACAAATTTTGTCCTGAAACAGGCGATGACCATAAAGTATAATCCAATCGTTTTAATGCCGAACTATCACGTTTAACAATAATATTCCCTGAATTAGTGTTTGTTGTTCCGCTTTGAATCAAATTAGCATTATTATTTAATGTAAATGTACTTCCAGTATTCACTGTTATTGCACCGCTCAAAGTAACGTCAACTCCTGAAGAAACAGTTACTGTAGCATTATTTGTTAATACCAGAGAGCAACCTGCTATATCAGAGCTTACCGTTCCCGTACTACCATCATAAACAACAGCTTTTGTACTTGATGGCGAACCGTTATCCCAAGTTGTTCCTCCATCTGTTGTAGTTGTCGTAGTAATAGTAATTACTGCTGGTGAAGAATTTGCTTCAGCACAACTTCCGTATTGAACTACTGCTCTAAAGTGTGTAGTTTGTGTTAATGCGCCAGATGTATGTGTATTGGTTGTATTTACAATAGTTGTCCAAGAAGAAAAAGGGCTTACTGAATATTCCCAACGAACTACTGTACCCGTTTCTCCCGATAAGGTTAATAAACCACTTGTTGAACCTGAACAAATATTAGCCGTTCCAGAAACAGAACCTCCAACTGATGCTTCAACAACAATTGTTGTGATAGCTGAATTTACTGAGGTACAAGTACCATTCTGAACCACTGCACGATAATCCCATGTACCGGCTGAAGAAGGTACTTCGCTATAGGTTGTTGCTGTGTTTACGATATCTGAATAGCCACCACCATTAACTTGTTTCTGCCATTTCACTACGCTTCCAGTGTGTCCACTTAAGGTCATGGTACCTGTATTACTGCCTTCACATATTGGGGTTGAACCCCCTGTAACGCTTCCTCCAACTGAAGTAGCATCTACTACTATTGTTCTGATGGCTGAATTTACTGAGGTACAAGTACCATTCTGAACCACGGCACGATAATCCCATGTACCGGCTGAAGAAGGTACTTCGCTATAGGTTGTTGCTGTGTTTACGATATCTGAATAGCCACCACCATTAACTTGTTTCTGCCATTTCACTACGCTTCCTGTGTGCCCGCTTAAGGTCATGGTACCTGTATTACTGCCTTCACATATTGGGGTTAAACCTCCTGTAACGCTTCCTCCAACTGAAGTGGCGTCTACTACTATTGTTCTGATAGCTGAACTTACTAAAGTACAACTATCGTTCTGAACTATAGCACGATAAACCCATGTACCGGCTGAAGAAGGTACTTCGCTATAGGTTGCTGCTGTGTTTACGATATCTGAATAGCCACCACCATTAACTTGTTTCTGCCATTTCACTACGCTTCCTGTGTGCCCGCTTAAGGTCATGGTACCTGTATTACTGCCTTCACATATTGGGGTTGAACCTCCTGTAATGCTTCCACCAACTGATGTAGCATCAACTACTATTGTTCTAATAGCTGAATCTATTACTGTACAACTGCCATTCTGAACCACTGCACGATAATCCCATGTTCCGGCTGAAGAAGGAACTTCGCTATAGGTTGTTGCTGTATTTACGATATCTGAATAGCCACCACCATTAACTTGTTTCTGCCATTTCACTACGCTTCCCGTATGGCCGCTTAAGGTCATAGTGCCTGTATTACTGCCTTCACATATTGGGGTTGAACCTCCTGTAACGCTTCCGCCAACTGAAGTAGCATCAACTACGATTGTTCTGATGGCTGAATTTACTGAGGTACAAGTACCATTCTGAACCACGGCACGATAATCCCATGTACCGGCTGAAGAAGGTACTTCACTATAGGTTGTTGCTGTGTTTACAATATCTGAATAGCCACCACCATTAACTTGTTTCTGCCATTTCACTACGCTTCCTGTGTGTCCACTTAAGGTCATAGTGCCTGTATTACTGCCTTCACATATTGGGGTTGAACCTCCTGTAACGCTTCCGCCAACTGAAGTAGCATCAACTACGATTGTTCTGATGGCTGAATTTACTGAGGTACAAGTACCATTCTGAACCACGGCACGATAATCCCATGTTCCGGCTGAAGAAGGTACTTCACTATAGGTTGTTGCTGTATTTACGATATCTGAATAGCCACCACCATTAACTTGTTTCTGCCATTTCACTACGCTTCCCGTGTGGCCGCTTAAGGTCATAGTGCCTGTATTACTGCCTTCACATATTGGGGTTGAACCTCCTGTAACGCTTCCGCCAACTGAAGTAGCATCTATTACTATTGTTCTGATGGCTGAATTTACTGATGTACAACTGCCATTCTGAACTACGGCACGATAATCCCATGTCCCGGCTGAAGAAGGTACTTCGCTATAGGTTGTTGCTGTGTTTACAATATCTGAATAGCCGCCACCATTTACTTGTTTCTGCCATTTTACTACGCTTCCCGTGTATCCACTTAAGGTCATAGTACCTGTATTACTGCCTTCACACATTGGGGTTGAACCTCCTGTAATGCTTCCGCCATTACTAGCATCTACTACTATTGTTCTGATGGCAGAATTTACAGATGTACAAGTACCATTCTGAACTACAGCGCGATAATCCCATGTCCCTGCAGATGATGGTACTTCGCTATAGGTTGTTGCTGTATTTACAATATCTGAATAGCCACCTCCATTAACTTGTTTCTGCCATTTAACTACGCTTCCTGTATGTCCACTTAAGGTCATAGTGCCTGTATTAGTGCCTTGACATATTGGTGTTGAACCTCCTGTAATGCTTCCTCCAACTGAAGTAGCGTCTACTGTTACCGTAGGTGAACCTGATACTGATGCTGTACAACCATTAGATTCCGTAACAGAAGTAAGCGTATAATTAGTTGTAGAACCAGGACTAACACTTATATTACTTCCACTTGTATAACTGTTAACTGTACCTCCGGAGTAAACAACTGTATAAGGACTTACACCACCAGTTATCGTAACAATTAAGTTACTGCTTGAACCAAAACAAATAGTATTAGTTCCGGAAAGCACAGCTGTTACCGCAGGGCATGAACCGCTTGTTACATTGATTATCCCCGAAGTAGCTGCAAAATAGGTGTTGTTTTTATAAGTAGCCGAAGAACTTGTGCTACCGTGTGAACCTGAAGGAGTTCCTGAACCACCTAGTGTAAGTGTTCCACTATCCGTATGAGTAAATGTAGAAAGATTAGCAATAACACCGCTGGCAATACTTAGGTTATTTCCAAAAGTAGTAGCAACATTAAATGTCTTTGTTCCGCTATTCGAAAGGGTTACATTATTAAATGTTGTGGATGTTGAACCTCCTATTGATTGGGTTGTTCCGTTAAAATTAAACGTTTCTGTTCCTTTAGTAAATGTTCCTCCATTGTTAGTCCAGTTTCCTCCAACATTAACTGTAAAAGTACCTGACATGGTCAATCCACCTACACTTATATTTCCAGCTACTGTTCTTGCTGCTCCTAAGGTCCAGGTTTTTGTTTGTGTTCCTGTAATAGTAAGATTATTATAACTTCTATCGGTAACAATTTGAGTATTATCTGTTGTACGGTAATATTCTATTGTACCATTAGTATTGATACTTGTAGTTGTCCAAGCACCTCCTGATTGGGTTGAAAAAGAAGCACTTGCAACTGGTCCTAATCCGTTTGCATCTATTGTTTTGATTAATCCGGCTGAACCCATTGTTAAGGTCGAGGTTCCTGTGGTACCACTTCTTATCTCTCCACTGGCATTTGAAAAATCTAATGTTCCGTTAACTACTAATGAAGCTCCACCATTTATCGTATGAATAAATGACCCTGCGTCAAAAGATGCGCCACTATTGACAGTGATATTGGAGCCTGAATTAATCACTCTTGCAATCCCCATTGTGATTTTACCCGTATTGGCAATTACAACTCCTCCGGTAGCGACAAACGGTGTTATCCATTCGATACCTGCATTAGTTGTACCAGATATCGTTCTTGCTGTAGCTGTATTGTATTGAAGTGTTGCTGCGCTACCGTATGTTGGAGCTGCAGAAGCAGTGGCTGTACCTTCCATTGAAAGAATGCCATTAACGGTTACTCCCGTTGTTGTTTTGGAACCACTATTGGAAAGAGTAAGATTATGATATGCTGCGCCCATCGATGTAGTAGTAGCAACCGTTTGTGTTCCCGCAGCATTATATTCAATTGTTCCAGTTCCTGAGGTAAATGTATAATTGCTGGTAGTGCTTATTGTACAAGATCCACCAATTTTTAAAATACCCCCACTTGTCATATTGAGTGCGGCATTTTTATTGGAATTACCCGTAAATGTTACATTTCCAGAAACAGTAAGAATACTTGAAGCATTGAAAGTTAAAGTTCCTGTTGAATTATTATCATTGGGATTAACTTGAATTGAAGAGCATGCAGCAGTATTAACATTTACTGTTACTGTTGCCCCACCCCTTATAATAACATTATCAGCGGATGTTGGTACAACGCCTCCTACCCAAGTACCTCCGACATTCCATAAACCCCCAGTTGTTGTACTTGATATTTGACCATAAATTCCCTGTAATCCAAAAAACAAAACAAACACTAAAAGCGATTTTGCCAATGTGGTCCTTGTAGTTTTACCGCAAGTTTTTGATAAAGTAATTGTTTTATTCATAGCGCTATTTTTAAAATTATCGAAATTAGTTTGATTGATGTATTGTATTATAAAATCATCCTTTAATATTTAAACAATTGCAAAAAATTCAAAAATAGTTGAATTTAATAAAACAAAAAAACAATTATCCGACTAAACTCATTTTTTATCGATTAACAACTTAATTTTAGATGATTTGTGCTAATTTTTGGCGTATAAATGAATATGATTTTAATTAACGTCTGTTTCCAATAATGCAAAACTAATTTTTCGTAATTAAATATTTACTATTATATCGGCAAAAATAATAATATACTCGTTTAACAACGTTAATTAATAAATAAGTCTTTCCAATAGTTATGAACACAGCTTATTAATCATTTATAAAACAAAAAATCCCCGCTAAAATAGCAGGGATTAAAAAATAATTTATGTCTAAGTAATTATCGTATCACTTTCTTAGTTACAACAATTCCATCATCAGATGTTATTTGTACCAATAATACTTCATTTGATAAACCAGCACTGATCTTAGTTTGGCTTGAATTAATGTCTTTTATATCTTGTAACAATCTGCCTTGTATGTCAAATATTTTAATAGATGACATTATAATATTACCTGAATTAACAACTAAATCATTGTTCTGAGGATAAATAACAACTGCATTTGGAGTAAATGATGGATTGTCAACTCCTAATGGTAAGGCGTATACAATTTCGAAACGGTCATTAAAAGTTCCTGCTTCTGAAGCAAATGAATAAGCTCCTGTATTTAAATCATGATACGTTGCCGTCAAATCATCCTTTAGATAAATTGGTTGCATATTATCAGCAAACAAACCATCAACTGCATTAATAGAAATATTATAGGTTCCCGTTGCATTTGTTTTGAAAGATAAAGGAACTACATCAACGGTATCAAAAGGCAATGCACGATGCTGAACTGATAATTCAGTAGCATCAACCAATGAATTTAATGCAAATGAAGTAGCACTATCATTAATAAATTCCCCGTCAAAATCTTCGTCTAATCCATTTGTAGCACCCGTTTTATACCCAAGTGCCATAGAACCTATTACACCTTCTGTATTACTTAAGTTTAACCAAATTCTGCTTACATCTATTGTATCTGTAACATTTGAATCTTTAAAGAATGTACCATTACCAATTACTCTTTGATCATTATTAAATTGTAAAGCTCCAGCAGTATTAGCTTTTACAAAAAATCCTTGCCCTGATTGTATTAAATCTGCAGGTTGTGGATCCAAAGGAGAAAGACTATTGTTAGGCCCATTATTAAACGTGCCATTAGTATAAGTGATATAGGCAGGGGCGCCAGATAAATTTCTTCTTCTCCAAAACCAAAGTTTTGGATCAATCACACCACTATTATTACTTAAAAAAGTAGCTATATCAATAGCTGACGGATAAGGGTTACCGACTGCATTATACCCATTTAAATCAGTTGATAATCCAACTGTATAGTTTCCATTATTTGGCACGCCTTCAAAAGTTCCCATCCATTGAGTTCCTGTTGAAGGGTTTACATAAGTAGGCCAATCATAACGTACGCGAATCAAATAACCTTTTCCAGTTGTAAACGGAACATGGTTTGCTTCTGTTCCGCCTACTCCATTAACTTGACCTGAAAAAGTACCAAAGCTAACAGCAGTATAATAATCATTAGCCGTATCATAAGTATAAAAACGATTGGAAGCAGTGTAAGGAGAAAAAGCATACAACTCTTGCCCAGTAACTGGAGTTGACCACAAAGTGTAATCAAAACGATATAGTTCAGATGTATTTCGTTCTACTTTGATATTACCCGTATTTGCATTTGCTGTGCCTCCTTGTAATAAATTAGCATTGTTATGCAGAGTGAATGTACTTCCTGAATCTACAGTTATGGCACCACTTAAAGTGACGTTAGCATTAGAAGCAACAGTAACTATTGCACTATTTGTTAATCTCAGCGTGCAGGCTTGGAAGTTCGTATTTATACTAGCATTACTGCCGTCAAAAATAGCAGCTTTGGTACTTGAAGGAGTACCATCTGACCAATTTACCCCACCATTTGTAGTGGTTGTAGTAGAGGCAGTTATGGTTGTATTTGCTGTAGTACTTATTCCATTCCCATCTCTAATTGTAAGAGTATATGTTACTGTCGATGTTGGACTAACAACCACCGGATTAGAAATAGTAGTACTACTCAAAAAAGTAGATGGTGACCAGCTATAAACAATAGTTGAATCACCAGTTACACTAGTTACACCCAAATTGACATTTGCAGTTCCAGGACATAATGACACTCCTCCACCAGTAATAGTCCCTGTTGGGTTAGCTCCTGTAATACCTGTGAAAACAGAATCAACTCCATCTGCTAATGTAGCTCCCGTAGCAGTTAAAGTTCCAGCATTTAAAGCACTATACTTTATCCATGGATTATTAGTTTGATTAAAAGAACCGCTTAATTGAGCACTAGAAATCAAAGCATCTGTTCCGGATCCTCCATTTAAATCAAAAGATGAACCAGTGATATAGGTTCCAGTTATTGTAGTAGTAAACGGAGCAGCTGTTATCCCCGATTGTCTAACCGTCCAAAAACGCGTTAAATAATTGGTTTGGCTATTATTACTTAAAATTTTACTGTCATTAACTTTAGCAGCTATGTAAGCATTGGTAAATGTGGCTCCGGATGAAGCACTGGCTGACGTAGTAACTGGAGTATACTGTGCATTATTTGCAGAACCCGTACTGTCACCTATTGGGAAAGTAAAGTTAGCCTGAGTATTGGAGGTCGTTAATTTTCTCAATTCACCACTTCCATCAGCAATAATCATTTTAGTAGTCGAAGGACCAGAAACTGTTATAGTCCCTGCTGTTCCTATAGTTAGATTACTGCTTCCTAAATCTATAGTTCCATCAGTTAGGGTTAAGTCTGTAGAAACATTTAAATCATTCCCAAGTACAATACTTCCTGAAGTTCTGTTAAGGGTAAAGTTGCTTAATAAGTTTGAGGTTCCCGGAGTTGTTTGGTCAAAACGAACGGTTCCAAAAGCACCCGTTCCGTTGATTATCATTTTGGAAGTGCTGTTTCCTCTAAATATCCCCGTACCCGATATGGTAGAGGAATTTCCGGCAACTCCCAAGGTTAGTGTTTTTCCGTTCAAATCCAAAACATCCGAACTGCCAGTTAGAGTAATTGCATTCCCACCATTTGGTCCGGCAGTCAATAAATCAACACCCAACTGAATAGTTCCTGAAGCCTTATTGGAAACAATATAATCGATATTGAAAGGTGCAGAAGCAGAATCTGAAACTACCTGTGTTCCGGTTCCTGTAAAAAACACTGCTCTGTTATTAGCATTAAAGGTATTATTGTCGGTAAAGTTACCCGTCACCTCTAAATCCCCGCCAACTGCAGAAGATAAATTTGTTATACCTGTAGTAACGCCATTCGTAAAATTAGTTCCTTTCAGACGTTTGGTGGCTGCTGTAAAATTGATGGTTCCGTTGTTAATAATGTCACCAACCACTTCAACACAAATTCCATTACCGCCATTGTCATTCGTAATTCCGTTGATATTGAAAATCGACCCTGAAGAAACCGTTAAGTTCCCTGCCATTTTACGGAAAGCATTGGCACTATTATTCACATCTAAAGTAGTAGCAGTACCATTCCCTACCTGAACGTGATTTGGGTATCCTGCTCCACTAGTTGTACTCCATTCTAAACTACGTCCATAATTTGTTACATTATAGATTAATGTGGAAGCAGGTCCATAGGTTGGCGCGTTAGTAGCAACAAACCCACCTGAGTTAAGCTGCAACGAAGTAACAATATTTGAAGCTGAACCAAAGTTCACACCTCCGGCCATAGTTACCGTCGGGAAATTAACGGTTCCTGAAACGACAGCCGTCCCTGCAAAAGCAACCGGACCAGCAGTAGAAGTAAAATCACCATTTGTTGCAGTAATTGTTCCACCGGTTGATACGGTAAAGGTTTTTGAGTTAAGGTCAAATTTTCCTGCAGTCAATACTACAATTCCTGTAGTACAGGCATTAGTTAAAGTCACGACATTGTTAGGCGATGTACCTGTATTGTTGATAGACAAACTATTTACAGTAGCCGGTAAACCAGTTCCTGTTGTTTGATTAGCAGTTCCGTTGTAAACATAGTTAGCTCCTGTATTAAAATTTCTGGTTGTAGTTCTAATAGATCCTGTAGCTGTCGACGAATAAATACCATCCGCATTTGCTGTTTTCAATGTAGCGCCACTTACAACCGTAAATATTCCTGCGCCCGTAATAAACGAAGTCCCCATGTCTACAGTAGAGCCTGAAGCAACTGTTAAATTCCCATTTGCACCTACAGTTATTGTACCCGTTCCTGTTGTGGTAATAGTTTGGGTACCGGTTCCGTTTAAGTTGATAGCTGTAACTGAAGCAGGAGAAAAACCTAACACTGCCCCATTTGCTACTGAAATATTACCTTTAATACTTGGAGCTGCAGTCATGTTTAAATTGAAAGTCCCTTGTGTTATTGTAAAGTTATCTATAGAAGTTGCAGTACCACCCGTTATTGATTGTGATCCATTCGCATCCCATTCAAAATTTGCATAAGTCCTTCCTGTAAATCCAGGAGCCTGGTTTACCGTTATTCTAAATAAACTTCCAGTTTGGAAAGTCACTTTTGAAGCTGGCTGACCTAAACCAAAAGGCGAAGATCCTGCATTTTGTTCAAAGGTTGAACCGCTAGCAAAAACCACTAAATTGGCAGTACCTGTTGTTCCAAAAATTGCCCCAGTATTTCCTGTTGTTTGAGTAAATTTCGAACCATTATTGAAAGTAAGTGAATTTGCATCTGTTGGCGATATGGTATTCACTGACGTTGAAAAAGTCATACTCCCACTAATACTTCCTGTCGCTCCTGTCATCAAAGCTAAATTCAAAGCACTAGCACCATTCGCGTTCAAAGCACTTCCAGAAGCTACTGATAAATCGAAACCTGCAGCACCATTGGCAATGGTTAAGGTATTTGCACTTGCGGCCTGTAAATTCACTGCGGTATTTCCCGAAACACTTAAAGCTCCAATTTGTTCGGCTGGAATATTGGTAACTGTTGTTGTCGCACCGTTATTAAAAACCAAATTATCATAAGCTCCCGCTGTTCTTGTAGGCGTCCAGTTAGTTCCTGTAGCCCATGAAGCGGTTCCCGTTTGGTTCCACGTATAAGTTGGAGTAGTAGCACCTACAGTATAGGTATAGTTTGTTCCACCACCGGCTACGTTTTGTCCGGAAGCGTTGTATAAGTTTAATGTAAAATAATCAGCCTGTGCCACTGAAGGTGCAGTCGCTTGATTCGAAGAAAAAATATAATAAGAAATATTGGCACTTGGAGTGTTAAAAGCTCCAGGTATAGTAGCGGTTAACGAGGTTCCTGATGTACTAAACGGAATAATAGTAGAGTTGGCAAAACCATCATTGGAATAACGCAAGTATAAAGTCTCGTTCGTACTTAAAACAGCCGAAATGGTAGCCGTAACAACTACAGACTGACCTACTCCGACCGATGCTGCTAATGGACTCTGAGAAGCCGCTGTAATATCTTTAGGATTATACGTGGTAGACAATACCGACATAAAATTGTTGGCAGTGGAGTTTCCTCCTACTATAAAAGTGTAATAAGAACCCGAAACTACTGCTGGTAAAGTACCTGTAGCTCCTCCTGAACTAGTATTGTAACGTGCTGAACTGGTAGCTGTTGCAGGATCGATATAGGTGTTGGTTGACAATTGCTGTGAAGCAGTATATGGCCTCCAGTTAGTTGTATAATTCGCACTACCTGCAACTCCTGTAGCAAATTCCCATAATCTACCGGCAGTTCCAGCGGAAGTCGCATTAACCTTAACATATCGAACACCTCCTCCTCGGGTTACCAAATTATAGGTTGTGTAACTGCCATTTGCAACTGACGAACCTAAGACAGTTGGTTGAGCATAAGCTAAATCGCTCGCTAAAATACAGAAAAACAGACAGGCAATTACTCCAAAAGAGCTCACAGAACGTTGCTTCAATGTTAAAAAAAGATGCGCAAAAATTTTCATAAATCGAGTGGTATTAAAATCTATTTTAATTTATAATTTGGTCAATAATAGCGTTTCAAATAATCGCAAAAAAAAGAACCTGAAAAACTTTTTTTCCAAGTTCATATTCATCCGAAATCGATTTAGGGGCGATAAAACTACAATAATATCCGTTAAAACAACATTTTAAGCCAATTATTTCTACGCAAACGTTTTCGCTGTAATATTAAACCTAAATCTCTTTTATAACTGTCATAGAATATAATACCCTAAAGCATAAAAAACAAAAATTAAAGCCAATAAAAAGCAGAAAACCAAGTTGTTAAATTCAAAAAAAAAACGGCTTCATCCAAAATTTCGGAAGAAGCCGTTTTGTTTTTAACAATTTTATCAATTTATGCCTGACCCGCAGTACCAAAATTCAAAGGAATTTGTGGTTGCTCTGTGTCTTTGATTTCCCCATTAACTTGTTCATATCGATGAATATTTTCACCCAATGCCTTCAGAAACCTTTTTGCATGTTGTGGCGTTAACACTATTCTTGATTTTACTTTTGCTTTTGGCACACCCGGCATAATCGTTACAAAATCAATAACAAACTCAGAAGCTGAGTGATTGATAATGGCCAAATTGGAATAAATTCCTTCGGCTGTTTTTTCATCCAATTCTATATTGATTTGCCCTTGTTGTTGATTATTATCGCTCATTGATATTAGATTTTAAATATTTAGCTATATTTTGTTACTCATAGTATTTAAAAAGCCACTAATTTAAAATTTAAAATAGTGGCTTTTATTTATTTAACTATTAATCTACTGATTAATAAATGTACTCTTCTTTACTAGCCATAATCTCGTTATAGTCTTCTTTAGAACCTACAATAGTATGATCGTAATCTCTCATACCTGTACCTGCAGGAATTCTATGTCCAACGATAACATTTTCTTTAAGACCTTCAAGCGTATCTACTTTACCAGCAACTGCTGCTTCGTTTAATACTTTTGTAGTCTCTTGGAACGATGCCGCAGAGATAAATGATTTAGTTTGTAACGATGCTCTGGTAATACCTTGTAACACCGGAGTTGCAGTAGCCGTAATTACATCACGAGCAACAACCTGATTTTTATCATTACGTTTCAATAAAGAATTTTCATCACGCAATTCACGTGGAGAAACAATCTGACCTGGTTTTAACACTTCCGAATCACCTGCATCTTCTACCACTTTCATTCCGTACAATTTATCATTCTCAACTAAGAAATCAGCTGTATGGATTAATTGCTCTTCAAGGAATAAAGTATCTCCCGGATCTTCCACTCTTACTTTACGCATCATCTGACGGATAACAACTTCAAAGTGTTTGTCATTGATTTTTACCCCTTGTAAACGGTATACTTCTTGAATTTCATTAACCAAATACTGTTGAACAGCTGATGGTCCTTGAATTCTCAAGATATCTTCCGGTGTAATAGCTCCGTCTGATAAAGGCACACCCGCTTTTACGAAGTCATTCTCCTGAACCAGGATTTGACTTGATAATTTCACTAAGTATTTCTTAACCTCACCAAATTTAGATTCGATTACAATCTCACGGTTACCTCTTTTGATTTTTCCAAAAGAAACTACACCATCGATTTCAGAAACTACCGCTGGGTTTGAAGGATTACGAGCTTCTAATAACTCGGTAATTCTTGGTAAACCTCCTGTGATATCTCCCGCTTTTGAAGAACGACGAGGAATTTTCACAAGGATTTTACCTGCTTTAATTTTCTCTCCATCTTCAACCATAAGGTGAGCTCCAACTGGTAAGTTATAAGAACGGATTAATTCTCCGTCTTTACCGTAAACCAATAAGGTTGGGATTAATTTTTTATTTCTTCCTTCCGAAATTACTTTTTCCTGGAAACCTGTTTGCTCATCGATTTCAACTTGGAATGATTGTCCTTGCTCTAAATCTTCGTAAGCAATTTTTCCTGTAAATTCAGAAACGATTACACCATTATATGGATCCCATTTACAAATAGTAGCTCCTTTTTCAACAGTATCACCATCTTTTACATTGATAACAGAACCATAAGGAATGTTATGCGTACTCAATAAGATACCTGTTTTAGCATCAATTAATTTCAATTCAGTTGAACGAGAAACTACGATGTCAACTTTTTCTCCGTCTGCATCTTCTCCAACAACCGTTTTCAAATCTTCGATTTCAAGTCTTCCTCCAAATCTTGCTACAATAGTAGATTCTTCTGAAACTCCACCCGCAACTCCACCAACGTGGAATGTACGAAGTGTCAACTGTGTACCCGGCTCTCCAATTGACTGTGCGGCAATTACACCTACAGCTTCACCTTTTTGAGTCATTTTACCTGTTGCCAAGTTTCTTCCGTAACATTTAGCACAAATACCTTTTTTAGCTTCACAAGTTAAAGGCGAACGAACATCTACTCTTTCGATAGGTGATTCTTCAATAGCTTTAACAATAGCTTCGGTAATTTGCTCACCAGAGTGAACTAATATTTCGTTATTCAATGGATTGATTACATCTTGCAATGCAACACGTCCAAGGATTCTTTCTCCTAAAGTTTCAACGATTTCTTCGTTTTTCTTCAAGGCAGAAACATCAATTCCTCTTAACGTACCACAATCTACAGAGTTTACAATTACGTCTTGAGAAACGTCATGTAATCTACGAGTCAAATAACCAGCATCAGCTGTTTTCAAAGCGGTATCCGCTAATCCTTTACGAGCACCGTGCGTAGAGATAAAGTATTCTAAGATAGAAAGACCTTCCTTAAAGTTAGAAAGAATCGGGTTTTCAATAATTTCTCCACCACCAGCAGTTGATTTTTTTGGCTTAGCCATCAAACCACGCATACCGGTTAACTGACGGATTTGTTCTTTAGAACCCCTTGCTCCAGAGTCAAGCATCATATACACTGAGTTGAAACCTTGTTGGTCTTCTCTAATGTTTTTCATTGCTAACTCAGTCAATTGAGCATTTGCAGAAGTCCAAATATCAATAACCTGGTTGTAACGTTCGTTATTGGTAATAAGACCCATGTTATAGTTCATAGAAATTCCTTCAACCTGAACACGTGCATCAGCAATCAATTGTGTTTTTTGCTCCGGAATTCTAATATCACCTAATGAGAATGACAAACCACCTTTGAAAGCGAATTTGTATCCCATATCTTTCATTTCATCAAGGAAAGCTGCCGTTGTAGGAACATCAGTTACTGCAAGGATTTTTCCGATAATGTCACGTAAAGATTTTTTAGTCAATACTTCATTGATATATCCTGCTGCAGCTGGTACTACTTCGTTAAATAATACTCTACCCGCAGTAGTTTGGATGATTTTGTATACTAATTCTCCATTCTCATTAAAATCTTTAGCTCTGATTTTAACACGAGCGTTCAATTCTAATTTTCCTTCATTCAAAGCAATGTTTACTTCTTCAGCAGAATAGAATGTCAAACCTTCACCTAAAATTTTCATTTCAGGAGTAGTCAATCTTTCTTTGGTCATATAATAAAGACCCAAAACCATGTCCTGAGATGGAACCGTAATTGGCGCACCATTCGCAGGGTTAAGGATATTATGAGAAGCCAACATTAACAACTGACACTCAAGAATAGCTTCTGGTCCAAGTGGCAAGTGAACCGCCATCTGGTCACCATCAAAATCCGCGTTAAAAGCCGTACATACTAATGGGTGCAATTGGATTGCTTTTCCTTCAATAAGTTTTGGCTGGAACGCCTGGATTCCTAATCTGTGCAAAGTAGGAGCACGGTTAAGCATTACAGGATGTCCTTTGATTACATTTTCAAGGATATCCCAAACTACAGGCTCTTTTTTGTCAATGATTTTCTTAGCAGACTTAACTGTTTTAACGATTCCTCTTTCGATTAATTTACGAATAACGAATGGTTTGTATAGTTCAGCAGCCATATCTTTTGGCAAACCACATTCGAACAATTTCATTTCAGGTCCAACAACAATTACCGAACGAGCAGAATAATCCACACGTTTTCCTAATAAGTTTTGACGGAAACGACCTTGTTTTCCTTTCAATGAATCAGAAAGAGATTTTAATGGTCTGTTTGATTCTGTTTTAACTGCAGAAGCTTTACGTGTGTTGTCAAATAATGAATCTACTGATTCCTGCAACATACGTTTTTCGTTTCTCAAGATAACTTCAGGAGCTTTAATCTCCATAAGTCTTTTCAAACGATTGTTACGGATGATAACTCTTCTGTACAAATCATTCAAATCTGAAGTCGCGAAACGACCACCATCAAGCGGCACCAACGGACGTAATTCTGGCGGGATAACAGGAACAACCTTCATAATCATCCATTCAGGACGATTTTCTCTGTTGTTATTTGAATCACGGAATGACTCAACTACCTGTAATCTTTTTAATGCTTCAGTTTTTCTTTGCTTAGAAGTTTCATTGTTAGCAGCGTGACGCAATTCGTATGACAATTCATTTAAATCGGTTCTTGCTAATAAGTCCATAATACATTCAGCTCCCATTTTGGCAACGAATTTATTTGGATCAAAATCATCTAAATATTGATTTTCCTGTGGAAGAGAATCAAGAATGTTCAAGTATTCTTCTTCTGTTAAGAAATCTAATCTTTGTAATGGTTCGCCTTCTGCATTAGTGGCAATACCAGCTTGGATTACTACATATCTTTCGTAGTAGATAATCATATCTAATTTCTTAGATGGCAAACCAAGAATGTATCCAATTTTGTTTGGTAACGAACGGAAGTACCAGATATGAGCGATTGGCACAACAAGATTGATGTGTCCAACTCTGTCTCTACGTACTTTTTTCTCAGTAACTTCAACACCACAACGGTCACAAACAATTCCTTTATAACGGATTCTTTTGTATTTTCCACAAGCACATTCAAAATCCTTTACAGGACCAAAAATTCTTTCGCAGAAAAGACCATCACGTTCTGGTTTGTGAGTTCTATAATTGATTGTTTCCGGTTTCAGAACCTCACCTCTTGACTCCGCCAAGATAGATTCCGGAGATGCTAATCCAATTGAAATTCTGTCAAATCTCTTGATTGTGTTTTTAGGATCTCTACTATTATTTCTATTATTCATCATAGTTTTTACTATTGATTTATTTGCAATTAAAATTGAATTTTAGATTTATGATTTTCCTCTCAAAAAGAGAGTATTTCATTCAGCTACTACCTCGAATTACTTCTCTAAACCTCAAGCCTCTTTCATCTTGAAGTGCTAGTTATAAAAACCAAAAGGTTTAATAAAAAATCGGAACGGTTTACGGGTATAAATCTTTAAAAACTTATTAATAAATAAGTATTCAGCCTCAAATAAATTAAG
Organism: Flavobacterium sangjuense; assembly: GCF_004797125.1. Taxonomy (NCBI): domain Bacteria; kingdom Pseudomonadati; phylum Bacteroidota; class Flavobacteriia; order Flavobacteriales; family Flavobacteriaceae; genus Flavobacterium; species Flavobacterium sangjuense. The sequence goes on from NZ_CP038810.1 coordinate 99,225, forward strand.
GCTGAACACCGATTCCCTTTATTCTTCTAATCTGATGTCTAATCCAAGACCTTTCAATTCATGCATCAATACATTGAATGATTCTGGCAATCCTGGTTCCGGCATAGTTTCTCCCTTAACGATAGCTTCGTAAGTTTTAGCTCTACCAATAACGTCATCCGATTTAACAGTCAAAATTTCTCTAAGCGTACTTGATGCTCCATAAGCTTCAAGTGCCCAAACCTCCATTTCTCCAAAACGCTGACCTCCAAATTGAGCTTTACCACCCAATGGTTGTTGTGTAATAAGAGAGTATGGACCAATAGAACGTGCGTGCATTTTATCATCAACCATATGTCCAAGTTTCAACATATAGATAACTCCGACAGTTGCTGCCTGATGAAAACGCTCTCCGGTACCACCATCATACAAATATGTATGACCAAAACGTGGAATTCCGGCTTCATCAGTCAATTCATTGATTTGATCTAAAGTTGCTCCGTCAAAAATTGGTGTAGCAAATTTTCTACCCAAGTTCATTCCAGCCCAACCAAGAACCGTTTCATAAATCTGTCCGATGTTCATACGAGAAGGCACACCAAGTGGATTCAATACGATATCAACCGGCGTTCCGTCTTCAAGGAATGGCATATCTTCATGACGAACGATACGAGCTACAATACCTTTGTTTCCGTGACGTCCAGCCATTTTATCACCCACTTTCAGTTTACGTTTCTTAGCGATGTAAACTTTAGCAAGTTTCAAGATACCGGCAGGTAATTCATCTCCAACAGTGATGGTAAATTTCTCTCTTCTTAAAGCACCTTGTAAATCGTTTAATTTGATTTTGTAGTTGTGAATTAAGTCGTTTACTAACGTATTTGACTCTTCATCTGCAACCCATTGTCCTTTTGTTAAGTGAGCGAAATCTTCAACAGCGTGTAACATTTTAAGAGTGTATTTTTTACCTTTTGGTAAAACTTCTTCTCCTAAATCGTTCATTACACCTTGTGATGTTTTTCCGTTTACGATAGTGAAAAGTTTCTCTACTAATTTGTCTTTTAAATCAACAAATTTGGTTTCGAATTCCATTTCTAAAGATGTCAAATCATCTTTATCCTTGGTTCTTTTCTTTTTATCTTTTACTGCTCTTGCGAATAATTTTTTATCTAAAACTACACCGTGCAATGATGGAGAAGCTTTTAATGAAGCATCTTTTACGTCACCAGCTTTATCACCAAAGATAGCTCTTAAAAGTTTTTCTTCCGGAGTTGGATCTGATTCTCCTTTTGGTGTAATTTTTCCGATTAGGATGTCGCCAGGTTTAACTTCGGCACCAATTCTAATCATTCCGTTTTCATCTAAATCTTTAGTTGCTTCTTCAGAAACGTTAGGAATATCATTAGTTAACTCTTCGTTACCTAATTTAGTATCTCTAACTTCCAAAGAATAATCATCAACGTGGATAGAAGTGAAAATATCATCACGAACTACTTTTTCAGAAATCACAATCGCATCCTCGAAGTTATACCCTTTCCAAGGCATAAAGGCAACTTTAAGGTTTCTACCTAAAGCTAACTCTCCATTTTGCGTTGCATATCCTTCACAAAGTACTTGACCTAATTTAACTCTGTCACCTTTTCTAACGATAGGTTTCAAGTTGATAGATGTACTTTGATTCGTTTTTCTGAATTTGATTAATTGGTATGTTTTTTCATCTGGGTCAAAACTTACCATTCTTTCCGCTTCAGTTCTGTCATACTTGATAGTAATCATATTAGCATCAACGTATTCTACAGTTCCTTCTCCTTCAGCATTAATCAATACTCTTGAATCAGAAGCTACTTGTTGCTCTAAACCGGTTCCAACGATTGGTGCTTCAGGACGTAACAATGGCACAGCCTGACGCATCATGTTTGATCCCATCAACGCACGGTTCGCATCATCATGCTCCAAGAAAGGAATCAATGAAGCCGAAATCGATGCAATTTGATTAGGCGCAACGTCTGTATAGTGAACTTGATTTGGATCAACTACCGGGAAATCACCTTCTTCACGGGCAATAACTTTATCAGCAGTAATTTTTCCTTTAGCATCCATTTCGATGTTTGCCTGAGCAATCATTTTTCCTTCTTCTTCTTCAGCGCTTAAGTAAATTGGCTCAGCATTTAAATCAACTACACCATTTTTAACTTCACGATAAGGAGTTTCAATGAATCCCATTCCGTTAACTTTAGCGTAAACACCAAGTGACGAAATAAGTCCAATGTTTGGTCCCTCAGGAGTTTCAATTGGGCAAAGTCTTCCGTAGTGCGTATAGTGAACGTCACGTACCTCAAATCCTGCTCTTTCTCTTGAAAGTCCACCTGGTCCAAGTGCTGATAATCTTCTTTTGTGCGTAATCTCAGCTAGTGGATTCGTTTGATCCATGAATTGAGATAACTGGTTCGTTCCAAAGAAAGAGTTGATAACTGATGATAATGTTTTAGCATTAATCAAATCGATTGGTGTAAACACCTCGTTATCTCTAACGTTCATTCTCTCACGGATAGTACGAGCCATACGCGCTAAACCAACACCGAATTGTTGTGACAATTGTTCTCCAACTGTTCTAACACGACGGTTTGATAAGTGATCGATATCATCAATATCTGCTTTCGCATTAATTAACTCAATCAAATATTTTACAATGGTGATGATATCTTCTTTGGTAAGCACTTGCTTTTCCATTGGGATATCCAAACCAAGTTTCTTGTTCATTCTGTAACGACCAACTTCACCTAAGTTATAACGTTGGTCAGAGAAGAACAATTTATCTATAATACCACGAGCAGTTTCTTCATCAGGCGGTTCTGCATTACGCAATTGTCTGTAGATATGCTCAACGGCTTCTTTTTCAGAGTTTGTTGGATCTTTTTGTAACGTGTTATGGATGATTGCATAATCGCCTTGATTAGCATCTTCTTTATGTAACAAAATAGATTTAACGTTAGAATCGATGATTTCTTCCACATTATCTTTATCGATAATGGTATCTCTATCAAGGATAATTTCGTTACGCTCGATAGAAACTACTTCTCCTGAATCTTCATCCACGAAATCTTCGTGCCAAGTATTCAATACTCTCGCAGCTAACTTTCTACCAATATATTTTTTAAGTCCTGTTTTAGAAACTTTAATTTCCTCAGCAAGGTCGAAAATCTCAAGGATATCCTTATCTCTTTCGAAACCGATTGCACGGAATAAAGTCGTTACAGGTAATTTTTTCTTTCTATCAATGTACGCATACATTACGCTGTTGATATCCGTAGCAAATTCAATCCAAGATCCTTTAAAAGGAATTACTCTTGCTGAATATAACTTCGTACCATTGGCATGGAAACTTTGACCAAAGAAAACTCCAGGTGAACGGTGTAATTGAGAAACTACTACACGCTCAGCACCATTGATTACAAAAGTACCGCTTGGCGTCATGTAAGGAATAGTTCCTAAATAAACATCCTGTACGATAGTTTCAAAATCCTCGTGTTCCGGATCTGTACAATAAAGTTTTAGACGTGCTTTCAAAGGCACACTATATGTTAAACCTCTTTCGATACACTCTTGAATTGTGTAACGTGGTGGGTCAACAAAATAATCTAGAAATTCCAATACAAATTGGTTTCTTGTATCAGTAATTGGAAAGTTTTCCATGAAGGTGTTGTATAACCCTTCGTTGCCTCTTTCGTCTGATTTCGTTTCCAATTGGAAGAAATCTTGAAAAGATTTTACCTGAACATCCAGAAAATCCGGATACTGTGGTATGTTTTTAGTAGAGGCAAAATTCAATCTTTCGGTCTGATTTGTTATCATCAATTGACAAAATTTTGATTAAAAAAAAGTAATTTTTTGTGTAAAAACACGGATCAATCCATACTTTCTTTTTGTAATCGATACATCTTTAAAATGAACCAAGTTCGCTCAATTTTTTTCTTCGTTATCGATCAAAAATTTTTCGTATTACTAATAAAACTGGATATAATTTTATTATACGAAAAATGGTTTAGGCCCTTGGACGCGTTTGTCCAAGGCCTAAACCTAGTTCTAAAACCGGGGTTGAATTACTTTAATTCAACAACAGCTCCAGCTTCTTCTAAAGATTTTTTCAAACCTTCAGCTTCTGCTTTAGTAACTCCTTCTTTGATGTTTGATGGTGCACCGTCAACAAGATCTTTAGCTTCTTTCAAACCTAAACCTGTTAATTCTTTTACTGCTTTTACAACAGCTAATTTAGAAGCACCAGCTTCTTTAAGTACTACTGTGAATTCTGTTTGCTCTTCAGCACCAGCACCAGCATCTCCACCACCAGCAGCAACTACTACAGCTGCAGCAGCTGGTTCGATACCATACTCATCTTTTAATATTGTAGCTAAATCGTTAACTTCTTTTACTGTAAGGTTAACTAACGTTTCTGCGAATTGTTTCAAATCTGCCATTTTTTCTATCGTTTAAAATGTTCTTTAATTATTATTTTTTTAGTCTGCTCTAATTATTCTGCTGTTTCGCCTTTTTGCTCTGCATTGTTTAATAATGCTGCAATAACACGTTTTGCAGGAGATTGAAGTAATCCAATGATTTCTCCAATAACTTCTTCTTTCGATTTCAATGAAGCCAAGCTATCGATAAGGTTATCTCCGATGTAAATTTCACCATTGATGTAAGCTCCTTTGAAAGCTGGTTTATCTGATTTTTTTCTGAAATCTTTGATAATTTTTGCCGGTGCATTAGCGATATCTGCAATAAAAATTGAAGAGTTACCTTTTAATACACTTGCCAAATCACCATAATTATTACTTGAAGCTTCCATTGCTTTTTCAAGCAAAGTATTTTTAACTACTTCTAATTTGATACCTGCTTTAAAGCAAGTTCTTCTCAAGTTAGAGGTTGTTTCAGCATTCAATCCTGAAGTATCAGCAATGTAAACTACATTTGCATTAGCCAACTTTGCAGTTAAATCTTCTATCGCGATTGATTTTTCTTCTCTTGTCATAATAAAATTTGTTTAACTAAATTATACCGCTTTAGGATCTAAAGCAATAGCAGGACTCATAGTACTAGACAAGTGAATTGACTTGATGTAAGTACCTTTAGCTGCAGTTGGTTTTAATTTAAGTAGTGTTTGAATAATTTCGTGTGCGTTGTCAACAAGTTTGTCAGATTCAAAAGAGATTCTTCCAATTCCTGCGTGAACGATACCGGTTTTATCAACTTTAAAGTCGATTTTACCTGCTTTTACTTCAGCAACAGCTTTACCAATTTCCATGGTTACTGTTCCAGTTTTAGGGTTTGGCATTAAGCCTCTTGGACCTAACACACGTCCTAATGGACCTAATTTACCCATAATAGCAGGCATCGTGATGATTACATCAACATCTGTCCAACCATCTTTAATTTTTTGAAGGTAATCGTCCAATCCTACGTGGTCAGCACCAGCAGCTTTCGCTTCTGCTTCTTTATCCGGAGTTACTAAAGCTAATACTTTAATATCTTTTCCTGTACCATGAGGAAGTGTAACAACACCTCTTACCATTTGATTTGCTTTTCTTGGATCAACTCCTAAACGAACAGCAATATCTACTGACTCATCAAATTTTGCAGAAGCAACAACTTTCAATAAAGACGAAGCGTCTTTTAAAGAATATAGTTTGTTTTTCTCAATTTTTGAAGCAGCTTCTTTTTGTTTTTTTGTCAATTTTGCCATGTCTTATCCTTTGTTTAGAGGAGAATCTCCAGTTACAGTTATACCCATAGATCTAGCTGTTCCAGCAATCATGCTCATCGCAGATTCAATTGTGAAAGCATTTAAATCAACCATCTTGTCTTCAGCGATTCCTTTAATTTGATCCCAAGTTACGTTAGCAACTTTTTTTCTGTTAGGCTCGCCTGAACCAGATTTCAATTTAGCAGCATCCATTAATTGAATAGCAGCAGGTGGAGTTTTTACAACAAAATCGAACGATTTGTCTTTATACACGGTAATTTGTACCGGTAACACTTTGCCAGGTTGATCTTGTGTTCTAGCATTAAATTGCTTACAGAACTCCATGATATTAACACCAGCAGCTCCCAGAGCAGGTCCAACCGGTGGCGACGGGTTCGCAGCACCTCCCTTAACTTGTAGTTTAACTACTTTACTAATCTCTTTAGCCATTGTTTTTTAAAAATTTACAATAATCTGTGGAAGCAAATTATTGCGGTTTATAATAGTGTAACAAATTATACTTTTTCAACTTGCATAAAGCTCAATTCTAATGGTGTTTTTCTTCCGAAGATTTTCACCATCACTTCCAGCTTACGCTTTTCTTCATTGATTTTTTCAATAGTTCCGTTGAATCCATTGAAAGGTCCATCAATAACCTTAATTGTTTCATCAATTTTGAAAGGTATTGCCTGAGTATCTGTGTTAACAGCTAATTCATCAACTTTACCTAACATTCTATTCACTTCTGACATTCTTAATGGCACAGGTTCTCCACCTTTTACTTCACCTAAAAAACCAATTACACTGGTAATCGATTTGATAATATGAGGTATCTCACCAACAAGATTAGCTTCAATCATTACATAACCGGGAAAATAAACTTTATCCTTAGCTATTTTTTTACCATCTCTTACCTGAACTACTTTTTCAGTAGGAACAAGAACCTGAGATACGTAATCCGACATTCCTAATCTATTGATTTCTGTTTCGATGTAAGCTTTGACTTTATTTTCTTGTCCACTTACAGCACGAACCACATACCATTTTTTTACATTATTATCTGCCATTTCAGAGAAATTTATGATTTAATCAAATTAAAAATCCCAGCAATTGCTTTTGCACACATTTCATCAACACCCCATGTTGCCAAGGCAAAAACTACTGAAAAAACAGCCACAATAATTGTGAGACGTTGTACTTCAGCCCATTCCGGCCAAGTAACATTTGATTTTAATTCGTCAAATGCTTCTGATATATAATTAACAACTTTTGTCATTGTATTTTTATTTTTGCACGGGCGGAGGGATTCGAACCCCCATCAACGGTTTTGGAGACCGCTATTCTACCCTTGAACTACGCCCGTTGATTATTACTAAAAAACAGCAGAGAAACCAATGTTCCTCTGCTGGATTCTTATTTATTTTATAATTATGCTACTATTTCAGTTACCTGACCAGCACCAACTGTTCTACCACCTTCACGGATAGCGAAACGTAAACCTACGTTCATAGCGATTGGGCTTAATAAAGCAACATCAATAGTTAAGTTATCACCTGGCATTACCATCTCTACACCTGTTGGTAAAGAAATAACTCCAGTTACGTCAGTTGTACGTACGTAGAACTGTGGACGGTAGTTATTGTGGAATGGTGTGTGACGACCACCTTCTTCTTTTTTCAAGATATAAACCTCAGCTTTGAATTTAGCGTGTGGTTTTACTGAACCTGGCTTAATAATAACCATACCTCTTTTGATATCAGCTTTATCAACACCTCTTAACAATAAACCTACGTTATCTCCAGCTTCACCTCTGTCAAGGATTTTACGGAACATCTCAACTCCAGTAATTGTAGAAGTTAATTTGTCAGCTCCCATACCAATGATTTCAACTGGATCTCCTGTATTAGCAACTCCTGTTTCGATACGACCTGTAGCAACAGTACCACGACCAGTAATTGTAAATACGTCCTCAACTGGCATCAAGAATGGTTTTGCGTTATCACGAACTGGTTCTTCAATCCATGCATCAACAGCAGCCATTAATTCGATGATTTTTGGTACCCAAGCAGGGTCATTATTCAATCCACCTAAAGCTGAACCTTGAATAACAGGACCATTATCTCCATCATATTCGTAGAAAGACAATAAGTCTCTGATTTCCATTTCAACTAATTCTAATAATTCCGCGTCATCAACCATATCCACTTTATTCATGAATACAACGATTCTTGGAATACCAACCTGACGTCCTAAAAGGATGTGCTCACGTGTTTGTGGCATTGGTCCGTCAGTAGCAGCTACTACTAAGATAGCACCGTCCATTTGAGCAGCACCAGTAACCATGTTTTTCACGTAATCCGCGTGACCTGGACAGTCAACGTGTGCATAGTGACGGTTAGCAGTTTCGTACTCTACGTGTGATGTATTAATAGTAATACCTCTTTCTTTTTCTTCTGGAGCATTATCAATTTGATCAAATGATTTTGCTTGACAATATCCTGCATCAGACAATACTTTAGTGATTGCTGCAGTTAATGTAGTTTTTCCGTGGTCAACGTGCCCAATCGTTCCGATGTTTAAGTGGGGCTTGTTACGGTTAAAATTTTCTTTTGCCATTTTAATTAATTTTAAACTTAGTTATATATATTTATTAGTGTTCAATATTCAATTTAATTGAGCCAACTACGGGAATTGAACCCGTGACCTCTTCCTTACCAAGGAAGCACTCTACCCCTGAGCTAAGTCGGCTGATGCCTAGTCCAGAAGTTAGATATTAGAATTCAGAAAAAAACCAAATTCCTATTTCTAAATTCCAATTTTTTGGATTATCAACACGAAGTTGATTTTCCAGTTTTGGATTACCTCGCTTTGCTTCGGTGATCCTGTATCGTCATTCCGACGACACCAAGCTTTTGAAACAAATTTTTATCAAAGCAAGCTTATAAAAATTCTTATTCAAAAGTTTGTGGGGAGAGCAGGATTCGAACCTGCGAAGTTCTCACAGCAGATTTACAGTCTGCCCTCGTTGGCCGCTTGAGTATCTCCCCTAACCATATTTCAATAAAAAAAGAGCCGGCGGAGGGACTCGAACCCACGACCTGCTGATTACAAATCAGCTGCTCTAGCCAACTGAGCTACGCTGGCAATATCAATAAAAAAAGTCCGCTATTTCTAACGGACTGCAAATGTATATCTTTTTGTCTTTTAATCAAAACATTTTTTGAAAAAAATTATTTTATATATGTGTTCTGATTTTTTCTTTTCTTTTAATCAATAATCGCTCTAAAGATTCTGCCGAAATCTCTATTGCTTCCTCGAAAGTTTTGCATTGCTTTTTTACCATAAAATCGTCTCCCGGAACATGAATTTTAACCTCAACTACTTTATTTTCTTTATCACTTGTCTTTTCAACCTTCAAAAAAACGTCAGCTGAGACAACTTTATCATAAAATTTTTCAAGTTTAGTCAATCTTTCTTGAATAAAATCTACTAACTTTCTGTCAACAGTAAAGTTAACTGCATTAACACTTACCTTCATAATTTAATATTTTATTAATTAAACATTTGGAATTACTTTTTATTTCTAGGATGCGCGCCATTATAGACTTTTTGGAGTTCCGCTAAACTATTGTGCGTGTAGACTTGTGTCGAAGCTAAACTAGAATGTCCTAATAATTCCTTTACTGAATTTATGTCTGCCCCGTTATTAAGTAGGTGAGTTGCAAAAGTATGCCTTAATATATGGGGACTTTTCTTTACCTTCTCTGAGACATTACTAAAGTAATAATTTATTAGCCGATAAACAAACGAATCGTTCAATTTAACGCCATTTGTTAACAGAAAAAAATAATCCGCTTCTTTAACATCTTGTATACTTGACCTTTCAGACAAATATTTTTTTACCTGTTCTTCAATTATTGTTAAAATTGGAATAATTCTTTCTTTGTTTCTTTTCCCGATAACTTTGATTGTTTTATTTGATAAGTCTACGTTCTGGATTTTTAAATTTATAAGTTCTGTTCTACGAATTCCTGTTGTATAAAATAAATCAATAATTAATTTATCCCTAATTCCTTCAAAACCTTCTTTATAAGTTATTTGATTTAAAACTAAATCAAGTTCTTTTTCCGAAAAGGGAATTTGAATTTTCTTGGGAGATTTTAGCGCTTTGTGTTTTAATAACGGACTTACTTCTATTTGCTTTGTCTTTAGCAGAAATTTATAAAACGATTTTAAGGAAGAAATTTTTCGATTAATTGAAGTGTTTGAAATTCCATCATCAGAAAGCGAAACTATCCAGGAGCGAATCTGGTTGTAATTCACCCGAAGTAAATTATCATCATCATATTCATTGGATAAAAAAGATTCAAAAAAACCTATATCATTTATATAAGCCGTAACGGTATGTTGGGAATAGTTTTTCTCCAACAATAAATAATCATGAAACTTATTTTTAGAATTTTCCATAAAAAAAACCGTTAGCATCAAAGTTATGAAACTTTAATTACTAACGGTTAGTATATTTTTAGAAAATTAGGGACTAACTTTCTAATCCGTCTTTCATGTTCTGAATGTAAGCAGCTTTTTGAACTTGTGCTCTTCTAACAACTGAAGGTTTAATGAAAGCCTGACGCGAACGCAACTGACGAACAGTTCCTGTTTTATCAAATTTTCTTTTATAGCGCTTTAATGCTCTATCGATATTTTCTCCGTCTTTAATTGGTATAATTAACATAATATAGACACCTCCTCTCGTTAAGGGTGCAAAAGTAATAATTATTTTTAAAGAACAAAGAAAAAAGAGCAAAGAATAAAGACATAAACAACAAAGAGCCAAAAAACATCTTGCTTCTTGGCTCTTTTATCTATTTCTTAACTCTATTTCACAGCTGGCTGATAGTTTTGTTTGTCGATTATCATTTTTGATAAAATCTCTCTAAGAATTTCAGAAGTCCCGCCTCCTATAGGCCCTAAACGACTATCTCTAAACAAACGAGCTAACGGATATTCTTCCATATAGCCGTAACCACCAAGCATTTGCAAACAGCTGTAAATAGTTTCATCTGCTACTTTAGTAGATTTTAATTTGGCCATAGTAGCTTCCTTTACTACGTATTCCCCTTTATTTAATCGGGCAACAGCAGCATAATTAAATACTTTGCAATGTTCTACATCTGTGGCATGGTCAACCATTGTATGTCTTAACGCTTGAAATTTATCGATAGTTCTACCAAATGCTTCACGATTAGACATATAGTCAATAGTATATTCTATAGCATACTCCGCTCTTGCATGGGCATTGATTGCCATGATTAATCGCTCTAAGGCGAAATGCTGCATGATATACGGGAAACCTTTTCCTTCTTCTCCCATCAAATTTTCTTCGGGAATTTCTACATTATCAAATGCAATTTCTGCAGTATCTGAAGCTCTCCAGCCCAATTTATCAAGCTTTGTTGCCGAAACTCCTTTTAGATTGGTATCCATCAAAAACATACTGATTCCTTTGTTTCCTAAGTCCGGACTTGTCTTAGCAGCAACTACATAATAATCGGCATAAACACCATTTGTAATAAAGGTTTTAGAACCGTTTATGATATATTTATTTCCTCTTTTTATAGCTGTTGTTCTCATTCCCGCTACATCACTACCACCAAAAGGTTCAGTCAGACATAATGCTCCTATCTTATCTCCGGAAATACTTGGCACTAAATAATCTTGCTTGATTCGTTCATCACCTTCGGCATTTAAATGCGTCATTGCTAAATAGGCATGTGCCCAAATGGCTGCAGCAAAACCAGAAGATTTTATTTTTTGAAGTTCTTCTAATAAAATAACTGTATAAAATAAATCTAAATTCAATCCGCCATAAGATTCAGGATAGGCTAAACCGAAAAAACCCATGTCGCCAAACTTCTTCCAGATGAACCTTTCAATTGTTCCTGTTTTTTCCCATTTTTCAATATGAGGAACAACTTCTTTCTGCAAAAAATCTTGTAAACTCTTCCTAAATAATTCGTGATCTTCTGTAAAGTATAATGAATTCATATAACCAATCTATTTTTTATCTTCTTTTTTTAGAATTCCAAATATACGGCTATTATTTTGATTTTTTCAGACGGAAATCCTTTAATTTTTGGCAAATCCTCAATGGTAATGTCTCCATTCATAGTTCTGTAAATAACGATATCTTTTGCTAATTGATATCTGAAAAAAGGAAATTGTGCCAACTCTTTGACAGTAGCATTGTTGATGTTAATCTTTTTGCAATTTGAAGTAGATTTCACGACAAAAGAACCTTTCAATTTTTCAATGACTTCAGGTGATAAACCCCAAATATCATCCATTTGTTCCATTGAAACGAAAGCACCATACTTTTCTTTCTGTTCCAAAATCCTATCCGAAATTTTATCGCCAATGCCGTAAATTTTCATCAAATCTTCTTTAGTCGCCTGATTGATATCGAGAACCACAATTGTTGATGGTTTTGAAAAATCCTTTTTTGCAAATGTTTGAAAGCTACTTTTTTTGTTTTTAACCCAATCCGGAAATTTGAAATAAGGAGAAATTGCTTTTAACAAAGAATCGGAAACTTTTGTCACAGCTTGAAATTCGGCTGCCGAATTCACAAACTTATTTTGCTTTCTATACGCCAATAACCTATCTATTTCTTCAACTGACATTCCGAGTTTGTAGCCTTTGAAATCGGTTATGAAATTAGGATTGAAAGGATAAATCGTTGGTTTGTAATTTTTGTTATCGAGCTTTAAACTATCAACTGTACTTTGAAGCGCCAGCCATTTGGATTGTTCTTTGTCAATGGTTTTCTTATTCGTAAAGTCATAGAAAAAGTAAATTCCCTGAACCAAAATGATAATTCCAAAAAACAATAGGATTCCAATTCGTTGGCTTTTCGAATACGTTAAAAAAGACTTTACTATGGAATCATTTGTTTCCAAAGGTTACAAATCAAAAACAGAAGTTCGTTTGCCTCGGATTAAATCTTTTAATCGAATCCAAAAAGCTAAAGTCAGATACACGCCAAACCACAAACCTGCGGTTACGAAAGTGATGTAGATAAAAAACAAACGCACATTGGAAGCCCGCATGCCAAGCTTATCCGCCAAACGGGAAGAAACATGAAAACCGTGTTTTTCGAAGAAGTATTTTAATTGGATTACTACTGACATTGTTTTTGTTTAAAAATCAAAATTACGTTTTTAAAAGTTGAATCCCAATAGCACATTGCAAACATTTGCTCTGATTGCAATACTCATTTTTGAGTTGTAACAACGATTGGGTTTCAAAAGCATTCCTGGCTTTAATTCCAAAATTGGAAAATTTTTCTATAATTATATTTTTCTCGGCAGCAATTTCCCGAAGCAAATCCAATAAAGATTCCGACGCTTCTTTACCCTGACTTTTAGCATAAGCAAACTGAATTGGAACTATTGTATTTATTACCAACAAATCGACAAACGACTTTGAGAACTGTTTTTTCTTCTTTGGACTTTCTCTGTCAAACTGATAATGTGTTTGCCAATAATCCGAAATTGTAATATCGAATAGCTGATGTAATTCTTTTGCCGTTTTAGCGACAATCACTTTCGAAAATAAGTTTTGCTGCTTGTGATAAAGCATTGCCAATTGCGCCAATCGTATCGTCGGAAAATTATCAGGTCGGTGTTTAAAAAACTGAACGGGTTCAATAGCAATTTTTTTTAATTTGTATTTTTGAGAAATATACTCAAATCGGGTTTTCAAATCTTTAGTGTAATTATCCTGAACATCAACCGGAAATAAATCGGCTGTTCCAAAAAGCAGGCTTTCTAAATTTGCCACTTCCGCACTTTCTTTTCTAACAATTGAAAACGGAATCGATTTGGCAATTTTAAAAAACGTTTCTCCATTGGTATTCAAACCAAAATTCTTTGCCAACATACAAAACAAAACCGCTTCCCAATTATTTTCTGTTTCCTTTAGCATTTGATCAATCGGAATATATTTTCGCTCCAATCTTTCAACAAACAATCGCTCCTGCCAATTTTGAAAAACAAAAGAATCGATAGTTGCAATTTGGCTTTCACAATAAATCCATGATTTTGGCGATGCTAATGATTGATAGTTTTCTAAATCCCTTTTCGATGTATAGTTTTTAAGTTCCAAAACCGGAATTTCGGAATTGTCTTTTCTAAAAACCGGTGTGTCATGTTCCCAAACCACATGCAGAATCACATTCTCATAATTCGAATCTTTTTCGTGATGATGCAAATACCAATCAGAAGATTTGATGTGAATTTCGATGTTTCCCGCCCATTTTTGATTTCCTAAAACAATTTGGGCGTTAAAAAAATCAGGTCCGCTTTGTTGCAGATAATTTCCACAATTTATTATCGTAAGCAATTCTCCCGAAACAGTTGTTAGGTTAGAAAAGTCAAACTTCTTATATTGCCATATATAATGAAGAAAATCTTCTTTCACGATTCCTAATTTTCAACTAAAGTAAGAAAATTACTTTTATATTCAAAGTTTTTGTAATGAAAAAATTACTTTTTACGTTTTTACTGTTGGTTTCAGTAAATGTGTTTTCTCAGAAATATAAAATCACTTATCTCAAAAGTTCCAATGGAAACTTGATTGAAAACCAGGATCCGATTTGGCTTTTTACCAATGCGAATCATACTTTATTGAGTACGGAAAGTATCCGAAATCAAAAAGCTGCTTTTCCTTTTGAAGAAACTACTATGGACAGAAGTTCAAACTCTTTTTATCAAACGGCAACTTTAAATGCTTCAGAGATTATTGCTACTAAAGACAGCGTTTCTTTAGCCAAGCAGACTTTTGAATATTTAAATGACACCAAAAAAATTCTTGGCTATAATTGTAAAAAAGCTAAAACAATTGTCAATTCGAATACTATTGAATTTTGGTATACCGATGAATTAAAAGTCAAAGGTTCACCAACAGTTTTGGGACAAAATTTGGGTTTGGTATTGGAAATGGTACGCAACGGCAACTTTGTAATTACGGCGACCAAAGTGCAAAAAATCGATGCGCTTCCCTATTTTCAAAAAGTCAAAAAGATAGTCGATGGCTTGACATATAAAGATTTACTTTGGAAAAGTCGCTTCACTACTATCAATGTTTTTAAGGACCAAATCATCAACTTTTCGGATGCTTCGAAATCGAATGATACCATTCTTCGCTTTGCCAACGGGACAATTGCTGTTAGAAAAGTAAAGATTCCGGAAATAAAAGTTGGCAGCCAGATTTTTGTAGATGTTACCGAACAATCAAACGGTGATGCATATGACAGAACGGGTTCTTTTTTTATTATTCCGACTGATAAAGCAACTTCTTTTTTGGATGGTTTGAAAAACGGTACCAAAACATTGCCGATTTATACTAATGGAAACGGAAAAGAATACCAAGGTGTAGTTGCTACAGAAAACTACAATCCAGTAGTGGAATTGATGCGCTTTTATACGCCTTTTGGAGTAAAACAATATAATACGCTTCAACTGAAAGATAAAACCTGGGCAGAAAATGTTTTGTACAGACAAGATGTTTCCGATTTGAGAACGCTGTTGAGTAATCAGGAAGTTTGGATTGGCATCAACATTGGGAATTATGACAAAGGCGGACACAAAGTTTCAGCTAATATTACGATTCATGACGAAGAAGAAAGTAAAGTTATTCCAACTCAGATTGTGTCACTGTTTTGTACCAATAACATCATGGAAATGGCTGGTCAGGAATATGGAACGATGTTTAGTTCAGCTAAAGGTTTGGAAGTCACTTTCAAATTAGACAAACCTATGAAAAATTGTAAGCTTCGTTATATTACAACCGGTCATGGCGGTTGGGAAAATGGCGATGAGTTTGTGCCAAAGAAAAATACAATTCTACTAGATGGAAAAGAGACTTTTAGTTTTACGCCTTGGCGACAAGATTGTGGTTCGTATCGTTTGTCAAATCCGGCATCGGGAAATTTTCCTAACGGATTATCTTCGTCAGATTATAGCAGAGCCAATTGGTGTCCGGGAACGGTTACGAATCCTATTTTTATAGATTTTGGAAACTTAGAAGCCGGAACACATTCGATACAAATTAAGATACCACAAGGTTTACCCGAAGGAAGCAGTTTCAGTTCGTGGAATGTTTCGGGAGTTTTGATAGGAGAGTAAAAAGAGAAAAGAAGAAAGAGGCAAGAGAAAAGACAAATAAATGCCAACATCTTGCTTCTTGCTTCTTGTCTCTTGCTTCTAAAATTATTTAATAGAACTTATAATATCATGCTTAGTAATAATGTGATATTTTCCATTACCTAAATCAACTAAAACGGCTTGATTGTCTTTATTGATTAGTTTTGAAATTTCCTCAATTGGCGTATTTGCCTTAACTATTGGATAAGGTTTACCCATGATTTCGCGGATTGGCTTTTCGGCAATGTTTCTGTCTTCTACATAACTTCTGAACAAATCGGTTTCATCCAGGCTTCCCACAAAACCAGTCGTATCAATCACCGGAATCTGTGAAATATTATATTTTTTCAAACGCTCAATAGCATGTGAAACCAATTCTTCTGTGCGCACAATTACCAATGGTTTGTCTTTATGGTCTTTGATAACAT
Organism: Flavobacterium sangjuense; assembly: GCF_004797125.1. NCBI lineage: Bacteria > Pseudomonadati > Bacteroidota > Flavobacteriia > Flavobacteriales > Flavobacteriaceae > Flavobacterium > Flavobacterium sangjuense. The sequence continues at coordinate 115,577 of NZ_CP038810.1, forward strand.
CTTCAGCTTTTGTAATTTCTTCATCCAAAAATCCTCTTTCACGCATCCAATCATCATTAAACATTTTGCCAACATAACGACTTCCTGAATCGTGGAATAAAACCACAACGACATCGTCTTTAGTGAAATGTTCTTTTAATTGGTGTAAGCCTTTTACACAAGCTCCGGCTGAGTTACCAACAAAGATTCCTTCTTCCAAAGCAATCTTTCTGGTATAAACGGCAGCATCTTTATCGGTTACTTTAGTAAAACCATCGATAACCGAAAAGTCAACATTTTTTGGTAAAATATCTTCTCCAATTCCTTCGGTAATGTATGAGTAGATTTCGTTCTCATCAAAGATTCCGGTTTCGTGGTATTTTTTGAATACTGAACCGTAGGTGTCAATTCCCCAAACTTTAATATTTGGATTTTTTTCTTTTAAATATTTTCCGATTCCGGAAATAGTTCCACCAGTTCCAACTCCAACTACGAAATGAGTAACTTTTCCGTCGGTTTGTTCCCAGATTTCAGGCCCGGTTTGCTCGTAATGTGCTAGCGCATTAGATGGATTATCATATTGATTTACGTACCAGGAATTTGGAATTTCGGTGCTTAATCTTTTTGAAACAGAATAATACGAACGCGGATCTGTTGGTTCAACATCGGTTGGACATACTATAACTTTGGCACCAACGGCACGAAGGATATCCATTTTTTCTTTGGATTGTTTGTCGGTGATAACGAATATACATTTGTATCCTTTTATAATGGCCGCAAGCGCTAATCCCATTCCGGTGTTTCCTGAAGTTCCTTCGATGATGGTTCCGCCTGGTTTTAATCTTCCGTCAGCTTCGGCGTCTTCTACCATTTTAAGTGCCATCCTGTCTTTGGTAGAATTCCCCGGATTGAAGGTTTCTACTTTGGCCAAAACCAAAGCATCAATTCCTTCTACGACTTTGTTAAGCTTAACTAATGGCGTGTTTCCAATAGTTCCTAATATGTTTTCTGCGTAGTTCATTCGTTTTTAATTATGGTGTAAAGGTATTGAATATAAAAACTCTGGTAAATTTTATTGGAAGAAATTCCAAACCAAACCAAATCGAATCATGAAATCACGATACGGATAATTTGGTGCTGTGTAGAAATCATTCCCGGTCATTTTGGAGTTGAAATGTTCTAACTTAAAGAAGATTCTGGTCTGGCGAATTCTGGCATTGACAAAAAAGTCAATCATTGGGAAATCGCCAACTTTTCTTTGACTTTGCACAAAGGCTTCGGTAGTTACCGGATTGTAATCGTTGATATAATATTTGGTGAAATAATTAAGCGTAAAACCGGTTTGCAGATACAATGCTTTTTTGAAGTAATAATTGGTAAAGTAAAGTGAATTTCTGGTCGTTATTTTTGGCACATTCAAAACATCCTCTTCCTGATCAACCTGCTGATACAATACCGTATTGTCTAAAGCCAGTTTCCACCATTTGAACTCGCGGCTCACTTTTACCGACACATAATTAATGGCTTTATCGTATTGTTTTGGCGATATAATTTGTTGTCTTTCATCTGTAGCATCGTTACTAAAATACAGATGGTCTTTGATAGAACTTATTTGCAACGAAGCGTCAAGCCATTGGGTTTTGGCAGTAGCTTCGATATTATTTATTTTTTCATTTTTGAAATCATTGTACCAATTGTAGCCAACATAACTACTTTGGTATAAATTATAAATATGATCCGGAATTTTATTTACCATTTGGTATCGAAAAACAAACTCGTTTTTGTCGTTGAGTTTATAATTTAGTTTGGCATCAAAATTTGACATCGGTTGTTTTGTAATTGAATTGGAATAGGTAAACGTTCCGTTCCATTTGTTTTTTCTGTAGTCATATTGTCCGCCAACCGTACTAATTTCGTTACTTAAAGCACTTGGAATTGTACCAGAGTCTAAAATCAATATTTTATCATAATAGTAGTTAAAGCGGAAGTCTTCGACAAAGAATTGGAATTTTCCAAGCAGTGAATTTTCATAAATAGCGCCAACTTTATTATACATTCTGTTGTAACGCGTGTGGTCGTTTATATTTGATGCAACATACGAATCTCCAAAACGTTTTAAAGCTGTACCTCCAACACTTGACAGCACCGTTTTTTGATTGTACTCAAAAAATTTGTTTTCGTAATTGAATTGGTGTGTTATGTATAAATTGTTGTCGCCTTCTTTCCCGTTAATTCTGAAATTATGATCAAAGAAAGTTCTTTTCCCTTTCATAAAAGATTTAGCATCTCTTAAATATACTTCAAGCCGGGCGCGGTTTGTAAATGCTCCGTCTTCGCTTTCAAAATCTTCGATGGTGGTGATTCCACCATTTTCCCCATTCAGAAAATCCTGTCCGGTGAAATGGAAATTCAAATAATATCTTTTGTTTAAAGTATTATAGCTTGAAGTAAACCTAAAATTTCCAGTGCTTGAAAGTTGGTTGATGTATTTTCCCAAAGAGCGCAATCCTTTGAAGGCAACAGACATATTAAATCGTTCGGAAGTATTAACCGTAATAAAGGCATCAACAGATTGTCCTTGTTCCATTACAGTTTTGAAATACAACTCGGTAACCGGTGTTGCTACAGAATAGTATTTAATATCCTTAACTCCAAGATAATTAAACTGTTTCCCAGAGAAGCCAATTTCGGGAAACGAATTGAAATCTTTCAATCCAAAATCAAGAACTGCATAGGTATGTCCTTCGTTAGCAAAAGGCAAAAGTCCGAAAATGTCTTTTCTCAAATAGTTGTATTCGTATTCTTTTTTGATGGTTAAAGAAGTGTCAACATAGGTAGTATCTCTTTGCAAAGTGATAATTCTGTATTGGTCGTAGGTACCTTTCTTAACAACTGCTGCTTTATTATTCTTATTAGAATTTAAAGAATCATTAGCTGGCCCGCCGCTCATTTGCAAATTTCTACCTTGTGAAAAAAGATTAATTGAAAAAAGAAAAAAACTGTACAAAAAAAAATTTCTCATTACGCTTGCTATACTTGGCAAATGTAATGAGAAATTAAGGACAATAAAACGAATCAAAAGTAAAAGATTATTTTTTCACAATCTTTTCGACGAAACTACCATTTTCGGTAATTAAGTTTAACATATATACTCCTTTTATTAACATAAAGGTATCTATATTAATGCTGTTTTGATTAGTTAAATTTTCTGATTTTATCAATCTACCCTGAATGTCGTACAGTTCATATTTGGTAATACTACTAGCATTATTAATATGCAACAAATCGTTTACAGGGTTAGGGTAAACTAAAATTTGATCTCTTGAAAAATTATTATTAGCAAGATCTTCTTGATCAAAACCTGTAACTATCAAACTATAATTTTGAGATCCTCCATCTAAAGTTCCTTTGTGTGTAACTTCTATAGTATAAGTCCCGGTAGCATTTTCAACTTCAACTTTCTCAACGTTGTCTACGGTGTTATCCCCTTTAATAGCACCTGTGTTAAGTGAACTTAAATCAAGTTTCCATGGAAAATTAACTTCAGTATCTTTTGTTATTCTCAAATCCAAATCATTAACTAAAGCCGGACTTGGCGAATTCAATTGGTTGTTTTTAGGAGTACCAGGAACATCTGTCCAACATATCGTTGCTTTTAATGTTTGAGGAGTCGTAACAATAACTCTAACAGTATAGCTACTGCTTTGAGTAAGGTTCAGTTCATTAATAATTGCGATAGGTGTTGCACTATTTGCATTAGTAATTGCTAATGCTGCATCACGCGTGTTCAATAAACCCCATCCATAACGAACATCCGGACCAATTGAGCTTTCATCATCAAAAGCTGTATGGCAAACCAAACCTTTTAAAGTCGCAGATTTCATAAAAGAAGCATGCAAATTATTATAATGTTGTTGCAATAAAATTAGAGAACCGGCTACACTAGGAGATGCCATTGATGTACCACTTAAAGTAGCATAACTTGTGGTAGTTTCATTGCTTGAAGAGTAAAGATTAGTTCCATCAGCAGCTATATCCGGTTTAACTCTACCATCATCAGAAGGCCCTTGGCTACTTGAGCTATTAATTGCCAAATTAGTCAAAGTTCCATTAAATTGGTTAACTGTTGGATTAGCATTTGCAACAACTAAATTATTTTTACTGTTTTTTTCACCTGTTAATTTATCTATTCCAGGATACAAGCCATTTGAATAGGTTTCATTACCAGAATTTCCTGCGGACATAACCGGTAAATAGTAAGGTAAAGTATAACAAATTTGATCCCATTGAGTTGCATCAGTATTGTAACAACCCATGTACCAATCACCTACCTGCTGCTCGCCATTATCGTTAAAAATTGGGACACCGTAAGAATGATTAGAAATCAACAAACCGTTATTAGCGGCTTCACTGGAAACTTCTGACTCATCGTTTGTCCAATTATAAGAAGCTAAATTAACTTCATATGCCATTCCTCTGGCACTTGTAGCAACACCTTTTGCGCCAACAGTACCTACAACATGTGTTGCATGTTGATCAGCAGTTGGTATAGGAGTTGAAGTATCCGGGGTAGTCACTCTGGAAACTGACCCTGTCATAAACTCTTGGTGATTCTTTAAGGCATAACCGCCATCCCAAATACCAACTTTCATTCCCAGTCCGGTAAGGCTTAAACCTAAATTACCACCCGGATAAAGCGTATTGGTTTTGGAAGCCATAGCACTTAATCTATTATCTGTTGCTGTATAAACAGGTTTATTATCAATTACATCAACTAACAAATATTTTGTACCATTTGCAACATATTCTCTCTTTGCAGCTAAATTAGAATCTAAATAGTTTTTTATTTTTTCCTCACGAAGAGTTTTTAAACTTAAAATATTCTCATTTAATTGATTAAGTTTATTTATATCATATTCTTTTTTAATTAAATCTATTTCTGTTTTAGATTGAGAGAAACAAGAGATAGTGGATATTAAAAAAAACAAAATTGCTTTTTTCATAAAGTGTGTAGTTTTTATTTATATAAATTAAAATTTTTCAAAAGTAGAAAAAAAGTATCAATAACAGAGTTAATTAAATAAAAAAAACCGAAACGTAAAGTTTCGGTTTTTTATAAAACATAATTTCATTTATGGAAGAGTAAATGTGGTTTCTTGTAAGAAACCAAAATCTCCACCACCTGATGCTAATACCGTGTCACCTAATTTAACAGTATAGGTACCTGAAACAGTAGCGCTTGTATACATACCATCTCCGTAATCATCATAAATGGTAAAAGTATATTGTCCATCTGGCAAACAGAAATTAGATGTAAAAGTACTACGATCAGCAAAACCTAACGCAGCATATCCAGTGATTGCATCTCCAGCAGCATTAAAACCACCTGAAGCAACTACATTCATAGAAGCGTCACGTAAATCCCAAGCAGTTTCTTCTGGGTAATTATCAAAAGTAATGCTTACAGCCACTTTATTAAAGTCACATCTTTCTTCAATATTGAAGGTTATTTTACCTGTAGTAACAACATTAACATAATTTCTTGGTATTGATGAACCAGCTTCGTAAACAGGTGTTGTTGTAAAAGCGTTAATTCCAATATCAGTACCTTCTTGTTGTTCTAAACCAACAATAAGTTTCTTTCCATTACCAATGTTTGTACCTGTAATTCCGACAGTAAACGTACCAACCAATTCCCCGGCTGGAATAGTTACACTAGCAGGCACAGTATAATAACTAGCATTAAGTGTGCTTGCTGGATCAACTACTAAATTAAAAGTTCTATCAACACTAGATGCCATAGAAGCATATACCTTTGAATCAACCGATCCTGTCTCATCAGGATAAAGGCTAACCAATTTTGATGATGGTGCTTCTAAAGAAATATAATTATAATTCTTCAACGTACTTTCAGTCCCATCTTTCTCACAGCTTACTAACACTATTGAAAGCATTAAGAAAGCAACAAACAAAAAATTATTTTTTAAATTTTTCATAATCTATTTTTAAAATTAAAAATTAGTTCTGTCCAGTAATAGCTGGGTTATTAAGTATTTCGGATTGAGGTATTTGGAATGACATTTCATCACTGTCCCATACAAATGAGCTACCAGAACGGAACACATGGTTTGTACCACGAGTTACAGTTGCTTCATTACGCTTCATAGCTAAGTACGATTTACCCTCACCCCACATTTCAATTCGGGTATTCAAGTAAATAGCATCTTTTAAAGCTTGACCGCTCAAAGGATCTACATAGGCAGCTGCAGCTGCAGCACCACCAGCAAAACGGATAGCCATAAGGTCTTTCAATCTATTTTTTGCAGTAGCTTCATCACCCGTTTTTGCTGAAGCTTCAGCACTTAGTAAATAAAACTCATCCAATCTCATAAAAATAAGATCTGTTGTGATTACATATTGCTGACCTGCAACTCTAGCAGGGTCAAAAAACTTATTAATTGGCATTCTGTTAGTAGTCCCCGTAGTACCAAATTGAGTTCTCCTTATATCACCTGCTGGTATAGAAGCCAATAAACCTGTATCTATAGATTTTCTGTCTCCTGCCCAAGCATAACTGTAGGTAAAGTAATCAATTTGTCCCCACCAATCAACTAGCTGATGACCTAATTCTTCAGTCAAATCAAAGCCCCACATCCATGATGGTGTACTTATATCATTAAAACCTGATCCTGCACCAGGAAAAGCTAACTGACCTCTAGTTGTCAAAGCATATCCACTAGAAGTTATAATTTCTTCAGATACAGTTTTTGCTGATGCATAATTACCTTGTGCAGCATAAGCATATGCCAAAAGTCCTTTTGCTACCCATACATCCATTTTGTCTTTTGAAGGACGAGTAAAGTCACTTAGCAAATCAATTGCCTGCAACAAATCAGTTTCTATTTGAGCATAAATTTGAGATGCAGGAACTTTTGCAGCAGTATCAGCACTAGTACCATTATAAAATGGCAAAATAGGTTGTGATAAATCATGGTTACGTTGAAAAATTTGTGCCAAATAAAAATAGGCATAGGCTCTCATTGCTTTAGCTTGAGCATACTGATGACGCGTTTCAACAGATGAAGGCACGGCGTCATTACCACCCAACTGGCCAATAATTTCATTAGAAGTACTAATAACTTTATAATAGTATGTCCAAATAATAGTATTTTCTTGTCGGGTAAAATCTACAGTTGAAATTACATTAGCCACATTTTGATACCATCCATATGAGTTAGACGAAAGCGCCATATCTGAAGATAGCATATCTAACCAAATATCAACTCCTTTCTGTCCTAAATCATAATGACGACCTGTACCAGCAACTCCTCCTGGTTCTATTAAGAAATTATACAAACCATCGATACCACCTTGAATAATACCAGGATTAAACTCTGCTGCTGCAGCAATTTCTTCAGCCGTTAAAACTCTTGTATCTCTTACAGGATCAAGAAAATCTTCGCTACAACCAACTCCTAAAATTGAAGTAGCAATTAATAAGTAAACTAAACTTTTTTTCATATTTATTTTTTTTTAGAATTCTATTTTTGATCCGATGCTAAATGTAGTCATTGGAATATAACCACCTATACCACTAGTGCTTGTGAAAGTTTGAGGATTAAATCCTTTTCTTGCACTAAAAAGGGCTAAATTATCACCAGATATATACACATTGAATTTTGAAAGACCTAACCTATCAGCGTAACTTTTAGGAAGTGTATAACCCAATTTTGCATTGTTAAATGCAATATAATCTGATTTAATTAAAAAACGTGTTGAGGTTGCACTTGAATAAGTATCTTCAGTCGCAAATCCCGCAGACATACGAGGCACATTAGTTATATCGCCTGGTTGTTGCCATCTGTCACGTATATCAACATGATAGTTATTTGAGCCAATTTGGTCTCCAGTCTGCATTAATGTAGCATATCCATTATCATAAGCATAACCTCCAAAACTATAACCAAACTGAGTAGTAAGGTCAAAATTTCTATAACTTGCATTTAAACGAAACGCACCTCTTACTTTAGGTATAGCCGATTTCCCAGTAAATTTTTGTGTAGCTATAGATGAATTATTGGTTACTGTTCTCATAACATTAGCATCTGGGTGATCATTTAAGAAATTTGTATAATTCCCAATAGCCTCATCACCATTATTAAAAATACCATCATCATTAACATCATTGTAATACAAATTATACATTCCTAATCCTGTTGCCGGATCTACTCCTACCCACTCTCTCATGTAGTATTCGTATAAAGAATGTCCCTTAACTAAAGCCGCAAGACCGGTATTAGGATCAAATTGGAAAATTTTTTCTTCGCCTGTAGTATAATCTTCAGGCATATCTACCATTTTACTTTTCAACATTTCTCCATTTACTCCTAGAGATAATTTAAAATCATCCGCATTTTTTCCTTTCAATAGTTGATAGTTAATGTCAAACTCTAAACCACTGTTTTGAAGTTTACCACTATTTATCTGAATGTTGGTATAACCTGAAGAAGCAGGGAGTGCATTGTCGAAAAATAAATTTGTAGTGTTTTTAACATAATAATCTACATCTAGATTTAAACGATCAAACCATGATGATTCAAAACCAACTTGTGCAATTTTTGATGTCTCCCAAGTAAGTTCAGGATTAGGACGAGTAGCATTTGGAGTATATAAAATACCTCCTGTAAGTGGTGTAAGATTGTAAATTCTAAAACCATATTGAAGAGATGTTCCTTGATCTCCAATAATACCATAACTGGCTTTTAATTTTAAATAATCAATAGTACTTGATTTCGCTAGAAAACTTTCTTTAGAAACAACCCAGCCTAATCCAACCGATCCAAAAGTACCCCATTTGTTATTAATGAAACGAGAAGAACCATCTCTACGAGCAGATGCTGTCAAAAAATATTTTTGCTGATAGTTGTAGTTTAACTGAGCAAAATAACTTTCTAGTGTCCAACCTAATCTATAGTTTGTAGGAGTGGCATATTCTGTAGTATATTGATAAAGCGATTCAGCCATAGGAACCACCGCTCCAGTTGCTCCTGCTGATAATATATCATATCTGTACTCTGTAGATTCATGCGCCACAAAAGCTTCTACACCATGTTTTCCAGCAAAACTTTTGTTAAAACGCAACAATTGCAAAAAGTTCTGATTAGTCGTTTTAGTTTTTGTTATAAACAATGAACCTTCACTACCTGCGTTTTGCCCATAAAATGGATTACCAACACTTGTTGCATCATTTGTTTCATATTGTCCACTGTAACGTGTTTCAAAATCCAACGAATTCGTTATGTTGATTTCAGTATTAAAATTACCCAAAAATGTACTTGCGTCAGTTTGCTCTTTATTCAAAGTAGCTTCAGCAATTCCATTTGAGTTGTTTAAAAACCTTCTCACAGGGTTTCCATTATCACCATTACCAAAATCAAACTGATAGCCTCCAAAATATGGATCTGCCACTAGATTTCCAGCTGCATCTCTCAAATATGGATCATAAATTGGAGGTGCACCAACAGTGTAAGAAAATAAGTTTACAGAAGTAGATTGGTCAGCGCCGTCTGTTTGCATATATCTACCACCAGAGTAAGACATATTACCTCCTATTTTGAACCAGTCATTAACTTTGCTTTCTAAATTTAAACGAGTAGTATAACGTTTGTAGCTCGAATTTACAGCCGCACCTTTATCATCTAAATAACCAAACGAAGTTGCATATTTAGTTTTATCATTTCCACCGCTAAATTGAACGTTTGCTTCACTTCTAAATCCAGTACCAAAAGCAGTATCCTTCCATGAAGTTGGCGTGTATCTACGAGTAACTCCAGTAGCCACCCTTCCTGTTGCAGGGTCAATAACTTGGTCACCAGGAACATTCCACATATTATACGCAGGATCAAGACCAATAGCATTAGTACTATCAAACAAGTTATTGCTTGCATATGCATCTGGATTTGGATTACCACTTAAAAATGCATTTTGTCTCAACTCACTCCAAGCTAAACCAATATACTCTTCAGGCGAAGTAAGAACATCATAATTAGGCAATGAAAAACTATTAACACTTGTTTTTACATCAACCGAAATTACTGACTTACCAGCTTTACCTTGCTTTGTTGTAATCAAAATAACCCCATTAGCTCCACGAGAACCATAAATAGATGTAGCCGCAGCATCTTTCAAAACAGTAATGTTTGCAATATCCTCTGGATTAATTGCTGAAATATCACTACTATATGGAGCTCCATCCACAACATATAGAGGTGCACGGTTACCATTAATAGATCCAAAACCACGAATACGTATTGTAGCATCAGCACCCGGAGCTCCACTACCAGTAATAACGCTAACACCAGCAACCTCACCTCTTAGTGATTGAGATACGTTAGAAACTGTTTTAGCTTCTAAATTTTCAGTTTTAATTTTTGTTGCAGTTCCAGTGTAAGCTTCTTTGGTAGTTTTACCATACCCAACAACAATTACTTCCGACAATGCAGTTGATGCCTCATCTAACGATGCATTGTACGTATTAGAAGCACCTACTGAAATAGATTTCGTTGAATATCCAGTAAAAGAGACTTCCAAAACGTCTCCTGCTTTTGCTTTGATGGTAAATTTACCGTCAAAATCTGTTTGTGTGCTGTTTTTTGTTCCTTTAACAACAACATTAGCACCCGGTAATGGTCCAGTTTTATCTGAAACTACACCTGTTACAGTTTTCTCTTGTGCAAACGAAAACTGCATTGATAACGCTAACAATAGCGTAAAAATCCATTTGAACTTCGATCTCATATTATTTTTATTTGAGTTAGTTATTCTGCAAACTTCTTAATTATTTCTTAATTAACCAAATATTAACAGTAAATAATCATTTTTAAAATGTGTTAAATATTTTCCTATTTATCTAACTCTTGAGTATGATACAAATGTTTTTGATGGGTTGCGTCATTTTCTATATTTTTGTTTAAAAAAAATAAATGCTTCAATTTAAGTTCTCAGATTTTGATATGGAATGCGGGACTGACGAAGCCGGCAGAGGATGCCTTGCAGGTCCTGTCACAGCAGCTGCAATAATTCTTCCAGATGGCTTTGAATTGAAATTACTGAATGATTCAAAACAGCTTTCTGAGAAAATACGCGAAGAGCTAAAACCATTAATAGAAACTAACGCTATTTGTTTTTCGGTAACACATTTGGATTCAGGTGTCATTGACAAAATAAATATTTTAAACGCATCTATAAAAGCCATGCATGATTGCATTGACAAACTAAATCCTATACCTAATTATATTATAGTAGACGGTAACCGTTTTAAACCCATTAACAACATTCCCTATTCCACAATAATAAAAGGAGACTCAAAGTACATGAGTATTGCTGCGGCTTCTGTTTTAGCAAAAACGTATAGAGATGAATATATGGATAGAATCCATGAAGAATTTCCAATGTACAACTGGAAGAAAAATAAAGGCTACCCAACATCAGAACACAGAGAAGCAATTAGAAAATACGGCACAACCAAATACCACCGAATGAGTTTTAGGTTATTGCCGGAACAACTGAAATTGGAATTATAAATAATGATTTAAGACACGAGAGCTTTACTCGAATTGGCGAAGCATTTCTGAAGTTTTGAAATTCGCTTCAAAAAGAATTGCAAAATGACTAATGATTTTACGTTTTACTTCTTCTTCATCAACTGCCGCACCTAATTCCACGTGCATCGAAGTGACTGCCTTTCCTTTAATACCACACGGAATAATATTGTCAAAATAACCAAGATTTGCATTGACATTCAAAGCAAAGCCATGCATCGTTACCCAACGTGAAGCCCTGACACCCATTGCACAAATCTTTCTCGCAAATGGTGTTCCGACGTCCAGCCAGACTCCAGTTTCGCCTTCGCTTCTTGTACCTGTTATATTATACTCTGCTAAAGTTAATATGATTACTTCTTCCAAAAAGCGCAAATATTTATGTATATCAGTAAAGAAATTTTCTAAATCTACTATTGGATAACCTACAATTTGTCCCGGACCATGATAGGTAATATCGCCACCGCGATTGATTTTATAAAAAGTAGCACCTTTGGCTTCCAATTGTTTTTCAGAAAGCAACAGATTAGACATATCACCACTTTTGCCAAGAGTATATACATGCGGATGTTCAACAAACAGAAAATAATTAGGCGTTACCAATTCGGGATTGGTTCTTTTTTCTAATTTGATATCGACAATCTTCTTAAAAAGGACTTCCTGATAATCCCAGGTTTCCTTATAATCCTTGTTCCCTAAATCCTGAAGATGAATTTTTTTATTCATTTTGTGTGTTGCAAAGTGCAAAGTTACAAAGTTTATAAGTTAACTCGACGTTAATCTTTAGCCCCGATTGCAGCAGTTACCATGTAACGCGTAAAGCGGAAAAATGGACAACAAGTAAAACCAAAACCATTCGCTACTTACTTTGAAACTCTGTCACTTTGAAACTTTGCCACTTATCCCTATATTTGCACGCTTAAATACAATACTATGCAACTTTCAGAACAAGAAATCATTAGAAGAGACAAATTAAAATCTCTTCGCGAACTGGGAATCAACCCTTATCCTGCAGATTTATTTCCTGTAAACCATACTTCAAAACAGGTTAAGGAAAATTTTGAAGAAGGTAAGAAGGTTATTGTTGCCGGTCGTTTGATGAGTGTGAGAGATCAGGGAAAAGCCTGCTTTGCCGAATTGCAGGACAGCGAAGGCAGAATACAGTTGTATTTAAACCGTGATGTGATTTGTCCCGAAGAAGATAAAACGCTATATAATCAGGTTTTTAAAAAACTAACAGACTTAGGCGATTTTATTGGTATTGAAGGTGAATTATTCACTACACAAGTTGGCGCCAAATGTATTCGCGTTTCTAATTTTACTTTTTTAAGCAAAACATTACGCCCATTGCCTTTGCCAAAAACAGATGAAGAAGGAAATGTACATGATGCTTTTAATGATGCCGAATTGCGTTACCGAATGCGTTATGTAGATTTAGTTGTAAATCCGCATGTGAAAGAAGTTTTTATGAAAAGAACAAAACTGTTCACAGCCATGAGAACCTTCTTCAACAATGCCGGCTATATGGAAGTGGAAACTCCGGTTTTGCAATCTATTCCCGGTGGAGCAGCTGCGCGTCCGTTTATCACGCATCATAATAGTCTGGATATTCCTTTATACATGAGAATTGCAAACGAATTGTATCTGAAAAGATTAATCGTTGGTGGATTTGATGGCGTGTATGAGTTTTCTAAAAACTTCAGAAACGAAGGAATGGACAGAACGCACAATCCGGAATTTACTGCAATGGAAATATATGTAGCCTACAAAGACTACAACTGGATGATGGAAATGACCGAAAATCTTTTGGAATATTGTGCCAATGAAGTAAACGGAACAACTGAAGCTACTTTTGGCGAACACAAAGTAAACTTCAAAGCGCCGTATGCGAGAGTTACGATGACTGATGCCATCAAACAATTTACAGGTTTTGATATTTCGGGTAAAACCGAAGCTGAGCTTTTTGAAGCAGCCAAGTCAATGCACATTGAAGTGGATGAAACGATGGGTAAAGGAAAACTGATTGACGAGATTTTCGGAGCAAAATGCGAAGGAAACTTTATTCAGCCGACATTCATCACAGATTATCCAAAAGAAATGTCGCCTTTATGTAAAGAGCACAGAGATAATCCCGATTTGACTGAGCGTTTTGAATTAATGGTTTGTGGTAAAGAAATTGCAAATGCTTATTCAGAATTGAATGATCCAATTGACCAAAGAGGTCGTTTTGAAGCACAAATGGCTTTGGCAGAAAAAGGCGATGACGAAGCGAACGGAATTATAGATGAAGACTTTTTGCGTGCGTTAGAATATGGAATGCCACCAACTTCGGGGTTGGGAATTGGAATGGACAGATTAATTATGTTTTTGACCAATAACCCATCAATTCAGGAAGTATTGTTCTTCCCTCAAATGCGACCGGAGAAAAAACAAGTAGAATTAACTGATGACGAAAAACTTATCATTGGTTTATTAAAAAAAGAAAACAATCAACCGATAGCGCAACTCAAAGACAAATCGGCTTTAAGCGGAAAAAAATGGGACGCAGCCATGAAAGGTTTAGCAAAACACGGTTTAACCAAAGTAGCCGTTGACGGCGAAAACAAAACAGTCGTTTTGAATTAAAATAAAAAGGAACTCAATTGAGTTCCTTTTTTATAAAATTTTGTTAAGCATTAAACCTTTTAAAAACATCGTCGTCCTATCGGCACATTAATTTAAAAAACATATAAAATGAAAAAAGTAATTGTAGCCGCATTATTAGTTGTTGGAATAACAGCATTTGCTCAGGAAAAAGAAGGAAGAAGAGCCGGAAGAGAAAAATTAACTTCGGAACAAAAAGTTGATTATCAAGTAAAAAAACTGACTAAGGACTTGGATTTAAGCGAAAAGCAAGCCAAAGACGTTAAAGCTTTAGTGACTAAACAAGTAGCAAAAAGAGAAGCTAAAAAAGCTGAAATGCAAGAGCTTAAAGCTAAAAAAAGAGAAGAAATGAAAGCTCAAAGAGAAGCGGAACAAGCTGCAGTAAGTGCTGACATGAAAAAAATATTGACTGCTGAACAATATGCTAAATGGGAGAAAAATCGTGAAGAGAAAAAAGAAAGCATAAAAGAAAAGATGGCTGAAAGAAAAGAAAAAAGACAATTAAAAAATCTTCCTGAAAGTAAATAAAAAATAAATTTTGAGTTTACGTCAAAATAAATTAGTTTTGGAGTTATTAATTCAACTAAAATTTACACAATGAAAAAAATAATTGCTGCTTTAACATTGATGTTGGCATTTTCAATAAATGCAAATGCACAAGATAAACAAACTTCATCAGCCTATGATTTAGGAAAAAAACAAGCTGCTGAGTTATCTGAATTATTAGGATTAGACGCTACTAAAACTGAAAATTTTGCAAGACTTTTTGAACATAAAATCACTGTTCTTGAAGACATAAACTTAACACAAGAAAGAAAAGATGAGTTTTCAAGAGTTGTTGAAGCAAAAATAAGAGCTGCTTTGGAACCAAAACAAATGGAAAAATTAGAAAAAAACGAAGTGTTGTTTAAGAAATTAACACACTAATATTTTCAATATCTAAATAAAAAAAATCCTCTCGTTTAATAATGAGAGGATTTTTTTTATTTATAAACTTTTAGAAACTTTATCAATGGCGGCAATGGTAAAATCTAAATCTTCATAGGTTAAAGCATCCGTTATAAACCAGGTTTCATAAGCCGACGGCGCAATATAAACTCCCTCAAGCAATAAACCGTGGAAGAACTTTTTAAAGGTTTCGTTATCTCCGTTTTTTGCCGTGTTAAAATCATAAACAGGATTAGCATCAAAATGAACCGAAATCATTGAACCTACTCTATTGATAGTAAATACAATATTATTAGCCGTCAATACTTTTTCAATTCCTTTGTGCAGATATGCTGTTTTTTCCTCCAATCTTTTAAAAATATCCGAATCATTGTTTAAAGTCTGAAGCATAGCAAATCCTGCAGCCATCGCCAACGGATTACCCGAAAGCGTTCCTGCCTGATAAACCGGTCCAAGTGGTGATAGATAATTCATGATTTCATTTCTGGCCGCAAAGGCGCCAACAGGCAATCCGCCTCCGATAACTTTACCAAAACAAACAATATCGGCTTTGACATTGTACAATTCCTGAACACCGCCTTTTGCCAATCGGAATCCGGTCATTACTTCATCAAAAATCAATAGCGTACCATTCTCATCACAAAGTTGTCTTAACGACTGTAAAAAGCCTGCTGAAGGTGGCACACAGCCCATATTTCCGGCAACCGGTTCAATAATAATAGCGGCTATTTCATTTTTATTGGCGCTGAATAATGCTTTTACATTTTCCAAATCATTAAAACCTGCAAGCAAGGTGTCTTTTGCTGTTCCCTGAGTAACTCCGGGAGAATTTGGTGTTCCAAATGTACTCGCGCCACTTCCGGCCTGGATTAAAAAGGAATCCGAATGCCCGTGATAACAACCGGCGAATTTTATAATTTTATCTCTTTTGGTAAAACCTCTTGCCAAACGAATTGCACTCATACAAGCTTCGGTTCCCGAATTCACAAAACGGATTTTATCAATATTTGGCACCATCGAAACTGCCAGTTCAGCAATCTTTGTTTCCAATTCTGTTGGCATTCCAAATGAAGTTCCTTTTTTTGCTTTTTCAATGATGGCATCAACAACCGGTTGAAAAGCATGGCCTAAAATCATTGGTCCCCAGGAATTGATATAGTCAATTAATCGGTTATCGTCTTCATCATAAAGATAGGCACCTTTGGCACTTTTTGCAAAAATGGGTGTTCCGCCAACACCTTTAAAAGCTCTTACAGGTGAATTTACGCCGCCTGGAATAACTTTTTCGGCTTCAGCAAATAACTGACTGCTTCTTTGATAAATCATATTTGAAATGTGTATTTTATTTTGAAAATTATTTGACAATCACACTTTGACCAAGCGAAATAGTATTGTCAGTTAGGTTGTTTTTTCGCTTCAATTCGTCGATTGAAATGTTGAATTTTTTTGAAATTGAATATAACGAATCGCCTTTGACGACAGTATATTTTTGAACATCACTGTTATAGGCAATTGGCTTATTAACAACCGGCACATAGTCTTTCCCTAAAACCTCTGCATCAAATCTGCCCAATTGATATTTTTCAATTAAACCAATTAGCTTGTCCGGATATTTTGTATCGGTTGCATAACCCGCAGCTTTCAACCCATAAGCCCAGCTTTTGTAATCGTCTTTTTGAAACTCAAAAAGCTCTGCATATCTTGGTCTGCTCGTTAAGAAATAAGAATGGTCTTTGAAAGATTCGCTTGGTTGATTATACTTTCTAAAACATTCGTTTTCTTCATCATCTGTATATTTTATACTTGGCCCTGTCCATTCTTTATGGCATTTAATCCCAAAATGATTATTGGCCTGAACACTCAACGGACCAGTTCCGGCACCTGATTCTAATATGGCTTGGCCCAAAGTAATACTGGCAGGAATTCCTGTTCTAATCATATTATCTTTGGCAACACTTTTATAATTTTCGATGTAGGCTAAAACCATTTCGGTAGTTGCCTTAACTCTTGTTGTTGCTTCTAAAACTTCTGTAGCAGTTGAATAATTACCAACAGTTGGCGAATCTTTTTTAGTAATTGCCACCGGATTTTTCATTGTTGCAGGTCTGTAAATTGGCTTTCTGACTCTTTGCACAACCGGAGTTTCTGTCTTTCTGGGATCAGATTTTGTAGTTCTGACTACAGCATGATTTGCGCTACATGAAACAACAAAAATCATAAGTAGTAGTAAAGGGGCTTTCTTAATCATAAACATTAATTTGTAATTGTTTTTTTTGTTTTAATAATTTATTCATTCCGGCTATTCCTTGTAAACCGCCAGTATGTATAACCAGTATTTTTGAGTTTTCCGGGAAATAATTTTTTGTAATTAAATCCATAACTCCAAACATCATTTTCCCAGTGTAAATTGGGTCTAACGGAATTCCATGCTTTTTATAAAACTCGTTGATAAACTCTATTAATTCTTCCGAAACTTTAGCATAACCTCCAAAATGATACGCTGTAATTAAATCCCAGTTTGACTTGGAAACAAATTTACAAATATCTTCTCTTAAAAAGTCACCCATTAATGCCGGAAAACCCAAAACTTGTTGACTATTTTTTGAACAATTTATAAGTCCCGAAATGGTTCCGCCGGTTCCAATCGCGCAGCAAATATAATCGAACTTTTCATCGGTTTTTGTTAAAATTTCTTCGCAGCCTTTTACCGCTAAATCATTGGTTCCGCCTTCGGGAATTAAATAAAAATCGTCAAATTTTTCTGCTAATTGCTGAATGAATTCCGGATTGTTTTTATCTCTGTAAATTTCCCTGCCCACGAACTCAAATACCATTCCGAAATCCTGAGCTTTCTGCAAGGTTGGGTTTTCAGAAATTTTGTCTTGCAGCTCTTCACCTCTTATGATTCCGATAGTTCTAAATCCTTGCTCATTTCCTGCAGCGGCTACTGCCAAAATATGATTGGAAAAAGCGCCTCCAAAAGTCAAAAGTGTTTGCTTATTTTCTCTTTTGGCTTGCGCCAAATTGTACTTTAATTTTCTGAATTTATTCCCTGAAATATGAGGATGAAGTAAGTCTTCTCGTTTTATATAAAGCGAGATACTCGTATTTTCTAAATCGATTTTTTGATTAGTACTTTCCAAAAAAGATATTTTTTCAAAAGTAGTTTATGCAAATCATTTAACATAAAAAAAGTGATTATAAATCGCTTTTTGAAATACTGTTAGTTAGATGAAACTATGATTTTTTGTCCGATGCTTTTCCCATCGTCCGACTGAATTTTGACTAAATAAACTCCGGTACTTAAAGAAGCTGTGGAAAATTCATAACTGCTTGCCGAACCCAATTTCACTTTATTAAACAATAATTTACCGGTAATATCAAATAAGGTAACCGATTTTATGTCTAATAAATTTGGATTCGAAACGGTCATTAATTGACTGGTATTGTTTTGAAAAACAATTACATTTTCTCTTGTTGGATTAGAAGCCGACAAAGCATCATTTCTAAATGTAATTTCAAATCGATCGCTGTATGTTCCTTCCGGTAAAACAAATTCATATTCAGCATTTTTTATATCGTGATATAAATCGGTTACTTTATCATATAAATAAATGTTCTCCGCCTGATCAAAATTTATAATTTCTGCTACCGTAATTTTGAAAGAAGCATTAGTTGTAGATTTAAAAGTTACCGGTAATCTTTTGTTTTCATCAAATTGAATTACTGAAATAACATAATCTTTATCATTTAAGAAAAAATTCATGTCCAATGTTGTCTCATCAGGATTTTGTGCATCTTTTGCATGATCAACACCGTCCGTAGCTTCACTATCAAAAGCCAAAACAACTTGCTTAATTGCCTGATTATTTAACAAAGTATTAAACCTAATTTGAGGCACTTCTGCTGTTGAAACTGTTGTGTAATCAAAACCGGAAACTGACATAATAGGCGGTAAGAAATCAGCATTATCAGTGCGAGAAACCGGTACATTTCTTTCAAAAACTGAAGTTGAAACATTTTCTTTATGAAAGGCTCTGTAAGAGTTTTTCATAGTAACTGTTGTTCCCGAAGCATTACCCATAATCATAAAACCCTGCCCTACAGGGCAAAACATTCTTGCGTAACTATTGTTTGGAGAAGATTCTGTTAAAGGCAATAGATTACCTGATATGTCATAAGAATAAAATTTTGCAGGAACATATATACCTGTTCCTCCTCTTGAAACAGGAGAAAATGTTCCATAACCTCCTCTATAGGCTAGCAATGCATGTGAGGCTACCGTTTTATCATGCTCCCAAAAATAAGCAATACCTGTGCAATTAGTTGCATCAGTTAAAAATGCTGATAAATCAATAGCAGATGGATAAGGATTCCCGGTTAAGGTTAAATTATTATTAGCAACAGTAATCGTTATGTCACCATCATTAGGTTTTCCTCTAAAATCATAGCGTTGTTTACTTCCCGCATTATTAACAGCAGTTTCTCCAACATCAGTTGCATCAGAACCACTGGTTCCTTTCATAGTAAACCCTTGACCAGCGGCAATATTTGATGAACTATAAGAATGAGACCATCCTGCATAATCCGGCATCGCTAAAAATCTAAAAATCCAATAGTTAGATACTGTAAGTGCTCCCGCGGATGAAGAACCATTATAACCAGTTGTAATTGTAGCTGCATTACTTGATGAATTTGTTGTCGGCACATGTAACATTGTTATTCCAAAATCTTCATTACCAACACCGGCAGAAGCATTTCCTACTGGCGCACACCAATAATTATAAGCATAATTGTTAGATGTTCCTTCTTGAAAAACAGATAATTTACCAGCACCCGTATTAGTGGAGGTCGAAGTTGTTCCTTGTATAAACTGACCTTCATTTCTCAAATAGAAATTACTGTTAGTATCAAGTTCTAAATTTCCTTTTGCATAAACAACCGCTCCTTTGTCAAAAATATAGCTGCCATTCTTCACGTATAACTGCGCGACAACTGAGTTTACAAAAAATAAAACGCTAAGTGTAAATAGAGTTGTTTTCATTGTTAAATGTTAATTTTCAAATGTACAAATATTTTTATATCTGCCTCATTTTCAAGATAACAAAAAACAGACACAATCAGGAACAAAATACATATAAATTAAACCATTTCATTTTCTACAGATAGTTTGTGCTTTTATTGTTAATTTTTTTAATAAAAAAACGTTTAACTGATTTTCATTTAAAAAAAACATATTCTATCTTGCTTTTTATGTTTATTGCTTTTTGACAAAACAATCACTAGTAAAAATTTGTGTTTTAAAAATATGAGGGATTTTCCTAATAATTATTTTTGTTAAATCAATTATTGTGGCAGTATATTTATATTATTTTTTTATTATCCTCGTTTTTTTTAGAAAAATAACGAAACTTATGACTATTAATCTGTTAATTTATAGAATAAGATTATCTTTGTAGATTCGGATTATTAATACCATCAGGGTATTTTAAAATATTTCAGAAAATTTATATCAAATTAAAAAATGATACCAATTAAAGATTGATGATTATTTATGAGGAAGAATTACTTTGCTGTTTATGAAAAATTAAAACTCAAAACCTTACTAGTTTTGGCTATTATTTTGATTTTTAATTGTGCTGATGCGATTGCCCAATGCAGCAATTATCAGGTGTATGAGAGTATAGGAACAGCTCTTCCAACTAGTGGTGGTACTTGGGCCGATAATTCAATAACTTATGGTGTTGGAAGCGCAAGAACAGGTTATTACAGTTTAACTTTTGATGCCGCCGGTGATTATATCAGAACGCCACAAATTGCAAATCCGGGATTATTTTCTTTTTGGTACAGAAGACAAGCTACATCAACCGGGACTCCTCAATTTCAGGTTCAGACATCACCTGACGGCGTTGGTTCTTGGTCAGCGGCAGTAGCAACAACAGGTACTTTTACAACAACTTACCAACAATTAACAGTTGATTTGGGAGCTTTAGCGCTAACTAATGTATATGTTAGAATAGTTGACACAAGAGGTTCAGGAACCGCAGCTAGATATGTTGATGACATTGCATGGACTTCTGCTACAACAACTAATACGCTTATTCCGGCATTAGCGAATTGTGGTCAAACCATTGCTTGTGGCACAACCTATACTTTTACGGATTCAGGTACTGCAAACGATAATTACAATTACACAGTAACAGGAACTGCTACTGCTACAGATTACACCATTACTTTTACGCCATCAGTAGGAACAAATAAGATTCAAATGGCTTTTAGTGCCTTTGATACCCAAAGTGGAGTTGATGGAATGGTCATTTATAATGGACCTAATACTTCCTCCCCAATTTTTGATTCAGGTCTTGGTGTTGGATCCAATGCTACAAATTGTCCGGCTGGTTCCTATTATGGCACGACAAGCCCGGGAACAATAACTTCAACAGATGCAACCGGAACGATTACAATTCGTTTTAGATCTGATACTACAACTGGTGCAGCTGGAACTAATCTGGGTTGGCTATCTAGTGTAACTTGTGTAAACCCTTGTACTACACCGGCAAATCAACCAACATCACTAAACTTTTCATCTATAACCGGTACTTCATTAAGTGGCTCTTTTACGGCTGCAGCTACTGCTCCAAGTGGTTATTTAGTTGTGAGAAGTACTAGTGCTACGCCTCCAACACTTACCGACGGAACGACCTATGCAGTTGGATATACTGGTTTAACACCAGGAACTACTACTGTTATTCAGGGGAGTGCCCTTACCAGCAACGGGGTGTCTTTTTCTGACTCTGGTTTAGTGGGAAATACACAATATTACTATTATGTATTCTCATACAACAATGCTTGCGTTGGTGCGCCATACTATTTGACAACTTCACCGCTTACTAATAGTGCTGTAACTTGTCCCGCAATACCTAATACTGTAGCAACGGCTAGTTTAAGCTACAGCGGTTTTACGCTGAACTGGGCTACACCAACGGGAGGTTCTGCTTCAGCAATAACTTACACTGTTCAAGTTACTACCGATGCAGGTTATACTGCAAATATTCCTGGCTCGCCTTTTTCTATTGCAGCTCCAACGGTTACTAAAGTGATAACTGGCTTGGCTGCAAATACACCTTATTATTATAGAATTCTTGCAAGTAATGGATGTAGTAGTGCTTATGTAAGTGGAAGTGTTACAACATCATTAGCGCCTTGTACTACCCCATCAAATCAACCAACAGTCCTAACTTTTTCATCTATAACAGGGACTTCATTAAATGGTGCTTTTACTGCAGCAGCTACTCCTCCAAGCGGTTATTTAGTTGTTAGAAGCACTAGTGCAACAGCTCCAACACTTACTGATGGAGTAACTTATGCTATTGGATATACTGGTTTAGCACCGGGAACTACTTATGTTATTCAAGGTAGTGCAGTTACCAGTAATGCTGTATCTTTTTCTGACACTGGTTTAGCCGGAAATACACAATACTATTATCATGTATTCTCTTATAATAGTGGTTGTGTTGGCACACCCTATTACTTAGCAACTTCACCTCTTACTAGCAGTGCTATAACTTGCCCAGCAATACCTAATACTGTAGCTACAGCTAGTATTACTTCTACTGGTTTTACTCTGAACTGGACTGTTCCAACGGGTGGTTCTGCTTCGGCTATAACCTATACTGTTCAAGTTACTACCGATGCAGGTTATACTGCAAATATTCCTGGTTCACCTTTTTCTATTGCGGCTCCTACGGTTACTAAAGTTGTAACTGGATTATCATCAAGCACAACTTATTATTATAGGATTCTTGCAAGTAATGGGTGTAGTAGTGCTTATGTAAGTTCAAGTGTTACTACATCAGTAGGCAATCCTTGTACTAGCGCCACAACATTGGCTTGTGCAACAAGTGGTTTGGCAAGCACTACAGTTGGTAGCACGAGCTATGCTTATACTGCAGGATGTGACCCAAGTAATTATGGAAAATGGTTTACTTTCGTCGGTGATGGAAATCAAACAACCATTACATCTGTAGGAACCGGAGGTTTTGATCAGGAAATGACTATTTCAAGTGGAAGCTGTGGAAGCTTGACCAACATAAGCTGTCACGATGTAGGCTTAAGTAACGGAACAGAAACCGCTACTTTCACTGCTATTTTAGGGACAACTTATTATGTCTACGTTGCTTATTGGTACTCCGCAGGAACCAGCACGGATACGGGTACATTCACCATTTCAAGAACCTGTACTACGCCACCGCCGCCAGTAACCAATGATGAACCATGTACAGCAATCTCATTGACCGTAAATTCTTCATGTAGTTATGCCAGTTACACTAATGCCGGAGCAACTGCTACATCAGGCGTAACAGCTCCAGGATGTGCCAGTTATTCTGGTGGTGATGTTTGGTTTAGTGCTGTTGTCCCTTCAAACGGCATATTAGAAATCGACACTAACACAGGCACTATGCTTGACAGTGGAATGGCTATTTACACCGGAACCTGTAGCAGTTTGACTTTGGTTGCTTGTGATGATGACAGTAGCACAAATGGCGCTATGTCCTATTTACAAGGAAGCGGATTAACTGCCGGAAGTACCGTTTATATAAGAATCTGGGAATACAGTAATGATAATCAGGGAACTTTTGGAATTTGTGTAACTTCTCCACCGCCACCAGCAAACAATGATTGCAGCGCACCAACAACTTTAACAGTTAACACAGGAGAAACCTGCACAACAAGTACCAGCGGAAACTCTTATGGTGCAACACAATCACAAGTAGCTTGTATAGGAACTGGCGCTGATGATGACGTTTGGTATCAGTTTACAGCAACCGGAACGAGACACGCAGTAACTGTTACGCCTGGCACAATGAACAACGTAGTATTTCAAGTATTCAGCGGCTCGTGTGGAAGTTTAACAAGCATAGCTTGTATCAATAATACAACCGGAAGCACTGCTGAAACAACAACATTAACAGGTTTAACAATTGGCGCAACTTATATCGTTCGTGTGCATAGCAACAATGCAAATGTTGGAACACAAGGGACATTTTCAATTTGCGTCACAACACTTTGCACCCTAGGTAGCGGAATAGGAACAACAACCTTAGCCTGTATTAATCCTATTGCCGGAGAAGCCGGACAAAATGGCGCTGATCCTGCAGCTATGCACTGTTCATCTCCAAGCTGTGTGAATTTAGACGTTACCTATTTACCAATAAACCAAACAACAAATTATACCGTTAGTTCAATAGCCTATACACCACCGTATCAGTTTAGCTGTTTGGCTAATGCAGTGAGTGTAAATGTGGACGATGTTTGGTCTCCGGTGATAAATCTGCCTTTCAATTTTTGCTTTTATGGAAACACTTACACCTCATGTGTTATTGGATCCAATGGTACGTTGTCATTTAACACTTCCTACGCCGGAACTTCTTCAGGTTATGAATACAACAACAACTTACCTAGTACAGCTTCAGGATTATTTGCTAACACTATTTATGGTGTCTATCAAGATATTGACCCGAGTAAAGGCGGCAAAGTTGGTTATGAGTTAATCACTTTAACTTCAGGTTGTAGGGCTTTAGTAGCTTCATGGAGCGATGTTCCAATGTATTACAACAACAGTATTTTATACACAGGTATGTTAGTCCTATATGAGAACACCAATGTTATAGATGTTTACATCAAAGAAAAATACGTTGATGATTATAGTTCATCATACGGCGATGCTTGGAATTATGGAAACGGGATTGTTGGCGTCCAAAATGCTGCCGGAACAGCTGCTGTTGTTGCTCCAAACAGAAATGGTCTAAGCACCAACTGGTCTGCAACCAATGAAGCATGGAGATTTACTCCGTCAGGAGCAGCCGCGGCTACTACTATAAAATGGTTTGAAGGCTCAGGAACTACAGGAACTCAATTATCAACAAGCAGCACGTTAAACGTTTGTCCATTATCTACAACGACTTATACTGCTGAAATTACTTATACTTTATGTACCGGAACCGTTAAGTTAACAGACGAAACAACCGTAACCGTTAATGGAGGCAAAACCTGGACAGGTCTCATAGATACCGATTGGAACAAAGCCGGAAACTGGAATCCAAACACAGCGATTCCAACAGGTACTGACTGTGTTGTTATTCCAAACACCACCAACAAACCAATAGTATCTGGAACCAGTTACAAAGCTCTTGCCGGAACATTAGCTGTTTATGCCAATGCTAAACTAACCATCAATTCAAGCAACAGTATTGTTGTTACAGATTGGGTAAATGTAAATGCACCCGGAGAATTTCAAATTAATGATTCCGCAAGTTTGGTTCAAATAAATAATGTTTCAAACACCGGAAATATCGTTTATAAGAGAACTGCACCAAGCATAAAAGGTTCCGATTATGTATACTGGTCTTCACCGGTTCTCAATCAAGATATGGGAACTATATACGATGCAACTTTTGCCTACTCTTCCGGATACAAATACCAATGGAACACTACTGTAAACAATGGAAATGGAGCAAGTGGAAACATCGGACAAGGAAACTGGCAAGCTGCCAGTGGAGTTATGGCAAGAGCCAAAGGCTATATCATCCGTGGTTCAAGTAGTTTCGGTATGCCGGCAACTAGTATTCCAACTACTTTTACAGGAAATCCTTTTAACGGAAATATTTCTATCACTGTACAAAGAGGTGACTATACAGGCGGACCATACAACGGTGCTAATGGCGCTCAAATTACAAATCTGAATGATAATTATAATTTGTTGGGTAATCCGTATCCATCCGCTATGAATGCGTTACAGTTTTTACAAACCAATACTTATCATGCAACGACCAATCCGAGCGGACAATTGTTAGGAAATGTAAAACTTTGGACTCACGGACATGATCCGCTTCTTGGGGTTCCAAACCCATTCTATGGTTCGTTCCAATATAATTATGATGCGAATGATTATTTGACCATCAATTATCTTGGTTCAACAACACCCGGAGCACCGGACATTATTAAAGGCGGACAGGCATTCTTTGTACAAATGGTAGACGGAACTGCTAATACAGGAACCGTTAACTTTACCAACAGCATGCGATTAGATGCCACAAATAATCCATATAGCAATAGTGGATTCTATAAAAACGGAAATGCAACAAACGATGTCATAGCATTAGAAAAGCACAGAATTTGGCTTGACTTGGTTGACAGTAATAGAGAATCATCCGGAATACTTGTAGGCTATGCTACTGATGCAACCAATGACTATGACACGTTCTTTGATGCGCCTACAGCTGTGTCTTCGGGCTTAAAACTTTTCTCTATAATTGAGAGCCGAACCGATGTATTTGACATTCAAGGAAGAACATTACCTTTTGATGTTAATGATGAAATTCCTGTTGGAGTTAATTTGCCTACATCCGGTAACTATTCGTTTGCAATTGCTAAAGTTGACGGCTTATTCGAAACACAGAATATTTACCTAAAAGACAACCTGTTAAATATTACACATGATTTAAAAGTAAGTCCGTATCAATTTACTGCTCTAAGCGGCGTTATAAAAGACCGTTTTAAGATCGTGTATATCAACAACGCTCTAGGAAATCCGAACCATTCATTTGAAAATAACATAAAAGTAATGGTGAATAACGAAGTGGCTGTAAGTTCGAGCAATCTTCAAATGGAATCAATTGTTGTATACAATGTTTTAGGTCAAAAACTAAATACATATAAAAATATTAATTCTAATTATGTAACCCTTTCGGGACTTCATAAAAACAATACTACATTATTGTTGAAAATAAAATTACAAACAGGTGAAACTGTTATTAAGAAAATTAGTTACTAATTACAAATAGCTTAAAAATTTCCAAAAAGACCTTTGCTTCAAATAGTAAAGGTCTTTTTCATTTGCATAGGCTTCCTTCTCAAAGGAGATATTTCTGTAGGCTGTATTTTTGTCTTTATAGATAATCCATCTAATCAAAAATTCTAATCCATACCAAATAAAAAAAGGCAAAATCAGCAACTCAATTTGCTGACGAATGTGAATCTTTTCATGGTTAATCATAACCGGATTTTGCTTCAAATCATGCTCGGAAACGATGATAAATGGAAACAAAGTTATCCCTCGAAAACCTTTTGGAATTAAATATCTCGAAACGATTACAAACATTTGTTATAATGCTTTAAATTTGTAGCTATGAACGAGCAAAATAATGAAAATAAATTAATCGAAGGCGAAGATTTCTATTTTACACCCGAAGGTTATAAATGTTTCACCGAAAAATACCACCTAAAACGCGGCTATTGCTGCAAAAGTGGTTGCCGTCATTGTCCGTATGGATTCGATAAAAAAACAGGAACCATAAAGCCAAAAAAATAAACTACAGCATAAATCAAACACATGACATTTCAAGAACAAATTTTAGAAGGAATTCCATCCGTTTTACCCAATACAAAACCATATGAAACGGAAATAAATCACGCACCAAAGCGAAAAGAAATCCTTTCTGAAGAAGAAAAAAAACTAGCATTGAAAAATGCGTTGCGCTACTTTGAGCCACAACATCACACTACTTTACTGCCTGAATTCAAAGAAGAATTAGAAAAGTATGGCAGAATTTATATGTATCGCTTTCGTCCGGATTATAGAATGTACGCACGTCCAATTTCAGAATATCCGGGAAAATGCGAACAGGCAAAAGCCATCATGCTGATGATTCAAAACAATCTGGATTATGCTGTGGCGCAACATCCACACGAACTAATTACTTATGGCGGAAATGGAGCTGTTTTTCAAAACTGGGCGCAGTATCTTTTAACGATGAAGTATCTTTCTGAAATGACCGAAGAGCAAACACTAACAATATATTCCGGTCACCCAATGGGATTGTATCCTTCGCACAAAGATGCACCAAGAGTAGTAGTTACGAATGGAATGGTTATCCCAAATTATTCGCAACCGGATGATTGGGAAAAAATGAATGCCTTAGGTGTTTCACAATACGGACAAATGACCGCCGGAAGTTATATGTACATTGGTCCACAGGGAATCGTTCACGGAACTACAATCACAGTTCTTAACGGTTTCCGAAAAATTAAAAAAGTACCAAAAGGAGGTTTATTCGTGACTTCAGGTTTAGGCGGAATGTCAGGTGCTCAGCCAAAAGCCGGAAACATTGCCGGTTGTGTTACGGTTTGTGCCGAAGTAAATCCAAAAATAACACACATTCGTCACTCACAAGGCTGGATTAATGAGGTTATAGAAAACATCAACGACTTAGTTCCAAGAGTTAAAAAAGCACTTCACAATCAGGAAACCGTTTCGATTGCCTATCTGGGAAATGTGGTTGATGTCTGGGAAAGTTTTGATCAGGAAAACCTGCATATCGATTTGGGTTCAGACCAAACCTCACTTCACAATCCTTGGGCTGGTGGTTATTATCCTGTTGGAATTTCTTTTGAAGATGCCAACGAAATGATGGCAAACAATCCTGCTAAATTCAAAGAAGAAGTTCAGAACACGTTACGACGTCACGCCAAAGCAATCAATAAACACACTGCAAAAGGAACTTATTTCTTTGATTACGGAAATGCTTTTCTGTTAGAAGCTTCACGTGCAGGTGCTGATATAATGGCTCCAAACGGAATCGATTTCAAATATCCAAGTTATGTGCAGGACATTATGGGACCAATGTGTTTTGACTACGGATTTGGACCATTCCGTTGGGTTTGTGCTTCAGGAAATCCGGACGATTTAGCTAAAACCGACAAAATTGCCTGTGATGTTTTAGAAGAAATGATGAAAAATTCACCTTCCGAAATCAAGCAGCAAATGGCCGATAACATCCAATGGATAAAAGGCGCACAGGAAAATAAATTAGTAGTGGGTTCACAAGCCCGAATCTTATATGCTGATGCTGAAGGGCGAATCAAAATTGCTGAAGCATTTAATCAGGCGATTGCCCATGGTGAAATTGGTTATGTTGTTTTGGGTCGTGATCATCATGACGTTTCAGGAACCGATTCGCCTTACAGAGAAACTTCAAATATTTATGATGGTTCACGTTTTACAGCCGATATGGCGATTCACAATGTCATTGGAGACAGCTTCCGTGGTGCAACCTGGGTATCCATTCACAATGGCGGCGGCGTTGGTTGGGGTGAAGTAATTAATGGTGGTTTCGGTATGGTTCTTGATGGTTCTGCTGACGCTTCAAGGCGTTTAGAATCAATGCTTTTTTGGGATGTGAATAACGGAATTTCCAGAAGAAACTGGGCTAGAAATGAAGGTGCAATTTTTGCAATAAAAAGAGCCATGGAAACGCAACCATTATTAAAAGTCACCATCCCTAACTTAGTGGACGATTCGTTGTTTTAGTTTGGAATTAAAGTTTCTGATTCTGAACTAAAAACCTGATTAGAAACTTTAATAAATATAGCTATGAGAACATTAAAAATTTTATCGCTACTCCTACTCTTTTTGGTATCATCATGCTGTTCAGTAAGCGTGAATTCTGATTATGACAAACAAGTAGATTTTTCACCTTATAAGACTTTTGCTTTCCATAAAGCCGGAATTGACAAAGCAACCATTTCCGATTTAGATAAGAAAAGAGTTCTTCGTTCTATCGATGAAGTGATGACTTCAAAAGGTTTTACAAAAAGCGAAAATCCCGATTTATTGATTGCTTTTTTTACCAAAGAAAAAGAACAAGTGAATGTTAGCCAATACAACGCTGGTTGGGGTTATGGATGGGGTTACGGTTGGAATCCGTATTTATGGGGAGGAAATACTTCAGTCTCAAGATATACCGAAGGAACTTTGTATATCGACATTATTGATGCCAAGAAAAAAGAACTAATATGGCAAGGCGAAGGCCAAGGTGCTTTGACAAAAGACACAAATAAAAAAGATGAAGTCATCAAAGAATTTGTTTCTAAAATTTTGGAACAATATCCACCGCAGAAAAAATAAATGAAAAGCCTCCAATTTGGAGGCTTTTATATCTAATAATTCATCAACTCTTGCATCTTCGCTTTGACTTTATCTGCATTCGGAATCATGGTGAATTCCAATGTACTGTTTAAAGGGATTGCCGGCATATTTTCAGAACCGATAACCATTACCGGAGCATCCAAATATTTAAAACACTTTTCCTGTATCATTCCTGCCAGACTTCTTGCAAAGGAATTGTTCGTCGGTTCTTCGGTAACTACCAAACATTTTTTGGTCTTTTTTACTGATTTTAAGATTGCTTCTTCGTCTAATGGATACAAAGTTCGTAAGTCAATAATTTCCACCTGATTTTTCATTTTTTCGGAAGCGTTTAACGCCCAGTGAACTCCCATTCCGTATGTGATTACCGAAATTGTTTCTTCTGTTTCCTGTTCCCAGATTTCCTGAACGATATTGGCTTTGCCAAACGGTAAAATATAATCTTCACTCGGTTCGTTTACACGCGCCATTTCAGTTCCTTTCACTTTACTCCAGTATAATCCTTTATGCTCCAAAATCACCACAGGATTCGGGTCGTAATACGCAGCTTTTAGCAAGCCTTTTAAATCGGCTCCATTGCTTGGATAAGCTATTTTTATTCCGCGAATGTTTGTCAAAACACTTTCTACCGAAGAGGAATGATAAGGGCCACCGCTGCCGTATGCACCAATCGGTACACGCAAAATCATACTCACCGGCCATTTACCATTGGTCAAATAACTCGAACGGCTGACTTCAGTAAACAATTGATTCAATCCAGGCCAGATATAATCGGCGAATTGTACCTCAACAATTGGCTTCAAACCAACAGCTGACATTCCCACCGTTGAGCCTACTATAAACGCTTCCTGGATTGGCGTATTAAAAACACGTTCATCACCAAATTTTTGCGCCAAAGTCGCTGCTTCCCTGAAAACACCACCTAGTCGTCCGCCTACGTCTTGTCCGTATAGCAAACATTCCTTGTGCGACTTCATCAATTCTTCCACAGCAAACAATGCGCAATCAACCATCACAACTTTATCTTCACGTTGCGGATTTCTTTCGCCTACTTCTTCCGTTATTGGCGTTGGCGCAAAGTCGTGGGTAAACAAGTCTTCGGGTTTTGGATCTTCAGCTAATTGTGCTTTTTCAAAATCAGCTTGTACTTTGGCTACAGCCAAATTTTCTATATCTTCTATTTCTTTTGTCGTAAATCCAGCATCAAGTAATTGTTTTTGCAAAACCGGAAACGGATCACGAGAATTCGCTTCCTCCAAATCATCGCGATACCATTCCATTCGAACTCCCGAAGTATGGTGATTCAGCAACGGCACTTTAGCATGCACCAAAAAAGGACGACGTTCTTCGCGAATCGTCTTGACTACTTTCTGAACAGCTAAATAACTTTCGGTAAAATTAGCGCCATCAATTGAAATCGCTTCAATGCCGTGGAAACCTTTGGCATAGTCAAACGCATTTTGCGCACGTGTTTCTGCCGCATTCGCCGAAATATCCCAACCGTTATCCTGCACCAAATACAAAATCGGCAATTGCTTTAAAGCAGCCATTTGAAAGGCTTCGGCAATTTCACCTTCGGTCACCGAAGCATCGCCAAGCGAACAAACCACAATCGGAGCTTCCTGATTTTTATCTTCAATACCAATGTTTTCTTTATACCAAAATCCCATCGCAGCACCTGTTGCCGGAATGGCCTGCATCCCAGTCGCTGATGATTGATGAGGAATTTTAGGTTTATCAGCATCTCTTAAACTTGGGTGACAGTAATACGTTCGTCCGCCAGAAAACGGATCGTCTCTTTTGGCCATCAACTGCAACATCAAATCATAAGGCTGCATCCCAATTCCCAATAACATCGAATCATCACGATAGTAAGGGAAAGCATAATCCTGAGGTAATAAATGCATTGCCATCGCAATCTGAATGGCTTCGTGTCCTCGCGAAGTGGCGTGAACATATTTGGAAACAATCTTAAAATTATCTTCATACAAATTGGTCATTGCCTTGGCAGTGGCCATTGTTGAAAACGCTTTTTCAAGTATATTTTTATCTAAAGTATTTGTCATATATTTTATTTCGCTGCAACTAACCAGCCAAATTTATCTTCAATCTCTTGTGTTTTAATTCCTTCTAAAGTGTCTGCTATCATATCGGAAACCGGATTCTCTGATGGGAATTTAATCGACAAATCTTTGTTGCCAATTTCTTCAATTCGAGCAATCCCTACCGCAGTTCCGGCGCCAAATGCTTCTTCTAAAGTTCCGTTTTTCGAAGCTTCAATAATTTCAGTAAGGGTGATTGGACGTTCCGTAACTTCATAGCCTTTGTCGCGCAAAATATCAATTACGCTCATTCGGGTGATACCAGCGAGGATCGAACCACTCAAATCGGGTGTTATGAATTTACCTCCTATTTTGAAAAAAATATTCATCGTTCCTACTTCCTGAATATAATCAAAATGTTGAGCATCTAACCACAACACCTGGTCATATCCTTTGGTTTTGGCATGTTCCGTAGGACGAATGGCACCAGCGTAGTTTCCGGCTGCTTTTGCTTCTCCCGTTCCACCATTTACAGCGCGAACATATTTTTTCTCTGCATATAATTTAATTTTTTTATGAAAAAAAGGGCCGGCCGGCGAAGCCATAACTATAAACTTAAAGCTGGTCGCCGCACGCATTCCTATAAAAGGCTCATCGGCATACATAAACGGACGCAGATACAAGGCGCTGCCATCCTGAGTTGGAATCCATTCCTTTTCAATCGCCACAAATTGTTTCAACGCTTCTACGAATAAATCCTCCGGAAAAAATGGCATCCCCATTCGGTTTGCACTGAAATTCATTCGTTTGGCATTTTCATCGGGACGGAATAATAACGGAGTACCGTCTTTTCCCAAAGTTGCTTTCATTCCTTCAAAAATCGCCTGACCATAGTGCAATGCCATAGCCGCAGGATGCGTCGGAATCATAGCTAAAGGTTCAATTCTCGGATTTTGCCATTCGCCATTTTGATAATCGCAAATAAACATATGATCCGAAAATCTAGTTCCCATAACGATGTTGTGAAAATCAACTTCACGGGCTTTTGATTGCGCTACTTTCGTTATTTTAATTGTTTGTGTCATTAGGTCTTGCATGATATTATAGAGTTGTGTTTGTGTCAAATTGTTCTAAATAATCGCCTACTTTTCGCAAAAAAGATCCTCCTAAAAATCCGTCAACCACTCGATGGTCAAAGGATAAAGAAAGGAACATCATACTGCGAATAGCAATTTCATCGCCTTTGGAAGTCGTAATTACTTCGGGGCGTTTTTTAATAATTCCGAGTGCTAAAATTGCGACTTCGGGTTGATTGATAATTGGTGTTCCCATCAAACTGCCAAAGGTTCCCACATTAGAAATCGTGAATGTACTGCCCTGAATTTCTTCCGGCTTTAGTTTGTTGTTTCGGGAAGCATCAGCTAAATGGTTAACGTCTTTGGCCAATGCCAATAAATCTTTTTCGTTAGCATTTTTTACTACCGGAACAATTAAATTTCCGCTTGGCAAAGCTGTTGCCATTCCAACGTTGATGTCTTTGTGTACAATGATATTCTTCTCATCGACAGAAACATTAATCATTGGGAAATCCTGAATCGCTTTGGCTACAGCCTGAACAAAAACAGGTGTGAACGTTAGTTTTTCGTTGTATTTTGTTTGGAATTTATCTTTGTTTTCATTTCTCCAATTGACCAAATTCGTCACATCCACTTCGATGTAAGATGTCACGTGTGGCGATGTTTGTTTGGAGTATACCATATGATCCGCTATCATTTTTCGCATGCGGTCCATTTCTACGATATGATCTTTCCCTTCCGTAAAATTGATTTTTGGTTTTGGATAAGTAGAAGCAGGTTGTTGCGCAACTGGTTTACTTTGAACTGGATATTTTCGATTTTTTAGATAATGAAAAACATCGCTTTTCTGAACTCTGCCATCAGTTCCGGAACCCGGAATGGATTGCAACTCTTCTATCGATAAATTTTCTTTTTGCGCAATGCTGATGATTAATGGCGAAAGAAACGCATCTGGATTGCTTTGCCAGTTCGCTTCCGCTCGGGTTACTTCTGCCTTTTTGGTTTCAGCCGGCATTGATTTGGTTTCCGTTTTACCAATGGTGATTTTCTTTCCTGCAACTTTGTCGTCACAATCAATTAGTGCCAAAACTTCCCCAACGCCAACAACTGCATCCTTATGAAAACGAATTTCAGTAATCGTCCCTGAAACCGGTGATGGAACATCGCTATCGACTTTATCGGTAGCAACTTCTACAATAGTTTCTTCGGCTTCCACAAAATCGCCTACTTTTTTCAGCCAGGCAATGATGGTCGCTTCGGAAATGCTCTCGCCCATTTTGGGCATTTTAAATTCGATTATCGGCATTTTATTGTTTTCTAAATTCTTCTAATGTTTTGTAAAACGCTTCCTGTGTTGGACGGTTTTCCGGAATTTCCCGTAACGGTTCCACTGCTTTTAAAGTATCATAACATTCCTTTGGCAATTGTTGGTACAAGGCTGTTCCTTTAGTTTTCCAGTCAATCATTTCATCCGAAACATCCTTAACAATCACAGCAGGATTTCCCACAACCATTTTTCTGTTCGGAATTTCCATTCCGGCTTTAATAAAACTCAAGGCGCCAATGATACATTCATCTCCCACATTTACATCATCCATGATAACGGCATTCATTCCGACAAGGCTATTGGCTCCGATATTGGCTCCGTGGATAATTGCTCCGTGACCAATATGCGCTCCGGCTTTTAAAATCATACTCTTTCCCGGAAACATATGAATCGTACAGTTTTCCTGGACGTTGCAACCGTCTTCAATAATGATTTCGCCCCAATCACCACGAATCGCAGCACCAGGTCCGACGTAAACGTCTTTCCCAATAATCACATTACCCGTAACCGCAGCCTGCGGATGGATAAAACTGCTTTCGTGAATGACCGGAATAAATCCCTTGAATTCGTAAATCATTATATTGCTATTGCCCTTCGGGTTATGAGCCCGACGATTGTTATTTAAATTTCTTCAACGTTTCTTTAGTAAAATCAGACAACACTAATTTTCCACTGATTGCGGCTCTTTCAGCTAACATATCATCCCAATCATCAGTCCCGCGCCAGAATTTCTTTTTCATTTCCGACATCGCTTCCGGATTGTAGGTGCATAAATGTTTGGCGAAAGCGGCTACTGCAGTATCCATTGCTTCAATGCTTTCATAAACGGTGGCATACAAACCTTTTTCCCTTGCCCACGATGCTTCATAAAACGTATTGGCATCGATAGCGATTTGCGACATTGCGGAAACACCCATCTTTCTTTCGATAGCCGGTGAAACCACGAATGGTCCTATACCGACATTTAACTCACTTAATTTTATAGCAGCAAATTGTGTTGCCATACAATAATCAGTCGAAGCCGCGATTCCAACTCCGCCTCCAACAGTTTTGCCTTGTATACGCCCGATAATGAATTTTGGGCATTTTCTCATCGCGTTGATGACGTTAGCAAAACCTGAGAAAAATACTTTTCCGGTAGCAGCATCATTAATTGCCATGAGCTCCTTAAAGCTGGCTCCGGCACAAAATGTACGGTCACCACCGCTTTTCAGAATAATTACTCTTACATCGGCATGGTTACCCATATTGGTAATGGTTTCGGCTAATTGTGCCAAAATATTTCCTGGTAACGAATTTTGCTCCGGATGGAAAAATTCAATCGTGGCGATGTTGTCTTGTATGTCGTGTTTTACGTAAGCGTCCATTAAATTTATATTTTTAGCCCCGATTGTAGCAAGCTGCCATGCAGCGCGTAAAGCGGGAAATAGCTCCTTCCCTCGACTGCGCTCGGGATGACATTTATAAAATTCCGAATTGCTCGAAATGATGGTTTAGATGTTTTCTTTCCAACAAATACGATTCATATCTATTTAATTCTCCGAAGACCATATTTTTCAAAATGGCTTCCGGGTTTTCTTTGAAGAAGGTTTTATAGGCTTCTCTTGCTTCTAAAAACTTTTCTTTGGCTGTCTCAAAATCGGGATGAATTAAATCTTCTAATTCTCCTTTTCTCATTGTTGGAAACGTACTGCCTAGTGGAAACTTATCGTAATTGTATAACGAATGGTGCACCTTCTCCAAAATCTTTTCAGGTGTTGCAATTTCAAAGTCCTGAATTTGTCCTGATAGTATTTTGTAGCCTTCTTCCAAATGTTCCAATAGATGTTGTGGTGTCAAAATACCCCATTGCGGTTTTGTGCTTTCGGTCAACTTGTTTAAGCATTCAGCAATTTTTTCATCGGTCATTTCAACAAAAACTTCTTGTTTTTTCTGCACCATAGTTAAGATAGTGGCCACTGCTACTAACTCGTCTTCGACATCAAAAACTTCCACAAACCATTTCACAATACCGCTTGGATGCTCGGCAGAAGCTACATCTCTGTCAATTTTTTGCTTACACGTTAAACGTACATAAACCGTATCGTTGTGGTAAATTGGACGTAAGAAACGGCATTCCTCTAATCCATAATTTGCCGCAACCGGACCTTTATTAGGAAGTACGAACAAACCTGCCGCAGCGGCCAATATGAAATAACCGTGCGCCGTACGTTTTTTGAAAATACTTCCATCTAGTGAAGTGATATCGGTGTGAGCATAGAAATGATCCCAGGTTAAATTAGCAAAGTTGATTATATCTGTATCAGTAACTGTTCTATTGTGCGTGCGCAACGACATACCCGGTTGAATGTCCTCCCAATGGTATTGGAACGGATGCTGGGTTGCTTCTTTATATTTGGAATTTGGCTGGTAAATACCAGTGATTTCTGTTAATGTGGTTGGTGAACCTTGTACGGCACAGCGCTGCATATAATGTTTGATTCCACGAACACCTCCCATTTCTTCACCGCCTCCGGCACGACCCGGACCCCCGTGAACCAATAAAGGTAACGGCGAACCGTGACCCGTACTTTGCTTGGCGTTTTCACGATTCAACACCAAAATTCTTCCATGGTGTGATGCTGCATTGATGACATAATCTTTAGCTATTTCATCCGAATTGGTTACGATGGAAGACACTAATGAACCTTTACCCATTTGAGCTAATTCGATAGCTTCGTCTAAGTTTTTATACGGCATAATCGTCGCCACAGGCCCGAAAGCCTCGGTTTCGTGCACAGCCAAATTCGCAAACGGATTTTCTTCACGAAGTACCATCGGGCTTATAAAAGCACCTTTACCATTGGCACCGACTAAGTTTAATTTATCAAAATCGCCATAGACCATTTTGGCTGTTTTGGCAATTTCGTGTGTTCTTGCTTTTACTTCTTCCACCTGATCTTTGGAAACCAAAGATCCCATTCGGACTTCCTTCAATCGTGGATCACCAATGGTTACTTTGTCCAAGGCTTTTCCTAGTGCGGTTTGTACGTCATCCATCAAGTTGGAAGGAACGATAATTCTGCGGATGGCGGTACATTTTTGACCACATTTTACGGTCATTTCGCTACGAACCTGGTTTACGAATAAGTCAAACTCTGGTGTTCCCGGAATGGCATCTTCTCCTAAAATAGAAGAGTTTAAAGAATCCGCTTCCATATTGAATGGTACTGATTCGTTGATGATTCGGGTATGTGCTTTTAACATTCGACCCGTACTTGCCGAACCTGTAAATGTAACAACGTCCTGACTTTCAACCGTATCTAAAAGTGCATTTGCTGAACCGCAGATTAATTGCAGCGCGCCTTCGGGCAAAATATTGGAAGCTATGATTTCTCTAACTACGGCTTCTGTCAAATAAGAAGTTGATGTAGCAGGTTTAACAACTGCCGGCATTCCCGCCATCCAGTTCACGGCACATTTTTCGAGCATTCCCCAAATCGGGAAATTGAAGGCATTGATATGCACGGCTACTCCTTGTTTTGGAACCAAAATATGATGCGCCATAAAACGCCCGCCTTTGGACAAATCAATTGGGTCACCTTCAACATGATAGGGTTGGTTTGGAAATAATTTACGTAACGAAGCATTGGCAAATAAGTTTCCAAAACCTCCTTCAATGTCGATCCAGCTGTCGACGCGTGTTGCTCCGGTTCTATAGCTGATTTCGTAAAATTGTTCTTTGCGTTTGGTTAAATACAGTGCCAAGCTTTTGATCATATTCCCGCGCTCCTGAAACGTCATTTTACGGAGTTTTTCGCCGCCTTTGGTTCTTCCGTAGTGGAGAATTTCACCAAAGTTTAAGCCTTGCGTGGAAGCGTGTCC
Organism: Flavobacterium sangjuense; assembly: GCF_004797125.1. NCBI lineage: Bacteria > Pseudomonadati > Bacteroidota > Flavobacteriia > Flavobacteriales > Flavobacteriaceae > Flavobacterium > Flavobacterium sangjuense. The sequence continues at coordinate 154,042 of NZ_CP038810.1, forward strand.
AACAATTTCTCCTGTAACCGAATCGATTAAGGGAACACCTTCGCCGGCACCTGAAGTCCAATTTCCTAAAATGTAATTTTGTATTTTACTCATACTATTTTCTTTAACCTTAATCGGTTTTATACTCTTTCAATAATGGCTGCATAGCCTTGTCCTACACCGATACACATTGTAATTAATGCATAACGCTTTCCTGTCAGTTGCAATTCTAATGCAGCAGAATAGGCAATTCTGGCACCAGTAACGCCTAATGGATGTCCGATTGCAATCGAACCCCCGTTTGGATTTAACCTTGGGTCGTTATCTGCAATTCCCCAAGCACGGGTGCAGGCTAAAACCTGAGCAGCAAATGCTTCGTTCAACTCAATAATATCGATTTGATCTAAGGTTAAACCGGCTTTGGCTAATGCTTGATTTGTTGCTTCAACCGGGCCGATTCCCATGATTTTTGGTTCTACGCCAACCACAGCTGAACTTACAATTCTTGCCAGTGGTTTTAGATTGTATTTTTTCACCGCTTCTTCCGATGCAATAATGGTCGCGGCTGCTCCATCGTTTAAGCCCGAGGCATTTCCGGCGGTTACACTTCCGTCTTTTTTGAAGGCTGGGCGCAATTTGGATAATCCTTCCAAAGATGTATTTGGTTTTACAAATTCGTCTTTAGCAAAAACTATAGCGTCACCTTTGCGTTGTGGAATTTCTACCGCTACAATTTCTTTTGCCAATCTTCCTGAAGCTTGTGCAGCGGCCGCTTTCATTTGACTGTTCAATGCAAAAGTATCTTGGTCTTCTCGAGAAATATTATATTTTTCTACCAAGTTTTCAGCCGTTTCTCCCATCGCGTCAGTACCGTACATTTGATGCAATTTCGGATTGATAAAACGCCAGCCGAAACTTGAATCATACATTTTACTATCGGTTCCATAGGCAGCTGATGGTTTGGAAACCACTAATGGTCCGCGGGTCATGTTTTCGATTCCTCCCGCAATGAACACGTGTCCGTCTCCAGCTTTAATAGCGCGATTAGCGTGGATTACTGCTGATAATCCAGAACTACACAAACGGTTTACGGTTTCTCCCGGAACAGTGTATGGTAATCCTGCCAAAAGCAACGCCATACGTGCTACGTTACGGTTATCTTCTCCAGCCTGATTGGCACAACCCATGATGACATCGTCGTAGGCTTCCTTTGGAATGTTTGGATTGTTATCGGTTACGGTTTTGATTACTAAAGCGCCTAAGTCATCGGGGCGAACCGATGCCAGTGAACCCTGATAACTTCCGATTGGAGTGCGGACTCCGTCTATGATGTATGCTTCCATTTCAATAATTATGAATTATGAGTTTTGAATTATGAGTTCATAACTTGATATTATTCTTCCCATTCTTTAGTGGTTCTATAAACGACTCCTTTGAACAGTGCAACCATTTCGTTGCCGCGTTTGACTTCGATGATGTTGAAGCCTAGTTTATTATTTACTTTTTCAATAATCGATTCTGCAACCAAATAATCGCCTTCGTTTACCGCTTCGATATGATTGATTGACGTTTCGATGGAAACGGCGAACCTACCATGTGTATTGGCGGCAAATCCAAAAGCAGTATCAGCCAAGGAATAGGTAATTCCACCATGGGCTTTATTCATACTGTTGAGCATTTCCTTGCGAACGGTCATTGCCACTCTGCAACGCCCAAGTTCACATTCGAGAATCTCAATGCCAAGCCACTGACTGTATGGGTCAAGGCTTAACATTTTGTATGGGATTTTGGTGCCTTCCATTTAGAAAAAGGTTTTATTTTCTGCACTCATTCGTCTTAAAATTGGGCTGCAACGGTAGCGGTCTTCGTGATATTCACTGTATAATGCGTCAAGTTTTTCTACACACCACTTGATTCCTAATTCGTCTGCCCAGGCCAATAATCCTTTTGGATAATTTACACCTTTCGTCATTGCATTGTCTATGTCTTTTGCAGAGGCTATATTCAGAAACAAAGCATCAGCGGCTTCGTTGATTAGCATTACTATTACACGATTGAATATGACTTGTGCCAATGCCAAATCTTCGGTTGGTTTCGGCAATTCAGTGCTGTAATCGTAATAGCCTCTTCCTGATTTTTTCCCCATAAAACCGGCTTCTGTCAGACGTTTCTGCGTGAAAGATGGTTTGAATCTTGGGTCGAAATAGAAAGCTGTGAAAACACTTTCGGTTACGGCATAATTCACATCATTCCCGATAAAATCCATTAGCTCAAAAGGTCCCATTCGGAAACCACCGATAGTTTTTAAACTCCAGTCGATGGTCGCAAAATCGGCTACACCTTCTTCATAGATTCGCAGGCTTTCACTGTAAAATGGTCTGGCGACGCGATTCACTATAAATCCCGGTGTGTCTTTTACCACTGCAACTACTTTTTTCCAATCGATTATCGTTTGTGTTATAAACTTCAATACTGCTTCGCTGGTTTGCACGGCCGGAATAATCTCAACCAATTGCATTAAAGGGGCAGGATTGAAAAAGTGAATTCCTATGACACGTTCCGGTTTTTCACAGGAAGCGGCTATGGATGCTATTGATAATGACGATGTATTGGAAGCTAAAATGGTTTCAGGTGAAACATAATTCTCGATTTCTGAGAACAATTTTCTTTTGATGTCTGCATTTTCTACTATGGCTTCAATCACTAAATCGGAATGCGACAAATCACCTAGAGCATGAGCATAAGAAATGTTTTGAGTGATTCTGGATTTTTCATTGGCATCTATTTTTCCTTTTTCCACTAACTTGGACAAGGTGTTTTCTAAAGCTGCTTTGCTTTTGGACAAGGCATCCTGATTGGTGTCGTAAATTTTTACTTCACAACCGGCTGTGGCAGCTACTTGTGCAATGCCGCTTCCCATAGTTCCCGAACCTATTACTGCTACTTTCATTTAGTTTCCTTTAAATATCGGTGCTCTTTTTTCTACGAAGGCGGTTACACCTTCGTTGTAATCATATGAAGAACTGGCTTCAATTTGTAAATCACTTTCCAATGCCAATTGTTGTTCTAAATTATTGGTCATTGATTGGTTTAATAATCTTTTGGTTAAACCCAATGCTTTTGTTGGCATTTGAGCTAAACTTACTGCTAAATTGTGAACCTCTTCTTCAAAGATTCCCGGAGCAATTATTTTGTAGATCATTCCCATATTGAAAGCTTCCAATGCAGTTATTTTGTCGCCCAACATCATTATGGCCGAAGCTTTTTGGAAGCCAATTAATCTCGGAAGGAAAAATGTTCCAGCGCTGTCAGGAATCAATCCAATTTTGCTAAACGCTTGAATAAAACTGGCATTTTCGGTAGCCACAACTATATCGCAAGCCAAAGCTATGTTGGCTCCGGCACCAGCAGCTACACCATTTACGGCAGCTAGTATTGGCTTTTCGATGGTTCTTATTTTTTGGATGATAGGATTGTAATGTTCTTCAAGAATTTTTCGGAAACCCGGATTTAATTCGGGTGAAGTAACTTCTTTTAAATCTTGTCCTGCACAAAAGGCTTTTCCGTTTCCGGTAATAACAATAGCGCGAACATTTGCATCATTAGCACAATTGTCTAAAGCGCTTTGCAATGACAAAGCCATTTCACGGTTGAAACTATTGAACACATCGGGTCTATTGAGTGCAATCCACGCAATATTTTTTTCAATTTTAATTTCAATTGAAGCGTTGCTCATACCTTATTTATTTTTAAAACCTAAACGGTTTATTTTAAACATTTGAAATAGTCAAAAGGCTCCAGACAATCTTCGCACTGAAAAAAAGCTTTGCAGGCTGTTGATCCGAACTGGCTTATTAATTTGGTGTTCAACGAACCGCATTGCGGACATTTGACTACTTTTTTGTTTCCCAATAATGCTTCTTTGTCTGCCTCGGCAGTTAACGGAGAAGCTATTCCGTATTTTTCTAATGCTGCTCTGCCTTTTGGTGTAATCCATTCGGTGGTCCAGGCTGGTGACAGAATTAAATTTACTTTGGCTTCGTAGCCTTTTTGTTTGAATGCTAACTTAATATCATCTGCAATTACATCCATTGCGGGACAACCACTGTAAGTTGGTGTAATTTCAACCTCAACTATTCCATTCACAATAACAGCAGAACGGACAACTCCCATTTCCATAATAGACAACACCGGAATTTCCGGATCGGAAACCGTTTCCAGAATTTCGAATAGTTTTTGGTCGATATGTATTAATTGTTCTGTCATAGTTTAACCACAAAGGTTTGTTTGTTCTCACAAAGGCGCAGAGGTGCAAAACTGTATTTCTAAATTACCAATTCATATTGGGATACGTTCTTTGCATATATTGCAAATCAGCTAATAAATAACCCATGTGCTCGCTGTGAATGCCTTGCTTCCCTCCTTTTTGAAAGTATTCAACGGTTGGTGTTTGCAAGGTTGCTTCTTCTAAAATAGTTCTTGCTTTTTGATAAAAACCCGCTTTTAAAAGTGTCACATCTACACCAATTCCTTCAGCAACCATAGCTTTATCAGCCTCAGTTTGATGAAACAATTCATCGGTAAAAACCCATAAATCATTTACTGCAGTTTGAATTCTGTCGTGGCTTTCTTCAGTACCATCACCTAATCTTCTTATCCAATCAGAAGAGAAGCGCGTATGATATAAAACCTCTTTGATACTTTTTTTGGCAATGGCTGAAAGCATTTCGTCTTTGCTGTTTTGCAATTCTTCCAACAACGCCAAATGATAAATATCGAACAGGAATTGTCTTGTGATGGAATAAGCAAAATCGGTATTAGGTTGTTCTACCAGCAGCACGTTTTTATATTCTCTTTCCAAACGCAAAAAAGCGATTGTATCTTCAGTCACATCTCCTCCTTGTAATTTCGCGGCGTATTGATAATAACTACGCACTTGCCCCAATAAATCCAGAGAAATATTGGTCATCGCGATATCTGTTTCAAGGCTTGGACCGTGACCGCAAAGTTCGCCCAAACGCTGACCCAAAATGAGTGCGTTATCGGCGATTCCGTAGATGTATTGCACTAAATTGTCTTTCATCTTACATGTGTTTTAATTCGTCCGGAAGTTCATAGAACGTAGGATGACGGTAGGCTTTATCTTTTGCAGGTTCAAAAAGTTCTGCGCTGTTTTCCGGATTGGATGCTGTGATTTGAGCCGATGGAACTACCCAAATGCTCACGCCTTCCATTCTGCGGGTATAAACATCGCGTGCGTTTTCTAAAGCCATTGTTGCATCACTCGCATGAAGTGAACCGCAATGACGGTGTTCTAATCCGTTTTTACTTCTGATAAATACTTCCCAAAGTGGCCAGTTTTTCATAATTCCTAACTGTTATATTGCTTGTTTTACTTCTTTGTTGGCTTGTTTTTCGGCGTAAGCCATTGCGGCATCACGAACCCATTCACCATTACTCCATGCTTTTTTACGGGCATCAATTCTGATTTTGTTGCATGGCCCGTGGCCTTTTACAACCTGCCAAAACTCATCCCAATCCAATTCTCCGAATTCGTAATGTTTGGTTTCTGCGTTCCATTTTAATGTCGGATCCGGAATGGTTAAACCAATCATATCAGCTTGTGGCACGGTTTGATCTACAAACTGCTGACGTAGTTCGTCATTGGTTTTTCTTTTTAGTTTCCATTTCATTGATTGCTCTGTGTGAACAGAAGCATCGTCTGTTGGTCCCAACATCATTAACGATGGAAACCACCAACGATTCAATGCATCTTGTGCCATCGCTTTTTGTTCCGGAGTACCTTCAGCCAAAGTCATCATAATTTGAAAACCCTGACGCTGGTGAAAACTTTCTTCTTTGCACACACGAACCATGGCGCGAGCATATGGGCCGAATGAAGTTGCACACAATGGCACCTGATTTATAATTGCAGCACCATCAACCAGCCAACCGATGGCGCCCATATCAGCCCATGTTAAGGTTGGGTAATTGAATATACTGGAATATTTGGCTTTGCCAGAATGCAGTTGTTCATACAATTCTTCGCGGGAAATCCCTAAGGTTTCGCAGGCACTGTATAGATACAAACCGTGACCGGCTTCGTCCTGAATTTTAGCCAATAAAGCTACTTTTCTTCTTAACGACGGAGCACGCGTTATCCAGTTGCCTTCGGGCAACATGCCTACAATTTCGGAATGCGCGTGTTGCGAAATCTGGCGAATGTGTGTCTGACGGTATTTTTCGGGCATCCAGTCTTTGGGCTCTATTTTTTCGTCGCGGGCAATGCGTGCATCGAATTGCTCTTCTAAACTTTTAATTTCTAATTCTGACATAATTTTCAATTTAATGTTCAGTTATATTGTATTCTTATTTTTTTTTAGCCCTCTTGTCATACTGACGAGACGGGAACCATCTCCTAATTATCCGCCAAAATCGACCACAATTTTTTTCGAAGTTGGTACGGCCTGGCAACTTAATGTATAATTTTTGGCTACTTCTGTAGCATCTAATGCGTAATTCACTTTCATTTCGGCGGTACCTTCTACGATTTTGCATCGACAAGTGCTGCAAACTCCACCTTTGCAGGCGAATGGTAAATCGGCTCCGGCGGCGATGGCGCTGTCGAGAATGTTGTCATAGGCTTCATCCATAATGAAGTGGAATTCTTTTCCGCCATCGATGATGGTGACTTCGGTTCCTTCTACTTTTTTCTCAACTATTTTGCTTATTCGTTTTTTATCTTCTTCTGATGTTCCGGTGTTGAACAGTTCGAAATGTATTTTTTCCGCTGGTAATCCTGCTGCGGTTAATTCATCGCGCAAGAGGTAAATCATTTGTTCCGGACCGCAGATGAAACAATCGTCTGTGGAAGGAATGTCGATAATTTTATCAGTTAGGATTTGGAGTTTTTCTTTGGTAAACCTGCCGTTCAAAAGTTCGATGCTTCGGTGTTCTTTGGTTAAGAAATGAAAGATTTCAAAACGCCCGAAATATTTATTTTTGAGTTGCTCAATTTCCTCTTTAAAGATAATTGATTTTACGGTTCGATTGAGATAAAACAATTTAAAAGTGCTGTTAGGCTCTGCTGCCAAATGTGTTTTGATGATGGACAATATTGGCGTTATTCCGCTACCGGCGGCAAAGGCGATATAGTTTTTGGATTGCTTCTGATTCACAGGTGTGTGGAAAGCTCCGTGAGGCGCAATTAAATCGAGCGAATCCCCTTTTTTCAAAGTATCATTTACAAAAGTAGAAAAAACACCATCACTGATTTTTTTAACCGCAACCTGCCATTTGTTTTCCATTGGGCTGGAACATAACGAATATGAACGTCTTTCATCTTTACCATTGATGTTTGCTCTTACTGTTAAATGTTGTCCTTGTGTGAATTGGAATTCTTCTTTCAAATCGACCGGAATATCAAAGGTAATCACCGAACAATCTTTGGTTGTTTTATAAATATCTGCGACTTTAATGCTATGAAATTTTGCCATAAATCTGATTTACAATAAAACTAACAACTGTTAGTTTACTATGCAAATTTAAGGAATAATTATTAAAACGTTACTATAACGATTGAAAAATTAACAACCTCTGATTATCAGCAAATTAATCTACTACAATTCCGTTTAATAAAACCTGAATCATATTGGATTTCAGGACTTTTGGGTCGGGGCTTTTTTTCTTTCCGTACCAAAGATAAAGTGTGCGTAATGTAGAAAGTGTGGAGAAAATGATTACTTCGAGATTGAGGTTTTTGATTTCACCATCGGCGATTCCCTTTTTGATGATTGTTCGAAAGTTTTCTTCGTAATCTTCCCGCATTTTGATGAAATACGTCAATTCGGCGTCTGCCAAATGCATCCAATCGTTATTTAAACACGCCAATGCATTGGCATCGCGCAAGGTAATATCGATGTGCAATTGGATGATTCTTTCAATTTTTTTGATGGTGGTTTCGTTAGAACTTACGACTTCGTTTATGGTATTGGTGAATTCTTCGGCAATTTCAATAACGATTAAAACCAGAATTTCCTGTTTGGATTTGATATGATTGTACAAACTCGCCGCTTTGATATCCATAGCCTGTGCAATGTCGCGCATGGTTACGGCACTGTATCCTTTCTCTTTGAAAAGTTGGGCAGCCACAGTAATGATTTCGGTTTTTCTGTCGGTAATTTTCATAATCAGTCCAAATATAAAATTAATTTCGAACCGATTAGCTAACAACTGTAAGTTTCTAAATCAGATTATTACTTTTAGCCTTTTGAATGGCTTCCAGTTTGTTGTGCACCTGAAGTTTGGTGTAAATATTCTCAATGTGTTTCCGAACCGTAGAAGGCGACAAAAAAAGATTATCGGAAATGATATTGTAATTCAATCCTTTGCTCAATTGCTCTAGAACTTCTATTTCTCTTGCGGTCAGTTTGATTTCATCATCACATTTTTGCTCAAAATCGATTGGATTACGCAATAGTTTCAATGTTTTTAAAGCTATTGACGGATTCATGGCTGCACCACCATTTAGCGTTTCTATGATTCCCTGATGCAACTCTTTTGGATTTACTTCTTTTAGCAAATAGCCATCGGCACCAGCTTTTATAGCATTAAAAATATTTTCATCATTATCAAAAACGGTGAGCATGATGATTTTGATTTGCGGATATTTAGTTTTGATGATTTGTGTGGCTTCAATACCATTACAATTTGGCATTTCAATATCCATGAGGATTAAATCAATGTTTTTATTTTGCTCTAGTTTGTGTTGAATTTCGTTGCCATCGATAGCGGTGAATTTTAAAACCAAATCGTCAAAAAAAGACAGCTTTTCGGCTACTGCTTTTTGCAAAAAAACGTTATCATCTACTATGGCTATTCTTACGGACATACTTAAAGGAATTATAAAGCAAATTAGCGTATTTTTTCAAGTTCGCCTACTGATTTTAAAAAAAGTCCTTTTCATACTTATGATTTAGCTTGAATAAACCACAGAATGAAAAGGACAACAATAAAAACAACCTAAGTTATTTTATAAATATCAATACCACTTGACAAATCAAATTTGATAAGATAATCTGATAAAAAAAATACGGCAAATGCCGTATTTAAATCCTTATTGTTTTTCTGCTAGTTTTTATCCTTTTACTTTTATTACGATTTCGGTTCCGGTTGTTGCATTTGTGATAAACTCAATATCACCGTTGATGTCATAAATTCTCTTTTTCATATTATTTATACCGTTACCTAATTCAATTTTATCGACATCAAATCCTTTCCCGTCATCTTTAATTGTTATAATCAGAACATCATTATTAGATTTAATATCAATTTTTATGCTCTTGGCTTCCGCATATTTAATACTATTGTTTATGGCTTCCTGAATCGTTCTGTAAATGTTCATTCCTTCTATTGAAGGAAATTTAATTTCTTTTAAATTGTCTTCGATATGAAACGAAAACTGGATTTCTTCTTTGGCTTCTTTGGCCTTATCGATAAAGTTGTGAATTCTTGTCTGCAAATCTTCCAGTGAAATTTCGCTGCTGTTCATTGCCCAAATCGTGTCCCGAAGTTCAATGATGGTTGACTTGGCAAAATTACTGATGCTCGAAATCTTATTGTCCAGTTTGGAGTTTTGTATCTCAAAAGCATATTTAATATTATCGACTGACGAAATGATAAAGGTTAGTTGCGACCCAATATTATCATGCAAATCTCTTGATATTTGAAGCCGTTGCTCCTGTAATTTGTTTTGGGTTTCGATTTTACTGATAGCCGATTTGAGCTCAAACTCTTGTTCCTGTTGCTTGTTTTTGAGTTTTTGTTGGCGATACACCAAATAGATTATTATCAGCAACGCTAAAGAAATCAATCCCAAAATCAGGAACTGCGTATTCTTATTTTTGATTTCTAATTCGCGTGTGGCGATTTCAGCTTTTGACTTTTGAAGCAGTTTTTCTTTTTTCTCCGTTTGGTATTTCGTTTCCAATTCGGCGGTTTGTTTAACCGTATTGTCAACGAGTAATTGCTCATTTACGATTGCCCATTTATTGACATAAAAACTCACGCTGTCAGGCTGATTCAGATTCGAACAAACAACGATTAATGAATTGTAATTTATCTGTAATTTATCGTTGAGCTCTTCTTTTTCGTATACTTTTTTTGTGGACAGCAATAAACTTTTTGCCTTATCGTATTTTTTGTCTGCTATGTATTCCTTTGCCAGGTTTAAATCAAAATTTGTTTTATCTAAATTTGAATTTAAAGCTTCTCTTGCCTCTTTAGATTTCTCATAAAGAGCTAACGCATCTTTAGATTTTTTCTGAGCAGTTTTGATAGTAGCTATATTATTAAATCCGCTTGAAATTCCTTTTTGATTGCCAACTGTTGTGCAGGCTTTAACGCTTTTATTGTAGTAATTTAAAGCATGCAGCGTATCATTCATCTGAAGATATACATTACCTAGATTCAGGCAGGAAACACACAACTCTTCGGTGAAATTATTTTTTTCCTGATACTTTACGACAGCACTTATGTATTGCAATGCCTTTGGATAGTTCTTTAGTTTGAGGAGAATTAACCCGATATTTCCTTTTGTAATACTGGTGTTTTTCTCGTCTTTTATACTTTCAAAATAATGCAACGCTTCTAAAAACGAACTCATCGCCTCTTTATAGTGCTGCGTTTTTTCATAGATGTTGGCCAAATTATTATTGATTTTGGCCAAACCTCTGCTGTCATTTCTCAGCTTTCTGATTTTATATGCTTTGAGGTAATTTGCTTTGGAATTTTGAAAATCTCCTTTCATAAAATATACAGCACCAATGTCGCTATAAACTTGAGCCATCAAGGTTGAATCCGATAATTTTACGGATTCCCGAATTGCTTTTTCACCATAATTCAACGCCGAATCGGTAGCGATTTTTGAGTAATACCAAGTTAAATCAGAATAAATAACTGCAGTTCTCTTGGCGTCAGGATTATTTTTTAATTCTTTTTTTAAATTGTCGATTAACTCCTGGGCATTTTGAGCAAAACCAAAATTAAATCCAAGCAGACAAAACAGCATTAATCCAATAACTCTTTTCATGTTTATTTATTAAAAAACAAATTAATTTTGGTTCCGTTACTGTTGCTTTGCAGTTCAAATTTCCCGCCGATTTCGGCAATTCTTTTTTGCATATTCATCAATCCGTAGCCACTTTCTACAGCTTTTTCATCAAATCCTTTTCCGTCATCTTTGACAGTGATTTTGACAGCTTCATTCTCCCGTTTTGCATCGATGGCAATACTTTTAGCCGCTGCATATTTGATACTGTTATTGATGGCTTCCTGTATGGTTCTGTAAATATTCATTCCTTCAATTGAAGTAAAGATTACATTTTTTAAACTTTTTTCTATGGTAAAATTAAAGCTGATTTCTGCCTTGGCTTCTTTGGCTTTTTCAATAAAATTATGAATTCTTGTTTGTAAATCTTCGAGTGAAATTTCACTGTTATTCATCGCCCAAATGGTGTCGCGAAGTTCTACTATAGTCGACTTGGCAAAATTGCTGATGCTGGAAAGCTTGTTGTCAAGTTTTGAATTTTTGAGTTCAAAAGCATATTTAATATTATCGACAGACGAAATTATAAAGGTGAGTTGCGACCCAATATTATCATGCAAATCTCTTGATATTTGAAGTCGTTGTTCCTGCAGTTTGCTTTGATTTTCAATTTTTACAATAGCCGATTTGAGTTCAAATTCCTGTTCCTGTTGCTTGTTTTTTAGTTTTTGTTGGCGATAAACCAAATAGATTATTATTAGCAATGCCAATGAAATCATTCCTAAAATCAGGAACTGCATATTCTTCTTTTTGATTTCTAATTCCCGGGTTGCGATTTCAGCTTTTGACTTTTGGAGCAATTTTTCTTTCTTTTCATTTTGATATTTTGCTTCCAGTTCTGAAAATATTTTGGCTCTGTCTTTCTCAAAAACAGAATCTCTTATTTTTATATAATTCTCCTGATCCTCAACCGTTTTTTGAAGGTTATTTCTTTTCTTGTTGAACAAACTTCGGCTCATATAAAAATCCCGAAGTTTTTCTGCACTCATGCTTTTTTTAGCAGCATCATGAGCTATTTCAAACATTTTTTCTGCCTTGGTAAAATCATCCGTTTCATAGGCTATTCGGGCTAAATTGGTATAACAGGTGGCAAGGTCATAATAATAAAGTGCATCTTTTTTTTGTCCGGATTTTTTAAAATTTATTTCATTAATCACCCTCGAAGATTCAATCCATCGTTTCGCTTCCTTGTATTTTTTCTGTTTTATTAAAGTGTTCCCAATATTATTATAAGTATCGGGAATCTCCAGCGTATCTTTTCCTTTAAAATATTTAAAAACCTTTTTATGGTAATATAATGCACTATCGGGTTTTTCCCAGTCATCATAATTTATCGCAATTGCGTTTAAAGCATGCCAAATACTTTCTTTGCTGCTTTTTTTTTTGCTTAGCCAATAATTCAGGGATTTTTTTCCGTAATAAATTCCTTTTTTATAACTCTCAAAATCATGATAATTTAATGACAGATTTGTATACCAATAGCCAACCCATTTTTCCTTGTTTTCTTTTTCAGCTATTTTTAACCCATTAAAACTGTAGCTGATTGCTTTGTCATACTGTCCTTGTTTATTGTAAACCTTGGCTATATTATTATAGACCGTCATAAGCGAATTAAAATCCCCACCGTTTTGCAGCAATTTTATCGCCTTTTCCCCATACACAACTGAACTGTCTAACTTGTTGTAGTCGCAGCAGCGTGCATTTTTACAGAAATAATATTGGGCTTCATCCGCAGTTGTTTTGATGCTTTTTTTTGCTACTTTAAAGTAGTAATCCGAAGAATCCTGAGATTGAAATGCTTTGATTAATATCTTCTGAATCTCCTGAGAAAATCCATTTGAGAAACATAATAAGGTGAAGATAAGAATATACTGTTTGGTCATTTGAAGAAATTATATGATAAATATATTAAAAATGTTAAAATAAAAAGTTTAACATATTCATTTTCTTGGATATAAACCTTCAATCAGGTCAACATTGAGTTCATAAATTTCTTTGTTGAGTGTGGAATTAATATAGTTTAGTTTTTGCTTTAATTCTTCTGACAATTGTAGTTGATTATTTTGAAGTTGCTGCTCGTTGCTTAACTGCACAATAAAGTCTTCCAAAAATTTTACCCTGGAACGGAATTTCTGTCTGTCTAATTGGATTTTATTGATTAAATAAATAATAAATATCAAAAACAAAATGGTCATTAGGGCTAAAAAATTTGTCATATTTTTAAAAATAAATTATTTATACAGGTTCTTTTTTGCAATAGCAATACTCTTCAAAACATTCTTCCCATCGGTAATTGAAATGAAGTATAAAATTTCATTTTTTTCATCATAATAAGGCAAACTGTCAAATTCATTTGTATTGACTTTGCTTCCAAGATTTATAGGTTCTGACCAGTTTTTCCAGGTATCATCCAATCGATAGGAAACATAGATATCAAGATCTCCAAAACCACTGAATCCGTTGCTGCTGAACAGCAATGTTTTTTGATCAGCCAATAACTGAGGTGCCCCTTCATCATTAGCGGAATTGATTGCTTTACCCATGCTTTGCAGGAAACTATAGGTGCCGTCTTCTTTTTGTTGTGCAAAATATAGATCGGTTCCGCCTTGCGTAAAATCGGTTTCTATAGCCATAATAAAAACTTTCGCATCTGCAGTTATCGTCGCCTCTGAAGTATCCTCATAGTTATTATAAGCGGTAACTTTTACCGGCCCGGCTTTTTCATAATTTCCATTCTTAATTGAAAAAAGAGTATAACCTGTTTCATTGGTTCCATTGCTATAACCATCTCCGCCTTTTAACAGAAAATCAGCACCGACATATTCCATATAGTTATATGTTGCGCCAGTATTTAAGGCTGTTTCTAAAGTTCTATTCCCCCAGCTGCCATCTGGTTTTTTTGAAAAAGAATAAATCAATTCTGTGTCATTATCAACTGCTGAGATATACATTTTCTTGCCTTCACTAGTTATTGTTGGGCTTGTTAGTATTTCTCCCTCTAACGCTACAGTTGTTGACGGAGACAATTTCTCGAAAGCTTCGTTTGTATTTATTTGAGCCTCAAGCGGTGTTTCTGAATCTGAAATACCAATGGCATCAATTTGTTTTTGTCCCGGAAGCAATGCAAAATTGAATTCTACTCTAACGGCAACAACTCCCGAAACAGCATTTTCAAGAATCGCATTTTCAATTCCCGGATTCAGAACATCTGGAGCTTCCTGCACTTTTCTTCTTTTTCGCTTGAAATAATATTTACGATCAGCCGGAATAGTTGCTTTAAACGTTGGTGTTTTATAATTCAGTTTTCGCGACCAAACGGTTTCATATTTTCCTGAACCTGTATCAACTCCGATTTTTACCACACAACCGGCATTTAAGTTTTCAAAAATGGCTACCTGTTTAACGGTTTGTGGTTTTTCAAAACTTACTTGCACCCATTCGTAACCATTAAGTGCATTTTTTGGTGTCCAGGCATTTGGACTGCTTCCGGCTTGTGGAAAAGCGTCTGGTTTTCCTAATATTCTTTTAATTCCAAATTGTTTTCCGCCCAAATCTGAAGAATATTTTATCAGTTTATTGGCCCATTGCACTTGTTGCGCATTCACAGAAAAAAGAAGAAAGAGAAAAGAGAAAAGAGAAAAAAATGTTTTCATAATGTTATAATTAAAAAGGACTGTAAGTCTCAAGTTACAGCCCTTTTTGTCCAAACTAAAATCCTAATTATTTACTTTTATTTTCTCTACTTTTTTACCTTTGAAAGCAAAGATATATTCACCATCATCGGTAATGTCGATTCCGGAGCCATATTTTGGACTACCGCCTTTTCCTTTGGATTGAACAGAACCTTTGGTATCACCATTGGCCATATCAATTCCGTAGATAATGTTTTTACTGTTTCTTTGATCTCTCAGGAAATAATTATCGCCGATATGATAGAAATAATCTACTCCTTTTATTTTATCAGAAGCATAAGCACGAGTACCATCTTTTTTGTTATAGGCAGCCAAACCTTTTTCTGAAAGTACCACTACTCTGTCTCCAAAATCGATAACATCACTGGCTTTACCTACTTTAGCATCGTTGTGTTTTACATCAAACAATTGATTTCCTGAAGCAATGTCATAACCATAGAATTCGTCTCCATCACCAACAAAAACCGTTTTATCATTATCAATAATTAAATCGGTAATTCTTTTGTCGAATTTTTCAGAACGCCAGGCTGTTGTTCCTGTTTTGTCATCCAATGCTAATACACTATTTTTTTGTGCTTTATAATCCCAATAAATATAAGGAACCCATTGCTTCATAGTTCCTCCACCAAAACCGCCCAGAGCCATTCCTGCAGATAATCCATTTGAGGTTTCTTCTAATCTATATTCCTGTACTTGCACTTTTCCGCCAACCTGTACCATGATTTTGTCTCCGGTTTTATAGATGTTTGGCATACAAAAAGCACCTGTTATTTTTTCTGAAGCCCAAAGTAATTTCCCCGAAGCCAAATCATGTTTTTCTACATATTTAGTTCTGTCTCTTGTTCCCAACATAACCAAATAAACCGCATCTTCAGTAAACAAAGGATCAGCTAATGTTCTGTATATTTTTGAACGTCTTCCACCGCTGAATAAACCACCATTGGCTCCGCCCATATCATTTTCATAAGTTGCGCTCCATAATTTTTGTCCAGTGTTGTAATCATACACATTCATTCCATCCAAATACATGAAAATTTTATCCCCTTTTATCCACAAATCAATAATTGCTCTTCGGGTAACCAATTCTTTTTCGATAGTTCCTGTAAATGTTGCATCCCAAAGAATGTCACCATTAACCGCATTAATTCGAACCAATTGGTTTTTGAATCCTGAAAATAATGCTCCCAAAGCAGTCGGCTTGAAATTCACCATGATGATTTCATTCCTTTTGGCATCATAAATATATTTCCCAACACCACCTTTAAAACGATTGGTTTCCCAAACTTTCTCTCCCGTATTGGCTTTCACTAAAATCACCGAATTTCTTTGAGAAATTAAAAACGAATCCAGTTCATAGATGTATTTCACGGTTTCCAATTCACCGTCATCCGTACCTTCCTCTTTTTTTGCACCGCCTTTTGGAATAAGATCTTGGTATAATTCCGAATTCCATAATTCTCTTCCGGATTCCAAATCCAAAACGGCAACTCTGTCGGTTCCTAATTTTCGGGCATCAAACAAAAATAAATAACCTCCTTTTTCTTTCCAAATAGTGTATTGGTATTCAGAATTATTGGTTTTATTGGTCGTCAGTTTTTTATAATCACCACTCCAAATTGTTTTCCCGCTTTCATCTATTACGCTTGCTGAATTGTCGTCGGTACCAATAATAAATTGTCCGTTTCCGTCACACAAAGCCAATCGTGAAGCTTTGTTGTCAAACTCTGATTCCCAAACGGTGGCAAAACTTCCCGATTTTTTTCCGGCACCTTTGCCTTTGCCTAATAACTTCCCAAACTGGGCAGTTGCTGGTAATGTGACTGCTAAACTTAGCACCATCATTACTAAAATACTTTTTTTCATTGTTTATTGCTTTTATTGTAGGGTTATTAAAATGTCACGGTATAACGAATCTTATAACGTTGTTGTTTTTGAAGTTTAAATTGAAATTTGTGCTGTAGAATATAGTCCGACATGAAATTGATAAAATCAATATTCTTGATGTCGCTGTCTACTTTGAAAAAGGAAGAAACCTTTCCGTTTTGTACCACACCAATGTCAACAACCATAGTTCCTTTGACATCAGCATATTTTTTGTTTTTCTTTTTTGTAAAATCTGAGGATTGAAAAACTTCGTCGATTTCTTTTGTTACTGTTGCCGAAACTTCTTCCTCATCTGTCAGCACAGGTCTTTGGGTAAAGAGGTTACTTTGCCCAAATGCATTGGCAGTACACAGCATAAAAAATGCAAATACTAGTGTAGTTTTTAAAATTTTCATGGTTTTAGGTTGTTAATTACATAGCAAACCTATGATTAAAACCTAAAGAAGGAAATACGACAAATGTCGTATTTTGTTAAAATTGAAAGTGCGGAAATTTTTCTTGAAGCCTGATAATCTTATCGTTAAGATTGCTTAGGAATTTTTGATGGCTATCAGAATTGGGATTAAAAGGTCGGTGTGCTAATGCTTTTTGGATGCTGCAAACTTCTTCCATTGTTGCATGGTTTTCTTCTGAAATATAGTTTTCGAAAAAGCGAATCCAAATATAATCTATCGCGGTTTGGTTTGGATGCAGCATATCTTCAGCATAAAAACGATAGTCGCGTAATTCATCCATTAGGATTTCGTAGGAAGGGAAATAGTTGCACTTCAACAAGCTCAGTGTGACAACATTGTGCAAAGCAGAAATCAAATTCGCTTTGCTTCGTTGGTTTTCCACAAAACCATCTTTGATATGTCGAACCGGTGAAACCGTGAAGATGAAATAGCAATTCGTATTGACTTTTTGAATTAAGTCAATAGTGTTTTTAATAGACTTCTCGATAGTTGTAACCGATAGAATTTCTTTATCAAATTGGCTTTGCGGCACTTTATGACAATTGGCTACAATTTTTTCAGCTGCTTTGTTTCGGTAAACCCAGGATGTTCCGTAGGTAATAATGATGTGTGTTGATGCGGTTATTTGGTTATTCGTTTGCTCCAGAATTTGATTCAGATTTTGCAAAAAAATTTCCTTATCCGGATGACTCAACTCCGAATGCACTTCGAAACAATGCCACAAATCGTTATGGAATAAAATATCGTTTTCCGTAAACTTTTGATTCGTTACCGCTCTCGAAATCAGCTTTTCAATAGAAACCGGATTAAAAATTATCCCAAATGGATTAGTCTCATTTTGGAATTTAAAATAGCTAAACTTCTCGCCCATGTTTTCGGCAAAACACGAACCTAATGATACAATTTTAGAATCATAGTTTATCGGATTGTTCGATTTAGCTATTGGTACTTTAGTAGTGAAATCCATTCTTCAAAAATACAAAATGATTCTGAACCTAAAACTCTCTATCGCGTCATAAAGTAATATAATTCCATTAACAATTGTCTGACCTTTTATTTTCTACTTTTGCTACACAAAATTTTATACTTCATGAAACTACTATACGCTTATCTCAAAAAACATAAACTGCTCTTGTTTTTTGCGCTGTTGATGGCTGCAATAAACATTTGCTTTAGCTTATCCGATTCGGTAATCACCGGTAAATTGATGCAGGATTGCGGTGTTGGCATCTCAAAATACAAAGGCAACGAAATTGGTTTCATTAAGTCACTTTCTTTTTGGCTTGGCTTATCACTTGGTGCAGCTATGATTTCCAGAATTACCAAAAACTTCCAGGATTATTTTACCAATATCGTAATCCAAAGAACTGGTGCCGAAATGTACACTGACGGAATTAAAAAATCATTGGATTTGCCTTATGAAGAATTTGAAGACCAACGAAGTGGCGAAACTTTAAGTAAGTTAACCAAAGTACGTTCCGATTCCGAAAAGCTGATTACACTTTCTATTTCATTGATATTTCAAACGGTAATCGGATTCATTTTTGTGATTGTTTATGTTGGAAATATTGATTACAGAATCTCGATTATCTTTTTGATTACGGCTCCGATTATTGCACTTATTAGTTCGTATTTGGGTAAAAAGATAAAAATCGTTTCCCGAAAAATCGTCACACAAACCAATTCGTTAGCGGGTTCAACAACCGAAAGTTTGCGAAATATTGAATTGGTAAAAAGTTTGGGATTAACCTATCAGGAAGAAAAACGTCTGAATTTAAACACGTTGAAAATCCTGCAACTCGAATTACAAAAAATTCGTTTTATCAGAAGTTTAAGTTTCATACAAGGAACTACGGTTCATTTTTTACGAACGTGTGTAGTGTTTACGCTGTATTATTTCTTGTTTGGTGACAAAATAATTGTTGGTGATTTATTGACGATGGTATTTTTTACCTTCTTTATTTTTGGGCCTTTACAGGAATTGGGTTCGTTTATTATTGCATTGAATGAAACCAAAGTTTCTATGGAAAATTTCAAAGAATTATTGAATGCACCAAAAGAATTTCGTCCTAAAAATGCCAAGCATGTTGGCGACATTCAAGCGTTACATTTCTCCAATGTTAGTTTCAAACACAAAACGGCAAAACATCCCGCAGTGGAAGACATTACTTTCGATATCAAGCAAGGCGAAACAGTTGCTTTTGTTGGTCCGTCAGGAGCAGGAAAAACAACTTTGGTAAAACTTTTGGTTGGATTGTATCCGCCGGCAAAAGGCCATGTGAAATACAACTCAATTGATTCTTCTGAAATAGATTTATTGGATTTGAGAAAACAACTCGGATTCGTAACTCAGGATGCACAATTGTTTTCGGGAACAATCAGGGAAAATTTATTGTTTGTAAAACCATCAGCAACCGATGAAGAATTATTGGAAGTCTTGCACAAAGCCAGCTGTGACAAATTATTAGCGCGTGCCGAAGACGGTTTGAATTCAACCATTGGCGAAGGTGGAATCAAAGTTTCCGGTGGCGAAAAGCAACGTTTATCTATTGCACGCGCCATTTTAAGAAACCCTAATTTATTGATATTTGATGAAGCAACCTCAGCTTTAGATTCGATTACAGAAGAAGAAATTAATGCTACGATTAGAAATATTTCAGACAAAAACAGAATCACCGTTTTAATTGCCCACCGATTGTCAACGGTAATGCACGCAGATAAGATATTTGTATTGGAACAAGGCCGAATCATCGAGCAAGGTAAACACGAAGCTTTGATAGAAGAAAAAGGTCTCTACTACGCGATGTGGCGTCAGCAGATTGGAGAGCGTAAAAAAGAATAAATATCAAAACCGAAATGAAATTTTAATCTATTTTTAAGTATCTTTTTATTATCATGATATGATTATTAGATATATTTGATTCAATATAATTTAAAAAAACAAAAAATGAAACATCTATTAACAACTCTTTTTGCAGTATTCATCACTTTTACAGCTACAAATGCGCAAGAAACCAAGAGTGCAGCGCAACCGGAAAAAATACTTACTAAAGAAGAAAAAGCGGCTCAAAAGGCACAAAAAGAAGCTAATCTTCAAGAAGCTTTTAAAATTGCAGGTTTGACTGCTGAAGAACAACAAATAGTAAGAACTTCATTAGAAGCTCGTTCTGCTTATAAAAAAGAGTTAAAAGCGAACACTTCATTAAGTGAAGAAGATTTTAATACAAAATACAGAGATTTTAGTAAATCTGAAGACGAAAAATACAAAGCAGCTTTTGGAGAAGCAAAATATAAAGCTTTTAAAGATGCTCAAAAAGCACAAAAAGAAGCACAAAAAGAAGCACAAAAAGAAGCACAAAAACAAGCTGAAAAATAATTATATTGTTGTTTCTAAATTTAAAAACAGGGCATAACTTTATAAGTTATGCCCTGTTTTTTTGAATAATATTTTTGATTTTTTATTTCACAAAATCAACCGCTTTCTCCAAAGCTTCTTTGATTCCAGCTACATTTTTCCCTCCAGCAGTTGCAAAGAAAGGCTGTCCGCCGCCGCCGCCTTGAATGTATTTTCCAAGTTCACGAACTACGGTTCCGGCATTTAGGTTTTTATCGGCAACCAGTTCTTTTGAAATATAGCAGCTTAACATTGGTTTGTCTTCTTCGGCTGTAGCCAAGACTAAAAACAAATTGGTTCCTAAAGTTCCCAATTCATAAGCCAAATCTTTTGCGCCTTCCGGACTCAAATCAACTTGCGCTGCCAGGAATTTAACTCCGTTAATGTCTTGCAGTTTAGAAGCCAATTCACCTTTTAAACCTTTTGCCTTTTCTTTTAAAAGCTGCTCAATTTGTTTCTTTAGTTTGGCATTATCATCCTGCAATGAAACAACAGCTTTTAAAGTATCCTGCGGATTTTTCAACGTTTCTTTGATCGCATCCAAATCGCTTTCCTGTTGCGTAAAATAATCCTTTACGGCATCACCTGTAATCGCTTCAACACGACGAATTCCGGCAGCAACTGCTCCTTCAGAAAGAATTTTGAAATGCCATATTTCAGCTGTGTTTTTTACATGAATTCCACCGCAAAGTTCCCGGCTT
The DNA here is from genome assembly GCF_004797125.1 of Flavobacterium sangjuense. Lineage (NCBI taxonomy): Bacteria > Pseudomonadati > Bacteroidota > Flavobacteriia > Flavobacteriales > Flavobacteriaceae > Flavobacterium > Flavobacterium sangjuense. The sequence continues at coordinate 175,251 of NZ_CP038810.1, forward strand.
TCGCCAAATTCAATCATACGGACAGTATCACCATATTTTTCGCCAAACAAAGCCATAGCACCTTTTGCCATTGCTTCCTGAATTGGAATATTTCTGTATTCAGCCAATTGCAATTGTTCTTCAATTCTTTGGTTGACAAAATCCTCAACCTTGCGAATTTCTTCATCGGTTACTTTGGCAAAATGCGAAAAATCGAAACGCAGGTGATTCGGATTTACCAACGACCCTTTTTGCTCCACGTGAGTTCCTAAAATCGTTCTCAATCCCAAATGCATTAAATGTGTAGCCGAGTGATTTTTGGACGTTGAAGTTCTTAAATCAGTGTTGACTTTTGCCACAAAATTGGCTTCAATATTTTCAGGAAGCTGTTTTGCAAAATGTAAGATTAAGTTATTTTCTTTCTTTGTATCAATGATATCAATAGTTTCATTAGCCGAAACCAAAGTTCCTTTGTCGCCAACTTGTCCTCCACCTTCAGGATAAAATGGTGTATTGTCTAAAACAATTTGGTATAAAACGCCATCTTTTTTAGAATCTACTTTACGGATGCGGGTAATCTTTACTTCGTTTTCGGTTTGGTCGTAACCCACGAATGTTTCCACATTTCCAGGTATTAAAACCTTCCAGTCTTCCGTCGAAACTTCAGAAGCCGCACGTGAACGGTCTTTCTGTGCTTTCATTGAGGCATCAAATTCAGACTCTTTGAAAGACATTCCTTTTTCCTTTAAAATTAAAGCTGTCAAATCTTTTGGGAAACCGAAAGTATCATACAATTCAAATGCTTTTTCTCCGGAAACTTCATTGCCTTTTGTTTTAGCCACAACATTATCCAACAACTGCAATCCTTGATCTAAAGTTCTTAAAAACGATGCTTCTTCTTCACGAATTACGTTAGTAACCAACTGTTGCTGCGATTTGATTTCAGGGAAAAACTCGCCCATTTGATCCGCTAAAACTTCTACCAACTTATTGATAAAAGGTTCTTTGGTATTCAAAAAGGTAAAACCATAACGAATCGCGCGACGCAAAATTCGGCGGATTACATAACCTGCTCCGGTGTTTGATGGCAACTGTCCGTCTGCAATAGCGAAGGCTACGGCGCGAACGTGGTCGACAATTACACGGATGGCAATGTTGGTTTTATTTTGTTCTTCGCTGATATTTTTAACTTCGTTGGAAGTATATTTTAGTCCTGTTATTTGTTCCACTTTTTCGATAAGCGGCGTAAAAACATCGGTGTCGTAGTTGGATGTTTTTCCTTGTAATGCCATGCACAAACGCTCGAATCCCATTCCGGTATCAACGTGTTGTGCAGGAAGTTTTTCGAGACTTCCATCGGCTTTACGGTTGAATTCCATGAATACGTTATTCCAGATTTCAACTACTTGTGGATGGTCATTGTTTACCAAACTTTTACCGGATACTTTTGCTTTTTCTTCGGCAGAACGAATGTCAACATGAATTTCGGAGCATGGGCCACACGGACCTTGATCTCCCATTTCCCAGAAGTTGTCTTTTTTATTTCCAAGGATGATTCGGTCTTCATCGATTAGCGTTTTCCAGATATCCCAAGCTTCCTGGTCAAAAGGAACATTCTCATCCGGATTTCCTTCAAAAACGGAAACGTATAAATTCTCTTTCGGAATTTTATACACTTCCGTCAATAATTCCCAAGCCCAGTTGATGGCGTCTTTTTTGAAATAATCGCCAAAAGACCAATTCCCCAACATCTCAAACATGGTGTGGTGATAAGTATCAAAGCCTACATCTTCAAGGTCATTATGCTTTCCTGAAACACGAAGACATTTTTGCGTATCGGCTATTCTTGGGCTTTTTGGAGTTCCGTTGCCTAAGAAAAATTCTTTGAATTGCGCCATTCCCGAGTTGTTGAACATTAGGGTTGGATCATCTTTGAGTACGATTGGCGCCGAAGGAACGATTAAGTGTCCTTTGGATTCGAAGAATTGTAAAAACTGTTTACGAATGTCTTGTGATTTCATTTTTTGTGTTAATTCGGTTATCTGGTTATCTGGTTATTTGGAATGTTGTAATTTTCGAATAACCGAATAACCGCATAACCAAATCCACTTCCTAAAATAATTTAGGCATTGACTGAAACATTTGTTAAATTTGTTCGTATAACCATTGTTTCTTAAAAACTTCCACAAAAATAGTATAAAATAAAAAATGGCGAAGAAAGTAAAGTATTATTTCGATACCGAAAGTTTGGCTTACCGCAAAATAAAACCGAAACTGTCTAAAAAGCTCGGATTTATTGGTTTGTTTTTACTCGCTTCTTCTCTTTTTGGCTTTTTATGTTTTGTGGCCTTATTGAATTCCTCTTATTTAGAAACTCCAAAAGACAGATTGCAGGCGCGTGAAATTGAAACAATGAAGCTGCGTTATTCCATATTGAATAAAAAAATGGATGAAATTGCCAATGTTTTGGACGATGTTGCCGACAGGGATAATAATATTTACCGTGCCTATTTTAATACATCTCCCATTCCGAATGAACAGCGCAAAGCCGGTTTTGGTGGTGTAAACCGATACAAAGAATTGGAAGGATTTAACAATTCCGAGTTGATTATCAAAACCTCAAAACGTGTTGATGTTATTTCGAAGGAATTAGCGATTCAATCCAAATCGTTAGACGAGATTTTGAAATTGGCCAAAGAAAAAAATAAATTACTTGCCGCTATTCCTGCAATACAACCTTTGAAAAATGAACAATTAAAACGTATTGCTTCCGGTTTTGGTTATAGAAGTGATCCGTTTACGAAAGTGAGGAAAATGCACGAAGGCATGGATTTTACGGCAAGTACCGGAACGCCAATTTTTGCTACCGGTGATGGTGTCGTTAAGGCTGCAGACAACTCAAAATCAGGTTATGGCAATCATATTGAAATCAATCACGGTTTTGGTTATTTAACCTTGTATGGTCATTTAAGCAAATACAAATGCCGCGCCGGGCAACGAATAAAACGTGGCGATATTATTGGTTATGTAGGAAGCACCGGAAGAAGCGAAGCACCACATTTGCACTATGAAGTTCATAAAGACGGCAAAGTGGTAAACCCAATAAATTTTTATTACGGAAATATATCGGCAGCAGAATATACTGCCATTTCAAAACTAGCTAACCAAGAAAATCAATCACTAGACTAATGCATATAGAACTAAATCCAGACAAAAGATATTATAGCATTGGAGAAGTTTCCAAAGCTTTTAATGTAAACACTTCACTGATACGTTTTTGGGACAAAGAATTCGACATACTGAAACCAAAGAAAAATGCGAAAGGCAACCGAATGTTCACACCCGAAGACGTGAAGAACTTACAACTGATTTATCATTTGGTTAAAGAGCGTGGCTTTACACTTGACGGTGCTAAAACGCATTTGAAAGAAGGCCAAAAGAAAACGCTGGACAAGTACGAAATCATCAGCAAACTGGAAACGGTGAAAGCACAATTAGTAAATATTAAAAATCAATTATAAATAAATTAAACCTTAAATTAAATAAACATGAACTTTAGAAAATTTTTACCTTGGATTATCGCAGTAGTTGTAATATTTGGAATATACAGCTATGTAAAGGGAATTAATAACACGGCAGTGACATTAGGACAATCCGTAGAGCAATCTTGGGGTGATGTTCAAACTTCTTATCAAAGAAGAAATGATTTGATTGGCAACTTGGTTAATACGGTAAAAGGCTATGCAGAACACGAAAAAACTACTTTAACTGCGGTTATTGAAGCGCGTGCCAAAGCAACTGCTGTAACGGTTGACCCAACCAATATTACGCCTGAACAATTGGCTGCGTTTAATTCGGCACAATCTGGGGTTTCTTCTTCTCTATCAAGATTATTGGTAAGTGTTGAACAATATCCAAACTTAAAGGCAGATGCAAGCTTCCTGAAATTACAAGACGAATTAGCAAGTACAGAAAACCAAATTTTAACGGCCAGAACTCGTTTTAACGAAGCGGTTAAACCATACAATACTCATATCAAAACGTTCCCAAATTCTTTATTTGCAGGAATGTTTGGCTTCAAAGAAAAAGCCTATTTCCAATCGGTTGCCGGTGCTGAAAAGCCTGTTGAAGTAAAATTCTAATTTAGCGCAATGTCTAAAGTAGAAGAGTTTTTAACGAAAGCCGAAGAACAGGAAATTGTTGAAGCTATTGGCAAAGCCGAAAAAAATACTTCCGGAGAAATCAGGGTACATATAGAAAAAGAAACTTCCATAGCTGCTATTGACAGGGCTATGGAAGTATTCCGTACGCTTAACATGGAAAATACAAAAGAGCGCAACGGTGTTATCATCTATGTTGCCGTAAAAAGTCACCAATTTGCCATTTATGGCGATAAAGGAATCAACGAAAAAGTAGCCGCCGATTTTTGGAATTGCACTAGAGACGCTATGCAAAATCATTTCAAAAATGGAAATTTCAAGCAAGGTCTAATTGATGGAATTCTGAATGCCGGAGAGCAGCTTAAGAAACATTTTCCTTATGCTGATGGTGATACTGATGAATTGTCAAACGAAATATCTATAGGAGAATGATGGAAATTACGAATTACGAATTACGACCCGAGCGCAAAGCGCGAATTGTTTGGAGCGTAGTGGAAAAAATTACGAATTCCATAGGTGCTTTAAAAATCCTATTGTTAGTAGTTACCTTATTTAGTATTTTGCCAACTTTTGGGCAATACACTATTCCCGAAAAACCTTCGTTCCAGACTTCGGTTTATGATTATGCGAATGTACTTAGTGCTTCTGAAAAGTCGCAATTAGAAGAAAAACTGATTAGGTATTCCGATTCGACTACTACCCAAATTGTTGTCATTACCATAGAAAGTTTAAAAGGCGAAGACATTGGAATCCTTACGCCAAAATGGGGACACACCTGGGGAATTGGCGGAACCGAGAAAAACGACAATGGAGTTATTATTCTTTTGGCGAAAGCCGAGAGAAAAATATGGATTTCTGCCGGCTATGGATTAGAAGACAGACTAACCGCGGGAATTGGTGGAGAGATAACCCGAAACATAATTATTCCTGAGTTCAAAGCTGGAAGTTATTACAATGGTTTAGACAAAGGGACAGACGCACTTTTTGATGTTTTTAAAGGCAAATACAAAGGTGAACGCAAGCAATCTAAAAAAGATGGAGGCTTTCCAATTCTTCCCATCATCATTATCATTATTGTCATTATAATCATTATTTCTAAAAGCAAAAATAATGGTGGAAACTCTGGCTCTAGCGGTGGTGGAATGAGCCTTACTGATATCATTTTGCTAAGTAGCCTCGGAAGAAGTTCCGGCGGTGGATTTGGCGGCGGTGGAGGCAGCTTCGGCGGTGGCGGTGGCGGCGGATTCGGTGGTGGATTTGGCGGTGGCGGATTTTCCGGTGGTGGTTCTGGTGGAAGCTGGTAATAAAAAAAGCTAGATTGTGTGAGAGCAATCTAGCTTTAAAAATTAACCAACTCAACTTTCTTTAAATAATTATCGATTTTCCAATTCGGATATTTTCATAATTAACATAATTACTATCATCCGTATTTAGGATATAATTTGCTATAACACTTCCCACATAGTCCGTTCCGAAGCTTCTCACCGAATTTAAATCGGGTGTAACGATGTTGTTTTCTAACGATTGTTCGACTGCTTTATGTATGGCTTTTGCTTCTTCTTTTAAGCCAAAATGTTCTAACAACATCGCTGCACACAAAATTGCAGCAATAGGATTGGCAATGTTTTTCCCTTTGGCCTGAGGATATGAACCGTGAATTGGTTCAAATAATGCATTCTCATTTCCAACTGATGCCGAAGCTAACAATCCAATCGAACCACCAATTACGCTACCTTCATCTGAAATGATATCGCCAAACATATTTTCGGTAAGAATAACATCAAACTGTCTTGGGTTAAGAATCATTTGCATCGCTGCGTTATCAACAAAAAGGAAATCCAAAGTAACATCAGGATATTCTTTAGCCAATTGAGTGACGACTCTTCTCCACAATCTTGACGTTTCTAAAACATTCGCTTTATCAACTAGAGTAACTCTTTTATTTCTAGTCTGCGCTGCTTTAAAAGCCAAATGAGCAATGCGCTCAATTTCAAATTGTGAATATTCACATAAATCAGAAGCTGTTGTTCCATCATCGCTTAACTTCCTTTCGCCAAAATAAATTCCACCCGTAAGCTCCCTATAAATAACCATATTTGTTCCTTCTATGATTGAAGTTTTCAAAGGAGATTTTTCTATAAGCGAATCAAAAGCTTTGATTGGTCTTATGTTGGCAAACAAACCCAATTCTTTTCTCAACTTTAATAATCCTTGTTCCGGACGCACTTTTGCATCTGGATTATTATCGTATTTTGGATCGCCAATAGCGCCAAAAAGTACGGCATCTGATTTTTTACAAAGTTCTAATGTAGCTTCCGGTAAAGGATCATTCGTTTTATCGATAGCGATTGCACCAACTAAAGCTTCCTCAAACTCAAAACTGTGATGGTAAACTTCTCCAATCACTTTTAAGATTGCCACAGCCTGCTTCGTTACTTCCGGACCTATTCCATCTCCTGGTAAAACAGCTATTTTCAATTTCATAATTTCTCTTTTATATAGTAGTTATTATTTGCAAACTGGCTTTTTCAAATGCTTCAATAGCGTTTTTATTATTCACTAAAAAATCAATATCATCATAGCCATTAATCATGCATATTTTTTTATAAGAATCAATTTCAAAAGACTCGATATAGTTAGTGTTTTCTATTGAAATGGTTTGGTTTTCTAAATCGACAATCAAATTTGTCTTTGGTTCAGCTTGTATTTTTTTTAAAATAATTGCCAAAAAATCAGAGGAAACAACAATTGGCAACAATCCGTTATTGAGTGCGTTTCCTTTAAAAATATCCGCAAAATAACTGGATACAATTACTTTAAACCCATAATCGGTTAGCGCCCATGCGGCATGTTCCCGGCTGCTTCCACAGCCAAAATTATCTCCGGCTACCAAAATACTTCCGGCATAAGTAGCATCATTCAAAGCAAAAGTAGGAATAGGTTGGTTCGTCTCATCAAAACGCCAATCTTTAAACAAATGATTTCCAAACCCTATTTTATCGGTAACTTTTAAAAACCGTGCAGGGATGATTTGATCCGTGTCAATATTCTCAATTGGTAATGGAACCGCTGTTGATTTTAGTTGTATAAACTTTTCCATAATTAATTTAATTGTTTTGTAATGTCAATAATTTTTCCTTCAATGGCTGTTGCTGCAGCTACTAACGGACTTGCTAAAAGTGTTCTTGCTCCCTGCCCTTGTCTTCCTTCAAAATTTCTATTGGATGTAGAAACACAATATTCTCCGGCAGGAACTTTATCATCATTCATAGCCAGACAAGCTGAACAACCCGGTTGACGGATCTCAAAACCGGCAGCTTCAAAAACCGCAGTCAAACCTTCTTCCTGAATTTGTTTCGCCACTTGTTGTGAGCCCGGAACTATTAACGCATTGACATTGGAAGCTTTTTGTTTTCCTTTAATATATTGGGCAACCGCTCTAAAATCTTCAATTCTGGAATTGGTACAACTGCCTATAAAAACATAATTTATGGGTTTATTGATTAGGCTTTCTCCTTTTTTAAAGCCCATATAGTCTAAAGATTTATCAAAAGAAGCATCTTCAACAACAGGAATTGTATCGGTGATTTTAATTCCCATACCAGGATTTGTACCATACGTAATCATTGGGGCAATGTCTTCCGCATCAAAATGATATTCTTTATCAAAAATGGCATCGTCGTCAGATGTCAATGTCTTCCAATATTCTATTTTTTGAATTAATTCTTCTCCAACCGGAGCAAATTTTCTTCCTTTGATATAGTCAAAAGTGGTTTCGTCCGGAGCAATCATTCCGCCTCTTGCTCCCATTTCAATACTCATATTGCAAACCGTCATTCGACCTTCCATGCTCATTTCGCGGAAAACATTTCCGGCATATTCACAAAAATATCCTGTTCCCGAGTTGGTTCCGATTTTAGAAATAACATACAAAATCACATCTTTTGGCGATACATTTTTGGCTAATTTTCCATTGACATTAACACGCAGACTTTTAGGTTTATTAAGTAACAAACATTGACTTGCAAAAACCTGAGCAACCTGACTGGTTCCTATTCCAAAAGCAATACTGCCAAACGCACCGTGAGTTGACGTGTGGCTATCACCACAAACCAAAGTCATTCCGGGTTGCGTAATTCCAAGTTCAGGCGCAATGACATGAACAATTCCCTGATATTGATGACCTAAACCGTATAATGTGATTCCGTTTTTGGCGCAATTTTTAGTAAGCATTTCGACTTGGTTTCTGGCCAAATCATCTACTATAGGCAGGTGCTGATTTTTTGTTGCCACATTATGATCTGCGGTAGCCACAATTTGTTGTGGACGAAAAACCGGAATGGAGCGTTCCTCTAATTCGGCGAAAGCCTGTGGACTTGTTACTTCGTGAATTAAATGCTGATCGATATATAATATTTGTGGACCATTTGGTACTTCTAATACCACATGGCTATCCCAAACTTTATCAAATAATGTTTTCTTTTCCATGATTATACTAAAATACCGATGTTACTATTTTGAATAATTTGATGCACATCGTGATCTATGATTTCTTTTTTTCTGTCGGCTAATTTTACAAATTCCACATAGACAACATCCAATTGAAGTTTGGTAAGTTCATATCCGATTTTTTTGGCACGATAGGCCAATGCAGCTCTACCACTACGTGCCGTAAGTATAATTGAAGAATCTGTAACACCAACTTCTCTTGGGTCGATTATTTCATAAGTTGATTTGTTTTTAATCATTCCATCCTGATGAATTCCGGAGCTATGAGAAAAAGCATTTGAACCTACAATGGCTTTGTTTGGCTGCACCAACATTCCCATATGATCGGAAACCATTTGACTCGTACTATTCAATAATTTAGAATTGATGTTCGTATCTAAACCCAAACGAGGATGCTGTCTTAAAATCATGACAACCTCCTCGAGTGATGTGTTTCCGGCTCTTTCACCTATTCCGTTGATGGTACATTCAATTTGTCGCGCACCATTTATGACTCCTGCAATTGAATTTGCCGTAGCCAAACCTAAATCATTATGACAATGACAGGAAAGAATAGCATTTTCAATTCCGATGACATTTTCTTTAAGATATTTTATTTTTGCGCCATATTCGTCCGGAAGGCAATATCCTGTTGTGTCAGGAATATTTAATACTGTTGCTCCGGCTTTAATGGCTTCACTACATATTTTGGCTAAAAAAGCATTATCAGTTCTTCCGGCATCTTCTGCATAAAACTCGACATCATCAACAAATGATTTTGCATAATAAACCGCTTCAGCGGCGCGATTAATTATTTCGTCCTGCGATGCATTGAATTTATATTTGATATGCGATTCGGAAGTCCCAATTCCAGTATGAATTCTGGGTTTTTTGGCAAATTGAATGGCTCGAGCTGCAGCATCAATGTCTTCTTTGACGGCACGTGTTAAAGCACAAACTGTGGCATTTTTAACCGTTTTTGAAATGGCTTCTACCGAATTAAAATCACCTGGACTTGATATAGGAAAACCAGCTTCAATAACATCTACACCTAATTCATCCAAACGTTGTGCAATTATTAACTTCTGTTCTGTATTTAATTTACAGCCAGGCACTTGCTCTCCGTCACGCAATGTGGTGTCAAATATTTGAATTTTTTGATTTTCCATATTAATATTTAAACTTAAATTAGTTTCTTTATACGAATATATATTTTGCATTACTGAAATGAAACCTGATTTTTAAATACATTACAGTATTAAACAAAATGATTATTTACTTAAAACATTGATTTACTTTATGTTACAATCCTAATTTTACGATGGCAAACCCAACAAAAGATAATTTATTTGTACTAATTTCATCACTTTCAAAATCAGAGAAGAGGCAATTCAAATTGTATGTCAATCGATTAGGAGATAATGAAGATGCCAAATTTTTGCAGCTTTTTACCTTGTTGGATAAAATGAAAAGTTATGATGAAGATGAAATTCTAAAGAGTAAAATCGTAACCAAACAGCAGCTTTCCAATTTAAAAGCGCATTTATACAAACAAATTCTCATTAGTCTGCGGATGAATCCTATCAATCAAAACATTCGGATTCAAATTCGGGAGCAATTGGATTTTGCTACTATTTTATATCAAAAGGGATTATACAAACAGAGTTTAAAAATTCTGGATAAAGCCAAAGGAATTGCGCTTGAACACGACGAAAAAAATATAGCGTTTGAAATAGTAGAGTTAGAAAAAATAATCGAATCACAATATATTACCCGAAGCATTTCCACTCGTGCTGATGAACTCACCATTGAGGCAATGCTGTTAAGCAAGCATAATGTAATTGCCAGCAAGCTTTCTAACTTATCATTGCAACTGTATAGCATTATGCTCAAAAGCGGCTATGCCAAAAGTGATGCTGAGATGCAGGAAATCACGACCTATTTTAACAATAAAATGCCAAAATATCAATATGAAAATTTGGGATTCAGAGAAAAATTATGGTTGTATAAAGCGCATCTGTGGTATAGTTTTTTAATTCAGGATTTCCTTTCCTGTTATAAATATTCGAGCAAATGGGTTGCCCTTTTTGAAGAAAATCCACAAATGATTTCTTTAAATCCGGTTTGGTATATCAAGGGAAACAGCTATTTATTGGAGTGCTTGTATCTGATAAAACACAAATCCTATATGAAAGAAGTTTTGGAGCGTTTGAAACAAACTATCGCTTTAGATTCTTTTCCGAAAAATGATAATTTAAGTTCGTTGTATTTTCTTTGCTATTATAACAGCAAGTTCAATTTGCATTTCTTAGAAGGAGATTTCGAAGGTGGATTATACCTGGTAGATGAAGTTATAAAAAACATCAAGAAAAACGAAGACCGAATTGACGAGCATCACATCATGGTTTTTTACTATAAAATTGCCTGTCTTTATTTTGGAACAGGTAACCATAAAAAATGCATCGAATATTTGAAGAAAATTATCGAAAATAAAAACCTAACCATGCGTGAAGATTTACTCTGTTTCGCACGTGTTTTGAGCGTCATTGCCCACTTTGATGCCGGAATGGATTACCGTCTAGAAGCCCAATTGAAAAGCACTTATGACTTTCTAATCAAAATGAACGAACTTCATGAGGTGCAACGGGAAATGATTAAATTTCTAAAAAACTTAGAAACCATTTATCCAAATCAACTCAAAGCAGAATTCATAAAATTGCATGAAAGACTGCTTATTTATGAAAATCATCCTTATGAAAAAAGGGCATTTCTATATCTGGACCTTATTTCCTGGCTGGAAAGTAAAATCCAGAACAAACCAGTCGCACTGATAATTCAGGAAAAAGCAAAAAAATTGGTTCGATAAAAAAAGCCCCGTTCATTAAAACGAAGCTTTTGCTTTTTACCAATTGAATCTTCCGCTTGATTTCTTTTCTTTTCCTGCGAATTTCTCAATTTTATACGTCAGTGAAAACATCGCGTAACGCTTTAAAACGATGTTCTCTTCGTCTCTAATTGTTGTTGGCGTAATTGTTCTTGTCGCATTTTGATTTTGATTCAGCAAATCATATACTTTAACTTTCACAGTAAATTTTTTATTGTAAAAGCTGTACGCCAAACTCGTATTCCACAAATAGAAATCTTTCTTGAAACCATCCGCTATATTTGAATTGTAAGTATATCCAAAATCATTTCCGAATACCCAGTTTTTAGGCCAGTAATTGGTGACCTGCATATTAAATTTATGCACAAAACTTGAAGCCGAACTTACTACATAATTCGAATATTTGGTATCATTAACGGTATATCTGTACGATGGGTTTATAGAAAACAATTCGCCATAATCGTAGGTAAAATTCACTCTTGGCGTTATGTCAAAAACCTTTGCTTCATACAATTCGGCATTAGCATAGCCTTTTATTAAATCGTAACCTGCATTAAATCCTCCTCCAAATTTAAAACTATGCACGCCTTTTTTGATTGTCTTACTCCAGTGAAAACCAAACCAGCTTTCATACGTTCCTGAAATGTTTTCATAAGTTGTGGTTCTTCTTCTGTTTTCATCATAAGTCGTTGAAGAGACAATTTGATTATCATATAAACTTCCTCCCATATAAATGCTGTAACCCGAACGTGTAGCATAATCATAATCTCTGAAACTAAAATAACCCTGATGGCTTTTATTTGGATCCAGATTTGGGTTTCCTATATAAGTATTCAATGGATTGGCTAAATTTTCAACCGGTAAAATCTGGCTGGCTTCGGGATAATAAACACTGTAATTGTAATTTACCCAGATTCCCATTGACTTTGTGAAATTATAGCCCCCATAAATATCGGCTACAGGTAGAATATAATCCTTTTTCAAATCAACAACGTTTCCAAGATATTGCGAATGGTTATCAAACCTTGTAATCTCCTGACCCAGTCTTACATTTAAATTGTATTTCTTTTTTGAAATAGTAAAACCTGATTTGGCCCAAATGGTGTTTCTGTTTGATGTCAGATAGTTTGACAAAACATCATTCTCAACCGTGTAAGTTCCCAAAGTCGAATCGAAATCGAATGCTTTTCTGCTTTCAAGCTTTTTTTCACGTTCCACATCAAGACTTACATTTATGCTAAGCGAATCAAGAATTGGCTCATTATACTGAACGCCCACGGAATATTTATCCGCTATATTCCTGGTGTTTTTAATTTGGTTCCGAATATCATCAGGCGCTGTTCCCTGATAAAAAATGGTACTCGAATTCGTTAAATTGTCTATTTCCGTTTTTCTGTTTTCATTTTGAATCGAAGCACTTATGTTTCTGCCTTTTCTGCGGAACGATTTATTGAAATCAATTGCATTATTAAAACTACTGATGTCATTTTCATTGGTTACAAATGAAGAGCTTTCGTTCAGTAGTTGATTGGCTTCATCAACCGATTCTTCATGAGCATTTTTGGTTGACCGGTTATTTGATTTGGCAAACTTTGGAACAACCACAATGGAAGCGGTAGAATCAATTTTATATTCTAATTCCGTGTTGAGATTATGGCTGTACTTGTTTTCTTTAGTATCCGAAATAGAATTCGTCGTGAAATTCCCGTCGGGTAAAAAGTTGATTTGATTGGTTTTATTCTTGTTTTTGGTATCGGCACTGGCAAAAAAGTAACTTGCGGTTGATTCAAAATCTTTAGCCAATTCATCTGAATAATTTATCCCAACAAGATTCGAATGCGTGATTCCTTTATTCCCACCAAAGGTCATTCCGTTCAATCCAAACGAACCATCGGAGCTGGTGTAGAAAGAATTATTCCTGCTTCCACCCATATTGTCAAAAATCTCATCCATAGAAAAACCCGTCGCATTGATATTATTAGACGAAGCCAAAACACTTATTTTCTGCTTATCCTTAAAATAATTGACGAGTGCACTGCTTTCGTATCGCTTGTCAGTTCCGGCACCAGCCATGAATTTACCAAAGAAACCTTTATTCTTATCTTCATCAATTGTCAGGTTAATGCTGGCATTGTTGGAGCTTGCTGCCTGCCCAGTGATTTCTTCTTTTTTGGTTTTGGTATCCGTAACCTGCACTTTATTAATAATATCCGAAGGCAGATTTTGCAATGCTATCTTTCCGTCTTTGTCAAAAAATGGTTTGCCATTTACTAAAATCTGATTTACTTCCTTTCCGTTGACCGTAATTTTTCCTTCGGCATCAATTTCGACTCCGGGCAACTGTTTTAGTAAGGTTTCTACGTTGGCATCGGGACGCAGTTTAAACGAAGAAGCGTTAAACTCTAATGTATCTTTCTTTATCCTGATTGGTGGCGTTTCATTTTTAATAACAACTTCATCCAACTGATTTGTGGATTCTTTTATTTCAATAGTGCCAAAATCTTTATCTTCAGAAACGGATTCCAATCGAATTTTAGTTTCACGATAACTCACATAAGAAACTTTCAGAACAATTGGCTGAGCAATTTTCTTAATCTTAAAATCGAAATTTCCGAGTTTGTTGGTAATGGTATAATCTACAACGGCGGAATCTTTGACAGAAGAAAGATAAACGGTAGCAGATTCAATGGGTAGTTTTGTGGTTTCATCGATTACTTTTCCTTTTAAGGAAATTGTTTTTTGGGCGAACGCAAAGGTGCTTATAAGAATAAAGCAGATTAGGGCGAGAGATTTTGGCATAAAAAAATTAGTGGTTAGTATTAAATTGTAATAAAACGGCTAATTTCTTATTTTATTGTTTAGCGTTAAAAATTCTTACGAAAATTTAACATATTATTATTTTTCTTTAATGCAAACATCAATCGAATAGCCACCTTTCAATTTTTTAAACTGAATAAAATAAAATAAAAACACTTGATTAACAGTGTGTTAACTTTATTTTTTGATTATTAGCTGTACCTTTAAGCAAATGATTGAGCCATGAAAAATTTTGCAATTAAAGTGGTTTGGTTTACCACTATTTACGTTTTCGCTTTTGCCTGCATATCTCAAACTAACATACCGGTGCCGGTGGCGATTGGTTTATATATTTTAGGCAATTTTCTGATTCTGTTTATGGTTTATACCGTTCTGCATGACAAATACAAAACCTCTAAAACATTTGAAGACTGGTACGGTGACCATGTGATAAAAAATATGGGCAAAAAGGAATAAGAGTTTATTTTCCATCTTTTAAAATCGATTGAACCTATAAAAAAAGTTCCAATTTCTTGGAACTTTTTTTTATTTTTCTCTAATATAAATATCAATCGGGACACCCGAGAAATCCCAGTTTTCACGGATTTTATTTTCTAAGAAACGTTTGTACGCTTCCTGAACATACTGCGGCAAGTTCGCAAAAAACACAAACTGTGGCGTTGGTGTTGGCAACTGCATGCAATATTTAATTTTTACATATTTCCCTTTTAAGGCCGGTGGCGGATAAGCTTCAATTAGTTTCAACATATAATCGTTGAATTTTGAAGTCTGGATACGTTGTTTTCTGTTTTCAAAAACCTGAACTGTAGTTTCCAATGCTTTTAGTAAACGTTGTTTGGTCAATGCCGACACAAACAAAATTGGCACATCGGTAAATGGTTTTAATTCTTCTTTTATTTTGTTTTCATAATCACGTGTTGACATGGTGTCTTTTTCAACCAAATCCCATTTGTTTACCAAAATCACAACTCCTTTTCTATTCTTTTCGGCCAACCAAAAAATACTTTGATCCTGTCCTTCAAAACCGCGCGTAGCATCGATTAATAAAACACAAACATCTGAGTGCTCAATCGCACGAACCGAACGCATTACCGAATAAAATTCTAAATCTTCTTTTACTTTGGCTTTTCTACGGATTCCGGCAGTATCAACCAAGTTGAATTCAAAACCAAAACGATTGTATTTGGTGTCAATCGCATCACGTGTTGTTCCTGCAATATCGGTAACCACAAATCTATCTTCTCCGATTAACGCATTGATGAAAGAGGACTTTCCTGCATTTGGTCTTCCCACGACACAAAATCTTGGTAAGGCTAATTCTTCCTCGGTTACTTCAGGCAATTCAGGTAACACTTCTACCAGTTTGTCCAAAAGTTCACCGGTTCCGCTTCCGCTGATGCTGGCAATGGTAAAATATTCTCCTAAACCTAAGTTATAAAACTCAACTGCGTCTTTTTCACGCATGGCGTTATCGACTTTGTTTACGGCTAATAAAATGGGTTTGGTCACTTTTCTAAGTAATTTGGCAACCTCAGCATCCATAGGTGTAATGCCTTCTTCTACATCAACCACAAAAATGATTGCATCGGCTTCATCAATGGCCAATTCCACCTGACGGCGGATTTCACCTTCAAAAACATCATCTGAACCTTTGATATAACCACCGGTATCAATTACTGAAAACTCTTTTCCATTCCATTCACTCTTTCCATAATTACGGTCACGGGTAACACCACTAACTGAGTCAACAATAGCTTCTCTTCTCTTGATTAATCGGTTAAAAAAAGTAGATTTCCCTACGTTTGGTCTTCCTACTATGGCTACGATATTGTTCATGCGTTTTTAAATTTGGTGCAAAGGTAGTTTAATTAAGTTGAAAATCAAGGGATAAGTAGAACGGGAATGTACTAAAAGATGCCACCCCGCCTCCTGGCTCCTTCGCTAAAACAGTCCACTGGACTGTTTCTTAACGCTCGGCCCTACTTCTGATTATATCCAAATCGACGTAACTGAAACGCATTGCTTCGCCAGTCTTTGTTGACTTTTACATATAACTCGATGTGGATTTGTTTTCCGAAGAACTTTTCTAAGTCTTCACGGGATTGCATTCCGACTTTTTTCAAAGCGGCGCCTTTGTGCCCGATGATGATTCCTTTTTGGGTATCGCGCTCGACCATTATTACGGAACGGATGCGGATGATTTTCTCGTCTTCCAGAAATTCTTCTGTTTCGATTTCTACGGCGTATGGGATTTCTTTGTCGTAGTTTAATAATATTTTTTCACGGATGGTTTCGTTTACAAAGAAACGCTCCGGCTTATCGGTTAAGGCATCTTTTGGATAATAGGCAGGTGAAGCCGGTAGTAATTCTAATATACGGGCAAAGACTTCTTTTACATTAAAGTTTTCCAGAGCCGAAATTGGATATATCTCTGCGTTCGGAACTTTCTCCTTCCATAAGGCGATTTGTTCTTCTAATTGTTCCTGATTTGATTTGTCAATTTTATTCAACAGCAGTAGAACAGGAATCTTGGCGTGAATGATTTTATTAAAAAAGTCTTCGTCTTTTAATTCCTTCTCTCCTATCTCGACCATATAAATCAACACATCAGCATCTTCGAAAGCGGACTTTACAAAATCCATCATCGATTTCTGCATTTCGTAGGCAGGTTTGATGATTCCCGGAGTATCAGATAGGATGACTTGAAAGTCATCTCCGTTTACTATCCCCAATATCCTGTGGCGGGTTGTCTGTGCCTTAGAGGTAATAATAGACAAACGCTCCCCAACGAATGCGTTCATTAAGGTTGATTTTCCAACGTTTGGGTTTCCGATGATGTTAACGAAGCCTGCTTTGTGTTCCATGATAATGTATTTGCTGGGCAAAGGTAAGGCTTTTTCCCTTTTGTCTTTCCCGCGAAAGCGGGAATCTATACCTTAACATCTCTAGGGTTTTAAATCCTTGCTATCGGGTTGTTACCTTCTTTTGTCTTGACACAAAAGAAGCAAAAGGTCAAGGCTTGGAATCTTCGGTGGTCAATTTTAATTTCAAATCCTAAAAGAAAAGAACTCGCTTCAATCAAACAGCTTTTCTTTTTACGGATTTTTCAATTAATTGACACTCGCCTGCCAGATTATTTCATTCGTTTGCCTGCGGCTCGGGTCTAATGCCGAACAAAATACAAAACAAAAAAATGGGTCATTGTCGACCCATTTTTGTGATGTTATTTCTTTATGGTTTTGGTATGCTGTATACTGCCATCCTGCATGGTCATAGTAAGAATATAGAGTCCCGAATTTAAATTCCCTAAATAGATATCTTGCTGAGGCTGTTGGATAGTTTGCATTAACTTTCCGGTAGTATCTGTAACGAAAATAGTGGCTACTTCTTGAGCATTATCAAGGTGAATGCTATCTGTAAATGGAATTGGATATACTTTAATTTTATTCGGTGTTACCTCAACGTTAGATAGCTCTTGTGTAAGTGTAACTGTTATTCTCCAGGAGTTGTTATTCACTCTGTTATAGTCAGCATTGCAACCTGAACCTCCATAGGTTCTCCAGGCTCTAAGGTCGAAAGTAACATTCCCCGTAAGGCCATTGGCTATGTTTAAACCGGTTCTGTTATAAGAATACGTTCCTGTCGTGCCACCAACTCCCGAAGTGATTGCAGCTTCAGTGGTATTGTTAGTCGTACATACTAAAAGCGTTCTTTGCTCACTCATCCAACCATTAAGGGCTGTGGTCATAGTATAAGAGACATCAGTTGAAGCAATTTGGAAGCCAGCCGGAATGCTTAAGGTTAAAGTCCCCGGACAGGCAGTTGTACTGGTAATGGTAGGTCCGGTAGAATACTCTGTATTGATATCTCCAAGAGTGTAAGTAGCTTCCATTTGCCCGGTGGTGAACATTTTCATTTGCCAAAAGCCTTGTTCAGTATCACAATTTGATCTAACCCAAAAGTAATAGGTGCTTCCCATAGTAAGTCCGGTAAGCGTAACTGTAGTCACCCCTGCAGCGACACTACCGCTTGGGGTCGTTGAAGCTATCGGTGCTACCGAAGAGCTACTGTAGTAATACTGATATCCCATGGAAGGGGCACTTGCCGGTGCAGTCCAGTTAAAAGTTCCACCATCATTAGAAGAGGTGAACGTAATATTTGAAGGTCCGGGACAGCTTGTATAAGCATCCGCCGAAAAAGCAAAGATGTTAGGAATACCACCTGATACTTTTGTTATAGTAACACTCTCTATAGGCTTAGATTGATTAGCAACATTTATGGCTAACGGAATTTGATAGAGTCTTGGATTTGTACCGCCTCCGGTTTCTAAAACATCATTCGTTCGATTGATTCTTCCGATACCTTGTATGGCAAAATTAGCTCCATTATACCAATCAGAAATGGCAAGTCCTGTAAATGTTTCGGTTGTAGTATCGGTAAAGTTAACGGTTACGTTGACTGTACATGCACCGCTGCCTCCGGTAGCCAACATGTATAAATTGACTGCCGGTATAGGATTAGTAAATACTAAAGTCCCTGCGTCACTAACGTTTTGAAGCCGCAATGAATTATCGCCACTATAAGAAGCCAGTTGATAGCTAAGTCCTGCTGGTGCAGCAACCACACTAGTAATAAGTCCGTTTGTTGGCAGTCCATAGGTTAATGGCGTACTACCAGACGTCAGCTGATAGTCTCTCGAAATAAAGTTGAAGTTCACACCATCAACATCATTAGTGGTCGAAGTGATAGATGATCCCACTCCATTAGCAATAACATCGGCATTAAAACCACTTTGAATTGCAATGGGTTGTAGATTTTGTGCTGCTGTTTTCTGAGTAACCAACAAAAAAGAGGCAATAACTGTAGTAAATAGTAGTGTTTTTTTCATAAAAAGTGTAGTTAGATTATTTTGCTACTAAATTACAATATATCCGTAAATAAACCCAAATATCTTTTACTAAGGTACTAAGGGGTAATGTTTTTTATCTATGCGGGACATGTTCTTTGTATTTGCTGGGCAAAGATTAGCTTTTTGGATGGTTAGATTCTTAGACAGTCAGATAAACAACACCCTCCCTTTTCAAGCAGGGTGGTTATAACAAGCTGTTTTAGTAATATTACAAAACCTTTTCTATTGGCAGGTTCTGATGTCCACGCGGTAGGTTACGCGGCAAATCAGGACGGTGCGGTATGTTTTGTCTTTGCGGAATATTCACGGGACCACTGTTATCCAGTGGATTCACACGCGGTTGTGGTTTAGAAGGCGCGTTTCGCCTTGAATTTTCCATATTCCGTTGCTGAATTACTCCCTTAGACGGGTTTGCTATTGGAGCGTTATCCACTCGATTATTACGTGGCAGCGCTGGCTGTTTGTCGGGTCTGTTACGCTTTGCCGGATCCAGATTGTTAGCGGCTTTGATATCCCTGCCTTCGGTAATACGGCTTGGTTTGGCGTTGCCTCTTCTTACCTCAGGACGGTAGAGATTCATTTCGCTTCTGCTACTTTGTTGACCTGGAGCAGTACGCTCACGGATAGTCATAGCAGCAACATTCCTACCAGTTCTTTTTTGTACGTCCCCGCGGTCAGGTCCAGCTGCGTAACGCACATTGTGCCTGTTGTCGCTACGGACGTTGTTGATGATGGTAGTATTTCGGATGATAGTATTATTTCGGGTGTTTGCCACATAATAGTTGCTAACGTTGTTACGTCCGAAGTCACGGTGGCGGACAAAGGTCCAATGGTTATAAGGTACCGAATAACCACTACTGTAAGCCACACTTATAGTCACTCCCGGGCCCATTGGTGCCCAACCATAATAATCGGGCGAGGTTCGCCAGCATACCCAGGCAGGACCCCATTCGTCATCGGGTACCCAAACCCATCCATAGTAAGGGTCATAGTACCAACGGCCATAGTGGAACGGTGCCCATCCCCACGCATAATTGGAATACCAGGTCCAACCGTAATCGGTATAGACCCAATACCCACCGGTGTGGTAAGGACTAAAACCCACGGCTACACGTGGTATCCAGACATAGCCATAGGCAGATGTCTGCATCCAACTGCCATAGGGGCTCAGGTTGTCATAAAACACCTGAAAACTTACGGATGTTTGTGCTGTATTCCTTTGGGGTAGCAAAAGGGTAAAATGTAGTAATAGCAGGAAAAGGCTGATTTTATAAAACGTTTTCATGATACTGAGTTTTTTAGGTCTTTTATACTCAGTTAGGGTAAGGTAAAGTTCCGAATTAACAGGTAAAAAGGCTTTACAGGATTGTCATGAAATGTTGCAGGATTTGCAGATGGGGTTCTCGATAAGTTTTATAATATTAAAATTATATAAACCGCTAACAAATTTTTATAATAGTCTATGCAAAAATATTCGTAACTTTAATGTCCCTATTTTAAATCCGTTAACTATGGAACCCCTTACCCCTTTTACCCTTATGGTTGCCGACGACGACAACGAGGACAGAGAACTTTTCAAAGAAATATTTGAGCACGACCCACATTTTACCCTTATGGGGTGTCTTTCTTCCGGAACGGAAGTGTTGGATGAGATTAGCCGCAAAAAGAACGTTCCCGATGTTTTGCTGGTGGATATGTATATGCCTTTCTTTAGCGGAATTGATTTGGTAAAGGCACTCGAGGAACTACATGCCGCCCCGAACACCTACAAGTTTGTAATCTCGACTACGGTGAATATAGCCGAAAACGAAGCACCAATTCACAGTCCTTATATCATCTTCCTCAAAAAACCAGTCAGTTGGCAGGAGATTAATGCGCTACCAAGCGTTTTAATGGGTTATCTCGAACAAAAGTTTGAAGGGGTGTCGTAGCCCCTTTGACACTTCGGCAAAATCAGTATAGGCTTATCTCAGGGTGACAATTAAAAATAAACTTCGCTAAAAAATAGGCGTTTTGCTTGTTTTATTGCTTTTCGATGAACGGCTCTTTTTTTTAACACCGGCATAGTGTTCTTTAACATAATAGGAGCAATGGTTTGTCTACCTTTGTAGTCCCAAAACAACTTAACATTACCTACTATGCCTATTTCGACTGTTTTTGAATATTGTCAAAGCATCAATGCTCACTTAATGTTAGAGTATTTTTACAAAGGAGAAAAGATAGATGACCCTGCGCTTTTTTTTGACTTGAATCAAGGTCTCTTTGAATTTGCCTATCCGTCTCCGGAAGAAACACAGTTGATGATTGACAAATACCTGCTTTTCAGCAGTACCCATAAACTTGTTATTTCAGAATATGGGTTTCATTTGATTCATTTGTAAATGGTATTGGTGACCTTAGTGGGTGACCTTTTTTTATTTGGTTGTTATAACAAAAGTACTGAGGGTTTCCTCGCTATAAGGTCAGGTTGTATAAGCATGGATTGCATACGAGCAAAGCGACTGACAAAGGAAATCCGCGCTATCAGGTAAATTCATAACTATAAATTCCCGCTTGCGTGGGACAAGAACTTTAGTGAACTGGCGAAACAATGACAAAATAGTGAGAATAAAAAAACTCCAACATTACTGTTGGAGTTTTTACTTAGTAGCGGGAACAGGACTCGAACCTGTGACCTTCGGGTTATGAGCCCGACGAGCTGCCTACTGCTCTATCCCGCGCTGTTTCGAGTGCAAATATACAACGAAAATTGACACACACAAGATATTTAAAGTAAAAAATAAGTTAATTTTCAAATGAGTGCTTATATATCTAAAGTAAAGAACTACTTTTGCACGAAATTTAAAAAGCCCTAATCGGTTATATTCCAGCAAAATGAATACAAAAAAAATTATCGAATACAGAGCGTTACTTGGCGTAACCAAAACAGCTACTTTGAAAGAGCTAAAAACCATTTACAGAAACTGTATGAAGGATAGTCATCCGGATACTATTCAGGATGATGCCGAACGTTTGGCAGCAGAAGAGAAAAGTACGGAGATTATTGCGGCTTATCATTTTTTAGTAAGTATTGCGCCGGAAACTTTGGAAAAAGACAAAGCAGAATATACAAGAATCACTTCAACTATAAACCTTGCTGATTTTTATTATGAGAAAGGCGTACTCTATGTTACCTTTTTAGATGGAAGTTCGTTTGAGTATTTTGGTGTTTTAAGACCAATGTATATCAAAATGGTGAATGCTGAATCTCCGAGTCGTTTCGCCAGAAGACATATTTACAATGACTATATTTATAGAAGCGCTTCTAAATTAGTAGCTGCTGAATAAAAGGTTATAAAGTTTATAAAATAAAAAAGGTCTTGAAAATTCAAGACCTTTTTTACTTACTTATCTAACAAAATTTTATTTTATATAAAACCAAGAGTTCTTATTCATCATTAGCAACTGCTGAATTTTTATCGATACTCACTTTTAGCGTCGTAGCAACACCTTGCTCATTTACCATTGTCATATTTAAAGTATCCAATTTAGCAAGATTTCTTGAAACCAATCCGTTGAACATATTATAAGAAATATTCATTTCTTTTAAGTTACCTAATTTCTCTAAGTCAAAAGGAACCTGACCATCCATTTTATTTTCAAATAAACTTAGGGTTTCCAATGAAGTTAGACCTGAAACTTCTTTATCTAATTTACCTGTAAGTTTGTTGCTGTTTAACAATAAAACTTTTAGCGATTTCAATTGATAATAAGAAGCGGGGATTTGACCTTCGATTTCGTTGTTGAACAAAGAAAGTGTTTCCAAATTTGTTAAATTTCCAACAGCTACAGGCAATTGACCTGTTAGTCTGTTCATGTGCATTTCAATTGATTTCAATTGTGTAGCATTTCCTAAAGCTTCCGGTAAAGCACCTGATACCTGGTTGAATGCAATATTCAGTTTGGTCAGGTTTTTCAAGTTACCAATAGATGCCGGCAAAACTCCGGTAATATTGTTTCTGAAAAGATTCAAAACTTGTAGTGACGTTAAATCACCAATTTCTTTTGGAAGTTCACCATTAAGGTTATTGTTAACCAATTTAATGGCTACCACTTTATCATTTTGGATTTCTACACCATACCAGGTTGATACGGGTGATTTTAAATCCCATTTGTTAATCCATTGCGATCCTTTAGTAGCTTTGTTAAGTTTAACTAAAGCGTTTTTTTCTGTTGCCGATATTTCTGCGAAAACAGAAACTGAGACAAACAGTAACATGATATAGGTAAAAATAGTTTTCATAACATTTATGATTTGAGGTTAAGACGAAGTAAAACTATAAGTATTATCGTTTAAAAACA
Source organism: Flavobacterium sangjuense (assembly GCF_004797125.1). Lineage (NCBI taxonomy): Bacteria > Pseudomonadati > Bacteroidota > Flavobacteriia > Flavobacteriales > Flavobacteriaceae > Flavobacterium > Flavobacterium sangjuense. The sequence continues at coordinate 198,829 of NZ_CP038810.1, forward strand.
AATAAAATCGACGAAATGCATAGTCGCTTTATTTTTTCATTACTTTATCTTACAAAAATCTATAAAATTCCTATTAAAATTGATTAGTTGTCAAAAAAAAATAGATTTAAAAAATATTTTTTACATTTGGTACACTAACCAATTAAACCTAAACAATATGGAGAACATGCCATTTAATTTTTTAGCAGTTATTGCCGCTACATTTGTGACTTTAGTTATTGGATTCATCTGGTACAGCCCGGCTGTTTTCGGAACCATCTGGATGAAGGAAACCGGAATGACCGAAGAAAAAGCCAAACAATCCAATATGCTAAAAGTATTCGGATTGACCATCATTTATTCTTTTATGCTTGCGTTTATCCTGCCAGCTATTGTAAACCACCAAATGGGTGCACTGGGTTTGTTTGACGGAAATCCGGAAAACCCAGGCTTTATCGAATTAATGAAAACTCATGGTGATGTCTACAGGTCTTTTAAACACGGAGCATTACATGGTTGTTTTGCCGGTGTATTTATTGCCCTGCCGATAACTGCAATCAATGCTTTATTTGAGCAAAAATCATGGAAATACATCTTAGTCAACGCCGGATACTGGATAGTATCGCTGACTATTATGGGTGCTATCATCTGTGGCTGGAAATAGTTTAACATTTAATTATAAACATATCGCTCTACCTTTGTAGGGCGATTTTTTTTAGCTTTTTGGAAACAACCACCTATAAAATATATTCGGCCATTTCACAACTTCCTGATTCCTGGGATGAAGTTGCCTATGACAATGCTTTTTTGCAAACGTATTATCTGAAAGTTTTAGAAGAATCGGCGCCCACAAACATGCAGTGCTTTTATATTGGCATTTTTAAAAAATCGGAACTTATTGGTGTAGCATTGGCGCAATATCTTAATTTGAATAAGTTAGAATCATTTGGCGAAAGAGATAAATGTTTTAAAACCTATGCACGAAATTTTGTTTTCAAAAACTTTGCTTCCCATGCTTTGTTTCTTGGCAACAATATGATAACCGGGCAAAACGGCTATGTTTTCAATAAAAAAATTGATTTAAAAACAGTCGCCGAATTACTAAATGAATGTGCTAAAGAAATTACGGCTTACTTCAAAAAGCAAAACATAAAAATCCACATCGTTTCCTTTAAAGACTTTTATCAGAATTGCGCTGTTGAACTCAAGAAGTCCTCTTTTTCTGAGATGTATGAGTTCAATACGCAACCCAATATGATTTTTGAATTGGATAAAAATTGGAAAACAAATGACGATTATGTTGCCTCATTTTCTAAAAAATACCGTGACCAATACAAACGCGCTCATAAAAAATTTGAAGGAATCACAACACGGGAATTATCATTGGAAGAAATCCTGTCTAATGAAGAACGCATTTACGAATTGTATCATCACGTAGCCAGAAATGCACCTTTCAACACTTTCTTTTTAGCCAAAAATCATTTCTCATCCTTTAAAAAACAATGTGGCAACCGATTTATACTAATTGGTTATTTTTTAAATAATGAGCTGGTTGGTTTCCATACCTTGTTGCTCAACGGAACAACTTTAGAAACGTATTTTCTGGGGTATGATGAACAAATTCAAAAAGAAAAAATGCTTTATTTGAATATGCTGTACAACATGACAAAATATGGCATTGAGAATCAATTCAAAGAAATAATCTTCGGAAGAACTGCGCTGGAAATCAAAAGTTCTATTGGTGCTGAACCTGTTCTAATGTCCGGATTTATTTATCACAACAACAAATTGATTGACAAGTATTTTGATAAGATATTTCCAAAACTGGAGCCAACATTAGTTTGGCAACAACGACATCCGTTTAAATAGTTACATCGAGTCAATTTCTCCCTGAACAACTTCCCATTCTTCAAGCAGTTTATCCAGTTCCTGTTTTTTCTTATTGTATGCCATAAAGAAATTGGCGTCTTCAACATGTTTGTCATAGTTTGAAGCTAAAGCTTTGTCATCAGCCTGAATATCGATTTCCAATTGTTTGATTTGGCTTTCTACTTTACTCAAGCGGTTTTGAAGTGATTTGCTTTTCTTTTGGTCTTCATAGGAAACTTTGGCTGTTTCTTTTGGAGCTTCTTTTTTGGCAACATCCTTCTTCTCTACTTCGCGCATGTTTTCCAAATTGCGCTGTTCAAGGAAAAAGTTGATGTCACCCAAATATTCCTTGATTTTTTGATCTTTGAATTCGTATACGATATTAGACATTCCCTGTAGAAAATCCCTGTCGTGAGAAACCAGCAATAAGGTTCCTTCATATTTTTTCAATGCCGCTTTCAGGACATTCTTTGATTTGATATCCAGGTGATTCGTTGGCTCATCCATCACCAAAACGTTGATAGGCTGCAACAATAGTTTACACAATGCCAAACGATTTCGTTCGCCACCTGAAAGTACTTTTACTTTTTTCTCTACATCATCACCACGAAACAGGAACGAACCCAACATATCTCTAACTTTAGAACGATTCGTGTCGGTTGCCGCATTCGTCATGGTTTCCAATAAGGTAATTTCGCCGTCTAAATATTCTGCCTGATTTTGGGCAAAATAACCCAACTGCACATTGTGTCCGAGTTTTATCGAACCCTGATATTTAAACTCATTGACAATGGCTTTCATAAAGGTCGATTTCCCCTGACCATTTTGACCTACGAAAGCGATTTTGCTTCCGCGTTCTACCAGAAGTGAAATGTCTTTTAAAATCGTTTTATCGCCATACGCTTTGGTTACGTGTTCTGCTTCTATAACAACCCGCCCCGGAGTTTGCGATACCGGAAACGAAATATTCATCACAGAAGTATCATCTTCATCCACTTCGATACGCTCTACTTTGTCCAACTTCTTGATAAGCGATTGTGCCATTGAGGCTTTTGATGCTTTGGCTCTGAACTTTTCGATTAACTTCTCGGTTTCCTCTATTTTCTTGGCTTGATTTTTTTGGGTAGCCAATTGCTTTTCTCTGATTTCTTCACGCAAAACTAAGTATTGTGAATACGGTTTGTTGTAATCATAAGCTTTGCCCAATGAGATTTCAATGGTACGATTGGTCACATTATCCAAAAACATTTTATCGTGGGAAACAATTACCACAACTCCCGGAAAGTTTCGAAGAAATCCTTCCAGCCAAATGATACTCTCGATATCCAAGTGATTCGTTGGCTCATCCAACAATAAAATATCATTCGATTGTAATAATAATTTGGCTAACTCAATACGCATTCTCCATCCACCGGAAAAAGTATCAGTTTGGTTGTTGAAATCTTCTCTTTTAAAACCTAAGCCCAATAATATTTTCTCGGTATCACCAACATAATTATAACCGCCAAGCAATTCAAAACGATGCGTGTAATCGGATAAATCTTCAATGATTTGACTATAAGCCTCGCTTTCATAATCGGTTCTTGAAACCAATTGGTGGTTTATTTTTTCAAGCTTTTTTTCAACCGCTTTTATTTCAGTAAACGCTTCATACGCTTCTTCAAGTACGGTTCTTCCGTGGTCAAAATCGATATCCTGACGAAGAAAACCCATTTTAATTTCCTTCTCGGTGGCAATCTGACCTGAATCGGGTTTGAAATCGCCGGCAAGAATTTTTAGCATCGTTGATTTTCCGGCGCCGTTTTTTCCAACAAGCCCTACTCTGTCTCCGGAACCTAAACGAAAAGTTACCTCTTCAAAAAGGTATGTGCCGCCAAAAGAAACCGATAAGTTATGGATATTTAACATAGAGAAAAAGAATAGTATATTAGTATTGAAGCCTTCCTTTGGGTTTACCTTTGTATACCAAACGGAATTAAATTAAAATTTTTTGCAAATGTTAAAAAAAGGATCCAAACTAAATAGCATTTTAACAGGAACTTGTCCAAGATGTCAGGAAGAAAGCATGTATGTTGATAAAAATCCATACAACTTACCAAAGATTTTTGAAATGCACGAGAATTGCAGTCATTGTGGCTTACAATATCAGTTAGAGCCTTCGTTTTTTTATGGGGCGATGTATGTAAATTATGGATTGACGGTTGCTGTTGGAGTGGCGGCGTTTATCATTTCAAAATTTCTTTTGGGATTAGCATTAACACCATCATTTATTGCCATCATTATAGCTCTGGTTGTTTTGATGCCACTTAACACAAGATTAGCCCGGAATATTTACATCAATATGTTTGTGAGTTTCGATAAAGATGCTGCTACCAAATAGCATATCTTTTTATATCGATTGTCTTATCTAATGGTTTTCCATTTTCGATAAAGTCGTATAAATCTTTGGCCAACGTTGGCGCCAGCATCACACCACGAGTTCCGAGACCGTTTAAAATATGAAGATTTGCATGTTTCGGATGCGTGCCAAGCAATGGTCTTCTGTCTTTGACTGTTGGTCTTACGCCGGCAAAATGTTCTACAATTTCAAAATCACAGTTTAGAATTTCCTTTATTCTATCAATCAATTCCTGTTTTCCTTCTGCAGTTGGCGTGTTTGTTTTGTCTTCCCAATTATAGGTTGCGCCTACTTTAAAAAGATTATCGCCCAAAGGCAAAATAAAAACACTGGTATTTATAATCACATCCAAATCTAAATCAGCTGCTCTAATAATGAATAATTCTCCTTTAGTTCCGTCAAGCGGTAACTGATTAAAAAATGGATTAGAATGCATCCCAAATCCTTCTGCGAAGACAATGTGTTTGGCTTTTCTATTTTGGTATTCGATATGGTCGTCAAATGTTTTCACAGCTGTATAATCAAAAGTGTCTGAAACAAATAAATTTAAACTTTTTAAATACTCGTGATAATGGGTAAGCAAAGTAATCGTATCAACATAGCCAGTATGCAGGACTTCGCCATATCCAAAAGGTGAATCAATCCCATTGTATTTTTTGTGAACGATAGTAGTAGAAAGAAATGGTGCCAGATTAGGCTTATCGGAAGCTGTGAACCAATTATTTTGTTCTTCTACAGAAAAGAACTTTCTGTAAATAGGAATTTTAAAATCGAATTGAGTTGCAAGTTTTTTTTCAATTACAGCGTAAAAACTATTTGCCAACTCAAGTTGTTTATTAGCATTCCAAACCTGGCTAAATCTTTTTAAGATTACCGGATTATACAATCCGCCGGCAATGCTGCTTGAACTTTGTGAGTTATTATCAAAAACTATAAATGATTTATTGTGCTGCAAAAGTGTTTCTGCAAAAGCGATGCCTGCTAATCCTGAACCAACAATAATATAATCTGTCATCATTTATAGCTAAAAAAAACTCTCACCATAAAGATGAGAGTTTTATATTGTATTATGAAATATTTCTTAGTAATTCCACATGTCAGACTCAAAACTACGAATCTTCTCTTTTACTCTTTCAGATTCCAAAAGCTGTGCCTGTGAATTGTCCTTCATGTATTGTTGAATTTCTCTATCACCATAAACATTTTCTTCTTTGTAAATCTCACCGTTAAATCTTCGGGAGTTTAACAAATGGTCAAACGTGATTGGCATTGCAGAATTCTTATCGTTAAAGGCCTTCGACTCATGCAGTATATCTCTTACTGTAGGGAAGTAAACCCAGAACAAATCAATTACATCGGCTTTTTCATTCCCGGCGTCTCTTGCCTCAGGAGTAACCGGACACAAAGCTAACAGTCTGTATTTCAACTCACCTTGACGTTTGTCAAAATACCAATAACCTTTGATTTTGTAGCCTGAAATATAACTGGCATCCAATTCTTTTTTATTGATATACTGTGGGTCTAAAACTTTAGCTCCGCTTTTATAATCATCATAGTAGTTGTTTATTTCGTCCTTACCTGCATCAGTTGTATCGATGTAAGTAAATGAAGACTCCATATCTTTAAACGTTTTCTTAATATTGAAATAATCATCAGTATATACTTCTGTTATTTTACCACTTTTGATGTTTTTTACAAGTACGTCGAAAAGTGATCTTCTTTCTTTACCAACGTAAGCCGTATCAATTGGATAATACAAAGGGAAATTAATTCTCTCATCAACGTCAATAAACTCCCAAATGGTTTTACCCATTAAGACATCCCTGTCGTGAACATAACCATAAGGTAATGGTTTGTCGTTGTCAGAAATTAACTGTGCAGGTGTTTTCTTTCCAATCTCATCCGGAGTTTTGGAATTCAACAAGTTTGCCTGAGCATAAGTTGAAGCACTCATTGCTACTGCAAAAATTACTGATAAAAGATTTTTAATTTTCATAATTTATAATATAAGTTATTTAAGTAGGTTTCTCTTCAACTTAAATTATTATTGTATTTCGTAAATAACCGGTGCAGCATCTTTAGGGACAATTCCTGAAGCTCCAACAATTCTTGTTTTAATATCAAAGATAGATATTTGGTCACCTTTTGATGCTCTTGCTAAAGCTGCTTTACATTTTGCATCAACTCTATTACCGCTAACAATAACAGCTGCCTGTCCAGGAACTTTGAAACTAAAACGAGTAACCTCATATTTTAAATCATAAACGAAGTCAAGAAGATCAGCAGTAACTGTAGAAACCTCTAAACGAGATTTAGCTCCTTTTTGAACTCCTGTCACACCACCAATTGCACCAGCCGGAGCAGGGATGTTTTTGATTCTAAATACTTTCTTATCTGACACTTTAGATTTGTCTGGTAATTCACCCGTTACACTAACGGTAACTTCAGTCCCTGAACCAGGGCTTAGATTATATTGACCAGGCTTAGCACCTCTAGTCATACCCGGAGCAGAAGCAGTAACTTTATTGTCAGTGATACCAGCAAATGATATTGTCATTGGATTTGCTAATCCTCTGTACACTACATTCATTTTATCAGCAGATATATTTGCTGATTGCGGTTTAGGAACTACAACATAGTTTCCTTTGATTGGTAAACTTACTATCTTTCCACCTTCATCGAAATTAAAAGAACCTGTAATTTCATGCTCACCTACAGCACCCGCTCCGAATGAGAAATCTGCTTGTCCAGCAGTAGCTTTAACAGATTGACCGTTTACGACAACTGATTTTGCAACCAAATCCGGGTCAAATTTACCAAGAATGATTTTTCCTTTAACTGCTTCTCCTTGGAAGAAAGCTGTTTTTTCAGGAACAACAATTGGTTGGTATTTCGTTAAAGATGCAGCAGAGATCAAACTTGTTTGGAACATACCAGCGATAATGTCGCTTTCTGTAGTTTTGATATCGGCTTGTAATTGTGATAATTTTGTAATAGATGCAATTAATGGGAATCCTTTGTAATTGTAATCAATCCAAGAAACCGTAGCACCTGCATTTTTAGATTTAACAGGATTTGTAGCAAATCTGTCCTCAATTTTTTTCATTTCAGTAGCAGCGATGGCACTTCCACCAATTTGCTTTACCTGATTTGTATAATTTTGAATTCTATCTAAAAACTCCTGACCTTCTTTAGATACTTTATCTCCTTTGAAGAACAAGTTATCAAAGAAATCTCCTTTATCCATTTTCTCATAAACCCCTTCTTCATTCAAGTCGAATTTCTCAGATGATTTGTTTTTTAAATCTTCTATATAAGAGTAAAATTCTTTTGATAAAGCTCTGATTTTTTCAACCTTGATTTTTTTGTCACCAAACTGCTTTCCTTGCTCTGATGCTTTTTGAGCCAATTGCGCAAATGCATCATCATTTCGAGCTGTAGTAAGCGCGTTAGATTCAACAATCTTTTTATTTAAAATTCCAAAAGCCGATAATACTTCTTTTGACATGTTCAATGCCAACATCGCGATGAATACCAAGTACATCAGGTTAATCATCTTCTGTCTAGGGGTTAATTTTCCTCCTGCCATTTTTTCTAATTAGTTTAAATTATTATTTTGTTTAAAATATATAGTTATATAACTAATTATCCTTTGTTACTCATTGCAGAAAGCATTCCACCGTATACATTATTCAATGTAGAAAGGTTAGAAGTCAAGCTTTGCATTTGATCTTTTAATTTTAAATTGTTTTCAGCAACCTCATCGTTAATTTTTGCGTTTCTTTCAGCGCTTTGTAATTGAACTTGGTATAAACCGTTCAAAGTTTCTAATTGAGTAGCTGCTTTAGTCATTTCTTCAGCATATTTTTTAGTTGAAGCAACAGAATCAACTGTTGGAGATATAGCTTTTGCTGCACCTTCAAAGTTTTTGATGCTATTTCCTAAGCTTTCCATCAACGCACTGTCAACTTTAGCTTCTTTCAACATAGCGTCTAATTTTTGAGACAATAAACCTTGCGCGTCAGTAGCATCTTCTGTTTTTACTTTTTTAGCTTTTGCTTCACCACCAGCTAATTCTGGATAAACTAGCGACCAGTCTAATTCGTTGTCAACAGGTTCAAAAGCAGACAAACCAAAGATTAAAGCTTCCGTTACAAGACCAATAGTTAACATTAAGTTACCCGTAATAAATCCAAATTCAAGGTGAGTAATTTTGAATAATGCTCCAAGGATTACAACTGCTGCTCCCATCCCGTATGCGAAATTCATTGCTTTTTTGCTTAATAATGCCATAATAATAAAATTTTAGTTAGTTAGTTTTAATTTATATTTAAGTTAGTTTTGAAATTACTTTTTAGGTGCAGCATTCTTGGTAACCTGAGTTCCCATATAATCCTGAACTGTACGGAAACCAATGTAGCTTCTTGCTGAATCTGCATATTCAAAATCTCTGGTTCCTACTTGTAAGAAGTAAGCAACATCTTTCCATGAACCACCGCGAACAGCTTTTCTCATGTTTTTTAAATCAGAAACATTTGGATTTATTGAAGATACATACTCGTAAGCCGCTGCATCATATGCTGTATCTGTCCATTCAGCCACATTTCCTGACATATTGTACAAATTATAGCCATTTGGCTCATATGATTTTGCTTCTACTGTATATAAAGCCTGATCGGCAGCATAATCTCCTCTGTTAGGTTTGAAATTAGCTAAGAAACAACCTCTGTCATTTTTAGCATAAGGTCCACCCCATGGGAAAGTTGCTGATTCTAATCCACCTCTGGCAGCGTATTCCCATTCTGATTCAATAGGAAGACGGAAGGAGTTTATTAAATCCTGCTTCTTCTTCTTTGATTTGATGTAAGAATTTTTGTTTAACGTTCTCCAAGCACAAAATGCTTTTGCCTGTTTCCAGCTAACACCAACTACAGGATATTCGCCATACGCTTGGTGCCAAAAATAATCATTGTGCATTGGCTCATTATAGGAGTAAGCAAAATCTTTTATCCAAACTGTAGTGTCAGGATAAACAAGTTGCTGTTCAGTTCTGATGAAATCACTTCTTTTACCTTTTTTAGCTTTTGCAGCTGCCTGAATATCCATCCAAGAGTATCTGAATTTTAATTTACGAACATCTATAGTTCTTAAACCATTAAAAGATTCTGCCATTGGCAAATACATAGTATCCATAACTTCAGTGTAATACTCGTCCGGATATTTCTTAGTATCTTTTATAAGTTTAATTTTTTTATTCAATCTTCTTCCTGCATAAGGATCATCATCAGTTCCTACACTATAATAATTCTCATACATATACTTATCGTATGGAGTCATTTTAGCAGGATCGGTATCGTTAAAAGCAAAATCTCCGATGCTTCCACCTTTTCCTCCGCCTTTTCCTCCTTTACCGGTAGAAGTTTGTCCAACTTCATCAGCAAGAATAGCTAAACGTACTCTTATTGTAGAGTCTTTTACCCATTCCACAAACTGACGGTACTCACTATTTGTGATTTCGGTTTCATCCATATAGAATGATCTAACGGTAACCGTTTTAGTAGGCGAATCTTGAATATTAGCTGGGTCATCATCAGATTTACCCATAATGTAAGATCCACCAGGTATCAAAGTCATTCCAAATGGCTTTTCTGGGCGCCATTTTTTTCCTTTAACTCCTACCAACTCACCTTTATCACTTGATCCACCACAACTGGTTAATAAAGCTAAAAATGACGCAAATGTTATGAACTTCTTCATATGTATATATTGGGGTTAATTTGAACTATTTTTTTAAGGGCGTAAACCTATTTATTATTTTTCAAAAAAGCAATTAATTAATATTAAATTTCATCATACAATTTTCCACAATAGTAAATCACATTCCAAAAATAGAATTTATCTTGTAATTAAAAAAATATTTTATCGATTAAATGCACTTTTTAACGATAAAACGTTACTTTTATGTGTTATTTGTAAGTTTTTTATGTTTTTATTTTTATTATATTGAATTTTTCCTTTGCGCTTTCCACCATCTTTCCGGTATTTCATTATTGCAAGCAGCTAAATATTCATCATGCGAACAAGATAATAACGTATTTTTTTTTAGTTTATTGTGTTGTCCTGCAAAAAAATTTATTTCTATCCACCATCTCCCGGTTTTATTACTCTTATAGAATACTAATTCATCGTTTTCTAATGGAACAATGTATTTTAAGTAATTTTCTTTTGTTCCAAATGGATACTCATTAGAACGATAATTAACACCTTCGATAAAATACCATATTATTTGGGCAATGAGCACTGAGCCTTCTTTCTTATTATTATAATTAAAAATTCCCAGAGAACTCACCTTGTCACTTATACCTGAATATCTTGATAGACTACAAATTTCTTTTCCATCAAAACCATTTGGTGTAAAAGTAGCAAAATTTCCTGAATATGAAGACTTTACAGCATTTAAATCTATGCTTACTATATCTGCATCGCGTAATGTTGGTTCAGACAATTCAATATTGTTAGAAATTTCGCCTAATCTGTAAGCATCAAAAAATAATTTTTCTATTAAATCAATCTCTTCCTGAGAATTATAATAGGTTTGATATCCTATATTGGTATAATTAAAAAGGTTATTAGGCTCGTCCAAAATTATTTTAGACAAATACGAATTGGCTGTTATTCCTTCTTCCTGTTTGCCAAAATCAAATTTACTGTCTATAGAAACCAGGTTAACCATTTGTTCCTGCTTATCGTATGCTCTGTATAAAGGATAAGTCAAATCCTGCGAACCACCAATAACAATCGGAATAATTCCTTTTCGGATTAATTTAGCCGCCACTTTTTGTAAAGCAAAAAAAGTATCTTCTAATGAATTTCCCGGAATAATATCTCCCAAATCGGCAATGGAGCTTTGCCAGTTTCCAGGAAACAAACCATATAATTCTTTTCGAACGGCATCCAGATTTACTTCGTCATCAACGTAGTTTACTGCACCACGGTTTTCTAAAACACCAATGATGGCAATTTTTACTTTGTCGATATCAGGAAAGTCTTTATCCGTATGAAACGCAACTTTGCTCCCCAAATGCTGTGACGACAATCCGTTTATGTATTGAATAATTTCGTTATCAACTGGTGACAGAAAATCAAATTCCATAGATTATTTCTTTTTAGCAGGTGCTTTTTTGGTTGTTGCTTTTTTAGCAGCTGGTTTTTTTGCCGGTGTTTTCTTCTCTATCAACTCTTTCACTTGTTCCAAAGTCAATTTTGAAGCATCAACATCTTTATTTAATTCAATCTTGATTTTGCCTTTGGTGATTACTGATTTTCCCCAACGTGCTTTTTCAACCAGGATTCCTTCTTCTTTCCAATTGTGGATTACCTTATCGATATTCTTTTGTAATTTCTCTTCTATCAATTCTTCTACATCAGCTTGCGATAGGTTATCAAAGTTGTATTTTTTACTTACATTGATAAAAATCCCGTTCCATTTCAAGAATGGACCAAAACGACCAACCCCTTTTTGAACCGGCTCATTCTTATAAGTCGCAATTGGTGCATCAGCCTGAGCTTTTTCATTTATCAACTCTTGCGCTCTATCCATAGTAACATCTAATGGATCTTCGCCTTTTGGTAACGAGATGAATTGTTTTCCGAAACGAACATAAGGTCCAAAACGACCATTGCTTACTTCAACTTCTTCTCCTTTATATATACCAAGGTTTTTTGGCAACAAAAATAAATTCAATGCTTCTTCTAAAGTGATGCTGCCAATATTTTGCTCCTGACGCAAACTTGCGAATTGTTTTTCTTCATCGTCAGCTTCTCCAATTTGGGCCACCGGACCAAATTTTCCTAAACGAACCAAAACCTGTTTACCTGTTTTTGGATCTTTACCTAATATTCTTTCGCCGCTTTCACGTTCAGCATTTTCGCCTACTTCAAGAACATTTGGATGAAACTTATCGTAGAAATCCTGCATCATCTTCGCCCAATCAATATTTCCTTCGGCGATTTCGTCAAAGTCCTGCTCTACTTTAGCCGTAAAATTATAATCTAAAATCGCAGCAAAATTCTTTACCAAAAAGTCATTCACAATTGTTCCAATATCTGTTGGGACTAATTTCCCTTTATCAGAACCTGTATTTTCTTTTAAAATCTTTTCGTCAACTTTATTTGCCTGAAGCATAAGCTGCGTATATTTTCTTTCTACACCTTCTAGGTTTCCTTTTTCAACATACGTTCTAGCTATGATAGTAGAAATCGTTGGCGCGTAAGTCGATGGACGACCAATTCCTAATTCTTCTAATTTCTTTACCAAAGAAGCTTCTGTATATCTTGAAGCTGCTCTTGTATATCTTTCGGTTGCAGTGATGTTGTTGTTTAATAATCTTTCATTCACTTTTAATGCAGGCAACATTCCTTCTTGTTCTTCATCGTCATCATCATTACCTTCTAAATAAACTTTTAAGAAACCTTCAAATTTGATTACTTCTCCCGATGCCTGAAAAACTTCTGAATGATTATTAGCTTCAATTTTTACGTTGGTTCTTTCCAATTCAGCATCGCTCATTTGTGAGGCCAAAGTTCTTTTCCAAATCAAATCGTATAAACGCGCCTGATCTCTTTCAACATTCACAGAACTGCGTGACATATCTGTTGGACGAATCGCTTCGTGTGCCTCTTGTGCACCTTTACTTTTATTACTGAACGTTCTCGGTTTTGAGAACTCTCTTCCGTATGATTTGGTAATTTCAGCTTCAGCAGCAGCCATCGCTTCTTGTGACAAGTTTACACTATCCGTTCTCATATACGTAATCAAACCGGCTTCGTATAAACGTTGCGCGACTTGCATCGTAATTCCAACCGGCAAATACAATTTACGTGCGGCTTCCTGTTGCAAGGTTGATGTTGTAAACGGCGCTGCTGGTGATTTCTTTGTTGGCTTGGTTTCTAAATCGGCTACTTTATATGTAGAACCTATATTTTTATTTAAAAAATCTTCTGCTTCCTTTTTGGTTGCGAAGTTTTTTGGCAATTTAGCTTTTACTACTTTTCCGGCTTCGTTGGTGAATTCTGCAGTCACCGAATAAGAAGCTACTGGTTTGAATTCCTGAATTTCTCTTTCACGTTCAACAATTAAACGCACTGAAACCGATTGCACACGACCGGCAGATAATCCGCCTTTTACTTTTTTCCATAATACAGGCGAAAGTTCGTATCCAACCAATCTGTCTAAAACTCTACGTGCTTGTTGAGCATTAACTAAATTATAATCGATTTCTCTTGGATTATCAATCGCTTTTAGGATGGCGTTTTTGGTAATTTCGTGGAAAACAATTCTTTTGGTTTTGCTTTTATCTAATTTTAATTCTTCCGCTAAATGCCAGGAAATGGCTTCTCCCTCGCGGTCCTCATCGGAAGCTAACCAAACCATATCGGCGTTTTTAGCTAGTCCTTTTAGTTTGGTAACCAAAGCTTTTTTATCTGATGAGACTTCGTATTTTGGCTTAAAACCATTCGCAACATCTACCCCTATTTCTTTGGAAGGCAAGTCGGCAATGTGACCATAACTTGACTCCACTTGGTAATCGCTTCCTAGAAATTTCTCGATTGTTTTTGCCTTTGCTGGTGACTCAACGATAACTAAATTCTTTGCCATATCCCGATTGTTTGTGTCGGCAAAAGTAATTGTTTTTTTTAAAAAACCGTTTTATTGCTATTTTTTAACGATTAAATGCAAAATAATTTTCAGAATTATACCTTAATATAGTATCTCTTTTCTCTTTCCAAATCTTTTGTTAAACCTCAACTGCCATCTTGTCATATTTTATAATTTAGTATTATCTTTGCTGTCGCGAAAGTGATTTATTATTATGGAAAAGGAAATTGACGAGAAAAAACAAGGCACCAGTCTTGTTTTGGAACATAAAAAAGAAAACACCAAAAAACTATTTATAGAAAGCTATGGCTGTGCGATGAATTTTTCGGACAGTGAAGTGGTAGCTTCCATATTGACCAACGAAGGTTATAACACTACAACTATATTAGAAGAAGCCGACTTGGTTTTGGTAAACACCTGTTCTATTCGCGATAAAGCAGAACAAACCGTTAGAAAACGTCTGGAGAAATACAATGCCGTCAAGCGCGAAGTAAACCCTGGAATGAAAGTAGGTGTTTTGGGCTGTATGGCAGAACGTTTGAAAGAGAAATTTCTTGATGAAGAGAAAATCGTCGACATGGTTGTTGGTCCGGATGCTTATAAGGATTTACCCAATTTGTTAAAAGAAGTCGAAGACGGCAGAGATGCTATCAATGTAATTTTATCGAAGGAAGAAACCTATGGCGATATATCGCCGGTGCGTTTAATGAGCAATGGCGTTACCGCTCTTGTTTCTATTACTCGCGGTTGTGATAATATGTGTACATTTTGTGTAGTTCCTTTCACCCGCGGACGTGAACGCAGTCGTGAACCTCAAAGTATTCTTGAAGAAATCAAAGATTTATGGAATAACGGATTTAAAGAAGTGACGCTTCTTGGTCAGAATGTAGATAGCTATCTTTGGTATGGCGGCGGTTTGAAAAAAGATTTTGATAAAGCTTCCGAAATGCAAAAGGCGACAGCGGTTGGTTTTGATCAATTATTAGAAATGGTTGCGGTACAATTTCCGAAAATGCGCATTCGTTTTTCAACTTCAAATCCACAGGATATGCACGAAGAAGTGCTGCATGTCATTGCCAAATATCCAAATGTTTGTAAACATGTTCATTTACCTGTTCAAAGTGGAAGCGACAGAATTCTAAAAGAAATGAATCGTTTGCACACGCGTGCAGAATATTTACAATTGATTGATAAAATTCATCAAATCATTCCTGATGCTAGTGTTACACAAGATATGATTGCCGGTTTCCCAACAGAAACGGAAGCAGATCATCAGGACACTTTGAGTTTGATGGAAGCTGTGAAATATGGTTTTGGCTATATGTATTCGTATTCCGAACGTCCGGGAACATTAGCCGGTAGAAAAATGGAAGACGATGTAGCAGAAGAAACAAAGTTGCGCAGACTACAGGAAATCGTGGATTTACAACGTATTCACAGCGGAATCAGAACCAAAGAATTTTTAGGCAAAACTGTAGAAGTTTTGGTAGAAAAAGTTTCTAAAAAATCAGATAAAGATTTATCAGGGCGAAATTCACAAAGTTTTATGGTTGTTTTCCCAAGGGAAAATTATAAAATCGGTGATTTTGTCAATGTGAAAATTACCAACTGTACCAGCGGAACCTTGATTGGTAAGGCTGTTGGATACAGTGAAATGCAAATTAGCTAATCATGGAAACCGTTCAAAGCATAAAACAACGATTTGAGATTATTGGGAACGACCCAAAACTGAATCGTGCCATAGAAAAAGCCATACAGGTTGCTCCTACTGATATTTCGGTATTGGTTGTGGGTGAAAGTGGTGTCGGTAAAGAAAGTATTCCTCGAATTATTCATTCGCTTTCGCACAGAAAACACGGAAAATATATAGCAGTAAACTGTGGTGCTATTCCGGAAGGAACCATTGACAGTGAGCTTTTTGGACATGAAAAAGGTTCGTTTACCGGAGCCAACGCCGAACGTCAAGGTTATTTTGAAGTGGCTGATGGCGGAACAATTTTCCTGGATGAAGTAGGCGAATTGCCCTTGTCAACACAGGTGCGTTTACTTCGTGTTTTGGAAAACGGCGAATTCCTAAAAGTGGGTTCATCAAAAGTCCAAAAAACCAATGTTCGTATCGTTGCAGCTACTAATGTGAATTTATTTGAAGCGATTGAAAAAGGAAAATTCCGTGAAGATTTATACTATCGTTTGAGCACTGTTGACATCCCTTTGCCGCCATTGCGTGACCGAAAAGATGATATTCATTTATTGTTTCGAAAATTTGCTGCCGATTTTGCGCATAAATATAAAATGCCGCCCATTAAATTGAGTGATGAAGCTATCCAATTTTTGCAAAAATACCGCTGGAGCGGAAACATCCGTCAGCTTAGAAATTTTGCCGAACAGCTTTCGGTTTTGGAAACCAATCGCGATATTTCATTGGCAACTATACAATCGTATTTACCGGTTGAAGGTAGTAATTTGCCTTCGGTTATTGGCGGAAAAAAATCGGAAAATGATTTTTCTACCGAAAGAGATATTTTATACAAAGTCCTTTTTGACATGAAAAGCGATTTGCATGATTTGAAAAAGCTGACTCTAGAATTAATGCAAAACGGAAGTTCCAAAGTGCAGGAAATGAATAAGAACTTGATTCAGAAGGTTTTTGGCCAAAAAGAGGAAAGTGTTTCTAACTTTACGGATGAACCGAGATTGAATTCCATTTCTTCACAGAATGAAGTAGAACAAGAAGAATTTGACGATGACGATGATACTAATTACCTAATGGCAGAAACCATTGATGAGGAAGAAGTATTGAAATTAGAACAAAAAGAAATTGAACTTATCAAGAAGTCTTTGGACCGTCATAAAGGCAAAAGAAAAGCCGCTGCAGATGAATTAGGCATCTCTGAAAGAACACTTTATCGAAAAATTAAGCAGTACGACCTATAAATTTTTTATTTGTCAAATACCTTTTTACGTTTACGCCACCCAAATTTATAGTCATGAAAAAATATGTATTCCTTTTTGTTTTAGCTATTACCTTATTCTCATGCAGCAGCGATGACACCTCTTCTATACTTGTCAATCCTGAATTGCTTCAAAGAGTCGATTTCTATCCTAATACTGCCAACGAAACACGTTGGAATTTTAATGATTCTGGTATATTGGATCACATTACAAAAGCTGACGGAACGCTGATTGAAAAGTTTATTTATGACAGCAACAACAATGTTATCAGGGACACCAAATATAATAACGGCTCAATTGTAGCTGATTATGTAGTTACCTATAATTCTTCAAACATCATAACCACCATCAACGGTCAAGCCTATAATTACATCTATAGTGCTGCAGGTTTCAGATATTTCTATAGCAATGCAACTGAAAATTTCAATTGTGAAATTAATAATGATTTGTTGCTAACAGAATATACATATAGTAATTCCGTTTCTCCTGAAAAAAAATATGAAGCGGTTTACACCAACAGCAATATGATTTCTTTTCAGAGAACAACTAACGGAAGTGTTGATTTAGTTCGAAATTACAGTTTTTTAAATGTAATCAATGGAAACCCTCTTCGTAATGCCTGTTTAGGAGTTTTAAAATTAAAATCTTTGACTGATCCGGAGTTTTTCAAGGATGGAATTTTTTCAAGATCAGTACTTTCATCATTGAGTTTTGAAAGCGGCAACTCCGCTCATTACAACTTCGGTTTGTTAATTAATTCTCATAATTATTTATCACAGCACGACATTGAAGTCTATGATGGCGATACGTTTGTTGAATATATCAATTATTCGAAATACTACTATCAAGGCGATGATCTTCCATAATTAAGAAAAAAATATTTTCTTACTTTTATTTTCTTACTTTTATAGAACTAAAGTACTCGCTATGAAAAAGTTCTATTTTCTAATCAGTTTTGTTATTATTTCTATTTCATGTAGTTCTGACTCATCAGAAGTTACTGTTAACCCAAATTTATTGCAAAGAGTTGACTTCTATCCGGGAACTTCTATGGAAACAAGATGGTTTTTTAATTCCGATGGTTTGCTATATGAAATAACAAAAGCAGACGGAACCATTGTTCAGACTTTTACTTATGACTCCGATAACCGATTGGCTGGTTACACAGTTTTTAACGCGGATGCAACTAGCAGTACCCATACTTTTAGTTATGACAGTGATGATTCTGTTATCTCAATTGACGGTGAATCATTGAATTATGATTCTTCTTTGAATGCCTATATCTTCGGTGACTTAACCAATTATTATACTTCTATTACTATTAACATTGATAAATTATTGACTTATACCAAAACTGTATGGGTAGATTATGATTGGGATGGAACACCTGTTGAAATAATAAATTCTGAATTGGGTATACAGTATTCAGACAATAACATGGTATCCTATTTCCCTAATGAAAGCTGTAATTATTTCACTTACGATAACAAAACCAATCCATTAAGAAATGCAACACTAGCGATTTGTAAAGCATTTAGTTTTTCTACTACTATGCCTTGGCCGGATAACAACTGTATTTCAGCTAACAATGTACTTACTCATGACTATTGTTCAGAAGATCCGGAAAGTGAAGTATTTCATTATACATTCAACGCAAATGATTTACCTTTAACACAAACCAGAGACAATTATTATCTGGGAACTTATGAGAATACAACAACCTCCATTAATTACTATTACCAAGGCGATGCTCTTCCATAATTCAAAATAAAGAATTACTTTAGCGGTCTTTAATTGTTTCCATGAAGTTTTTTAAATTGCTTTCTATTTTTATTCTTGCTGTCAGCATAAACAGTTGCTCTGTATATAACTTTACAGGTGCAAAGCCAGTCGATGGGAAGACATTTCAGGTGAATTATTTTCAGAATAATGCCGACTTAATTGAGCCCGGAATTGAACGAAGATTTACCATCAGACTTCAGGAAATTATTCAGAACCAAACTAACCTGGATTTGACCAATTCCAATGGCGATTTGCTTTATGAAGGCGAAATTGTAGAATATAGAATAACACCTATGCAGGCCACAGCTTCTCAAACTGCGGCTCAAAGCAGATTGACTATTTCGGTTAATGTTCGTTTTAGCAATAAAAATAAAGAAGCCGACAATTTTGAGAGACGCTTTTCTTTTTACAGAGATTATGAAGGAAGTTCACTTCCAACCGGCTCAGTATTAAACGACTATATCGATGAGATTTTTGAGCGTATAACACAAGATGTTTTTAATGAGTCGTTGGCCAAATGGTAAATTCATAAGATGAACTTAACAGATTACACATATTTACTCAACAAACCTGAAGCTATAAATGACAGGTACGCTGAAACATTGGACAATGTTTTGACTGCGTTTCCTTATTTTCAAAGTGCCCGTGTGTTGAAGTTAAAACATCTGTATAATCAGGACAGTTTTAATTATAATTACGCTCTGAAAGTTTCTGCTGCTTATACTACGGACAGAAGTATTTTATTCGATTTTATCACTTCCGATTCTTTTGTATCTGTACAAAAAGGCTTGTACGAAAAGAAGTTGGAAGAACTAATGAACATGAGTGTCATTGGAAGCGAACATATCATTGTAGAAGCCAATCAGCCTATTGTTGATGCTTTAGAACAATCTATTTTAACTTCTATCAAAGAAGCTACGGCCACAGAAGAACAAAAAGCAGAAGAAAAATTAGCTATCGGAAAACCATTAGAGTTTTCTAAAAACGAGAAACATTCGTTTCAGGAATGGTTGCAATTATCACGATTAAAACCAATTGTCAGAGAAGACTCGAGCGATAGCGAACAGACGCAGCAAATTAAATCTTCATTTGCTGATGACAAGAAGAAAAAATTAGATTTAATCGACAAATTCATCGAGAACAATCCGAAGATAACTCCAATAGCAAAAGACGCTACAGTTCCGGTAATAGAAGTCATTCCGGAAGATACTTCCCACTTGATGACCGAGACTTTAGCCCGAGTATATTTAGAACAAAAAAAATATTCAAAAGCAATTCAAGCCTATGAAATATTAATTTTGAAATATCCGGAAAAAAGTAGTTTCTTTGCAAACCGAATTTCGGATATTAAAATTTTACAACAAAATAATAATTAAGTAATGAGCACATTTTCAATCTTTTTAGTATTAATAACAATAGTTTGTTTTTTATTGATCATAGTAGTTATGGTACAAAACCCTAAAGGCGGCGGTTTATCATCTTCATTAGGTGGTTCAACACAAATGGGTGGTGTTCAAAAAACAACTGACTTTTTAGATAAAAGTACTTGGACATTAGCAACTATATTAATTGTTTTGATATTATTATCAAGCTTAAGTTTCACAGGAAGCACAAGTGATGCTAATTCAAAAATCATTGATGATACAGAAGCTGCTGCTCCAAAAACAGCAACTCCGGCTCCGGCTAAACCAGTTGAGACTCCAAAAAAATAATTTGCATTCAAAAAATATAATGCCAGCACTGACATGCTGGCATTTTTTTTAGAAAAAATGCCGCTTGGCACAATTTCTGACTAGCGGTAACCAACATTAAAATAACATAAAAACATAATTATGGCATTAAATATCAAACCTCTTTCAGACAGAGTTATCATTGAACCTGCAGCCGCTGAAACGCAAACAGCTTCCGGAATCATTATTCCTGATACGGCAAAAGAAAAACCGCAAAAAGGAACTGTTGTAGCTGTTGGAAACGGTAAAAAAGACGAACCTTTAACAGTTAAAGTTGGCGATGTTGTTCTTTATGGAAAATATGCCGGAACTGATTTAAAGTTCAATGGAAAAGATTACCTAATCATGCGTGAGGATGACATCTTAGCAATTATATAATTCAAAAAAAACTAACATAAAATGGCAAAAGATATAAAATTCGATATTGAGGCTCGCGACGGTTTAAAACGTGGTGTTGATGCTTTAGCAAATGCAGTAAAAGTAACTCTTGGACCAAAAGGTCGTAATGTAATTATTGGAAAATCATTTGGAGGACCAACCGTTACCAAAGATGGTGTTACCGTTGCAAAAGAAATTGAATTGAAAGACGCATTAGAAAATATGGGTGCGCAAATGGTAAAAGAAGTAGCATCAAAAACCAATGATTTAGCTGGTGACGGAACTACGACTGCAACTGTTTTGGCTCAGGCTATCGTTAAAGAAGGTTTGAAAAACGTTGCTGCCGGCGCGAATCCAATGGATTTAAAGCGTGGAATTGATAAAGCAGTTGAAGCTATTGTGGCTGACCTTGCAAAACAAGCTCAGGTTGTTGGAAGTGATTCTGAAAAAATAAAACAAATTGCTTCTATTTCCGCAAATAATGATGAAGTTATTGGTGATTTGATTGCAACTGCTTTTGGAAAAGTAGGTAAAGAAGGTGTTATCACTGTCGAAGAAGCAAAAGGAACTGATACTTATGTTGATGTTGTGGAAGGAATGCAGTTTGACAGAGGTTATTTGTCTCCGTATTTTGTTACCAATCCAGAGAAAATGGAAGTAGAATTAGAAAGACCATACATTCTTTTATATGACAAAAAAGTATCTTCTCTAAAAGAGTTATTACCAATATTAGAACCAGTAGCACAATCCGGGAAACCATTATTAATTATTGCGGAAGATGTTGATGGCGAAGCGTTATCGACATTGGTGGTAAACAAATTACGTGGTGCATTGAAAATTGCTGCTGTAAAAGCTCCTGGTTTTGGTGACAGAAGAAAAGCAATGTTGGAAGATATTGCCATACTAACCGGAGGAACTGTCATTGCTGAAGAAAGTGGTTATACTTTAGAAAACACTACTTTAGAAATGTTGGGTACCGCTGAAAAAGTAACTATTGATAAAGACAATACAACTTTGGTAAATGGTGCCGGAACGGCTGACATGATTAAAAATCGTGTAAACCAAATCAAAGGTCAAATGGAGTCAACGACTTCTGACTATGATAAAGAAAAACTACAGGAACGTTTGGCTAAATTAGCTGGCGGTGTTGCTGTACTATATGTTGGTGCTGCTTCTGAAGTAGAAATGAAAGAGAAAAAAGATCGTGTAGACGATGCGCTTCATGCGACTCGCGCTGCGGTTGAAGAAGGAATTGTAGCTGGTGGTGGTGTTGCTTTATTAAGAGCAAAATCAGTTTTGGATAAGCTAAAAGCTGACAATGCTGATGAAGCTACAGGAATCCAAATTGTATCACGTGCTGTTGAAGCTCCGTTAAGAACTATTGTTGAGAATGCAGGATTAGAAGGTTCTGTTGTCGTTGCAAAAGTTTCGGAAGGGAAAGCCAATTTTGGTTACAACGCCAAAACAGACGAATATGTTGATATGCTAAAAGCCGGAATCATTGATCCTAAAAAAGTAACGCGTGTAGCCCTTGAAAATGCTGCCTCAGTTTCAGGAATGATTTTAACTACCGAATGTGCATTGGTGGAAATCAAAGAAGAAAATGCTGGTGGCGGAATGCCAATGGGCGGTGGAATGCCGGGAATGATGTAATTCACATTCTTTAGAATAAAAAAAAGCCTCAATTTCTTGAGGCTTTTTTTTATTCTTGCTTTGGTGTTTTCTTAATCATCTTCAGGAAAACCGGAAACGTAGAAACTAATATTATTCCGATAACGATTTTCTCAATGTGATGTTTTAAATCGATATCAAATTTCTCTAAAAACATTCCATATAAGTAATGCCCGGAGAAAATAAGAGTAAATGACCAAAGGAATGAGCTTACAATGTTGTAAAACATAAACTTCTTTTTATCCATAGTCACAATTCCGGCAACTATAGGCGCAAATGTTCTGACGATTGGTAAAAAACGCGCGAAGATTATCGCTTTTCCACCATATCTTTCAAAGAAATCTTTAGACTGAATCAGGTATTTTTTCTTGAACCAAAAGCTATCTTCTTTTTTATATAAATAATATCCGCTTCTTTCACCAAACCAATATCCCATCATATTTCCTAAGATTCCTGCAACAGCAACCAATACTGACAACAGTGTCACATTAGCAATATCTGATGGTATGACAGCAAAGTTCTCAACTAAATCCCGACTGTATATTCCTGCTAAAAAAAGTAAGCTATCACCAGGCAAAAAGAAACCGGCAAACAAACCTGTTTCGGCAAAAACAATAAACAACACAATCCACAAACCAACTTTTACACCACCAATAGACATGGTTATGTAAAATTCGGGATTTAGTAATTGCATCCAGTCAAAATCACTCATGGATTATAAAATTAAGTGGGTAAAAATTTCGAGCGTGAAAGTACTCCTTTTTTTTGGGATATTGCTATATTTTCACATATCGATAACTAATGCTTTTGCAAATCTAAATTTTGAAGTAACGATACCGAAACGGTATGATTCATTACATCATTACCAGAACTGGATGTAACAAACTGATTCATATAACCCAATTCTAATCGAATGTTGTTATTGTAATTCAATCCAAGTCCAATTAGAAACCTGTTTTGATCGATAACTTTTGAATTAATTTTATTGTCGCCTAAATTCAGAAAAACTTCATCCTGAACAACAGCATAAATTTCTTCGTTACTTGATCTTATATTTGCGATGTGAAATAAATTTCTATTCAAATAACGGAATCTGTTCTGATAATTCGTAGTGTTTTCAGTTGCTAATTGCTCAACCCATCGTTGCTCTAATCGAAATCTGTGAATGATCGTGTTCTTATTCTCATTCCATTTTTTATTGAACTGGTATTGTTGCCAAAACCTGTTTTCTCTGTAAAATTTATCCAACGAAGCACTATAAGTATTGACTAAAGCATAGCCGCCACTTATGTTTTTATATGGTGACAAATAATAGATCCCGCCTATTCTAAATAAATTTTGAAGATTTTGTTGCAGCTCATTGTCAAGCCTGAATTGCGCTTCAATATGATAACCCCATTTTTCAGAAACCTTATATTGCCCGGTGTAAGCAAACCAAACTCTTTGGTCCTCAACTGTTTTTTGAGCTAAACAATTGCTATAAATTAGCAATAACAAAACGATTCCTAGCTTTTTCAATTTCTTTTTTTGGTAAAAATAAGAATAAAAAAAACTCCTTAAAAATTAAGGAGTTTTTAAAATTATTTTCTTTCATATTTACAACAGCTATGAAGATTTTCATAAACCTCATCTGTTGCTTTAACATCTTCAGTATCATGACCAACTTTGGCAACGGCCTTTTTTACATCAAGTAATGAACATTTTTCTTCATTTATAATTACATGCAGCATATGGTCATCAATATGCCAATCGGCACTTTTCACACCTGCAACAGAAAATGCTGCTTTCTGAATTCGCTTTTTACATTGTTCGCAATTGCCATTTACTTCAAACTCATATTTGGCATTTTTGTTTTTATTGTCTTGTGCTTGTGTTGAAAATGCTACAAACAGTAACATCATTCCTAAAATTATATTTTTCATTTATGTTGAATTTAGTTCAACATCTTTCGATGCTGAAAGTTATTTTATTTTAAATCGCAATCCTGCGTAATACATCTGACCAAATACCGGCGCATATACAATTGAAGTGTCAAAATTTGGGCCAAACGGATTATCACTGCCTAAAATGGCTTTGTCCTGACGATAATTTCCAATATTTTCTCCACCAATATACATTTCAAAGGTACTCGAAAAAGTTCGGGTAATTTGCGCATTCATTACCGCAAAAGAAGGGGAAAACTCAGGCAATCTGTCTTGCTCCGGATTGCTAGCTGTGTTTGGCAATTGCTGTTTCCCCAACCAATTGGTAGTGAAATCGAATTTCCATTGCTTGCCTTTTTCAACGATGTGTGTTTCATATTCCAAATTCACAAAGAAACGATGCTTTGCCTGCAATGGTCTTTGAAAAGTTCCCGAAAGATAATCCGTCGAAATGTCATAATATTTATAAGCCGTTCTCAAATTCAAATGCTTGATGATTTCCAAATTGAAGTCAAGCTGCAAACTATTAGCATACGATTTACCTTTTAGGTTATAAAACAAAACCTGTTGCGGCGAATTCATAACATCTATAACTGCCTGGTTTTGAAAATCGGTTCTGTAGAAATCAACAGTTGTATCAGCATTCATTCCAAATAGTTTGAAATTTTGAGTAAAACTCAGACCGTAATTCCATGCAATTTCCGGATCTAAACCATACACTTTCCCATTCGTATCCAAAACAGAAAACGTCCTTGAGCTGGCAAATAAGTTTTGGTTTTCAGCAAATATATTCGCAGCACGTTTTCCTCTTCCGGCAGAAAATCGAATCACAGCTTTTTCCCAAGGATTGTATTTTACATGCAGTCTTGGTGTGAAAAATGCGCCTAACCTATTGTGATAATCCATTCGTCCGCCAAGAATATAGCTAAACTTATCGTCGTCGTCATAAGTATATTCAAAGAAAGCACCGACCGAATTATCGATTCTGCTTACATCTGAAAGATTTACAAACTCAGCATATTTATCATAGGTAAAGTTCAATCCTGTGGCAAATTTATTCTTTGTATTGCTGATAATCGAATTGAAAATCAGATTCGAATAATAGCTTTGCTGCTTGATATTGTATTGGTTCAAACCAAAATACGATTCCTGATTATGACTGGTAAAAGCATTTTGAAATCCGACACTTTGATACAGCATATCTTTCCAAACATATCCTATTTTTGATGAAAAATCCAGTCTTTCGGTATTGATTTCTGAACCCCAATAATTGGTTGTCAATCTATCTCTGTCAGCATCAAAATCGAGTTCTCCCGTTTGCTTTTCATCATTCATATAACGAAGATTCAAAAACGAAACCCAACCTGTATTCGGATTGGAATATTGCCAACGATTGGCGATGTTGAATTGTTTTCCCAATGGATTATCCAGAAAACCGTCTTCGTTCATATCGTTTTTGGCGACTCTTGCATTACCGTGTAAAAACAAACTCGTTGCCCAATAATCCGAGACTTTACGATTGAAATGAGTATTCAATTCAAAACGGGAATCGGTCGAACCATAAGCATTCAGAAAAAACGGAATATCTTTTAGAGGTTTGATTAATTCGGTATTGATTTGTCCCGAAATACTTTCGTAACCATTAACAACGCTTCCTGCACCTTTGTTGATTTGGATACTCTCCACCCAAGTTCCCGGCGTAAAAGACAAACCATACGCCTGAGAAGCGCCACGAACCGATGGAATATTTTCTTCGGTAATCATGATATAAGGACTTGTCAAACCCAACATTTTGATTTGTTTGGTTCCTGTCAAAGCATCCGAAAAATTGACATCGATGGATGGATTGGTTTCAAAGCTTTCGGCCAGATTACAACAAGCTGCTTTAAGCAATTCTTTACTTGTTACCAATGTCATATTGGCCGTTCCTGAAATTGATTTTTTTAGTCCTTTTTTACTGGCTTGAACGTTTACCGTTTTCAGAGTGTCTTTTTTGACATCTTCTTGTGAAAAAGTAACGGTAGAAACCAACAATGTAAGGAACAACATTGTATTTTTCATTTTTTAAATTTTAATATTCGTGATTAAGTGAGTACTTATCGAATACTAAAATCAGGCATAAAAAGTATATTGGCTGTATAAGAGATACAATGGCGGTGTATGCGCATCGCTGTAGTAAGTAAGATTATCTCTTTGTTTGAAGTTGTTTTTTGAAACAAAAATTGCAGGTTTCCAGTCATGTGTAACCGGAATAAAATCAGCGTCAAATGATACCGATTTTACGATAATCTGGTCTGATTTAATTTCAGCTTTAATAACTTTATCATTGCAGCATTCCGAATCTTCCTCAACAATTCCGCAGCATTCGTCTAGAGTTTGTTCAACGGCTGGAGCTGCATTTATAGTTATAGAAGCGATTTCATCATCACAATAATGTACATTGAAAGCTAATCCCAAATTGGAAACCAACAGGAGAGCTGTCAATAAAATACTAATGTGTTTTCTGAAAATCATGGGGCAAAGTTAGTAAAAACCATTGGGCAAAAACTTAAAATTAAATTAAAACTTTACAATTCAAACTCTTGTCCCATCAACGGAACAGCGCAATCAAAACCGTATTTTTCCTGAATTTTGATTCGCAACTCGTCTGCCGGTTGGTTTTCACCATGTACTAAAAAAACTTTTTTAGGTTTGTTTTTTAATTCTGATAACCAATTGAGCAAATCATTTTGGTCACCATGCGCTGACAATCCTTGTATTTCAAGAATTTTGGCCAAAACCGGATAATATTTCCCATGAATTTTTATTTCTGTTGCTCCTTCTAAAAGCTTTCTGCCACGCGTTCCTTCGCCTTGATAGCCAACCATAATTATTGCTGTTTCAGGCAATCCAATGTATTCTTCTAAATAACTCAAAACCCTTCCTCCGGTAACCATTCCGCTTGCTGCTATGACAACTTTTGGCCGTTTATCAAAAATTGTATCTATAGTTTCCTGATATTCTGTATTCATGGTGAATGTTTTGCACATTTCAACGCAATCATTTTCGGAAAGTTTATGCCAATTTTTATTATCTGTAAAAACATCCAAAACGTTTATTCCCATTGGAGTATCAATTACGTATGGAATATTTGGAATTCTATCTTCCTCTTTTAGCTTCCAAATCAAATACATAATGGTTTGGGCGCGTTCTACAGCGAAACTCGGAATAATAACAGTTCCACCATTTTGATACGTGTTGTTGATGTAGGTTTCTAACAGCAATTTGACGTCCTCATCAGGATGTATTCTATTACCATAAGTACTTTCTAAAAAAACATAATCCGCTTCTTTGGGTTTTACCGGCGAATACATCAGCACATCATTATCCCGACCAATATCTCCGGAAAAAACGAGCGTTTCCCCTTCTAATTTCAGCTCGATAGAACAAGCGCCAATGATGTGACCGGCGTTTCTAAAAACAGCTGATATTTCAGCATCAAGCGATACTTTCTGATTTGGTTTTATCACTCTAAATAATGGAAAAACTTCTTCGGTTTGCTCAATATTATACAACGGTTCTGCTTTTTCATGCTTGGAAAAATGCTCTTCGTTGGCTTTATTGGCTTCTTCTTCCTGAATTTTGGCGCTGTCTAACAAAATTAATTTGGTAACTGCCGCTGTTGGACTTGTGCAATATATTTTTCCTTCAAATCCTTGATTGACCAATCTTGGCAACCAACCGCAATGATCTAAATGGCCATGTGTAAGCAAAACAAAATCAATTGTGTTGGGCAAAATCGGTAATGGTTCCCAATTGAGTTCTCGTAATGGTTTTATCCCTTGAAATTGTCCGCAATCAATTAGGATTCTGAGTCCGTTACTTTCAATTAAAGTTTTTGAACCCGTTACTGTTCCTGCTCCTCCAAGAAATTTAATTTTCATATCACAAATATTTACACAGTTCTGACGCTTCTTTAGTCACGTTTTTTATTCTGATTGGACTAAGTCCGATTTTTTCAAGAACTTCAACTTTATCAATAATTTCCCTAGCCAAGATGATATCCGACACCAACAATTTATCTTTTTCGGCCAAAGTCAAAGTCGTTAAACAAGTAATCGGATACAATTGCTCATTATCAATTTTTTTTCGCAAACAAAATTTTGGTGGATAATCCCAACTCAATAATTTTAATCCGGAACAATTGGCAAAACTCATTGCATCGGTAGTAAATCGGTTATTGGTTGCAATCCAACAGCTTGAAATTTTATCGCTTTTGGAAAATATCGGATGGTTTCTGTCTTTCAAATCATTAAATCTGGAAAGTATATACATTGGGACTTTTACATCAGAATTGGTTTCGCTTCTTGGATGAAATTTGCATTCTATCATTTCGATATAATTGTTTTTTTTGATAACGACATCTATTTCGTGACTCACACATTTGCCTTGTAAAAAAAGATTGTTTTTTGTTGTATAGCCTTCAGAAATAAATAGCCGTGAAATGAATTTTTCAAAGAAAAAACCGGCTGGACCAAGCATTTGAATAGCAACTCTCAGATTATATCTCGCCGCATTGGAGTTAGAAGATTTTTTGAGTAAATTAAAAGCTAGTTTGTAGATTTTTTTGGTAGTAATACCTTCGTAAATTTGATTGTCGATAGCTTGCAGAATACCATCAACAACCAATATACTTGCACCCGATTTTAATAAAGAACTTTTAAGTTTGTCTCGATTAAACTCAACAACACTGCCAGAATGCTTTACTATTTTCATAAGACCCAAAATTAAATTTCAGCATATACTATACGAGTAAAGTTACGAAAAAATGCTTATTTTTTAATTTGCTTCTGATAATAAAATCCGGGAATGAAAAGCAAAATAAAAATCGGTTGAATCAAAAAACGTCTGATGTAAAAAAGCGTCATTTTGCTTTCTTCTCCAAAAGAAATAAGCGTAAAAATGAAACTAATCATCAAAACCGAACCCAAAATCATAAAAAGCAAGGCCGAAAATTTTACAATCTGCTTGTCTTTAAAAATCACATACAGCAGTAATAATGAAATCACTGAATTGAGATAGAACCTTATTCCCAAACTAAAAAACAATTTAAAAATGTTGATTTGTGGAAACGGCAAATGCGCGTATTCGTCTTTGAAATAATTTAAAAACGGATCGTAGAATAGCGTGTCTTCAAATACTCTGATTAAAATCAGAAGCAATATCAAAAACAATGACCAGCCTACTTTTTCTTTATTTCTTATCAACTTCTGTAGCATAGAACGAATATTTATTAATCCAAATTACCCATAACAAAAATACAACTCCATAAATCACTAATGGAAAAATTACACCGTGTAGTAAATGCTCATATTGAGGAAAATGATACAACGCAACGCACAAAAGCGCAATCCGAGCAATGTTCAAAACGTGAATCAAAAATATTCCGAAAACTATAAACAAAACCGTTTTCTTGAATTTTCCAGTGAATGCAATTACGAATGAGATGAATAAAATCATTACACTTAAAGCATTGCATCCTTCAATAATTCGGGAAATGTATTTGCCTTTATAAAACAATTTTACTGTCGGTTCCGTCTGATGCGGCATGGTGTAAGAATTGGAATCAATCCAGGACAAAACCGTTGCAGATTGATCGGCTACAGCTTGTGTAAAAAAATCCACATCAAAATCTTTGACATTATAACGACTTAGATAGCTTTGATAAATAAAGGTCAAAACCAAATAACTCAAGATAAATTTTCCAAGAAAAAGCAAGAAAGGTTTGTATTGCAGCAGCAGATTCTTCAAAATAGAATTTTTAACAAATTTATATAAAATAAAAAAAGTGCAGTCGTTACTTTTGCATAAAAAATTGAAAATGAATTTCGAAAACTTAAAACCACAAGTAATTGCATTACTTTCTGAAGCGAATGCTGAAAGAGATATCAAATTAAAAAACCTTTGCCAATTGCTTACTGACAATGTTGATTATTACAATTGGGTTGGATTTTATTTTGCCAATCATGAAAACAAAACGTTGCATCTAGGACCTTATGTTGGTGCTGAAACAGATCATATTGTCATTCCATTCGGAAAAGGAATTTGTGGGCAGGTAGCAGAATCAAACCAAAATTTTGTCGTTCCCGATGTTACTGCTCAGGATAATTATATTGCCTGCAGCTTTACCGTTAAGTCGGAAATTGTAGTACCGCTTTTTGTAAATGGAAAAAATATTGGGCAGATAGACATCGACAGTCACGTGATTGATCCTTTCACAGAAGCCGACGAACGGTTTTTAGAATTTGTAAATCAGGAAGTTGCCAAACTTTTTTAAGTTAAGGCTATCTTTTTATTTGCCTAATCGAAAAAGAAGATTATCTTTGCACACGAATTGAGAAAACCTCTATTCATACATAATAATCATTTAAATAAATATTGGAATGTATCTAAGTAAAGACACAAAAGCAGAAATCTTCGCTAAACACGGAGGAAAAGCAGAAAACACAGGATCTGCAGAAGGACAAATCGCATTGTTCACATTTAGAATCTCTCACTTAACTGAGCACTTGAAAAAAAATCGTCACGATTACAACACTGAGCGTTCGTTAGTACTTTTGGTAGGTAAAAGAAGAAGTCTTCTTGACTACTTGAAGAAAAAAGATATCAACAGATATCGTGAGATCATCAAAGAATTGAATATTAGAAAATAGTCAATAAAAAAGAGGTGCCCACGCGCCTCTTTTTATTTTTAGATTAAAAAGAAGAAAAGTTTCGGTTTTTCATTGGGTTACAAACAACTACTACAACAACTACAACACAACTAACCTAATTGTTTAAAAACGAATTAAATTTTATGATTCCAAAAGTAACCCAAGAAACAATCGATTTAGGTGATGGAAGAAGCATCACAATCGAAACAGGTAAATTAGCAAAACAGGCAGACGGTTCTGTAGTTGTACGTTGTGGAGACACTATGTTGTTAGCAACAGCCGTATCAGCAAGAACATCAAATCCTGGTGTTGACTTTTTACCTTTGACGGTAGATTACCGTGAAAAATTTGCAGCAGCAGGACGTTTTCCTGGTGGATTTTTCAAAAGAGAAGCACGTCCAAGTGACAGCGAAGTATTAACAATGCGTCTTGTTGACCGTGTTTTACGTCCGCTTTTCCCAGATGATTATCACGCTGAAACTCAAGTGATGATCCAATTAATGTCTCACGACGAAAATGTTATGCCGGATTCTTTGGCAGGATTAGCAGCTTCGGCAGCTTTAGCGGTTTCAGACATTCCATTTTACAACCTGATTTCTGAAGTACGTGTTGCACGTATCGACGGAAAGTTTGTAATCAATCCAAGTAAAGCGCAATTAGACTTATCAGATATTGATATGATGATTGGAGCTTCAATGGATTCTGTTGCGATGGTTGAAGGAGAAATGAAAGAAATCTCAGAAGCAGAAATGGTAGAGGCTATCAAATTTGCTCATGAGGCTATCAAAGTTCAAATTCAGGCGCAATTAAGATTACAGGAAGCTTTTGGTAAAAAAGAAATCCGTACGTATGAAGGTGAAGTTGAAGACGAAGCAGTTTACAAAAAAGTAAAAGCGGCTGGATATGACAAATGTTATGCAATAGCTCAGGAAGCTTCAGGTAAAAGTGAAAGAGGCGAAAAATTCGCTGCAGTAAAAGAAGAGTGCAAAGCATTATTTACTGAAGAAGAATATGCTGAAAATGCAGACTTAGCCGGTTTAGTTGGAAAATATTTCTACAAAACCAATAAAGAAGCAGTTCGTAACGTAATCCTTGAAAAAGGAATTCGTTTGGACGGAAGAAAAACTACCGAAATCAGACCAATCTGGTGTGAAACTGATTACTTACCAAGAGTTCACGGTTCTTCATTGTTTACACGTGGAGAAACTCAGGCATTGGCAACAGTAACTTTGGGAACTTCAAGAGAAGCAAACCAAATCGACTCACCATCTGAACAAGGAGAAGAAAAATTCTATTTACACTACAATTTCCCACCATTCTCAACTGGAGAAGCAAAACCTTTAAGAGGAACTTCAAGAAGAGAAGTTGGTCACGGAAACTTAGCACAACGTGCTTTGAAAAATATGATTCCAGCAGATTGTCCTTATACAATTCGTATTGTTTCTGAAGTTTTAGAATCTAACGGTTCTTCTTCTATGGCAACAGTTTGTGCCGGTACAATGGCCTTGATGGATGCAGGAGTTCAAATGGTAAAACCGGTTTCAGGTATTGCTATGGGATTGATTACAGATGGTCAAAAATTTGCGGTTCTTTCAGATATCTTAGGTGATGAAGATCATTTAGGTGACATGGACTTTAAAGTAACCGGAACAAAAGATGGAATCACAGCTTGTCAAATGGACATCAAGATTGATGGATTGCGTTATGACATTATGGAACAAGCTTTGAATCAGGCACGTGATGGACGTATGCATATATTAGGGAAATTGGTGGAAACAATTGCTACACCAAGACCTGATGTTAAAGCGTATGCTCCAAAAATCATCACCAGAACAATTCCAGGAAATTTCATTGGAGCCTTAATCGGACCTGGTGGAAAAGTGATTCAGGAATTACAAAAAGCTACGGGAACTACAATCGTTATCAACGAAGTGGATGAGCAAGGTGTTGTTGAAATCCTTGGAACTGACCCAGACGGAATTGCAGCAGTATTGGCGAAAATCGATTCTATCATTTTCAAACCTGCAGTTGGTGAAGCTTATGAAGTGAAAGTAATTAAAATGTTAGACTTTGGTGCTGTTGTAGAATATACCGCTGCTCCTGGAAACGAAGTTTTATTACACGTTTCAGAATTGGCTTGGGAAAGAACAGAAAACGTTTCTGATGTTGTAAAAATGGGTGATGTTTTCCAAGTAAAATATCTTGGTGTTGATCCAAAAACAAGAAAAGAAAAAGTGTCAAGAAAAGCACTTTTACCAAGACCTCCAAGAGAAGAGAAAAAAGAGTAATCACTTTTTTTAGTTTATAAAAAACCCCAATTCAAAATTTTGAGTTGGGGTTTTTATTTTTCATATGCTTACACAACACGCCTAAAGTTTATTATTTAAAAATAAATATGTTAAATATATATTTTGTAATTTTAATCAACTAACTATAAATATAAGTATTATGAAAAAACTTATTTTAACATTCATTTTCGGAGCAGTGGCTCTTTCCTGCTCTAGTGACTCTTCAGGCACTAGTTTGTCTGACACGCCTGATGCCAAAGCACAGTATGACGACAGTAGCTTTGGAATCTACAAAGGTGTTTTTGTAGGCTCAACAGGAACAGTTGAAGTTAATGTTTACAATAGTGGCGAAGCAGTTGCTACTTTAACAATTAATGGTTCTTCAAAAACGTATACAGCAGCCGAAAAGGTTGCCGAAGATTTTGCCATTACAGGATTGACATTTGTAAATGGGAGCAACTCTTTTGATTTTAACGTAAATGGAAATGGAACTTCTCCATCAGTCAGCAGTATAAATATCAGTGGACACGCTAATGCCAAAATTGATGTTATAAAAGAACTTTCCAATAGCCTAGTAAAATGTTATTTAGGTTCCTTTAACGGAGACAGTTCCGGAACGTTCAATATAATAATACAAGGAAGTTTCCTTTATGGCTTGGCTAAACCAAGCGACGATGATAGCTCTTTATTTTTAGATGGTGATATAACCGGAAATAACATTCTCGGTGAATTTGATAACGGAGCTTTTGTTGGTACCGTCGATGGAAACCGTATTAGCGGAACTTGGACCAATACTCTTTCAGAATCAGGAAGCTGGTCAGGAAATCGAAAACTTTAAAGGACTACCCTTTTTTATTTAACCCCAATTCAAAATTTTGAATTGGGGTTTTTGATTTCTAATACCTAGAATAGTTATATTTGAAATAATCAAACCAAAAACCATGTCTTTCATCCTTTTCGTATTTGCCATTTGCATCGTTATACTTTTCATCAAATTATCGAATTTAAAAGATGAAACCAGTTTCTTAAAAAACATTCTAAAAAGACATGGTGAAGAAAATGATTCACTCAAAAAAGAAATTGAAGCCATCAAAAATAGTATTGAAGGAAAAACTATTCAGACAGAAAAAATAATTTCGCCAATAGCAGAAGAAGCTAAACCTATTGTAGAACCTATAGAAGAGATTGTTGAAGAGACCAAACCATACTTCACCCCTATTGCCGACGCCGATTTACCAGAGGAAGAACAGTCAATTGAAATCCCAATTTTAAATTACGAAAGTCATCCGCTTCCTGTTTATGATAAACCAAAAGCGGAAAAAGCATACGAAGAAAGTGCCTTTTCAATATTTTTAAAGAAAGCCGAAAAACAATTTGCTGACAATTGGACCGGAATTTTGGGAACAGCGATTATGGTTCTTGGTATTGGATATTTGAGCATTTATACTGCGCTGAAAGTTTCACCGCTTTTTAGAATTTTGATATTATGGGCTTATGCCGGATTGCTGATTGGTTCTTATTATATTTTAAAGAAAAAGGAAAAATGGGAGAAAACAGGATTATGGCTTCGAAGTGCCGGCGCGAGTTTGTTCTTGTTTGGTTGTTTTGGTGCGTCTCAAATTCCCGCGCTTTCATTTATAACCAATGATGTTGCAGGTTATTCTTTAATTGGAATTGGAATTGGACTCAATTTATTCATTGGATACATAATACGGCAACAGACATTTCTATCGTTGCATGTTATTTTGAGCATGTTAATTTTATGTGTTATTCCCGAAAAGGTTTTGGCTACTTTTCTTTTAGCAGCCATAACAAGCGCCATTGGAATAGTTCTTTCCTATAAAGAAAAATGGGAGTATCACCTACTTGTGGTTATTATCGCTTTTATCATTTTTGACATTTGGTTCAACGCTCAGGGAACGGCTTTAACTGCTGCCGAAAATATATTTGCCATAATCGGAATCATAACCGTTGCGGCAAGCTGTATGTTTATGCAATACCGAAGCGTTTATGAAAACACGCGTTTTGACAAAGCCGCTTTTATTACACATTTAACCAACTGGATTTTGTTTGCAACCGGCTTGATTTTACATTCAACCGGAAGTCATTTTAAGACTTTTGTTCTCTTTGGCGGAGCTGTTATTTGCTTCTTTATGGCATTGAAAGCACGAAAGAAAAATGTTTTCTGGTTGTATCATTTAGACGGAATGGTTTCGTTTGTTTTGTGTGCGTTGAGCAGCATTATGTTAGTTGATTGGAGCATAGGCGTTGATATTATTGCCTGTGTTTTATATATTCTTACGGTAGTTTGCTTATTTGTGGTTTACAAAGAAAAAGAAGTTTTGCTGCATAAAATTTTCCTTGGAATTAATCATGTTGTTGCTGTTGGATTGGTTTTCTTTTTGGCATTATTAAACAGCTATTCAATAGAAGCTGCCTATGTTACAAACGCAACATTATCTATTTCGATTATTTCAATTACTGCTTTGCTTGTTACTGTTTACTCTAATATTAAAAAAGAATATATAGATGTCGATACCTTTTACTTAGACAAAACATTGAGCTTAAACGGATTGTTCTCGATAATCTCTTTTGCCATTTTGTTTTTAAATTGTAATAATAAGTTGCCAAATAATACTTTCTACTATCTTGTCATTTTTACAGCATTGCTTTGGTGCTTTTTGAGAAAAAAGTTCGAATCAAATACGTTTGACATTGGACGAATAATCTTTTTCGTTTCAAGTATTATAGTCGGAATTATTTTAATTGCAACCCAAAAAGAAACCTATTCCGATTGGACTTTTGCTTTGGGATTATCTGTAGTCATAGCTTTTAACTGGACTGAAAAACAATTTTACGAAGACATGGTTGCCATCCGATTTATTTCTATAGTAGGAATGAACGCTTTATTACTATTTGTTTCTTATAAATATTTACTCGATCACGAAATCGTCTATACGTTTACTTTGTTAGTGTTTGCCATTTTGAATCACGAATTTTTATGGTTTAATTTCAAAAGGAAATCACTTATAGCGGATAATCAAATTATGCTTTATGTAGCGTATTTTTTCTTTGTTATCACCGC
Organism: Flavobacterium sangjuense; assembly: GCF_004797125.1. NCBI lineage: Bacteria > Pseudomonadati > Bacteroidota > Flavobacteriia > Flavobacteriales > Flavobacteriaceae > Flavobacterium > Flavobacterium sangjuense. The sequence continues at coordinate 235,233 of NZ_CP038810.1, forward strand.
AAGTATATTGCTCTTATTCAATAGCCCTTACTTAACCAATCCGGAAATTGGATTAAGCTGTTTGGGAATTTCGGTTGTTGAAACTTATGTATTGTTTGCCAAAAGAATAAAAAGCAAATCCGACGAAACTATTATTGGCTGGGGGAATTTCAATTTGCTGAATTCAGAGTTTTTGATTTTTAACGCTTTAGTTTTTGGCTTTTCTTGTCTGCAAATTGAATTTACCGCCATTTATTTAACTGCAATCGCTGTGCTAATGTTCATCGGATTTCAAAAGCTGGAAGAATTCAAACGTTATAATAATTATTCGTTTTTACTGCTAATTGGAAGCATTGTTTTGACAATCTATATTGCTATTGATAAGGTTGACTTAGTTAATAAAAATATGCTTTATATAACACAGGTTATAAGCATTTTGGTTTCTATAGTTTATGGCTATTTACAGTCCAAACCTCAGGATAAAAAAGGTAAAAAGTTCAGTATTGCATTGCCTTATGTTCAAAATGCTTGGATAATAATTTTACTCTTTATCCAAGTTCAATTAAGTTATTTGCCATTATTATTTATGATTTTGGCCTTAATCAATTTTTGGCTGGTTGCTGCTGAAAAAATCAAGATCAAATTCCATTTTGCACCAAAGGTTGCCCTATTAGCCATTATAATTTCCGTTTATTACAGCCTTGACAAATTGAATAATTTCGGTTGGTTAGATTGGATTTTACAACTTGGAAGCGTTATTTTAGGATTGGTATTAGTCATTCTTTTAAACAAAAAAGAAACTATAGATTCATTGAAATCAAACTACCAAATTGTATTAAATGTTTGGTTGTCTATCATCATGTTTTCGCAATTGGAACACAAATGGCTGCCAATATACTGGGCTTCGATTGCCATTGTAAATCTGTATTTATATCACAAAAAAATCAGCAAGGAAAAGAACATCAGCATCGTTTATTATTTGTTAGCCAATTTGCATTTGGGCTTTTTGAGTTTTAATTTTTATGAATCAAAATTCCTGGCGGTTTATATTTTAATATTTTCGCTTTTGGCGGTTTATATTTATTTGGCTTACAAATGGCTCGAAGAATATAAACTCAAAAACAGTTTGCTGATTTATCCGGCAACACTAAGTATTGGCTTTTTCTTATATTTAACTTTCGATAAAGGAATTCTAACTTTCTTCTGGATTTTAGAAGCATTAGGATTATTGATTTTAGGGATTTTGCTAAAAGAGAAATACTTTAGATATGTTTCACTTTCATTGGTTGGATTGTGCGTCGTTCGTTTAATGTTCTTCGATTTATCAAATACTGATTTTCTAATCAGAGCCTTGGTCTTACTCGGTGTTGGAGTGGTTCTAATTATAATGAACAGTTTATTCAAAAAATACAAAGACCGATTTGATTAAAAAACAAACCCCAATTCAAGATTTTGAGTTGGGGTTTTTTATTCCTGAACAGAATATAAAATATCGTCTTACTATTAAACGATTTTTTTGACTTTTAAACGGCATTGATAATTATTTTGAATAAAAAATAAATATCTTTAAGTTAACTAACCCAATTAAAACCAATTTATTATGAAAAAATTATTTTTTATCCTTTTCGTGGGAGTATTTACATTTTCGTGTTCAAGTGACGATTCTTCCGGACCAGCATTATCAGACACACCACAAGCCAAAGTAGAATTTGACAACAGTAATTTTGGTATCTATAAAGGTGTATTTATAGGTTCATCAGGAACCGTTCTGATTAATATTAATAATGACGGATTTTTGGAGGCAATTTTAAAAATTGGTGGATCTACTTCAATCTATACTTCGACCGAAACTGCTACTTTAAATTCTGCTATGGCAGGATTGACATTCACCAATGGAAGTAATTCTTTCGATTTTAGCGTCACTGCTAATGGCGGAGACCCGACAGTCAGCAATATAAGCATAAGCGGACACCCTAATGCCACAATAAAAGTGCTAAAAGAATTTCATAACGTTTTAGCCAAAGTATATTTAGGTAGTTATAGCGGTGACGATTCAGGCACATTCAATGTCGTTATAGTGGACGATGTTATTAATGGGTGTGCGGGGTCAAGTGAAAGTGGTACCGTTAATGTAAATGGCTCATACATAGGCACTTCTTTAACAGGGACATTTGAGGGTGGCGGCTTCTCCGGAACAAGTAGCGGTAATCGCATAAGTGGATCTTGGGTAAACGATCTTGGTGAAAGCGGCAGCTGGTCAGGTACAAGAAAGTTATAATTTTATAAATCACTCATAATAATAATAAATCTACTTCAAGCTTGAAGTAGATTTTTTTATGTTATTTCCTTGTCTGATTATAGATAAATTTAAAAAATGTTATTAAATTGTAACTTTTTTAAAATTGTAACGTACAACCACTTGAACACTTTAAAGTAAAGGAGACAAATTAATGAGACAGCTCAAAATCACCAAGCAGGTAACTAATCGTGAAACTGCTTCCCTAGACAAGTACCTACAAGAAATTGGAAAAGTTGACTTAATTACTGCAGATGAAGAAGTAGAGTTAGCACAAAAGATTAAAGCCGGAGATCAAAGAGCGTTAGAAAAATTGACAAAAGCCAATTTACGTTTCGTGGTTTCTGTTGCTAAACAATACCAAAATCAAGGTTTGACGCTTCCCGATTTGATTAACGAAGGAAATTTAGGTTTGATTAAAGCGGCACAACGTTTTGATGAAACTCGTGGTTTCAAATTCATTTCATATGCCGTTTGGTGGATTCGTCAATCTATTCTTCAGGCTTTAGCAGAACAATCTCGTATCGTTCGATTGCCTTTGAATAAAATTGGTTCTATCAATAAAATCAACAAGATGTACGCTTTGTTAGAGCAATCTAACGAACGTCCGCCAAGTGCTGAAGAAATTGCAAAAGAACTTGATATGACTGTAAATGATGTAAAAGAGTCTATGAAAAACTCTGGTCGTCATTTGTCAATGGATGCACCTCTTGTAGAAGGAGAAGATTCTAACCTTTATGACGTTTTACGTTCTGGTGAATCTCCAAACCCGGATAGAGAATTAATACACGAATCATTGCGTACCGAAATTGAGCGTTCTTTAGAAACATTAACACCAAGAGAAGCAGATGTTGTACGTTTGTACTTTGGTTTAGGTGACCAACATCCAATGACTTTAGAAGAAATTGGAGAAACTTTCGATTTAACTCGTGAGCGTGTTCGTCAAATTAAAGAAAAAGCAATCCGTAGATTAAAACATACTTCCAGAAGTAAAATATTAAAAACATATTTAGGTTAATCCTAATAACGACAACAACAGTCTGATTAACTGTTCGTTTTTTGATTGATGATTGAAACTCCGGCTGATTACCGGAGTTTTACTTTTTATGTCATTGCGAAGAACGAAGCAATCTCATCACCTGTTTTGGGCGTGCCCCTTTGGGTCAGGCTTTCTGCAGTGCATGGCACTGCTGCCAATCCTTCACGCAATCTCCGGTAAAACGGAAACTTTTTCTATCTTTGCACCAACAACACAAAACTACAAAATGAAGAATACTATTATTGCACCTTCTGTTCTTGCTGCTGATTTTGCCAATCTGCAACGCGATATCGAAATGATTAATGCAAGCCAAGCCGACTGGTTTCATATTGATATTATGGATGGTGTTTTTGTTCCGAATATTTCGTTCGGAATGCCAGTTCTAGAAGCAATAACAAAGCATGCAAAAAAAACCATCGATGTCCATTTGATGATTGTTGATCCTGACAGATACATCAAGACTTTTGCGGCATTAGGTTCAAATGTTTTAACAGTTCACTACGAAGCCTGCACGCATTTACACAGAACTTTACAAGCAATAAAAGCAGAAGGCATGAAAGCCGGTGTCGCGCTTAATCCCCATACCAGTATTGATTTATTAGAAGACGTGATAAATGATATTGATATGGTTTGCATAATGAGCGTTAATCCTGGTTTTGGTGGGCAATCTTTTATTGAAAATACCTATTCCAAAATTGAAAAACTAAAAGCATTGATCAATAGAAAAAACGCTTCAACATTAATTGAAATTGATGGTGGCGTTACCGATAAAAATGCTGCCCAATTGGTAAAAGCCGGTGCAGATGTACTTGTGGCTGGGAATTTTGTTTTTAAAGCTGCAAATCCAACACAAACGATTAGTGATTTAAAGCAGTTGACAAGTTTCTAATCCGAAAAATAATTAAATAAATAAGCCAGAATTTCTTCTGGCTTATTTATGTGACCCCGGCAGGGTTGACTCCGTCTTCCCTGACAAAGCTCCGCTTTGAAAATAAGAAAGTAAAGAAAATGCTCAAATGAGTTTGGACATTTTCTTTACTCTCTTGTTTATTCGTGACCCCGGCAGGGTTCGAACCTGCAACCATCAGAGCCGAAATCTGATATTCTATCCAGTTGAACTACGGAGCCTTTTTAGATTGTTATACTAAAAGTTTTTTAACGATAGTCGAAATGGTTTTCCCTTCTGCACTTCCACCAATTTGCGCTGAAGCCAATCCCATAACTTTTCCCATTGAAGCAATTCCGGATGCTCCGGTTTCTGCAATGATTTTAGCAATGACTGCTTCAACTTCTGCTTCTGAAAGTTGGGCCGGAAGGAATTTTTCGATTACGGCAATTTGTGCCAATTCAGGTTCTGCTAAATCAGGACGATTTTGTGTAGTGAAAATCGAAGCGCTGTCTTTACGCATCTTTACCAATTTCTGTAATATTTTGATTTCGTCAGCTTCTGTAATTTCTTCTTTAGAACCTGTAGCGGTTTGCGCTAATAAAAGTTCTGATTTGATGGCTCTCAATGCTTCTAACGCAACGGTGTCTTTGGCACGCATTGCATTTTTCATTTCGTCCATTATTTTGGTTGATAAACTCATATTCCGGATTTTTAGATTATTAGACTTCTTATATTTTTAGATGAATTTGCTTCCCTAAAAAGTTTCGCGAAGTTAAAAAAAATAACCCGAAAATCATAAAGACTTTCGGGCTAAAGATCAAGGGGTTATCTGTAGACTAGTCTACATTATCGTGCAAGAATGAGTTGTTTGAACGCAACTGTGTATCATCGTTGCTATCTGTTCCTATCGACATTCTTGAGTTTGTATCAGCTTGAGTATTATTTGACAGATCTACTCCATTACGTTTGTATGCCGGTTCTTTTTCCATTTCCTCAATTTTTGAAGGGTTGTTATGGAATTTATAATTGAACTCTTTTAATTTTTTTCTTCTATCGTCAGCTCTGTGTTTCAAAGTTTCTTCGATAGTCATTTCAACTGGTGAAATGTCTTCAAAATGACTTACAATGGCACTTGGCTTTTCAGTAGTTTCTACTTTCATTGTAATGTTTAACTCTTCTGCAACTGGCTCTTCAACTACAGCTGTAGCAGCTGGTTTTGAATTCAACAAGTCGTTTTCCAACTCCATGTATTCTTCCAAAGAATATTTGATTACACCTTCTTCGTTTAGTTCCGTCATCGGCACAAATTGTACCGGCTCGTTTACCACAATTTCATTTACTGATTCAGACGATAAATCGAAAACAATTTTGCTTTCTTCAACCGCTTCGATTGGCTTCACTTCTTCAACTCTTTCGAATGTTGGCATTGCCGGCATATCAAAAGTAAAAGTGATTTGCTCTTCTTCTTTTTCAATCGTTTCCGGCTCGATAACTTTCATTTCCTTAACTTCAGGAGTAGTTACTTTGAAATCGATATCATTTATTGGCGAAACAATTTCAAAAGTTACATCCAGATTTCTGATGAAATGATTCATAGCAATCAATTCGTTTTCGTCGATAACAGCTTCAACAGTAGCAGGCGTCTCAATTTCGTCTTCGATTAATTCAAAAACAATTTTTTCTTCCTTCACTTCTGTTACCGGAGTATCAATCGCCTGAAAAACTTCAACTGATTTCTGAGTTAAATCACGCTCTAATTTATGTTCGCCATCTAATGAGTGAATAATTTTCTTTGCTTCGGTATTTACAATTCCGTTTTGCTGCTCCACATTAAAACCTGTAGCAATAATAGTAACTGCAATAGCTTCACCTAAAGTTTCATCCTCACCGACACCCATGATAATATTAGCATTGTGTCCGGCTTCTGATTGAATATGGTCATTGATTTCTCCAATTTCGTCAATAGTAATTTCGCTAGAACCCGAAACGATAAGCAACAATACGTTTTTGGCACCCGAAATTTTATTATCATTCAATAAAGGAGAATCTAAAGCAGAAATAATGGCTTCTTTTGCACGGTTATCACCAGCAGCAGTAGAAGAACCCATAATGGCTGTTCCGCTGTTTGACAAAACTGTTTTGGCGTCTTTTAAATCGATGTTTTGCGTGTAGTGGTGCGTAATTACTTCCGCAATTCCGCGAGAAGCTGTAGCCAACACTTCGTCAGCTTTAGAGAATCCTGCTTTGAAACCAAGATTTCCATATACTTCTCTCAATTTATTGTTATTGATAACAATCAAAGAATCTACTTGTTTTCTTAACTTTTCAACACCTAACAGCGCTTGCTCAGAACGCACTTTACCTTCAAACTGGAAAGGAATAGTTACGATTCCAACAGTAAGAATGTCTCTTTCTTTAGCCAATTGAGCGATTACAGGTGCAGCACCGGTTCCGGTTCCACCACCCATTCCTGCTGTTATGAATACCATTTTAGTATTGGTATCCAACATTTTTTCAATGTCGCCAATACTTTCGATGGCTGATTGTTGACCAACATCAGGATTTGCTCCTGCACCAAGTCCTTCAGTAAGGTTTACACCTAATTGAATTTTATTTGGCACCGGACTGTTTTGAAGTGCTTGTGAGTCTGTGTTACATACAATGAAATCTACGCCTTTGATTCCCTGCTGGAACATGTGATTGATAGCGTTGCTTCCGCCGCCACCAACTCCGATTACTTTAATCACATTTGATTGATTTTTTGGTAAATCAAATGAGATGTTTCCAAATTCTGAGTTGCTTATCATACTATTTTGGTATTAGGTATTATATTTTGTATTCTGTTTTGTCTTTTTCAATGCTTTGTACTTGAGGCTTCGTTCGTTTCGCTAAAGCGAAATTACCTGAAGCCCACTGGGCTTCCTCCTCTATATATCATTTATTCAGCGTTATCTAAAAAGTCCTTAATTTTTTCAACATAACGGTCAAAAAATGATCTTTTTATTTTATTTTCAGTTGTTTCAGTTTCAAGGTTGATTTCTTCTTCGATTGCATCAGATACATTCTCAACTTTTTCTTCTACTACCTGAGCCTGAGCTACAGGTTGAAAAGCTACTTGTCTTGGTGCTTCGACTGCAACTTCTTTTAGTTCAATTTTATAAGCACTGTTCGAATTGTTTTCAATGCTGTTCATTACCAATCCAACTGCTGTTGCAAATAATGGACTTGAAATCTCTTCACTTGAATTTCCTGCCAAATGCTCGTTTGGATAGCCAATTCTGGTGTCCATTCCCGTAATGTATTCAACCAATTGCTTGATGTGCTTCAATTGTGAACCACCACCAGTCAATACAATTCCGGCAATCAGTTTCTTGCGTGGATCTTCATGTCCGTAAGCTTTGATTTCGGTGAAAACCTGCTCAATAATTTCAACAACTCTTGCATGAATTATTTTAGACAAGTTTTTCAAAGAAATTTCTTTTGGATCTCTTCCTCTTAGTCCCGGAATCGAAACAATTTCATTGTCTTTATTTTCACCTGGCCACGCTGAACCAAATTTTGTCTTTAATAATTCAGCTTGTTTTTCAATGATTGAACAACCTTCCTTTATGTCATCTGTAATTACATTTCCACCAAAAGGAACTACTGCCGTGTGACGAATGATTCCATCTTTAAAAATGGCTAAATCCGTTGTTCCACCACCAATATCAATTAATGCAACACCGGCTTCTTTTTCTTCCTGACTCAAAACTGCATCAGCCGAAGCCAATGGCTCTAATGTCAATCCGGATAATTCTATTCCAGAACTTTGGATACATCTTCCCACATTTCTGATAGATGATGCCTGACCGACTACTACGTGAAAGCTTGCTTCCAGTCTTCCTCCGTACATTCCGATTGGTTCTTTGATTTCAGATTGTCCATCAATTTTGAATTCCTGTGGCAATACGTGGATAATTTCTTCTCCAGGAAGCATCGCTAATTTATTCACCTGATCAATCAACAACTGAATATCTCTTCCGCTGATTACTTCTTCAGGGTTTGTTCTGATTACATAATCCGTATGTTGAATGCTGCGAATGTGTTGTCCGGCAATACCAACAACCACATCGTTAATTTTATATCCTGAATTTGCTTCTGCTTCAATAACTGCCTGCTGAATAGATTGGATGGTTTGGGTAATGTTATTTACAACACCACGAGCCACACCAAGACTTTTGGATTTTCCAACACCCAAAATCTCTAACTTCCCATACTCATTTTTCTTGCCAATCATGGCAACAATCTTGGTTGTTCCAATGTCTAATCCGACTGCAATATTCTCTTTTTCCATAATCTTCTATTTAATGCACACAACTTGCTTGGTAAACTTCAGGTTAATCCTTTTGTATTTATTCAAAGTGCTGTCTGAAACTGCCTTCTGAAAAAACGCTTTATAATTTTTAAATTTCTTTTCAATGTTAATAGTTCGTCCAAAATCAATTTGAAAATCATAATTTCTATTGGCCATAATAAGGCTGCCGTTAGGCAAAACCTGCACACCAATGATATTTTTTTTCAAAAACTCATCTTCATTAATCATCCTTAAAACTTCAGATAATTTTTCTTTTTTTACTACTGTAATTTCCCCCGATAGTAGCGGAACTCTGGCTGTATAATTATCTGATAACGGCATTCTATTTCCTTCATAATCAATATAAAAAGAACCCGACTCGTCAAACACTCTTCCTACTGGTGTTTTTTGTTTCACCACCGCTTTTAAAACACCATCAACACTGACAAACACATCCGCTTTTTGGATCATTTGCTGTTTGTTGATAGAAGCTTCCAATTTCTTCAAATCTAAATCAACTTTATTGATTGTTTTTAGGTCTTGATTTTTTTCTATTAACAATTTATTAACCATTTCAGGCTTCAAAAAAAGTGTGTTTTCACCCACAAAAACGACTTCAGTTTTCTTTACTTTTCGCATGGCATTTCTATGCGAAGTGAACGAAAACAGGGCGATTATAGCTATAATCATCAACACTAATCGAATATTTGTCCAAGTGAAAATTTTCATAATAATGCTTGTTTAATTTTCGGAACTAATTCACCAATATCTCCGGCGCCAATTGTTACAATTATTTTAGCGTCACTTTTTAAAATTGACGGAATTAAATCGGTTTTTGAAATCAATTTTTTCTTCGGATTATCTATTTTGGAAAGCAGCCAAGCTGACGTAATTCCTTCCATTGGTAATTCGCGTGCCGGATAAATATCTAACAACAAAATTTCATCGAATTGCGATAAGCTTTTGGCAAAATCATCGGCAAAATCTTTGGTTCTGCTAAACAAATGCGGTTGGAAAATTGCCAGAACTTTTTCGTTTGGATACAATTCGCGAACTGCCTGATGCACCGCATTAATTTCGGTTGGATGATGTGCATAATCATCAATATAAACGAGATTTTCATTCTTAATCTGATACGAAAACCGGCGTTGGATTCCTTTAAATGAAGCCATAGCTTTAGCAATGGTTTTGGTTGGGGAACCAAAAGTTTTAGCCATTGCTAAAGCCATCATGGCATTCATCAAATTATGTCTTCCGGGTAAACCGAACTGTATATTTTCGATAGTTTCGGATGGCGTTTGCACATCAAAAACATAATAACCATTTTCAATTCTGATGTTAAATGCCTTGAAAGTTGCATCTTCATCAATTCCGACGGTAAATCCTTCTAATGGCAACCCTTTTGGAACAAATATTTTAGTTTTGTCTTCTACTTTATCGGCAAATTCTCTGAAAGAATCTTCAATCGCATTTTTATCACCATAAATATCCAAATGGTCGGCATCCATTGAAGTTACACAAGCAATATTGGGATGCAGATGCAGGAACGAACGATCGAATTCATCGGCTTCGACCACGGTTACTGTTTTACCATTTCCAATTAAATTGGAGTGATAGTTTTCTACAATACCACCTATAAAAGCTGTAACATCCGCACCACTTTCATACAAAAGATGACCCAGTATACTCGATGTTGTTGTCTTTCCGTGCGTTCCTGCAACGGCAAAACAAAAGGTGTCTTTGGTAATGATTCCTAAAACTTCCGCACGCTTTTTTACCGTATACTCTCTTTCGATAAAATAATTCCATTCCGAATGTGAAATGGGAACGGCCGGAGTGATAATAACCAAAGTGTTTTCAACGTAATAATCGGTTGGAATCAAGCTGATGTTGTCTTCAAAATGAATCGACATTCCGCCAGCAATCAGTTCATCCGTAAGCATGGTCGGAGTCTTGTCGTAACCCGAAACGTTTTTCCCAATGTTTTGGAAATAACGAGCCAAAGCACTCATTCCGATGCCACCGATTCCGATGAAATAGACGTTATGTATTTGGTTTAGATTCATTTTAAAGGCGCTAAGGTTCTGAGCAACTAAGGCTCTAGGTTTAGCTATTATTTTATTAATTTGACAATCTGTTCTACAATATCTTTTGTGGCATTTGGCTTTGCCAACTTTTTAATGTTTTCGCTCAATTCTCTTTGCAAATTTTCATTGAAAATCAAATTCGAAAAAATCGGTTCGAAGGTGAAATCCAATTCACTTTCTTTAATCAAAATGGCACCGTTTTTATCTACAATAGCTTTGGCATTTTTTGTTTGATGGTCTTCGGCCACATTTGGTGACGGAATAAAAATTACCGGTTTTCCAACCAAACACAACTCCGAAACCGATGATGCTCCGGCGCGGGAAATCACAAAATCTGCGGCAGCGTAAACCAAATCCATTCGATCAATAAATGACACCACCTGAACCAGCTGCCCATCTGAAAAATGATTGTAATCGTGATAATACAATTTGCCGCATTGCCAGATAATCTGAATATCTTTTGAAACCAAATTGTAGATTTCTTTTTCAATCAATTGATTTAATCTTCTTGCACCAAGACTTCCGCCAAGCACTAAAAGTGTTTTTTTATTCGGATTTAAATTGAAATGTTTAAGTGCTTCTTTTCGTTTCGAATCTATTTCCAATAAATCCTGGCGAACCGGATTTCCTGTGAAAACAATTTTTTCTTTTGGAAAAAACCGCTCTAAATTTTCATAGGCCACACAAATTACATTAGCCTTTTTACTTAACAATTTATTTGTAATTCCCGGATAAGAATTTTGTTCCTGAATCACCGTTGGAATCTTCATCATATTTGCCATCTGTAATAATGGGCCACTGGCAAAACCGCCTGTTCCAATTACGACATCAGGTTTGAATGCTTTTAATATTTTTCGCGATGTCAACAAACTGCTGGTAACTTTCAATGGGAACATCAGGTTTTGCAAGGTTAGTTTTCGTTGCAACCCGGAAATCCAAAGTCCTTCAATCTCATAACCTGCCTGCGGCACCTTTTGCATTTCCATTTTGTCTTCGGCACCAACGAAAAGAAATTCGGCATCGGGAAAACGCAACTTTAATTCATTGGCAATTGCAATCGCCGGGTAGATATGTCCACCGGTTCCGCCACCACTTAATATGAATTTTAATTTCCCCAATTTATTATTTATTTAGCACAGCACTCATTGGATTTGCTTTGTCAACAATTGAAAAATCTTCCAATTCTGCTGCTTCGTCTTCCTGTAATTGTTTATCGATTAGCTTTTGTAAAGCATCTTCACGTTTTTGTTTTTCAGCTTGTTCTTCGGCAATTTCTTCTTCTTTTTTAGTCACGCTCAAAATAATTCCGAGTGCGATACAAGTCATCCAAATAGAACTTCCTCCACTACTAATCAGTGGCAATGTTTGTCCGGTTACCGGCAACAATTCTACCGCAACCGCCATATTGGTCATCGCCTGAAAAATTATAGGAAAACCTAAGCCAACGACGACGAGTTTTCCAAAAAGCGAATTGGCTTTGTGTGCTGCTACTACGAATCGGAATAGCAATAACAGATACAATCCCAGAACACATAATCCTCCAAACATTCCATATTCTTCAACAATGATGGCATAGATAAAATCGGAAGAAGATTGCGGCAGGAAATTTTTTTGCACACTTTTCCCAGGTCCAAGTCCGTAAACACCGCCTGAAGCAATGGCAATTTTTGCCTTTTCGATTTGATAATCATCTTCATCTGGTTTGTCACTTGTGAAGTTATCAATTCGGGCAATCCAAGTATCCACACGATTAGGGAAAGCATCCGGAAAAGCTTTGGCAACCAATATGAAAAATGTCAATCCAATGATTCCGGCACCGACTATGATTCCGATATATTTCAGCGGATATTTTCCAATAAAAACCAACATCAAAACCATCGAAAATATCAAGGCCGCGGTGGAAAAATTCGCCGGAAGAATAAAAATTAACGTAATAAAAACGGGCGTCCACAATTCCCAAAGTGAGTTTTGGAACGTGATTGGTGTTTCTCTTTTCTTGGATAAATAGCGCGCCACAAAAACATACAGTACGATTGAAGCCAATGTTGATGTTTGAAACGTGATGCCAATAAACGGAATCTGTATCCATCGACTGGCGTTGGCACCTTCAATGATAGTTCCTTTGAGCAAGGTGTAAATCAGCAAAATCCAAACGACCGGCAATAGGATTTTGGATATTGTTCTGAAATAATGATACGGAACTTTATGAACTTTGTATAGAATAAAAAACCCAACCAAAACCTGTGCTGCGTGTTTCAGCAAATAGGTAAAGGCATTTCCGGAACCATGACGCATATAGGCCAAATTGCTACTCGCGCTAAAAACAGGCATAAACGAAAACAACGCCAACAAGGCAACGAATGCCCAGATGACTTTATCTCCTTTTAAGCTGTTTACTAGTTCTTTCATTGTGTGGATTTGTTGATTTAGTTATTTGGTTATTCGGGTTTCAAATAACCAAATAACCGCATAACCAAATTATAAATTCTTAACCGCTGCTTTAAATTGATTTCCTCTGTCTTCGTAGTTTTGAAATAAGTCGAAACTCGCACAAGCCGGAGATAATAAAACTGCATCTCCTTTTTCAGCTATATGCATCGCAGTTACTACGGCATCACGCATATTATCAACTTCAACCATCATATCTACAACATTTCCAAAAGCATCAATTATTTTTTTGTTGTCGACACCAAGGCAAATGATTGCTTTTACTTTTTCGCGAACTAACGACATAATTTCGCTGTAATCATTTCCTTTATCAACACCACCGACTATCCAAACGGTTGGCACAGTCATGCTGTCTAAAGCAAAGAAAGTTGCATTCACATTGGTCGCTTTGCTATCGTTGATGTATTGCACATTGTGAATTTTGAGTACTTTTTCCAAACGATGTTCTACGCCTTGAAAATTGGATAGACTTTCACGAATAGTTTCCTTTCTGATTTTCATCAGTGCAGCTACTGACGTTGCTGCCATGGCGTTTTTCATGTTGTGCTTTCCTTCCAGAGAAACTTCTCCGGTTTTCATTTCAAATTCTTCGTTGTTGATGATGATGTCCATAGTGTCGTTTTTTATAAATGCTCCGTTTTCAAATGTTTTTGTTAATGAAAAAGGAACTAATTTGGCTTTTGTTTTGTTTGTTTTGAACCATTCTTCGATTGCTTCGTCATCTGCGTCATAGATGAGATAATCGTTCTCTGTTTGGTTCATTGTTATTCTAAATTTTGATGCGATATAGTTTTCATATTTATATTCATATCGGTCCAAATGATCCGGACTAATGTTTGTTATTATGGCTATGTCCGGTCTGTATTTTACAATTCCATCCAACTGAAAACTGCTCAATTCCAACACATAACAATCATAATTTTCTTCGGCTACCTGCCAGGCGAAACTCTTACCAATGTTCCCTCCTAATCCAACATTCAATCCGCCTTGTTTCAGCAAATGATAGGCTAACATTGTCGTTGTTGTTTTGCCATTGCTTCCTGTGATTCCGATGGTTTTCGCATTGGTAAACTGAACTGTAAACTCAATTTCAGAAATCACCGGAATTCCTTTTTCCAAAAGCTTTTTTACTATTGGCGCTTTTTCCGGAATTCCCGGACTTTTCATTACCACATCAGCATTCAGAATCAGGTTTTCGGTATGGGTTTCGTCTTCCCACTTAATTTCATATTGTTTAAGAACTTCTCTGTAATTGTCTTTTATTTCTCCAAAGTCAGAAACAAAAACATCGTATCCTTGTTTCTTACCCAAAATGGCCGTTCCAACACCACTTTCTCCACCGCCAAGTATGACCAATCGTTTCATTATCTCAATTTTAATGTCACAATAGAAACTATGGCTAACAGAATTGCCACAATCCAAAAACGGGTTACAATTTTACTCTCGTGATATCCTTTCTTTTGATAGTGATGGTGCAATGGCGACATGAGGAAAATCCGTCTTCCTTCGCCAAATCGTTTCTTGGTGTATTTGAAATAAGAAACCTGAAGGATTACGGATAAATTTTCGGCAAAAAAGATGGCACACAATACCGGCAGTAACATTTCTTTTCGAACCGAAATAGCTAAAACCGCGATGATTCCACCAATGGTTAAACTTCCTGTATCACCCATAAATACTGTTGCCGGAAACGAATTGTACCAAAGAAATCCGATTAATGCTCCTACGAATGCCGAAATAAAGACTGTCATTTCACCCGAATTTGGGATGTACATGATGTTTAGGTAGCTGGAAAGAATAACGTTACCTGAAACGAAAGCAAAAATTCCTAGTGCGAGTACGGAAATAGCAGACGTTCCGGCGGCTAAGCCATCTATTCCATCAGTTAAATTGGCTCCGTTTGAAACAGCAGTAATGATGAAAATTACAATTGGAATAAACACCAACCATGCCCAGTTTTCATAGCCTTCGCCTGTCCATTCTATGATTTTGGCATAATCCAATTCGTTGTTTTTTGTGAATGGAATTGTAGTTACCGTAGATTTAATCTCAGCTGGTGTTTGTTGAATAACATTCTCCGTTTGATTGAAGGAAATTGGTGTTGTTGATCTTTCTCTAACCGTTACACTTGGATTAAAATATAACACAGAGCCAACAACTAAACCTAAACCAACCTGACCAACAACTTTGAAAATTCCTTTTAAACCTTGTTTGTCTTTTTTGAAGATTTTGATGTAATCATCAATAAACCCAATAGTTCCCATCCAAAGTGTGGTTACCACCAAAAGGATGATGTAGATATTATTCAGTTTGGTTAACAACAAAACCGGAATCAATGTTGCAATGATGATGATTAATCCACCCATTGTTGGTGTTCCTGCTTTTTGAGTTTGACCTTCAAGACCAAGTTCTCTAACAGTTTCACCTACTTGCTGATTTCTCAGGAAAGTGATGATTTTTTTTCCGTAGATGGTTGAAATCATTAACGAAAGAATCAACGCTAAAGCAGAACGGAATGTGATGTACTGGAAAACTCCTGCTCCGGGAATGTCCATTGTTTTGTCTAGGTATTCAAATAAATAATATAGCATATCGTTTTATTTATCGAGTTGTTCTAAAATTTCTTTTACAATTTCCATATCGTCAAAATCGTGACGAACACCATTAATTTCCTGATAGGTTTCGTGTCCTTTTCCGGCAATTAGAATAATATCATTTGGACCTGCCAATTGACAAGCCGTCTTAATAGCTTGTTTTCTATCAACAATCGACAACGTTTTTCTTTGATTTTGAGGTTGCACACCTTCTTCCATGTCGGCAATAATGTCGATTGGATCTTCGGTTCTCGGATTGTCAGAGGTGATGATTACTTTATTGCTCATGGTTGAAGCAATGTTTGCCATGATTGGTCTTTTCGCTTTATCTCTATCGCCTCCACAACCTACAACAGTTATCAATTGTTCGTTATTAGAGCGAATATCATTGATGGTTTTCAAGACATTTTCCAAAGCATCCGGCGTATGTGCATAATCAACAATTGCGGTAATTTGGAAATTGGAAACAATAAATTGAAAACGTCCGGAAACACTTTCCAATTCTGATAATAATCGCAATGCTTCTAATTTGTCTAATCCTAATTCGATTGCAGTTCCATAGATAGCCAATAGATTATAAGCATTGAATGTTCCGATTAATCGAACCCAAACTTCGCTTTCATTTATCTTCAATAACAATCCTGATAATTGGTTTTCCAGAATCTGCGCTTTATAATCGGCGTACGATTTCAAAGCGTACGTCAGTTTTCTGGCAGCCGTATTTTGAATCATCACCAAACCGTTTTTGTCATCAATGTTGGTCAATGCAAAAGCCGATTTTGGCAAATGGTCAAAAAATGATTTTTTCACATCGCGGTATTCCGCAAATGTTGGATGATAATCTAAATGATCGTGAGACAGATTTGTAAAAACGCCACCTTCAAAATGCAAGGCTTCGGTACGTTTTTGATGAATTCCGTGTGAACTCACTTCCATAAAGCAGTATTCAACACCCATTTCGCTCATTTCTGCCAAATAATAATTGATAGTTAATGAATCCGGTGTAGTGTGCGTTGCTTTGTATTCTTTATCATCAACCATGATTTTTACGGTAGAAAGCAAGCCAACTTTGTAACCTGCTTTTTGGAATAATTGGTATAATAAAGAAGCGATGGTTGTTTTACCATTCGTTCCGGTGATGCCAACTAATTTTAGATTTTGTGATGGATTTCCATAAAAGTTTGCCGCCAAAAATGCCAAAGCCGAATTGGTATCTTTCACCTGGATATAAGTAACTCCCGTAACAATTACTTCAGGTAACGTATCACAAACAATTACGGTTGCTCCAAGGTTTATGGCTTTTTCGATAAAATCATGACCATTGGAAACAGTACCGCGAATGGCAATAAAAACATCATTCTCTACTACTTTTCTTGAATCGAATTCAATTTTATTGATGCACATTTCCGTCGAACCTTTTACTGATTCGATGGCAACTTTATATAATATGTCTTTTAAAATAATCACGATAATTCGAGTATGATTGTTTTGTTTTTATCTAAAGATTGTCCCGCCGGAATTGATTGTTTTTTTACTTTTCCGATGCCAATAACTTTTACTTTCAGCTTTAAATTTCCCAAAAGCGCTACCGCATCCATTCCGCTCATTCCTTTTAAATTTGGAATAACTTTGATTTCAGAATTTGATTTGATTTTATAATCGTTGTAAGCCACTTCCTGTCTGCTGATTTTTTTATTCAGATTTTTGATTTCATTTGTTGATGGCGAATCCGTAAAAATCTTTTGCGCAATACGCTTGAAAACTGGCCCTGCAACATCGGCACCATAGTAATTATTAAGTGATGTATTTGGCTTGTGAACCACTACTATACAAGAATATTTTGGACTTTCGGCAGGGAAGAATCCAACAAATGAAGAAATATAATGTTTGTCATTTCCACCGTTTTTCCCATAATTGGCTTGTGCTGTTCCCGTTTTACCAGCCATAGAAAAATCTTTGGAATACAACTTCGAACCTGTTCCTTTTTTTACCACATTCTGCATTACGGCTTTTAATTTCTTGATAGTTTCATCAGAGCAGATTTTCGGATTGATAATCTGCTTGTCGTATTTTTTGATGACTTTATTCCATTCCTTGATTTCAGAAACAAATTGTGGTTTTACCATTTCGCCATTATTGGCAACTGCATTGTACAATGTCAATGTTTGTAATGGCGTCACAGAAACTCCATAACCGTAAGCCATCCAAGGCAATGACAACGCGCTCCAGTGTTTGTCGCCTGGCTGTGGAATATAAGGCTTCCCTTCACCCTGAAACGGAAGCCCTAATGGTTTATTCAATCCCATTCTGTCAATTCTGTCTACAAATTCCTGTGGGTTGTTTTTATAATTTTCATACACTGCCTGAACCATGATTGTATTTGAAGAAACTTCAAAACCACGAGCCAAAGAAATTCTTCCGTAACCACCTTCGTGGGAATCGCGGACTTTTTCGCCTTTAAAAGAAGGGTAAGTTATGATTCCGCCTTTGCTGTCATACACAGCGCTTGTGTCTATTTTATTATCATCAAGCAGGGCAATCATGTCAACCAGTTTGAAAGTTGAACCAGGTTCGTGTGATTCAGCTATGGCATAGTTGGTAGTTTCGAAGTAGGTAGAATCTGTTGGGTTTAATTTTCCAAGATTGGAAATGGCCTTGACTTTACCCGTCTTCGTTTCCATTACGACAACGCAGCCGTGTTCTGCTTTGTATTCCTTCAATTGCTTCAATAAGGCGTGGTGTGCAATATCCTGAATATAAACATCAATAGTAGAAATCACATCATAGCCATCCTGCGGATCTTCTTCGTTCACATCGCGAATCGGTTTCCATTGTCCTTTGGCAATTTTTTGTTTAAGAACTTTGCCGTCTTTTCCGTTTAGATATTTTCTGAAAGACCATTCAATTCCTTTACCAACGCGGGTTCCGTTTTCATCGATTCGATCATAGCCAATAGTTCTTTCAGCAATTTTCCCGATTGGATGTTCGCGAACGGTTTCCTGTTCCGTAATCATTCCGCCTTTGTTAGCTCCTAAATTGAAAAGAGGAAAACCTTTAATTTTTATATATTCTGTATAGCTTAAATCACGAGCAATCAATAAATATCTGTTCTTGTTGTCACGAGCCATTCTTAATTGCGTATGATAAAAAGAACTTGGTTTGCCCAACATTTTTGCCAATGAATCAGACAATGGCTTTACGCTTTTTTCAAAATCAATACTTTTTGGAGCCACAGCATCAAACCGGATGTTATAGTTTGGGATTGATGTTGCCAATAAACTTCCGTCTGCAGAATAAATATTTCCTTTATTCGCCGGAATCACAAAGTTTCTAACGGTTCTTTCTTTCGCTAATTTTCTGTAGTAATCACCTTCGGACCATTGTATTTTGGTCAACTTGAAGGTAACTAGTACAGCCATTATGAAGATGCTGAACGCAACTAAATAAATTCGGTAAGAGATATGTTTATCTTCTACTGCCATAGTTTTTGAAAGAAACTTTTTTCTACTGGTTTTTTAACTTTTATCTTTTGTGGCGGAACTGACGATGGAAAAATTTTTCTTTCTTCCATTTTTTCTGAAACTGTCGATTCCATTTTTAACTTCATTAATTCGGAGCGTTTGTCAACAAACTCGGAGCGCAATTCTTTTACTTCATTTGTCAATTCGGTGATGCGGAAAACCTTTTGCTCAAATCGGTGTGTATTACCTATCATCAAAAGCGCTAAGAGGAACAGAAACACAATGAATCGCCAATTTCTCGTAGCATCTTCATTGACTAAAAATCGAGCTTTTAATATGCTGTAAACTCCTTTTTTCATTTCTTATTTCTTTTCGGCTACTCTTAGCTTCGCGCTTCTTGCTCTGTTATTCTCTTTTATTTCTTCGTCCGTTGGAACGATTAATTTTTCTATGCTTTTAAACGGAACTGAAAAGTTTCCGAAAAAGTCGCGTTCCGGTTCGCCTTCAAACAGACCGTTTTTGATAAAACGTTTTACCAATCTGTCTTCTAGTGAATGGTATGAAATCACGCTTAATCTTCCTTGGGGTTTCAATATTTCAAGTGATTGTTCCAAAAACTCTTTTAAAACATCCATTTCCTGATTCACTTCAATTCGGATGGCCTGATAGATTTGAGCCAGGATTTTATTTTTGTGTTGTTCCGGTAAAAACCTTGATAAAACAACTTTTAATTCGTCTGTAGTGTTGATGCTTTTCTTCTCTCTGGCTTCAATAATTGTTCTGGCTAAAGCTGGAGCTACTTTCAATTCTCCGTAATCCAAAAACACTCTTTTTAAATTGGCTTCGTCATATTCATTCACCACTTTGAACGCATCCAAGTCATTTTTTTTACTCATTCGCATATCCAAATCAGCATCAAAGCGAGTAGAAAATCCTCTTTCCGGAACATCAAACTGATGTGATGAAACGCCTAAATCTGCTAAAATTCCATCCACGCTTTTTACACCGTGAAATCTCAAAAAACGTTTTATGTATCTAAAATTTTCAGGTATCAGTGTAAATCTCTCGTCTGGCAAAGCATTGGCAAAAGCATCTTCATCCTGGTCAAATCCAAATAGTTTTCCGTTTGGTCCTAATCGTTTCAAAATCTCTTTAGAATGACCGCCGCCGCCAAAAGTCACATCCACATAAATTCCATCCGGTTTGATATTTAGTCCGTCAACAGTTTCCTTTAATAAAACCGGGTTATGATATTCCATCTCCATCATCATTTACATTTCCCATAACATCTTCGGCTAAATCAGCAAAATCTATATCATCGCCAGCAATCGACTTTTCATATAAATCTTTATCCCAAATCTCCACTATGTTCACAGCAGAAGACAAGACGATATCTTTTGAAATTTTACTAAACGCAACTAAATCTTTCGGAATTAACAATCTGCCCAAATCGTCAACTTCTACCACTTTTACTCCGGCAGTAAATCGACGAATGAAATCGTTATTTTTCTTTACAAAGCGATTCAATTTGTTGATTTTTTGCATCATCAAATTCCACTCTGTCATTGGATATAATTCTAAACAAGGTTGAAAAACGGAGCGCTTCAAGACAAAGCCATCTTGAAGAGAATTAGCAAGTTGCTTCTTCAACGCCGAAGGAATCATGAGTCTTCCCTTGGCATCAACCTTGCATTCGTATGTTCCGATTATGGTATTCAATTTGGTTTTGTTCTGGTTACCAGCAAAAATATAAAAATATTTACCACAATTTACCACAAAATACCACTTTGTTAATAAGTTTTACCACTTTAATCCCATTTCAGTAGAAAACTTAGAAAAAACTGTCAGTTTAATTTTTAAAAAAAACATCCAAAGACGTCGAAAAACTGAGAAAAGGTGGTTTTAAAAATTGATTTTTAGCATCTTTCAACTTCTTCATTTTGGCTTAATTTATTTTCGTAATTGTTGACAATTAATACTTTATTAGTTTCTGATGAAGTCTTAACGAAATTGTCAATTTTAGTAGTAAATAATCCTTATATAAATGGGTTTTAATCTATAAAATCATATATTTGTTGCCGAGGCAAAACTCAAAAAAATCACATGGAAGGAAAATTTAAAAAAGAGGGCAGATATTCCTATTTTGAAGCTGGAGAAGGAACGCCGATAGTCGTTTTACACGGATTAATGGGTGGATTAAGTAACTTTAATGGAGTTGCTGACTATTTCTCGTCTAATGGCTATAAAGTTGTCATTCCCGAGTTGCCCATTTATACCCAAAACATTTTAAAAACCAATGTAAAAGCCTTTGCAAAATATGTAAAAGACTTTATCAATTTTAAAGGTTTTGACCGGGTAATTCTTTTGGGAAATTCTCTTGGTGGGCATATTGCATTGTATCATGCGAAAGTATATCCTGAAAAAGTTGCCGGACTTGTACTTACAGGAAGTTCAGGACTTTACGAGAGCGCTATGGGTGATAGTTATCCTAAACGTGGTGATTACGAATATATCAAGAAAAAAGCTGAAGCGGTTTTTTTTGATCCTGCAATTGCGTCAAAAGAAATCGTTGACGAAGTCTTTGCTGTAGTGAATGACAGAATAAAAGTGATTAAGACATTGACAATTGCCAAAAGTGCGATTCGTCATAATATGGCTAAAGATTTACCAAAAATGCACATAAAAACTTGTCTTATTTGGGGTAAAAATGATCAGGTTACACCACCGGAAGTTGCCGAAGAATTTCATAAATTAATGCCTAATTCATCATTGTATTGGATTGACAAATGTGGTCATGCCGCTATGATGGAGCATCCTGACGAATTCAATCGTTTGCTTGATGAATGGTTAAAAGAAGTTCACCTATAACATGAAAATTAATACCGCCGAATTTATAATCAGCAATTCTGATGTAAGTAAATGTCCGCTGGAACGTTTGCCTGAATATGCTTTTATTGGTCGCTCCAATGTTGGAAAATCATCCTTGATTAACATGTTGACCAATCATAAAAATTTGGCAAAAACATCCGGAAAACCAGGAAAAACACAGCTTATAAATCATTTTAAAATCAATTCCAATTGGTTTTTGGTCGATTTGCCCGGTTATGGTTATGCCAGAGTTTCTAAAAGAACAAAAGAAGTTTTTCAGGAATTCATCACTGATTATTTCGAAAAAAGAGAACAATTGGTTTGTGCTTTTGTACTAATTGATATTCGTTTAGAAGCACAAAAAATCGACTTGGAATTCATCAATTATTTAGGTGAAATTGAAGTGCCATTCTGCATCATTTTTACTAAAGCGGATAAGATAAGCCGAGGAAAAATTGACGGACACATTGCTGCTTACCGTAAAGCCCTTTTGGCAAACAACTGGGAAGAAATGCCACAACACTTTGTAACCTCAGCTACTGAAAATACTGGTAGAGAAACTGTTTTGCAATATATTGACGATATAAATGCTGAAGTTTTTAAAGACTTGAATCAGTTTTAAAATACTATTTTTTCAACTCTAATTTTTCGGCAAAATAATCGCAAAAATCTTTCATGGTATCCGCCATTTTTTCATCTTGAGTAGCACGCTGAAAAGTATCAGCCATAGCAACCAAAGTTTGATGAAAAAACAATTTCATTTCGTCAACAGGCATGTCTTTTGTCCACAAATCGATACGAAGTGTTTCCTGCACTTTGCTATCCCAAATTGATAGCATCATGGCTTTTGCTTCTTCTTGTTCAACGCCACCGTCTTGTGCTGACCATGTTAACTTTTCGGGTACACGGTTTTCATCTAATTCAACAAGAAATTTAATTTCGGAAGTGATGTTTTTACTCATCTGTCTTTTTTGGTTTATATTTTGATTTTTCAAATATTTCTTTGACATCCATTTTAAGCATGTCTTGTGTACTAACTTCATTATTTTGCATAAACGAACGGACTATCTGCCATCCAATCCATTGTCCAACTCTTCCCGGAGATTCGTTGTCTATCTCTAAATAAAATTTAGAAAAAGGCGCCAAATTTGTAAAGCGTCCCGGCAATTTAGAATCGGCGCTATACAGCAATTCTTTTTCGATAAAATAGCGCCAAATATAACTCTCATTCTCCTGGCACCAAGTAATTTGTTCCGGTAGATAGCCAATTTTTTCAGCATCAGTATAGGTTGGCAATAACTGATCTTTTAGATACAATTGCTTTCCATAATATATCATTTCGGAAAGTAATGTTTTTTCTGCTGGTGGCGGAATTTTTCCTAACGAAAAACTCGTAACGATATCAGGCATCATTTGTCTTTCTTCAAAATTTTGCTCTAAATATGCCGGAAATTCGTAGAATCTATGTTTCGCGCCTAGGTATAATTCCAAAGAAATCACAAGTTTATCATTGGCATAAATGGCCTTATTGTTGTAATCCATATCCGCAATAACAGTGTACACTTTTGGCATTGTAGCTGTTGGGAAAAAATATTTTATATGTTTAAACAAATCCTCAATTTCAGAAGTTTGCTCTCCAAAATTGGAGTACTTCTTCTCCACTTCCTGATACAATTCCCGCCATTGTGGATTTTGCATTTTGTCCGTCCAAACTTTATCAGGTGTTCCTTCGGGAAAGAAAAAAGGATATTCGTCTTTTAGGTTTTGTAACTCATTTGGTGGTGTTTCAAAAAATGCTTTGTCAAATCGATATACCTTAAGTGAAACCGGCGGAGTTTCCTCTATTGCCTTTTCAACTTTTGATTTTTTATCACAAGAGATTAATCCAGCTAAAAGGGCTAATGCAATTACGTATTTTTTCATTTTAAAATTAACGAGTGTTAAACCGATTAAAAACTTTTGATTTTTTACATTTGCAAATATACAGTGCAGTTTCTAAAAATTTTCATAACAAATGGCAAAAAAAAGTACTATTAAGGTAGGGGAAATCAACACCTTTATTGTTACATGGTTGAAGGATTATGCAACAAATGCGAATTTGAATGGTTTTGTCGTTGGAATTTCAGGCGGAGTTGATTCGGCTGTGACTTCAACGCTTTGTGCTCAAACGGGTTTAACCACTTTGTGTGTTGAAATGCCAATTCATCAGGATAGCTCACAAGTAAGCCGCGGAAGGGAACATATTGAGCAATTAAAAAAGCGATTCCCGAATGTGAAAAATGTTGAAACAGATTTGACATCCGTTTTTGAAACATTTAAAAATGAAGTGCCAGGTTCAGAAAATGAAGCAAAGCTAAATTTGTCTTTAGCTAATACCAGAGCGAGATTGCGAATGACAACCTTGTATTATCTAGGTGGCATTCATGGTTTACTGGTGGCCGGAACGGGAAATAAAGTTGAGGATTTTGGCGTTGGTTTTTATACCAAATACGGAGATGGTGGTGTTGATTTGAGTCCGATTGCGGATTTGATGAAAAGTGATGTTTATGCTTTGGGTAAGTATTTAGAAATCCCGGAATCTATTCAAAATGCGGCACCAACAGACGGATTATTTGGCGATTCAAGAACTGATGAAGATCAACTTGGCGCGAGTTATGACGAATTAGAATGGGCAATGCTAGAAGCTGAAAAGAATGGAGAAAATGAAAATTTCACCAAAAGAGAAAAAGAAGTTTTTGATATTTACAAGAAGTTAAACACAATAAATCAACATAAAATGAAACCCATTCCTGTATGTATAATCCCATCGAAATATAAAATTTGTTAAGAATTTTAACATTTTTTCAATATGTTTTCTTACCTTTACTTGTAGTTTTATTAACTTTTATCAAATACCACAATTATGATAAATTTATGCGTCGCGGATAACTTTCCAGTTGTACACTTTGGAATGAAGGCTTATTTTAAGGATCATCCTGAAATAAATGTCGTTTCAAACGTGGGTAACTTTTTTATGGTTCCAGATGCATTAAGAAACAAAGAAATTGACGTCTTAATCATCGATTTAGAGCTTGAAGGATTAAAGAGTATTTATGAAGTCAAGTCAATCATCAAAAATTTTCCAAAAACAAAAGTTATCGTCTTTAGTAGTTTGTCGGAACACATCTACGCACCAAATGCTATAAAAGCTGGTTGCGCGGGTTATGTTCATAAGACATCAAAGCTTGAAAATTTAGGAATTGCTATTGTTAAAGTAAACCAAGGGCAAATTATTCTAAATGATGAAATCAAGAAAAGTTTGGCATTGATTGCCAAGCAAAACAAATCGGAACGTTTGTATCGCAAACTTTCTAATCGAGAAATCGAAGTGCTTCGTTTTTTAAGCGATGGTAAAAAGAACAATGAGATTGCTAAGATTTTAGCACTTAATGAGAAAACCATTAGTACTTACAAACTTCGTCTGTTGACGAAACTCAATGTAACGAATTTGGTTGATCTTGTCAACAAAGCAAAAACGTTAGAAATCGTTTAAAAACTGAACCTCGCAAGTGCGGGGTTTTTTATAAGTAAGTCGAGCGTATTCTTCCTATTTTATTGGTCAGATTAACTTTGAGTTTGTTATAATCGTTGATGGTTGATTTTAGCTCTTCTAAATCATTTTCTTCTTCATTACCATAACTGTTCATCAAATCCATAATCAATTTATTGATAAGGTATTCCCGAAGTGACACAATGGTTTCTGAAACGTATTGTGACACATTTTGATTTTTAGTTTTCACATAAATGTGTTTGGCTTCCCAATTGTGAAGTAATTCTTTTTCTTCGGTCATCAAAATATCAGTAACCATTTGTGAATGCTCAACGGACAATTGCATTAAATACTGCTCAATATTGAATTGCTCATTTTGGTTATAGTATGCAATTAAATCTGTGTAGATTTCTTTAAACAAAGGATTTGCCAATTCAACCTCGTCTTCCTGCAAACTCAAATAGATTCGTTGGTGAACCTTAACTGTACTGGTTTCTTTCTCTTCTATCATTTCACCTTCTTCATTGGCTTTCAGAATAAAATCATCAAAATCTGCTTCCTGTGAACCATAAAGCAATAGCATTTCGATAATCTTGCGCTCTAATTCGTAAACGATATTGACTTTCTCTTGTGCAGATTGCGTTTCGGTTTTAACAACTTCTAACGCTTTGTATTCTTGCTTGAGTTTTTTTCCGGCTTCCGAAATGTCTTTCTGAACCAATTGAGCCAAAGTATTCAGTAATATCTGTTCGGAAATATCCATAATCCGTGAGGTTTCCTGAATATAGATTTGTCTTTTAATACTATCCGGAATTTTGGAAATACTAACAACCATATCTCGAATCAAATCAGCTTTCTTAATTGGATCGTTCTTGGCTTCATCCATCAAAAGTGACGCTTTGAACTGGATAAAATCTTTGGCGTTATTTTCTAAATACGAAACTAAATCTTCATACGAATTCTTTCTGGCAAAACTATCTGGATCATCTCCGTCAGGAAACGTGCAAACCTTTACGTTCATTCCTTCTTCGAGAATTAAATCAATTCCACGAACAGAAGCGCGAAGTCCGGCCGCATCACCATCAAAAAGAACGGTAATGTTTTTGGTCAATCGGTTGATTAATCGGATTTGGTCCGGAGTTAAAGCCGTTCCTGATGAAGCTACCACATTTTCAATTCCGGCCTGATGCAATTGAATCACATCGGTATAACCTTCTACCAAATAGCAATTATTCTGTTTGGCAATCGCTTGCTTAGCATGGAAAATTCCGTAAAGCACTTTACTCTTATGGTAAATTTCACTTTCTGGTGAATTGAGATATTTGGCTGCTTTTTTATCATTGGTCAAAATTCTTCCGCCAAAACCTAAATTTCTTCCTGACAAACTCTGAATCGGAAACATGACTCTTCCTTTAAAACGATCGAAATGTTTTCCGTCTTCTCTGAGAATAGTCAAGCCAACTTTTTCAAGATAATCCAATTGATATCCTTTTGCCAGGGCTTCTTTGGTAAACGCATCCCACGTTTCGGGTGAATATCCAAGGCCAAATTT
This sequence comes from Flavobacterium sangjuense, assembly GCF_004797125.1. Classification (NCBI taxonomy): domain Bacteria; kingdom Pseudomonadati; phylum Bacteroidota; class Flavobacteriia; order Flavobacteriales; family Flavobacteriaceae; genus Flavobacterium; species Flavobacterium sangjuense. Next base: position 262,308 of record NZ_CP038810.1, read on the forward strand.
GGCGATGGTTTCATTGGTAAAACCTCTTTCTTTGAAGTATGACAAACCTATTGCTTTTCCTTCTTCTGAATTTAAAAGCGTTTCGTGAAAATAGGTTTTGGCAAATTCAGAAACCAAATACATGCTTTCTTTTTCGTTGGCTTCTATTTTATCTTCCTGAGAAACTTCGGTTTCTTCAATTTCAATATTGTATTTGTTGGCCAAAAAACGAATGGCTTCCGGATAGGTAAAATGTTCGTGTTCCATAAGGAAAGTCACAACACTTCCGCCTTTACCCGAACTAAAATCTTTCCAAATTTGCTTCACAGGAGAAACCATGAACGAAGGCGAACGCTCATCCGAAAACGGACTCAATCCTTTGTAATTGCTACCGGCACGTTTGAGTTGGACAAAATCACCTATGACTTCTTCCACACGTGCGGTTTCAAAAACTTTGTCTATGGTTTCGCGGGTAATCAAAATGAATTGAAAGATTTAAAATTTGAAAGATGGTAAAAATACATAAAAATAAAAAAAGATGCTCCATCGCTGAAACATCTTTTCGAAGTATAAACTAACCTAAACAAATTATTTTAATTCAAGTCAAAACGAACACCAAGTGAAATGTTGTTTTGTTTAACGGCATTGTCTTTAAACAGTGGATTTAAATCATATTTCAGATATAAACTTGTTGCGCCATAACCAAGATAAGTACTAACTCCATAAATGAAATCATTGGTGTTGAAACCTCCTTTTTCTTTTACTGTTACATCGTGACCTTCGTCGCTGAATTTTAAAATCTGTTTTGATTTTACTCTGAATCCTGCGTAACCACCTATTCCAAAACGAACACCTTCATGAGTTCGGAATATTTTTTTACCTTCAGCATTGGTTTTAGTTTTTGTAAAATCAAACTCTAAATGTACGGGCAAGGTTACATATACATTTCTGAAACGGGAATCTTTAAGATTTACCGAACTTGTCTCCAGATTGGTTTGGTCACCATTTACTACAAATAATCGGTTGTCGGTTGGGCGAAGATTATTATACATTACTGAAAATCCGTATTTCAAATGAAGTAAATTGTCATTTTTGAAAAGTCTGGTGTTCGATGTAAATCCCCATTCGTAGAAGTGTGAACCCCAATATCTATAATCAGAATGTGCAACAGCTTTATCGGTAACTAAATTATTGACACCGGCAGCGAACACAAATTGTGTAGTCGTTCTTCTTTCTGATGCATTACGAATAGAATCTTTCCATCTTTTGTATTTTTCAGTGGTTTTGTGTTTTGAAAAGGAAATCACAAATCTATCATGATTGTAACTTTCCGCAATTTTTCCGTCTACTTTTTGTTTTACCAGATCTTTTAACTCTTCCTGAGCTTGACTTATTCTTGTTTCAATGTTTTTGGAGCGTATTTCGGCTAATTCCAATTTTTTTTGATCAGCCTGCGCTTTTGTAATTACGTTGTTTTCCAAGTCTTTGTTTACAGTTTCCAATTCTACTTTCAAAGCAGCTTTTTCCTCTTTAGTAATGTTTTCAATTTTGACAGCGATGGCTTTTGCTTTGTCTTCAAAAGTTTCTTGTGCTGATAGCTTACTTGCTACCAGGCATGCTGCTACTGCTAAATAAAGGGTAAAATTTTTCATGATGTTTGATTTAATTTTTGATTAATGATTTTTGTTATTGCTTATTCGTTATTTCTGTTGGCCAAAGCCACTTTAACTTCTTTGTAGTTTTTGGCTACTCTATTGATTACTTTTTCTCTGAAGGTCAATTCTAATTCACCGTCAACCTGAGAAAGCAGGCTTTTTGCATCTACTTTTATGGTTGCCTTTTTGTTTGTTGATTGTTTTGCCAAATTATCAAGATCCGCTAATAATGCTTCATCTGATTTAACTTCTTTATTACCTCCGATTATAACTTGACTTCCCGTTCTTATTTTGGGTAAATCTTTAATAGCAACATCTGATGAGTTGATTAAATATTCGATTTCTTTGTCACGATTGATAAGTGGATTTTGATAAGTGGATTGTTGATTCTTGATTGCTGGTTTTTGATTGTTGATTGAAACTCGTTGATTATTATTTGTTGTTTGTGATTCAGGATTCTGTGTTTCAGTTGAAACTACTACTTGTTTTTGTTCTACAATTGGAGTTGGCATTTCGCTTGCAGGTTTTTGAACAGTATCTTTAGGTTCTGTAGTAACTACATCATCTTTAGGTTGAATTTCGGCACCATTTTGTGTGAAGAAATACATACCAACAGTTAGCAAAACCGTGATACTGGCAGCAATAAATAAAAAGCCAAAAGGTCGTCTTGTTTTTTTTTCTTCAGCTACCGAAAGCATAGCATCTAATCTGTCCCAAGCCTGAGCTGAAGGCTGAATTTCTCTCGAATTCAACTTTTCTTTTATCTGATTTTCTAATTTATTCGGTTCCATTTTCATAATTTTTTAGCTTTTTAACATTCTCCTGCAGCATTCTTCTAGCGTGTGATAATTGTGATTTTGATGTGCCTTCATTGATTCCGAGCATCGTTGCAATTTCCTGATGTTTGAACCCTTCGATGCAATACAGATTGAAAACCATTCTGTAACCGTCAGGCAAATTGTCAATCAAAAACTGAATGTCTTCTACCGAAAATTGGCTTTCAATATTGTTATATCGTTCTTCGGAAAAATTCTCGTCTTCAATGAACTTTACTTTTTTCTGAACTCTGATAAAAGAAATACATTCGTTAATCATAATTCTTCTAATCCAACCTTCAAAACTTCCTTTGTGTTCAAAATGCTGAAGATTGGTAAACACTTTCATAAAAGCCGTAATCATAATGTCTTCTGCCTGCTGTATATCTTTTATATATTGGCGGCAAACGCTTAACATTTTTGGAGAAAATTTAGAATATAATCTATGTTGCGCATGACGGTTATTTTCGACAGCCAATTCGATTAATTCTTTTTCTTCCTGATGTAAATTGATTACTTTCAAAACTATTGGTTAGTGTTCTATTAGCATAGACGGGGATGGTTGAAAAATAGTTGCATGACGATTTAAAAAAAATTAAAATATCAGTAAAATCAATGCTTTACGAATGAAAATATTTTTATTTTTTTCTTTCGATAACGTAATTTACCATAAGAGAAAGCGCATCTCTATAGTCAGATTGGGGAAATTTTTCAAGAATTTGAAGTGCTTCCTGCTGGAATGCTACCATTTTTTGTTCGGCATAAGTCAATCCGTTTTTGTCTTTTACAAATTGGATAACTTCTTTAACACGTTTTTTGTCCTTGTTGTGATTTTTAATCGAATTGATGCACCAACTTTTTTCTTTAGGTGTACAATTATTCAAAGCATAAATCAAAGGCAAGGTCATTTTTTGTTCTTTGATGTCGATTCCGGTTGGTTTTCCAATCGCATCATCCGTATAATCAAACAAATCGTCTTTGATTTGAAATGCCATTCCGATGAGTTCGCCAAATTTTCGCATTGCTTCCACCTGAGATTCATCTTCAGAAACCGATTTGGCGCCAAGTGCACAACAGGAAGCAATTAAGGTCGCAGTTTTTTTTCGGATGATTTCATAATAGACATCTTCAACAATATCTAATCTGCGTGCTTTTTCAATTTGAAGTAATTCGCCTTCGCTCATTTCCCTCACGGCTACTGATATTATTCGGAGCAAATCAAAATCGCCATTGTCTATCGAAAGCAGCAATCCTTTAGACAATAAATAATCACCAACAAGAACCGCAATTTTATTTTTCCACAAAGCATTAATAGAGAAAAATCCCCGACGACGATTGCTGTCGTCAACCACATCATCATGAACCAAAGTTGCTGTATGAATTAACTCAATAACTGAAGCGCCGCGATAAGTCCTTTCATTGACTTCATTTTTTTCGGAAAGCATTTTGGCAACCAGAAAAACAAACATTGGGCGCATTTGTTTTCCTTTCCTGTTTACGATGTAATAGGTGATTCTGTTGAGTAAGGCAATTTTGGAAGTCATCGATTCATAGAACTTTTTTTCAAAAAGTTCCATTTCCTGCTGAATGGGTTTTTTTATTTGTGAGGTGATGTTCATCGCATTCAAATATACAATAATGCAGTCGTCTGAAAAAAAAATATTAATTTTGATTAAACCTTTTTTAAGAAAGTAGCTCTTACCAAACGAACCATAAAAAAATAGAAATATGAAAACAACAAAATTTATTTTAGGATTGGCATTAGCTTTTTCTATTTTTAGTTGCAGCAAAGATGACAGCAACAGCTCATCTGAATTAAATGAAGCCAAAGTAAGTGCCAAAATTGATATGGCTACTGAAGATGTGGCGAAAATTGTAGAAGATCAATATGCCCTTCAGGTTAATCCTGGTGCGGGAAAAAACAACCTTGAAACACAGGATCTTCCATCTTGTGCTACAGTTACTGTTGAATTGACAGCAAGCACTTGGACCAGAACAGTAGTTTTTGACAACTGTACTTTACCAAACGGAAACGTTTTAGACGGAACTATTATCGTGAGCGGAAGCCTAAACTTTGATACACCATCACACACTATTAGCTATACTTTTATTGATTTCCACCACAATAATATTTTGATTGAAGGTAACAGAACTGTAGTAAGATCTATGCAAAGCACTGCCGCACAAGGCACTGTTCATCCGGTAGCCAATATGTCTATCGATATGACGGTTACTTTCCCCAATGGAAATGTTTACCACAGAGTTGGTAACCGAGTGAGAGAATTAATTGAAGGTTTTGATACCCCAATGATATGGGCTGATAATGTGTTTTCAATTACCGGAAGCTGGACAACTACTTTCCCAGCCGGAACTCAAACATCAACCATCACTACACCTTTGAGAGTTAGAGCCAATTGCCCTAATATTGTTCGTGGTGTTGTAGAAATTGTTAGAAACGACAATACCGCAATTTTAGATTATGGAAACGGTGAATGCGATAACCAAGCGACTTTAACCATTAATGGGACAACCACAACGATTACTTTAGGACACTAAAAAGCAGTTTTTCATCTTACTAAAAATCCCGTCTCGTTCCAAAAAGCAAGACGGGATTTTTTATGACTTATTGGCTAATTGTCCGCAAGCCGCATCAATGTCTTTTCCACGGCTTCGGCGAACTTTGGCTACGATATCATTTTTTGCCAACGCTTTGATATAATTATCGATTGCTTCATCTGATGCTTGTTGGAATTCACCATCATCAATTGGGTTGTATTCAATCAAATTGACTTTACATGGAACATATTTACAAAATTTGACCAAAGCGTCAATAGAAGATTTATCGTCATTAATGCCTTTCCAAACTACATATTCGTATGTTACTTTGCTTTTGGTCTTTTGATACCAATACTGCAAAGCTTCTTTCAATTCGGGCAACTGAAAGTTTTTGGTAAAAGGCATAATATGGTTTCTGGTTTCTTCAATAGCGGAATGCAATGAAACGGCCAACTTGAATTTGACATCATCATCTGCCATTTTTTTAATCATCTTTGAAACTCCGGAAGTGGAAACTGTAATTCGTTTTGGCGACATTCCTAAACCTTCTTCTGATGTAATCATGGTAATTGCTTTCATAACATTGTTGTAATTCATCAATGGTTCACCCATTCCCATAAAAACAATATTGGAAAGCGGTCGGTTGTAATACAAACGACTTTCTTTGTCAATAGCAACAACCTGGTCGTAGATTTCTCCCGGTTCCAGATTCCGCATTCTCTTTAAACGCGCTGTGGCGCAAAAATTACAATCCAAACTACAACCAACCTGGCTCGAAACACAAGCTGTTGTTCTGGTTTCTGTCGGAATCAAAACGCTTTCAACAATCAACCCATCGTGTAAACGAACTGCATTTTTTACTGTGCCGTCTTCGCTACGCTGCATTTGGTCAACCTTGATGTGATTTATCACAAAGTTATTTTCGAGCATGGTTCGCGTTTCTTTTGAAACATTAGTCATGTCTTCAAAATTGTGCGACGCTTTGCTCCAAAGCCATTCATAAACCTGATTGCCACGAAATGCTTTGTCACCATTGGCCACAAAAAAATCGCGTAATTGTTCTTTGGTTAAACTTCGGATGTCTTTCTTCTCGATTTCCATGGCGCAAATTTAGGGTATTTTGGTTAGTTGTTAATTTGTATTTTTGTAAAAAATAAAACCATGCATTTCCTTTCCGAAGAATTAGATATTTATGTAACCCAACATTCAGAAAACGAACCTGAATTATTGGCGCAACTAAATAAAGAAACACATCAAAAAATCCTGCAGCCGCGAATGTTGAGCGGGCATTTTCAAGGAAGGGTTTTGAGTATGCTTTCTAAAATCATTCATCCAACAAACATTCTTGAAGTCGGAACGTATACAGGTTATGCCACACTTTGCCTGGCAGAAGGTTTAGCAGAAAACGGCACGATTGATACTTTGGACAACGAAGAAGAGTTATTCGATTTTCAGAGAAAATATTTCGACAAAACCATTTGGGCAAACCAAATAACACAGCACCTTGGCGACGCCATAGATATTATCCCGACGCTGACTAAAAAATACGATTTGGTTTTTATTGATGCCGATAAGGAAAACTATATTAATTATTTCCATTTGATTGTTCCAATGATGAACAAAGGTGGAATCATACTTTCGGACAACGTTTTGTGGAGCGGAAAAGTTTTGGAAGAAGTAAAACCAAACGACATTACAACCAAAATCCTTTTGGAATATAATCAATTATTGAAAGAAGACCCAAGAGTAGAAACTGTTTTATTGCCTATTCGTGATGGATTAACCGTTTCAAGAATTCTTTAGAATATACTTCTGGTATAGTTTGTAACAAATAAATCCGAATGTTGCTCCAAATGCATAACCCGTTAAAATATCTGACGGAAAATGCAACCCAAGATAAATTCGGCTGTAGGCAAAAATCAATGGAAACAGGAACAGCAAATAAGCGTGTTTGTAATATTTCTTTAAAATCATAAATGTCAAAACTGTTGTCGCCATTGAGTTGGCCGCATGACCTGAGAAGAAACTAAACGACTTGCTTTTTTTCCAATATAATCTTAACATATCCTGGATTTCCGGATCATTACAAGGTCGTAAACGCTCAAAATACCATTTGAAAAGATTTGACGTTTGGTCGCAAACCAATATTAAAACTGCTGTGAAAAGAATGTAGTAACCAAAATTTTTCCAGCCTAGTTTCTTTTGCAACAGATAAAAAACAATTAGAAATATTGGTGCCCAATTAATCTGTTTGGTAATTACTAACCACAAACTATCAAACGCTGGCGAACCTAATCCGTTTAAGAAAATCAGCAATTCTTTATCTAATTGGATGATTTTTTCCAGCACTACCGTTGTCTTTTTATTGGTCCGGTTAAATCCTCAATATCTTCTTTTGTTTTGGTAACTTCAGGTAGTATATTCGAATCCAAATTTGATTTTACTTTTTCAACCTCATCGGTAAATGTTGAAGTCAATTGTTTCATAGAAGTATCTATTCCATTGGCTTCAGCACCTTTTTGGATTTCGCTTTTTATTTCGTTTGTAGCGTTTTTTAACTGCGCCATTCCTTTCCCCATTGCTCTTGCAATTTCAGGTATTTTATCTGAACCAAAAAGCATTAAGGCAATTAAAATAATAAGGATTAATTCGCCACCACCAATTCCAAACATAGTTTCTGATTTTTTCTAAATGAGTTGCAAAGTTACTTAAATTGCTATTAGTTTTTTAAAAATTCCAAATATTTAGTCGCTAAATCCGAGAAGATAAAACGAGCCATTATTTTATTTTTTGCATTCAAAGCATCAACCAATTTTTGGTCTTCAACCGCATAATACCAAAATCCTCTGAGGTATTCTTTTGGTATTTTCAGGTTTTCTAAAAAATATTCCTCTTTGAAGAGATATTCTATTTTCAGCAATAATTTTTCTTTTTTCTCTATTGCTAATTCTTTCTTCAACATGGCGGTACGACCACTAATTGAATTTATCAATCCATCGGCAGGCATTCCTCCAAATGGAATTAATAATGGACTGTACCAATGAAATTCTCCCGCTGTTCTTAATTTTCTTTCTGCCGGAGTGTAAACTTTTGCAGGTTTTTGTAATATCCCCAATGAAACTGCGTTGATGTTTGGGTATTGCTTGATTTCAACTTCATCCAACGCATTAACTTTTGCCTCTAAACTTTGTACATAAAGTTGTTTAGCAATATCATTTTCGGTTATTACTGCTTTTTTAGTCACTATCTGTAAACCTGAAAATTGCAAGGTGTCGCCCACTTTTACAAACATTGAAAAGTTTCCACTTTTATCTGTTGTCGTGGTTGATTCCGAACGTAAATTAGCCACATTCACATCATTCAGTTCTTTGATTTGGGAAGTAATTTTTCCTTTCAACAAAGTTAAGGTTGGTGTTTGAGCAAAAGTCTGAGCAAAAAATAAAAATATAATTATACTTTTAAATAACTTCATTATTCTAATTTTACGATGTAAAAATATCTTTTAGAATACTAAAAGTATATAATCTTTTGTTAAAACCTATGAAGAAAATGATTATTGCCAGCACGTCAACCATTCATGGTAGTGGCTATTTAGAATACTTGTTACCAACCTTAGAAATTCATTTCAAGGGATGTGACGAAATACTATTTATTCCGTATGCTCGTCCCGGGGGAATCTCGCATGATGATTATACAACTACTGTTCGTTCGGCTTTCGCCAAAATAAATAAAACCGTAAAAGGTTTGCATGAATTTGCTAATCCGATGGAAGCGATTCAAAATGCAAAGGGAATTTTCACCGGCGGCGGAAATACTTTTTTATTGGTAACTCAGTTATATCAAAACAAGGTGATGGAAGTTTTGGTAAAAGTTGTCGAAAACGGAACACCATATCTTGGTTCGAGTGCCGGAAGCAACATCACCGGATTGACGATGCAAACCACGAATGATATGCCGATTATTTATCCTCCGAGTTTTAAAACCTTGGGATTAATTCCTTTTAATCTGAATCCGCATTATCTTGATGCTGATTTGCAGAGCAAACACATGGGTGAAACTCGGGAAACCAGAATTAAAGAATTCCATGCTTTTAATGATTCGCCCGTTTTAGGATTACGTGAAGGAAGCTGGCTGGAAGTAAGCGGCTCAACCATTTTATTGAAAGGAAATTTAAGTGCCCGATTGTTTAATCAAAATAAAGCACCCGAAGAATTAGCACCCGAAACCGATTTAGCATTTTTAGGAAAATAAAAAAGCCTCAACTTTCGTTAAGGCTTTTGAGCGGAAGACGAGGCTCGAACTCGCGACAACCAGCTTGGAAGGCTGGAGCTCTACCAACTGAGCTACTTCCGCAATGCGACTGCAAATATATAGAATAACATTCTTTCGATGCAACTTTTTTTTAAAAAAAATATTGCCTCATTTAATTACACTTGTAAGTCATTTGTAATGAAAATGTTGTGAAAACATTTTCTTATGCACAAAAAATTTAAGACGCCAATCTCGACATTATTTCGTTGGCTGCAGATGGATGATAAATGAATAAACACGATTTATCTTTTATCACATTGATAATTTTGGCATTCATTTCAACAGGAAGTGCTGGACAGCCTTGACTTCTTCCTAATCTCTTGTTTTGTTTTATAAACGATTCCGAAACATAATCTGCTCCGTGAACTACAACAGCTCTTTCTCTTGCCTTGTCGTTTAATCCTTTTTCAAGTCCGTCTAATTTTAAAGACATTCCGTGCTTACCGTCATAAATTTCACCTGTGGCATAAAATCCTACACTGCTTTGGAAAGATTCAGCCTGATTTGAAAATTGCTTAGCAAATTCTTCTCCGGTATTTCTTCCGTGCGCTACCAAAGTTTGGAACAATATAATTTTTTTATCCAAATCGATTACCCAAAGACGTTTCTTGTTTGAAGACAAACTAAAATCAACTAAGGTTAAGATGTTTTTTTGAACAAGACCTTTATCTTTTAGCAAATTAAAACCACTCAATGCTAAATTGAAACTCTCAAAACTTGGCAATACAAAAGAGTTTGCATCTAATTGATTATAAATAGATACATTTTCTAAAACAGTAGTAGTTTCTGTTTCTGCGCTAATTTTTTTGGAATTTGATTTGCTAGGAAGACTTGTAAAAGACATTAGCAAAATAACAAAAAACAAAGGAAAAAACTTATAATTCATTGATTAATACTAGGTTTAAAAATTAGACTTGGTGTTGCAAACATAAACTAAATTTTGAAAAACAAAAATATTTTGACTTTTATTAAGCTAAACTTAAGGGATTAACTCGTTGTTTATGAATGATTTTATTAATTTCAAAAGTTGCAAATATGAATTAATTATTTACTTTTGTTCGACTAATCAAACCACCAATGCCCAAATATTCATGCTATTCCATTTGCATAATTTTGCTTTTTGCAAGCAAAATGTTTGGTCAAAAAAAGACACTTCAAACCCAATTTACCGACGAAAAAATCTCAATTGACGGCAAGTTTGATGAGAAAGCATGGAAATCTGCTCAGATTGCAACCGATTTTGTCATGTATGCACCTTATAACGGAGTGCCCATTCCACCTGAAAAAAAAACGGAAGTAAAAATCGTATACACCAATGAAGCTATTTATGTTGCCGCATCACTTTATGATGATCAGCCAAGTGAAATTTCACGTGAATTAACCGAAAGAGACAACTTCGCTACAGCAGATCATTTTGGCGTACAACTCAACGGTTACAATGACGGGCAACAAGAGTTTCGTTTTTTTGTTAGTGCAGCCGGAGTTCAGATAGATGTTTTTTATACTGAAGCAAATGGCGAAGATGTTTCCTGGAATGCCATTTGGGAGAGTAAAACACAGCTTACCAATTTTGGTTGGGTCGTTGAAATGAGAATACCATATGCTGCTTTGCGTTTTTCGACAGAAAAGAAACAAACATGGGGGCTGAATTTTTACAGGGAAATTAGACGCGATAATCAGCAATATAACTGGAACTTAATCCGAAATGAAATAAGTTCAGAAAGTAACCAGGCCGGAATTCTGGAAGGCATCGAAAACATAAAAACACCTACCCGATTGTTTCTAATTCCTTTTTCTTCTTATTACTTACATGCCAATAAGAATCAAAAAACGTATGGCGAATTGAAAGGCGGTTTGGATATTAAGTACGGAATCAATGATGCATTTACGCTTGATGCCATTTTAATCCCTGATTTTGGGCAAACCAAATTCGACAATGTAGAATTAAACCTTAGTGCTTTTGAACAGCAATTTGCTGAAAACAGACCTTTCTTTACTGAAGGAACCGATTTGTTTAATAAAGGCGACTTACTTTACACCAGAAGAATCGGTGAAAGTCCATCAATTGCATTAGCAGACAACGAAACTGTTGATGTCTATCCAAATACTATAAAATTAATCAATGCCCTGAAAGTTTCGGGAAGAACAAAAGGCGGTTTGGGAATTGGTGTTTTGAATGCCGTTACTGAGCAAACAAGCGTTGAAGTCAAAAATACCGATACCAATCAAACCCGATTAGAAACTTTAGCGCCGGTAACCAATTATAATGTTTTTGTTCTTGATCAACGTTTTAATAAGAATTCATCGGTTTCATTGACAAATACAAACGTAACCCGTAACGGTGATTTTAGAGACGCAAATGTTGCTGCTTTAGCCTGGGATTTAAAAACTACAGCTAATACATTTCAGATGCTGGGTAATTTTCAATACAGCCTAATTAATGATGTTGAAGACACCAATGGTTTCAAATCTTATCTCGAATTCAATAAAACAAAAGGGAAGTATCGATATGGTATTGGTGGGTCTTATGTTTCCAGAGACTACGACAATAATGATTTGGGAATTAATTTTCAAACCCATTATCATTCATTTTATGGAAATGTAAGTTACCGGATTTTAAAACCAAACAAAACGTTTAACTCTTTTAAATTGAGTTTGAATGCGGCTTCAGATTATGAGAATGATACTGGGAAAACTCAAAACAATTACTTAAATATAGGCCTAAATACATATAATACAAAAAATGATTATTTCGGATATGGTGTCAATTCAAGACCGTTTAAAGTGTACGATTTCTATGAACCTCGTTCCGCCGATGATTCAAAGTTTGTGATTTATCCAGAATTTTATGAAACCTGGTTCTTTTATTCATCTAATTATATTCGAAAATTTGCGATAGATTTTAATCCAACCATAACTTTTTTAAACGAAAAAGACAGAATGAATTATGGAGTTTTTATAAGTCCGAGATATCGTTTCAGTGATCATTTATCTTTGATTTATAGTTTCAAATTTTCAAGACAAAACAGAAATATCGGTTGGGTAGACTTTGATGACGATGGCAACACTATTTTTGCAAGAAGAAACAGAATTACCTATATCAATACTCTGCAAGGTAAATACTCTCTCAATGCCAACATGAACCTGAACTTAACCGTTCGTCATTATTGGTCCTATGCGGTAAATCATGACTATTTGACCTTACAGGATGATGGAACTCTTACCGATAATTTAATTTACAACACTAATAAAAACTCCAATCTTAATACCTGGAATCTGGATTTATCCTATTCCTGGTGGTTTGCTCCGGGAAGTCAGGTTTCTGTTTTGTATCGAAATAGTTCTTCTTTATTTAGTCGCGAATACAGTCGCCAATTCGGAAGTAATTTCAGAGATGCTATTAACAATGAGAACCTGAGCCATGTCTTATCAATAAGCGTTCGATATTTTATTGATTACAATACACTGAAAAATTCTAAGTTTTCCAAATCATTTACAAAACCAAAGGAAAGAATACATTTCTAAAACTGGTTTTTTAGAATTATCTTTGTTTAAAATACTACGCCATGAACAAAAAAGTAATTCTAATGATATTGGACGGTTGGGGAAAATCTCCAGACCCAAAAGTCTCCGCCATCGATAATGCCAATGTTCCGTTTATAAATAGTTTGTACCAAAAATATCCAAATGCCCAACTCAGAACCGATGGATTGAACGTTGGTTTACCCGAAGGACAAATGGGAAACAGCGAAGTGGGTCACATGAATCTTGGCGCCGGAAGAATTGTCTATCAGGATTTGGCAAAAATCAATTTGGCCGTTAGAGACAAAACTATGAGCCAGGAAAAGCCTTTGATTGATGCGTTTAATTATGCCAAAGCCAATAACAAAGCGGTTCACTTTTTAGGATTGGTTTCTGATGGCGGCGTTCATTCACACACTTCACATCTTCGCAGTTTAATCGATGTTTCGCAGGATTTTGGTTTGGAAAAAGTTTTTGTTCATGCCTTTACGGATGGTCGCGATGTTGACCCAAAATCAGGAAAAAAATACATTCAGGATTTAGAAAAGTATATTAAAAATTCTACCGTTAAAATAGCTAGTGTTGTAGGTCGTTATTACGCTATGGACAGGGACAAACGATGGGAACGCGTGAAGTTAGCTTATGATTTACTAGTTAACGGAACTGGAAAACACACCACAAATTTGGTTGACAGCATCGCCGAAAGTTATGCCAATAATGTTACCGATGAATTCATTCTTCCGTTGACAGTTGTTGATGCTAATGACAAACCAATAGCCACTATTCAAAATGACGATGTGTTGGTATTCTTCAATTTCAGAACAGACCGTGGACGTGAATTGACCGAAGCGCTTTCGCAAAAAGATTTTCACGAACAAAACATGCACAAACTGAATTTGTACTATGTTACGATGACCAATTATAATGATACCTATCAAAATGTTCATGTAATTTACGATAAAGACAACATCACTCAAACGCTTGGCGAAGTCTTAGAAAAACACAATAAAACGCAGATTCGTATTGCCGAAACCGAAAAATACCCGCATGTTACTTTCTTTTTCTCAGGCGGAAGAGAACAGCCTTTTCATGGTGAAACCCGAATTCTGAGAAATTCACCAAAAGTAGCCACCTACGATTTGCAACCCGAAATGAGCGCTTTTGAATTGAAAGATGCCTTGATTCCCGAACTTAAAGAAGGAAGAGTAGATTTCGTTTGTTTGAACTTTGCCAATGGCGATATGGTTGGGCATACCGGCGTTATGGCTGCTGCGATTAAAGCCTGTGAAGCGGTTGACATTTGTGTAAAAGAAGTAGTTGAAACAGCACTTGAAAACAATTATACAACCATTATCATTGCCGACCACGGAAACTGCGAAACGATGATAAATCCGGATGGTTCACCCAATACTGCACACACGACTAATCCGGTGCCGATTATTTTAGTTGATAAAGATCACATCAGAATACAAGATGGTGTTTTGGGCGATTTAGCGCCGACTATTTTAGAACTGATGGGTATTCAAAAACCCGAAGTCATGACCGGAAAGTCTCTTTTAGTACGATTGTAAAAAAGCCCTCGATTGAGGGCTTTTTTTATTGCAACATTTCAAAATAACTTCTTTCAATGCTTTCCTGATGGGTTGGATGTGCAATTCGTACCATTTCGTTGAGGCGTTGTTTCAAAGTTTTACCGTACAAATCAGCAATACCATTTTCGGTAATAATATATTGCACGTGGGAACGAGTAGAAACTACACCAGCCCCTTGCTTTAAGTAAGGTACAATTCTGCTTTCGCCTCTTTTAGTAATGGAAGGCAAGGCAATAATCGCTTTTCCGCCATCACTTAAAGAAGCGCCACGAATAAAATCCATTTGGCCTCCTACACCCGAATACATTTTGGCACCAATAGAATCAGCACAAACCTGTCCGGTTACATCAACTTCTATAGCCGAATTAATTGCAACCATTTTTGGGTTTTTACGAATTCGGGCGGTATCATTAACCATTGATGATTCTTTCATTTCGATAAACGGATTGTCATTAACAAAGTCATACAACCGTTTGGAACCTATTAAAAAAGTAGCCAAAACTCTTCCTCGCAACGTGCCTTTGTAATTGCAATTGATAACATCGCTTTCAATCAAATCAATAACGCCATCAGAAAACATTTCGGTGTGCAAGCCTAAATCTTTATGATTTTTGAGTTTACTCAAAGCTGCATTCGGAATAGAACCAATTCCCATTTGCAGTGTGCTTCTGTCTTCAATTAAGGATGCAACATACTCACCAATCTTTTCTTCTTCTTTGGTAAACGAATTCATTTCATACCCATAAATTGGCGTGTCAACCTCAACCAAATAATCAATTTCGGACACGTGAATAATTCCATCCCCAAAAGTTCTTGGCATTTGCGGATTAACCTGGGCTATAACCGTTTTAGCATTTTCGATAGCAGCAACTGTTGCTTCAACTGAAACGCCAAGCGAACAATAACCATGTTTATCGGGTGGCGAAACATGAATGAATGCAACATCAATCAGCAATACTTTTTTGCGAAACAAATGCGGTAACTCACTTAAAAATACCGGTGTATATGAACCATTACCTGCTGATAAAGTATTGCGTACATTGGCCCCAATAAAAAAAGAATTCACATGAAAACTATCGGCTAATTCAGGATTGGCATAAGGTGCCGGTCCTTCGGTGTGTAAATGACAAACCTCAACATTGCGAAGTTCCGAAGCTCTATCTGCTAAGGCTTTGGTTAAAATGGTTGGTGCGGCGGCGGCGGCTTGAACATAGACCCTATCATTAGACTTCACGACTTTGATGGCTTCTTCAGCGGTGACATATTTGCTCATAACTAAAATAATTTAGACAAAGTTAGGAAGCAATATTTGTCAAAAACATGATAAAACTCATTTGCATTTTACATAGTCTGAATTCGGTATAAAATAATTACTTTTGCCAACTTAAGTTTAAGCATATGATTATTCCAAAAACAGCCGAAGAAATTGAATTAATGCGCGAAAGTGCTTTATTGGTTTCCAAAACCTTAGGTGAAGTTGCGAAAGTGATTAAACCTGGTGTGACGACTTTACAGTTAGACAAAATTGCCGAAGAATTCATCAGAGATAATGGTGGAGTTCCTGGTTTTCTTGGCTTATATGGTTTTCCAAATTCGCTTTGTATGAGTCCGAATGCACAGGTTGTACACGGAATTCCGAATAATCTTCCTTTGCAGGAAGGCGATGTGATTTCGGTAGATTGCGGCGTGTTGAAAAATGGATTTTATGGTGATCATGCCTATTCTTTCGAAATTGGAGAAGTGGCTGCAGAAACCAAAAAACTTTTAAAAGTTACCAAAGAATCTTTATACGTTGGCATCAGAGAATTCAGAGCCGGAAATCGTGTGGAAGATGTTGGAAATGCTATTCAGAAATACTGTGAAGGCCATGGTTATGGTGTGGTTCGGGAATTAGTTGGTCACGGATTAGGAACCAAAATGCACGAAGACCCTGAAATGCCAAACTACGGAAAACGCGGTCGCGGAAAATTATTTGTTGAAGGAATGGTTGTTGCCATCGAACCGATGATTAATATGGGAACCAAAAACATCAAACAACTCAAAGATGGCTGGACAATCCTGACAGCTGACGGAAAACCAAGCGCCCATTTTGAGCACAATGTAGCTTTAATAAATGGAAAACCCGAATTGCTTTCAACTTTCGGATATATCTATAAAGCATTGGGAATTGTGAGTAATGAAGAAGATGAGTTTCGTAAAAATCCTTTAGTGTTGTAATGAAAAAGATTTTCAAATTCATACTAAATACCATTCCAAGACCAATCCTTATTCGGTTGAGTATTGTGATTCGACCAATATTGGCTTTTTTGTTAAAAGGAAGTCGATTTACCGACCCAATTGACGGAAAAAGTTTCCGCATGTTTTTGCCTTACGGTTACGGAAATCAACGAAACAATGTGCTTTCTCCAAGTACGCTTTCGTTAGAAAGACATCGATTACTTTGGCTGTATTTGCAAAACGAAACGGACTTCTTTACTTCTACAGCAAAGAAAAAAGTGTTGCATTTTGCACCGGAACAGGAATTTTATAAACGTTTTAAAAAGCAAACTAATATTGACTACACTACAACCGATTTGCTTTCGCCTTTAGCAGATGTAAAAGCAGATATTTGTAATTTACCTTTTGAAGACAATGCGTATGACTTAATCCTTTGCAATCACGTTTTAGAACACATACCTGATGACACTAAAGCCATGCAAGAATTGTATCGTGTGTTAAAACCAGGCGGCATGGGCATTTTTCAAATCCCACAAGACTTGTCAAGAGCCACAACTTTCTCAGACGATACTATTGTTGACCAAAAAGAACGCGCAAAAATCTTTGGTCAATACGATCATGTTCGCGTTTATGGCAGAGATTATTTTGACAAACTGAGAAGCATTGGTTTTACCGTAATCGAAGAAGATTACACCAACAAAATTGCTCCTGAATTGGTAGAAAAATATTGTTTGGCGAAAGGCGAAATTATCCCGGTTTGTTTCAAATAAAAAACCACCATACTTTTCAGCATGATGGTTTTTACCTTTTATAATTAAGAATCTATTCCGGCATTAAAACCCCAATGGTTTTTTCTTTGGCTAAATATTTTTTGGCTACGTCCTGCACTTGCTTCAGTGTAACCGAATTAATTTTGGCTTCCATCTCTAAAATCTCTTCCGGTTTTGAAGCGTTTGTATAACTTCTTGTAAAATTGCTCATCCAATACCTGTTTTCTTTCATTTGCTTTTTATACTCTAAAAGCTCGGCTTGTTTGAATTTATCCAAATCGATTTGAGTTGGTCCGTTAGCAATGATTTTATCCAATTCACCTAAAGATGCGGTGATTAACTTCTCTGTATTTTCTGGTCCACAAGGGAACGAAATTGTGAAATTAAAAGAACCATAAGGCACTTTACTCATGCTTCCGCGAGAACCTATAGTGTAAACACCACTTTCTTTTTCTCTGATTACTTCAGTTAATTTTATATTCAAAATATCTCCGGTTGCTTTCAATAAATAAGCTTCATCAGCATTATAAGTAGCATCGCCATAAATCATAATCGTTACATTACTTTTTGGGTCTTTTCCTTTATTGACTACTTTTTTAATGTCGCCTTTCAGGAATCGATAGCCTAAATCTTTTGTGCTTTCTTTGGTTCCGTTTGACGGCAATGAAGCAATATATTTTTTGGCAAAATCTTCCATAACTGCGTCATCTACGTTTCCAACAAAGAAGAATTCAAAATCACCGGCATTGGCAAAACGCTCTTTGTATTTGTTGTAAGCCAATTGATAATCGGTTGCTGCCCATTTTTCTGCTGTTGGCACGATGCCGTTCCATCTTGGGTTTTCTTTGTTCAAATAAGTATAAAACTCTTGTTGGAAATAGAAATTAGGTTGCGAAATCATATTTTCAGTAAAGTTTGATTGCTTTTGTTTGTAACCATCAAAAGCGGCAGCATCAAAGTTCAAATCGGTAAAATACGCATTTATCATTTGGAAGGCATATTCTAAATCTTTTGGCGTTGTACTTCCTCTTAAACCTTCGGTAGTGTTACTGATATAAGGTGTTACATTAGCAATTTTTCCAGCCATGAATTTGTCAATGTCATTTTGGTTTAAACCTGAAAAACCGGCTTCTGCCAAACCATTATTGGCAAATTGCGTTTTTTTCATTTCCTCGTTAGAGTACAAATTGGTTCCACCAAAACTTACTGCTTCCAACAAAATTTCGTCGTTTTTGAAATCGGTTTTCTTGTAAGTTACTTTAGCTCCGTTTGATAAAGTTAAAGTAGTTGCACCTATTTTATCATTGGTTTCTTTTTTTACAACAGTACCTGCTTTTAAAGGATTGCGCAACAAACTTGAAGCAATCGCTTTGTCTTCGTAAGGTTTCAAATCGTTGGTGTTAACCGTAATCGCAGCTAATACTTCTTTTTCCGTTACTTTTTTCAATCCTTCTTTTTCCGGCGAAGTAATGACAACTACTCTGTTATCGTCTTTGATGAAATCTTTGATAAATCCATTAACCTGCTCTAATTTGATGTCTGACAACATTTTTTGGATGTTGGCATATTCCCATTCAATTCCGGGCATTGGACTTTGCTCTAAGAAGTTGGATTGGCATTCCCAAACGAAATTTTCCGAATTGCTTTTGTCTTTGTCTTTGAATTGATTTTCTGATCTGGATAGAATTTCGCTTTTAGCTCGTTCAAATTCTCCGGCGGTGAAACCAAATTTTTTAACTCTTTCATTTTCTGAAACCAATACTGTCAAAGCTTCCAATTGTTTCTTTTCGTCTATCATAGCAAAAGACTGGAAGGCTTCTTTGTCACGGGCAAAAGTTCCGCCGTGGTAGGTATATCCGAATGTAAAAGGTGGCGTTGGCGAATTGGTTAATTCATTCAATCGGTTGTTTAGCATGGTTGCGAATAAACCTTCAACCACAGTTTCTTTTAAGTCATTGATGGTTTTTTTGACTTTTCGTACACCATAATCTTTGTAAAGCAATTGAACTTGTGTTTGCGCTGCTTCTTTATCGCTTTCAATGGCTACAAAAGTTTCTTTGTGATTAGGCACTTCGAAAGTTTTTCTTGGCTTTTCGTTTTTTGGATTTTGATAACCTTCAAAATGGTCTTTGATTTTTTTCTCCATCGCAGCCACGTCAATATCACCAACTACAATTACACTCATCAAATTCGGTCGGTACCAATCTTTATAAAAACTGATTACTTTATCATATTTGAAGTTCTCTAAAATCTCTTTTTTTCCGATTGGAAGACGATTAGCATATTGCGAATTGTACATCATTTTCGGGATGTATTTGTCTTCCATTCTTTTATCGGCACCTAATCCGAGACGGTATTCTTCGAGAACAACGCCTCTTTCTTTATCGATTTCTTCCGGCGTTAAGTTGGCGTTGAAAGCCCAGTCTTCAATAATTTGAAATCCTTTTTCCAATTTTTCAGGATTATCAGAAGGAATAGGAAGGAAATAAACGGTTTCGTCAAAACTAGTGTAAGCATTTAAATGCTGCCCAAATTTTACACCGATACTTTGCAGATAATCGACCAATTGATTTTTAGGAAAACGTTTGGTCCCATTGAAACACATGTGTTCCATAAAGTGTGCTAAACCTTGTTGGTCATCGTTTTCAAGAATAGAACCTGCGTTGATTACCAGTCTTAAATCGACTTTGTTTTCGGGTTTCGCGTTTTTCCTGATGTAGTAGGTCAATCCATTTTTCAAGATTCCTTTTTTAACATTAGGATCAAAAGGGATTGCGTCTGTTCCTTTTAAATCTTGCGCAAAACTTGCCGCCGGAAATAGTAAAAGAACCAGCACCGATTTTAAAATTTGTTTCATAAATAAGTTGGGTTTTTGTTATTGATAAAAATTATAACGGATAAATATTACATTTATTGTGAAACTATAAAAAAATCCTCTTACAAAAATATATTTAACGTAAAATTAGCGTTACTATATCTTAGTCAAATAAACGGCACAATTCATGTGCTAATAATTATTATATTTACCATTCGAAAAATGAAAATTATGTTTAAAAAGAGCGTACTCACTTTTGCATTTATCCTTCTTTCAGGAAATATATTTTCTCAGGCCGAAAAAGAAATACCGCCACCCTATAACATCAAAACTGTAAGCTTTGTTCAAAATGGACAAAATGCGGTCCCTTTATTCCGATTAGGTGATAGCTTTCAAGTTCAGTTTGATGACTTGTATGGCAATGAAGCCAATTATTATTACACTATAACCCATTGTGATTACGACTGGAAACCGTCTCAGTTAGCAAAAGCAGAATACCTAAACGGTTTTGATGATCAAAGAATTCAGGATTACTCTAACTCCCTAAATTGTTTACAATTATATTCACATTATAGACTTTCATTTCCTAACAGATTTACCCAATTCAGAGTTAGCGGAAATTATGTAATTAAGATTTTAAACGATGACAAAGAAGTCGTTTTTACCAAAAGGTTCATTCTCTATGAAGAATTGGTTACCGTACCATTGCAAATAAAAAGAGCCCGAAACTTAAGTGTTGTTGAACAAAAACACAATCTGGATTTTGCCATAAAATCAGCAACCATAAATTTCCAAAGTCCGTTGCAAAATGTAAAAGTAATGTTGTTACAAAATGGTAGAATTGACAATGCAATAACTAACATCAAACCACAATATACCATTGGCAATGATTTGATTTATAAATATGATGCCGAAACCCAATTCTGGGCGGGAAATGAATTTCATTTTTTTGAAAACAAAGATATTCGCGCTGCTAATAACAGCATAGCAACCGTAGATTCTAAAGGCGGCGTTTACAATGCGCATCTTTATTTAGACCAATCAAAAGCAAATTTTCCATATACTTATTTCCCTGATATTAACGGAAACTTTATCGTAAAAAACATTGGTGCTCAAAACAATGAAATTGAAGCCGATTATGCCTGGGTTTTCTTCTCTCTTTCGGCTCCAAGCTTATATGGTACAAAATCAATTTATGTTAACGGCATGTTCAACAATTTTGCCATGAGTGATGAAAACAAAATGGATTATAATGCCGAAAAAGGAATCTATGAAAAAGCTCTTATGATAAAACAAGGTTTCACCAATTACCAATATGTGATTTCAGACAATAAAGGAAAAATTGATCAGGAAAATGCTATTGATGGTAATTTTTTCCAAACAGAGAACAATTATTTTGTATTAGTTTATTATAAAGAAAATAACCAACGATATGACAGAATTATTGGAAAAGGAATAGCAAGTTCCGTTGATATAACTAACTAAAAATTAACACTAATTTATTTTACCGAGCAGTATTTTTTGTAATTTTGACATCGTTTTAGAATCTAATTTATGGTTACTCAAATAACAAGAGGCATAAAAATTTCAGTTTTGACTAGTTTTGAAGGCACTTACTTCAAGAACTACAAGCTTCATTTTGCCTTTAGTTATGAAATCACCATCGAAAATCATAGCAAGGATTCCGTTCAGTTAAACACGCGTCATTGGGAAATCCTGGATTCTCTTAACAATATTGAAATTGTTGACGGCGAAGGTGTAATTGGCAAAAAACCAGTACTGAAACCAGGCGAAAAACACACTTACAATTCAGGTTGTTTACTTTCATCTCCATTTGGAGCAATGAGTGGTTATTTCAATATGATTAATTTTACTACTACCAAAACTTTCAAAGTTATAGTGCCAACTTTTAAATTAAGTGCGCCTTTTGCATTGAATTAAAAGTCTTGTTAAAAGCAAATTAATCTTTGTCCTCTCTTATTAAAAATTCAAAATTTCCTTTGTACTTTTGTGTCGCGTTTAGAAATTCTTAAAAAAGAATCTTTTAAACCATTCAATTGTCAAATTTTTAATCTTTTCCTATTATGCCAAAAGGTTTTTTTCATGTTCCAAAAGCGGTCAACGAACCCGTAAAATCATACGCTCCAAATTCTCCTGAAAAAGCAGCAGTTTTAGCAGCTTATAAAAAAATGTGGAACGAAACTATAGATGTTCCAAACTATATCGGTAACGAGGAAATTCGCACCGGAAATACCAGAAACATGTCTGCACCTCATGACCACCAACATATAGTTGGAACGTATCATTTGGCAGAAAAAAAACATATTGAAAAAGCCATTGCATCTGCTCTTGAAGCAAGAAAGAATTGGGCAAACATGGCTTGGGAACAACGTGCGGCCATCTTTTTAAAAGCTGCCGAATTAATTGCCGGACCATACAGAGCTAGAATAAATGCCGCAACGATGATTGCACAATCGAAAACTATTTATCAGGCAGAGATTGATGCGTCTTGTGAGTTGATTGACTTTTTACGTTACAACGTAGAATTCATGACACAGATTTATAACGACCAGCCAAAATCGATTTCTGATGTTTGGAACCGCGTTGAATATCGCCCGTTAGAAGGATTTGTTTATGCAATTACACCGTTTAACTTTACGGCTATTGCAGCAAATTTACCTGCAAGTGCTGCGCTCATGGGAAATACTGTTGTTTGGAAACCAAGCGATAGTCAAGTATTCTCAGCAAAAATCATCATTGATGTTTTCAAAGAAGCTGGTGTTCCTGATGGTGTTATTAACGTAGTGTTTGGTGACCCAGTTATGATTACAGATACTATTTTAGCACATCCGGATTTTGCAGGTGTTCATTATACAGGTTCAACATTTGTATTCAAGGAAATCTGGAAAAAAATAGGAAACAATATTCATACTTATAAAACCTACCCAAGAATTGTTGGAGAAACGGGTGGAAAAGATTTCGTTTTGGCGCATCCAAGTGCGAATGTGAAACAAGTCGTTACCGGAATCACACGTGGCGCTTTTGAATTTCAAGGGCAAAAATGTTCAGCAGCTTCAAGAGGTTACATTCCGCAAAGTTTGTGGCCAGCAGTGAAAGAACAATTGATTACCGATGTGAAATCGATGAAAATGGGTTCGCCTGAAGATTTTGGAAACTTTATTACTGCCGTAATTCACGAAGGTTCGTTTGATAAACTGGCGAAAGCAATTGATCAGGCGAAAGCTGATTCAGATGCCGAAATCATCGTTGGTGGAAACTATGATAAATCAAAAGGATATTTCATTGAACCAACGGTAATTGTTACTACGAATCCAAAATATGCTACGATGGAAACCGAACTTTTCGGACCTGTAATGACGATTTATGTTTATGATGACAAGAAATGGGCTGAAACATTAGCATTGGTTGACGGAACTTCAGAATATGCTTTGACAGGAGCCATTTTCAGTCAGGACAGATACGCTATTGAAGAAGCCACTTTAGCTTTACAAAATAGCGCCGGAAACTTTTATATTAATGACAAACCAACCGGAGCTGTTGTAGGAATGCAACCTTTTGGTGGCGCCAGAGCTTCGGGAACAAATGACAAAGCGGGGTCAATGCAAAACTTATTGCGTTGGGTTTCGCCACGAACTATCAAAGAAACTTTTGTAACTCCGGAAGATTATCGTTATCCGTTTTTGGGAGAATAATTTTATAACGGTTTATAATTATAAAAGTCTGGGTATATGCCCGGACTTTTTTTATGTGCTTGATTCTTAATTTTTTGTATATTCGGGAGTCAAAACCAAAACCATCCACAAATGAAGTCAAAAATTACTCTATTATTTTTCGGATTATTTTCTGCATTGGGTTTAGCTCAGGATAAAGCCTATGATTTATTAAAAGATAAAACCCAGACAAATATACTTTACGACCGAATTTTTGGTGTGTCTAATGCCACAGAATTGCGGAAGACAGCTATTACATCAGGCTATTTCAATCAGGTATATCACGAAATACAACGTGCCGATTTTTCACAATCGTTGCCAAAATACGAAACGCTTAAAGATGCAGCTAAATTAGGATTTGTAAACAACCAAATTCCACTTGCGATTTTAATTTCTGAATTCGAAACCATTAAAAAAACGGCACTCGAAAACGGCGATGTATTTTCAAACAGCAATAATAAGATGGAGCTAAAACCTGATGCTAACAATGTGTTTGAAAAACATTCAATTACTGTTATGGCACCACTAATTGCTAAATCGACAAAAGCATCGTTTGTTCTGAAGGACGATTTCATCTTCAATACTACGGCTAAAGTTATTGCAGCTATTTATATCAAATCGGAAGAAACATCCGGTTGGAAACAAATCACAACAAACAGTCCTTTTACGCTACCTATGAGTGAAAACGGTAAGCACGTTGTAAAATGCAAAATTGTATTCAATAATCGAGAAACGATAACACAATCCTTTGAAATAGAAATCAGTAATTCTGAATCAGTAGCTAACAAAAATACGCTGCCTTTAGCACCGAATGTAGTAAATACGATTAGTTCTACAATTCCATATCAAGGTTATGGAGAAAGTGCTGCCTTTGTTGGACAAGGACAATACGAAGTTTTCCTTGACAACGTGGATAGCGTTCTTGACAAACCGATATTTCTTTTGGATGGTTTTGATCCTGGTGATACCCGAAATACCACAGCTATCTACAGCTTTTTAAATTATGGAACCGGCCAAAATTTAGCTACTGATTTAAGAGCTCAGGGGTTTGACATTATCATTTTGAATTTTCCAACCTATACGCGTCCTTCTACAACAACTGTTATAGATGGCGGTGCAGATTACATTCAAAGAAACGCAATGATATTTGTGGAGCTTCTCAACCAAATCAATGCTCAAAAAGTAGGCACCGAAAAGAATGTGGTTATCGGACCAAGTATGGGCGGATTAATCGCCCGATATGCTTTGCGCTATATGGAAATGAACAGCCTGAATCACGATACAAGATTGTATATTTCATTTGATTCTCCGCATCAGGGAGCTAATGTCCCAATAGGATTCCAACATCTGTTTAATTATATGGCTTACGGTCCGGCTGCGATTACTGCGGTTCAACCTATTGTTGATGGTATGATGAAAAGTCCGGCCGCAAGAGAAATGTTAATCGACCAGTTTGAAGGTCATTTGCAGGCAGGAAGTGCTTTTGAATTTAATACAACAACTACATCCTTATTACCAACAGGTTGTCCAAATTACAGAACACCATTTCAAAACGAATTGAACGCAATGGGTTTCCCAACAACAGTTCGTAACGTCTCTATTGCCAATGGAGCCGGAGATGGAACGATGAATTACACTCCCGATTTTGAAGTAATGAATCACACTTTTAATATAACATCAACACAAAGAGCGATTATTAATTTGCGTTATACTCCCAACACCAATACAACCAATCAGGTTAGCCGCTTTAGAGGACAAGCATTTATAGTAATCGCTTGGGTAACCGCTTATGAAAGCATGGCCAATTCAAAAGCGCCCACTTATACCGCTGGTCTAGATACCGCGCCTGGAGGACGATTTGATTTGTCTGGTTTGGAGGCAGGTTTAGGAACAGATCCTTTACTAACAGAATTTTTTGCTAACCTAAATGCCGATTATTTTACTTTTATACCAACATGGAGTTCAATGGCAATATCAAATACTCAAAATTTGTACAGTCCGGTAACCGGAAGTTCCGTTACTCCTTTTGTGGCATCATCTATCCCAACAGTAAATGAAAATCACGTTACGTTAAATGCTCAGAATACCGCTTTTGCTTTAAATGAAATTTTAAATCCACCGTTGTCTGTAAATGACAATGCTGCCTTAAATGCTATTTGGATACAAAATCCAATTCAAAATTCAATCCTGATTAATACATCAACTACACTTGAAAATGCTGCCATTTCGGTAACGGATATGCTGGGAAAAACAATTTATCAAACAAAAAACAAAACTATAAACGGAACATTTGAAATTCCTGTCTTGTTATCCAAAGGGATGTATCTTATCACTATCGGCAATGAAAAAGGAAGTGTAACAAAGAAAATCGTTAAAAGTTAATACTAAAAAAGCCCCTAAATCGGGGCTATTTTTATGCTTTAAACTTTAGTGGCAAGTGCACAACCTTTTTGGTTTCGAAGAATTCGTCTTTAAAAAATTCGGCAATGTTATATTCTGTTGCTTTTGGGAAATCCTTTAACTCTTCGGTCAAATCACCACCTTTTAAATAAAGAATCCCGTTAGGTAATTTATGCTTGTTCTGCTTTTTGATTTTGTCTTTTATCCAGGAAACAAAATCGGGCATATTGGTCACAGCACGACTCACAATAAAATCATAATCGCCTTTAACTTCCGAAGCTCTTATTTGTTCGGCTTTTACATTTCTTAATTCCAATGCTTCGGCAACAGCTTTTACCACATTGATTTTTTTCAGTATAACATCTATCAGATAAAAACGCGTTTCCGGAAACAAAATCGCCAATGGAATTCCGGGAAATCCGCCGCCAGTTCCAACGTCAAGAATATAAGTTCCTGCTTCAAAAGGCTGAATTTTGGCTATAGCCAACGAATGCAAAACGTGTTTTGTATATAACTCATCAATATCCTTTCGGGAAATTACATTGATTTTAGCATTCCAATCCTGATACAGGGCTTCTAGTTTTTGAAACTGTACTATTTGATTTTCAGTAAGATTAGGAAATTGCCTCTTAATTTCTTCCATTAGTTAAATTTTCCACAAAAATACTGTTTTAGTTGATAAAAAATGATTTATATCAGTTGCAAAAAAATTATAATAAGTACATTTGGGAAAAATTTTGAATATCAAAAAACATGAATTCTACTGCACCTATATTTTCTAAAACAGATAGTTTAAAATTCTTTAGAACACTTAACTCTAGAGTAAATAACTATTTCAAAGAAAACAACCTTGACAGAACCGGAAACTGGAAACTGCATCTAAAAACGATTGTAATGTTTTCCATCTTCCTGACACCATATTTCTTTTTATTAGCTATGGATATGCCATTTTGGGTTTATCTTTTGCTTAATGTTGTTATCGGAATTGGAATGGCCGGAGTAGGTATGAATGTGATGCACGACGGAAATCATGGGGCTTATTCTTCTAAATCGTGGGTAAATAAATTCATGGGCGGAAGCATTTATATTTTGGCCGGAAATGTTTACAATTGGCAAGTACAACACAATGTTTTGCACCATACTTATACCAATATATTAGGTCATGATGAAGATTTAGAAGCAGGAAGAATTATGCGTTTTACCAAAGACGCAAAATGGTATAGACTGCATAAATTTCAGCATTTGTATTCTGTTTTCCTGTATGGATTGTTAACTTTTAACTGGGCAATCACTACTGATTTTCTTCAAATGAAACGCTATTTGAAAAGAAATTTATCGTATGGTGAATTCAAAAAACCAGCAATTCGTTGGACCACTTTAATCATCACTAAAATTATTTATTTCTCTATTTGGATAGTAGCACCGATGGTTATGGGAATAACGTGGTGGAAAGTAGTTTTAGGTTTTTTGGTAATGCATTACACTGCCGGAGTTATCTTGAGCGTAGTTTTCCAATTGGCTCACGTTGTTGAAGAAACTGAAAACCCAATTCCGGATGACAATGGCGAAATAGAAAATACCTGGGCAATTCACCAATTATTTACCACGGCGAATTTCGCGCCAAAAAACTGGTTGGTAAACTATTATACAGGCGGATTAAATCATCAGGTAGAGCATCATTTGTTTCCAAATATCAGCCATATTCATTATGGAAAAATTGCTGAAATCGTAAAACAAACCGCTAAAGAATGTGAGTTGCCATACTACGAATTCAAAACAACCAGAGCTGCAATTATTTCGCACTTCAGACATTTAAGGGAACTGGGAAGACAGCCACAATTAGCCTAATTTATATCAAAAGACGCCTTAATTGGCGTTTCTTTATTTAACATAATTAACAACACACAATGAGTATTTTATCGGACAGAATTAACAATTTAGCTACATCACAAACCCTTGCTATGGCTGCATTAGCAAGAGAATTAAAATCACAAGGAAAAGACATCATCAGTTTAAGTTTGGGTGAACCGGATTTCAACACGCCCGATTTCATAAAAGAAGCCGCTAAAAAAGCAATCGATGAAAATTACAGTACTTACACACCTGTTGACGGTTATGGAGAACTGAAAGATGCGATTTGCAGAAAATTCAAACGCGATAATAACTTAGATTACAAACCGGCAAACATTGTAGTTTCAACAGGTGCGAAACAATCGTTATACAACATTGCACAAGTGATGCTTAACGACGGTGACGAAGTAATTCTTCCAGCTCCTTATTGGGTTTCGTATTTTGAAATTATCAAATTATCTGGTGGCGTTCCGGTTGAAGTGCCAACTTCTGTAGAAACCGATTTTAAAATAACAGCCGAGCAATTGGAAACAGCGATTACGCCAAAAACCAAAATGATGTGGTTCAGTTCGCCATGTAATCCGAGTGGTTCGGTTTATAATCGTGAAGAGTTGACTGCTATTGGAAAAGTATTGGAAAAATATCCAAACGTTTATATCGTTTCTGACGAAATCTACGAACACATCAATTTCTCCGGAACTTTTTGCAGCATCGGTTCCATTCCGGGATTGTTTGAAAGAACCATTACGGTGAATGGCGTTGCCAAAGCTTTTGCGATGACAGGTTGGAGAATTGGTTATATTGGCGCACCTGAATTTATTGCTAAAGCCTGTACAAAAATGCAGGGACAAGTTACTTCCGGAGCGAATTCAATTGCGCAGAGAGCAACAATTACAGCTGTTGATGCAGATCCAAGTGTTTTAAACGAAATGGTTTCTGCTTTTAAAAATCGTAGAGATTTGGTTGTTGGTTTAACCAAAAGTATTCCGGGTTTAAAAATCAATACGCCTGAAGGAGCATTTTATGTTTTTCCTGATGTATCTTCGTATTTCGGAAAAACATTGCGCGGAAAATTAATTAAGAACGCAGACGATTTTTCGATGTATTTATTGTCGGAAGCTAATGTAGCAACAGTTACAGGTGACGCTTTTGGTAATCCAAATTGCATCCGAATATCTTATGCAACCAGTGAAGAATTATTAACCGAAGCTTTCAAAAGAATTAAGGAAGCTTTATCTTAAATTATATCATTATGAAAAAAGTCATTTCAATTCTTGTTCTTTTTGTTTGCATTTCTGTAAATGCGCAAGACAAACCAAAAACCCAAATCGTTGAAGCGTCTTGCGGTCAATGCCAATTCGGAATGAAAGGCAAAGGCGGTTGTGATTTAGCGGTTCGTATTGAAGGAAAAACGTATTTTGTTGACGGTACCGACATTCACAAACATGGCG
This sequence comes from Flavobacterium sangjuense, assembly GCF_004797125.1. Classification (NCBI taxonomy): domain Bacteria; kingdom Pseudomonadati; phylum Bacteroidota; class Flavobacteriia; order Flavobacteriales; family Flavobacteriaceae; genus Flavobacterium; species Flavobacterium sangjuense. Next base: position 291,973 of record NZ_CP038810.1, read on the forward strand.
ATGCTCATGCTGAAGATGGGTTTTGTTCAACAATCAGAAAAGCCGAAGTGGTTGGCGAAATAAAAGGCGACCGTTTTGTAGCTTCAAGCTTTAAATTGCTTCCAGCGACAGCTCCTGATCCACATGCAGGACACAAACATTAAAAAGCATAAGCGTCCCAATTAAAACGGGACGCTTTTTTTATGTATTCCTTTTATTGTACTTTTGGGAATATGAATCTGATTTTACAAAACATTTCAAAACACATCTCGTTAACTCCTGAAGAAGAGTTGCTGTTTTTATCCAAAACTGAAACCAAAAAAGTTAAAGCTAAAACCATTCTACAAAATGCCGGTCATGTTTGTAAGGAAGGCTATTTTGTGAATTCAGGTTTGCTCAGAAGTTTTAATATCAATGACAATATAGTCGAACACGTTATGAGTTTTGCATGCGAAGGCTGGTGGATTAGCGATATGTACAGTTTACTTTCTCAAAAACCCGGTAATCTTTTTATAGAAGTTTTAGAAGATGCCGAAGTAGTTGTTTTAACCAAAGAAAATCAGGACCAACTGTATCTCGAAATTCCAAAACTCGAGCGTTTTTTCAGAATCCTTATCGAAAATTCTTTGGTGGCCAATCAGGAGCGGTTGATGGATAATCTTAGCTTAACCGCAGAAGAACGCTTTGAAAAATTCTGTAGAAAATACCCAACGCTGATTCAGAAAGTTCCTCAAAAACAAATTGCTTCTTATATTGGTGTTACGCCGGAGTTTTTTAGCAAAATGAAAGCGAGAATGCTGAAGAAATAATTTCTTAATCTACATTAAGTGCCCGCAGGAAGTTGTCGCTGTAAATTTGTATTATAATAATTAGTAAATTTAAACATTATGAAAAATACCGTTTTACACAAGGCAAATACAAGAGGACACGCCGATCACGGTTGGTTAAATGCACATCATACTTTTAGTTTCGCAAGTTACTATGAGCCAGAAAGAGTTCAGTTTGGTGTTCTTAGAGTTTTAAACGATGATATTGTAGCATCAGGAATGGGTTTCGGAACACATCCACACGATAATATGGAAATTATTACCATTCCGCTTGAAGGCGATTTAGCACACAAAGACAGCATGGGAAATACTGAGGTTATCAAATTTGGTGACGTTCAGGTAATGAGTGCCGGAACCGGGATTCAACATTCTGAATTCAATCCGAATCACGATAAAAGAACGAATCTGTTGCAGATTTGGGTGTTCCCAAAAGTGAGAAATGTAGAACCTCGTTACCAACAAATTACATTAGATACAACTGACAGACATAACAAATTACAACAAATTTTATCTCCAAATGCTGATGATTCTGGCGTATGGATTCACCAGGATGCTTGGTTTCACATGGGAAATTTGGATAAAGGAATTACTATTGATTACAATCGCAAAAAAGAAGGCAATGGTTTGTATGTTTTTGTAATTAAAGGAAGCGTAAAAGTGGACGGACAAGAACTGGAACAACGTGACGGTTTGGGCATCACCGACTTTGACAAAGTAACTTTTGAAGCTACTTCAGATGCTGAAATTTTATTAATGGAAGTTCCAATGAATCAATAATAATCCCTTTGCAACTCTGCGCCTTTGCGTGAAATGAATCTCGCAAAGACGCAGAGCCGCAAAGCATAAAATCTTTAGTTTTAAATATTATGAGCGAAGTAAAATTAAAAATCGATGGCAATAAAGGCTTTTTTTATATTGATGTTGACGGAAAACACGAAGCCATGATGACTTTTGTTTTTGCAGGCGATAAGCAAATCATCATCGACCACACGGAAGTAAATCCTGGAAATGAAGGCAAAGGTTTTGGTAAACAAATGGTTTCCAAAGCTGTTGAATATGCTCGTGAAAATGGCATCAAAATCATTCCGCTTTGTCCGTTTGCAAAAAGTGTTTTTAATAAAGTTCAAGAATTTAGAGACGTTTTATAAACATAATTATGGCAAATCTTTTAGAAAATAACGTTGAAGGAAAAATTGGTACACAGAAATATTTGTGTACCATTTCCTGGCGTAATGGCACCTTGTTGATGGATGAACCCGAAAATGTGGGCGGAAAAAATATTGGGCCTGACCCTTTTTCAACTTTTCTGGCATCATTAGCGGGTTGCACCTTATCTACTTTACGAATGTATATTGACCACAAAGGCTGGGACATTCCCGAAATCAATATTTCCTTAAATTTAGCTCAGGAATTAAATCCCGAACTGGAAACCACGATTTCAAGAATCATAACTTTTCCAACGAACATTCCTAACGAACAAAGAGAGCGTTTGCTTTTAATTGCGGAAAAATGTCCAATTTCTAAAATTCTGAAAAACAAAATAACTATTAACACCACTATATAATGGATCCGAAAGACCTAACCAAAGAATACACCAATGGCGAAGTGACCATAGTGTGGCAATCGGGAAAATGCATTCATTCTGCCAATTGCGTAAAAAACAATCCTGATGTTTTCAAGCCAAAAGAAAAACCATGGATTACTCCTGAAGGTTCAACTACAGACAAAATTATTGAAACGGTAAATAAATGCCCATCAGGAGCGCTAACCTATTACTTAAATAAAAAATGAAAAAATTACTTGCCTTTGGAGCATCCAACAGCAGCGATTCCATCAACAAACAACTGGCAAAATATGCATCAGGCCTTTTCAAAGATGTAACTGTTGACCTTTTGGATTTGAATGATTACGAAATGCCTATTTATTCCAAAGACCGCGAAAAGGCAGCTGGCATTCCACAATTGGCTCATGATTTTTATCAAAAAATTGGTGATGCTGATTTCGTACTGATTTCTTTTGCCGAAAATAACGGAAACTATACAACCGCTTTCAAAAACATCCTCGACTGGATGTCGCGAATTAATGGCAAAACTTTTCAGGAAAAACCAATGCTATTACTGGCTACTTCTCCCGGCGCACGAGGCGGAAGTTCGGTGCTTGACATTGCCGTGAAAAGAATGCCGTTTCAAGGCGGTGTTGTTAAAGGTAGTTTTTCACTGCCGAGTTTCAATGAAAATTTTGATGCTGGCAATGGAATTATCAATCCGGACTTAAAAAATCAGTTGACCGAAATCGTAAATTCGATTGAAATATAATTAGTATTTTTGCTATTCAAAACAATAAACAAATTAGGATGAAAGCATACGTTTTTCCAGGACAAGGAGCACAATTTACCGGAATGGGTAAAGAATTATATGAGAATTCGGCTTTAGCCAAAGAGCTTTTCGAAAAAGCCAATGATATTTTAGGTTTCCGTATTACCGATATCATGTTTGAAGGAACTGCTGAAGAATTAAAAGAAACCAAAGTGACACAACCTGCGGTTTTTTTACATTCGGTAATATTGGCAAAAACGTTAAACATTAAACCTGATATGGTTGCAGGACATTCATTAGGCGAATTTTCAGCATTGGTTGCCAACGGCGCTTTGTCTTTTGAAGACGGATTAAAATTAGTTTCACAACGTGCGATTGCCATGCAGAAAGCCTGTGAAATTACACCTTCTACAATGGCTGCGGTTTTAAATTTAGATGATAAAATCGTAGAAGATATTTGTGCTTCTATTGATGGTGTTGTGGTTGCTGCAAATTACAATTGTCCCGGACAATTAGTAATTTCGGGAGAATACAAAGCCGTAGAGTTAGCCTGCGAAAAAATGAAAGAAGCCGGTGCAAAACGAGCGTTGATTTTGCCTGTTGGTGGTGCGTTTCACTCGCCAATGATGGAACCGGCCAGAGAAGAATTGGCTGCAGCCATAGAAGCAACAACGTTTTCAACTCCGAGTTGCCCGGTATATCAAAATGTGACGGCAACTGCTGTTTCTGATGCTAACGAAATCAAGAAAAACTTAATCATCCAATTGACTGCTCCGGTAAGATGGACACAATCAGTACAACAAATGATAAAAGACGGAGCGACAAGTTTTACAGAAGTTGGACCAGGAAAAGTATTGGTTGGATTAGTTGGAAAAATCAACAACGAAGTCGAAACGATTTCAGCTTAATTTTCATTATAAAAAAGTAAAATCCTTATAAACAAACGTTTGTGAGGATTTTTTTGTTGAACACAAATTATTTTTATGAAAAAATTTCTTGAACTCTTGAGCAATACCGAATCAGCTAAAGTTATTTCTAAAAAAATAGATTATGCTGATTATGTGGCTCTGGATTTGTCTGTTACGAATGTAAATTTGTCCAAACAAAAACTGGAAACCTCCAAAGATTACGAGCATTATATTCAGGAGTATTTAGACAATCATCAGGCTAAAATTGCTTTTGGAGGTTATCATGAACATCGAAATTTATATCAAAGAAGCACCGTTTTCAAGAATCAAGATAGCGATGAACGCAATATTCACATTGGTTTGGATTTATGGATTAACGAATCTGCGCCTATTTATGCGGCTTTGGATGGCACTATTCACAGTTTTCAAAACAACGACTCTCTTGGCGATTATGGTCCGACACTTATTTTGAAACATCAAATAGAAAATTTTACGTTTCATACTTTGTACGGTCATTTGAGTTTGAATAGTTTAGAAGACAAAAAAATAGGTAACTTTGTAAAGAAAGGCCAACAGATAGCCAATTTAGGTTTGCCACCAATCAATGGGGATTATGCGCCGCATTTGCATTTCCAAATCATTATCGACATGGAAAATAAAGTTGGTGATTATCCCGGAGTGTGCAGTACAAAAAAGCTAGCATTTTATTTGGCGAATTGCCCTGACCCGAATCTATTATTAAAAATTAAAGTATAAATATCATGAAATCGAAGATTCACGAACACCAAAAAAACAATTTTTACCTAGTGAGTAAAAAAATAATTTTATCACTAGCATTTGTAGCAGTTTTAGGTAGCTGCCAAGACAAAACCAAAGAAAAACTGGACGAAGCCACAGATGCCGTAACCGAAGAAGTAACAGCAGCTGTTGATACTGCTAAAATTAAGGCTGAAGCAAAACTGGATACACTAAAAGAGAAAGCCAATGCCAAAATTGACACCGTAAAAGTAAAAACTGCAGATAAGCTGGAAGAAGCTGCAAAAAAACTAAAAGAATCTGTAAAGAAATAAAACACAAAAAAGCCCTGAGAAATCAGGGCTTTGTTATTTAAATTTAACTTCTAATTTTCTGTTCCCATTTCCAGGCGGAAGCTAATCCGTCTTCTAACGAAAGTTCTGCCTTCCATCCTAAAACTTCATTTGCTTTATCGGTATTGGCATAAGCGGATATCACATCTCCTTCTCTTCTTCCGACAATTTTGTATGGTAACTTTTGTCCTGAAACTTTTTCAAAAGCGTTGATAACTTCCAAAACAGAACTCCCTTTTCCTGTTCCTAAATTGAACGTTTCCACTTTTTCCGGATTTTGTTTCTTCAATAATCTTTGGAGTGCAACAACATGGGCTTTCGCCAAATCAACTACATGGATATAATCGCGAATACAAGTTCCGTCAAGTGTTGGATAATCATTGCCATAAACCGAAAGTTCTTTTCGCAAACCAAAGGCAGTTTGGGTAATAAATGGCACTAAATTTTGTGGAATTCCTATTGGTAATTCGCCAATTTCTGCACTTGAATGCGCACCAATTGGATTAAAATAACGCAATAAAACAGCATTGATATTGCTAACTTTTGCCACATCAATGATGATTTCTTCACCTATTTGCTTGGTATTCCCATAAGGTGAATTTGCCGGTTGCACGGAAGCATCTTCTGTAATTGGCATTTTTTCGGCCTGACCGTAAACCGTACAAGACGAACTAAAAATAAAATTAGCTTGTGGCAGAATAGTCAATTCCTGCAGAAGGTAAACTAACGAATTAATATTGTTTTCATAATACAACAACGGATTTTCAACACTTTCACCAACTGCTTTTGAAGCTGCAAAATGAATTACACCCAAAACATCGCTATGCTTTTTGAAGAAATTTTGGACTGCTGATTTATCTCTTAAATCAATATTTTCAAAAATTGGTTTTTTGCCTGTAATTTTTTCAATTCCGTCAAGAACTTCAATAGAAGAATTGGAAAGATTGTCAATCGCCACGACTTCAAAACCTTCATTTTGCAATTCAACAACAGTGTGTGAACCTATGAATCCTAAACCACCAGTTACCAGTATTTTCATTTTATTTTAAAAACTCTAAAACGCTATCCGTAATAAATTTGATTTGCTCGTCATCAAGCTCGGTGTGCATTGGCAACGATATTACTTCTTTTACCAATTGATTTGTTACCGGGAAATCTTCTTCTTTATATCTTGAATCTACATAGGCTTTTTGTGAATGCAGCGGAATTGGATAATAAATTGCACAAGGAATTCCTTTCGCCAATAAATGTTCCATCAAAGCATCTCTATCAGCATCAATGATGCGCAAAGTGTATTGATGAAAAACATGGCAATCACAATTATCACAAATAGTTGGTGCAATAATATTTTTGTGCCCTTCAAAAGCAGCTGTATACTTTCGTGCCGCATTTTGTCTTGCTTCGTTATAACTATCCAACAATGGTAATTTCGCATTTAAAACTGCTGCCTGAATGCTATCCAAACGTGAATTTACTCCGACCACATCATGGTGATAGCGAACGTACATTCCGTGATTTACAATTCCGCGGATAGTATGTGCCAAAGCATCGTCATTGGTAAAAATCGCGCCACCATCACCATAACAACCTAGATTTTTAGATGGGAAAAACGATGTTGATGACACGTGACCAATCGTTCCTGCTTTCTTTTTAGTTCCGTCAGAGAATTTACAATTGGCTCCAATGGCTTGTGCGTTATCTTCGATTACGTATAAATTATGCTCTTTTGCAATCGCCATAATCGCTTCCATATTTGCAGCTCTTCCGAACAAATGTACCGGAACGATTGCTTTAGTTTTTGGCGTAATCGCTTTCTTTATTGCATCAATCGAAATGTTCATATTCACCAAATCAACATCAACCAAAACCGGAGTTAGTTGTAGCAACGCAATCACTTCAACTGTGGCGGCAAACGTAAAGTCGGCAGTGATAACTTCATCGCCTGGCTTTAATCCTAATCCCATCATGGCGATTTGCAACGCATCGGTTCCATTCGCACATGGAATTACATGTTTTACATCTAAATATTCCTCAAGATTCTTTTGGAATTCGTGAACTTTTGGTCCGTTGATATAAGTTGTAGTGTCTAAAACTTCCTGAATAGAAGCATCAACCGTAGCTTTTATTTTTTCGTATTGACTTTTTAAGTCAACCATTTGAATTTTTCTCATGATTCTGAAATTTGTGATGCAAAAGTAAGAAATTCTGAAGTAGAATATCCTATTCCGCAAAAGAAACGTATTTTTGCCCAACAAATTTTTGGAGATGCTTTTTCTATATAATTTATTGTTGCTTTTTGCTTCACAAATAGTGAAAGTAGCGGCGCTTTTCAGCCCAAAAATAAAGCTGTTTGTTGCTGGAAGAAAAACTGTTTTTGAAACATTGGAGAGCAAAATCAGTTTGTCAGACAAAACGATTTGGTTTCATGCGGCTTCGCTAGGCGAATTTGAACAAGGTTTGCCTGTCATGGAAAAAATCAAAGAAGAATTCCCAAATCATAAAATTGTTGTAACCTTCTTTTCGCCTTCGGGCTATGAAATTCGTAAAAATAATACTATCGCAGATGTTACTGTTTATCTGCCTTTGGATACAAAATCAAACGCTCAAAAATTCTTAAAACTGGTTCATCCCGATTTGGTTTTCTTTATCAAATATGAATATTGGCCAAATTATTTGAACGAATTAAAAAAGCTCAATATCAATACGTATTTGATTTCAGGAATTTTCAGGGAAAATCAGGCGTTTTTCAAATGGTACGGTGGCTTTTACCGAAGCGCTTTAAAAACATTTGATTACTTTTTTGTTCAGAATGAAAGCTCGAAATTGTTGCTTCAGAAACTTGGTTTCAATAATGTAAAAATATCTGGTGATACGCGTTTTGACCGAGTAGTTGCTATTTTAGAAAGAGATAATTCTTTGGATTTTATCAAGCAATTTAAAAACAACACAACGACAATTGTCATTGGAAGTTCCTGGCCAAAAGACGAAAGTTTATTGGTAAACTACATCAATCAAACGAATGAAAAAGTAAAATTCATCATTGCGCCACACAATATCAAATCGGAACAAATTCAGGAATTGAAAAACTCCATTTCTAAGAAAGTAATTTTATTTTCAGAAAAAGAAAACACTGATTTATCTGATTACGATGTTTTAATCGTTGACACCATTGGCATACTGACCAAAATATACAGCTATGCTGATATTGCTTATGTTGGCGGTGGTTTTGGAAATCCTGGTGTTCATAATATTTTGGAACCTGCCACTTTTGGGATTCCGATTATTGTCGGGCCAAACTTTTCGCATTTTGCCGAAGCTGTGGCTTTGGTTCATCAGGAAGGTTGTGTTTCTATTGCTAATCAAAATGAATTGAATGATGCCTTTTCCAATTTGATTTCCAATGAAGATATTCGACATGAAAAAGGGCATATTTGCTCAACTTTTGTGCAAATGAATAAAGGTGCGACGGATGTTATTTTAAAGCATATTTGTAACAAATAAAACAAACAGCAAACTCATTTCTATCAATAATTTAAACTATGAAATTTTTTAAAATCCTACTCTTATTTGTTTTTATCCAGGTTTCTGCGCAACAAGGCGGCATGTGGATTCCCTCTTTGTTAAAAGGAATGAACGAAGACGAAATGAAAAACCTTGGCATGAAAATCACTGCCGATCAGATTTATTCCATTAATAAGTCGAGTATAAAAGATGGTGTTCCGCATTTTGACAAAAAATGTACTGCAGCCGTTATTTCGGACAAAGGTTTGATTTTAACCAATCACCATTGTGGCTTTGATGCGGTTCAGAATCATTCTACCGTTGAACACGATTATCTGGCCGATGGTTATTGGGCATACAAAATGGAAGATGAATTACCTAATAAAGGAATGATTGTGTCATTTGTAGTGCGAATTGAAGATGTTACTACAAAAGTTTTGGAAGGTGTTGTGTCAATTGAATCTGAAGCCGACAAACAGAAAAAAATTCTCGAAAACATTGCTACGCTAACCAAGACATTACCAAAAGAAAGTTGGGAAGAAAACGTTATTAAAACATTTTATAACGGAAATCAATATTTACTTTTTGTAACCGAAACGTTTAAAGATATTCGATTGGTTGGAGCGCCTCCGATTTCAATCGGTAAATTTGGAGATCCAACAGACAATTGGGTTTGGCCAAGACACACCGCGGATTTTGCCTTGTTCAGGATTTATTCCGGGAAAGACAATCATGCTGCTGAATATTCTACAGAGAATGTTCCTTATAAACCAAAATATTATTTCCCAATTTCTCTGAAAGGTTTAAAAGAAAATGATTTTACTATGGTGTTGGGTTATCCGGGTACGACACAGGAATACCTTCCTTCGTATGCTGTGGAGCAAATTATGTATACTTTGGATCCAGCCAAAATTGAAATACGTGATGTTACTTTGAAAATACAAAATGAATTTATGCGAAGAGATAAGGCTATCAAAATTCAATACGCTACAAAAAATCAATCACTTGCTAACTACTGGAAAAAATGGCAAGGCGAAATCAAAGGTTTAAAAAAATCGAATGCTATTGTAGCCAAACAAATATTTGAAGAGCATTTTCAAGAAAAAGTTAATGCCACAGGGAAAAAGGAATATATAAACTTGCTTTCTGATTTTGAGAAAAATTATGGCGAAATCGAAGATTATGCTTTAGCCAAAGATATGTTTGATGAAATCGTTGGAAAAAATGCTGAAATTCTAACAGCTGGTTATAAGTTATACCAACTGGAACAATTATACAGTTCCAAAGGTGAAAAGTCTTTCAATGAGAGAAGAACAACCTTAATTAACGGTTGGGAAGAGTTTTATAATGAATATAATCCAGCGGTTGATCAAAAAGTTTTCGAAGAGTTGATTGCTATTTACAGTTCAAAATACCCAAAACAATTTTTACCAAGTTCATTGGAAAATAGCAATGCAGAAAGTTTAGCCAACACTATTTTTACAAAATCACAATTGGTAAGTTATGATAAAGTCAAAGAATTATTAACCGGAGACGCGAAAACTGTTTTAGAAAAATTAAATAATGATGAGGGTTATAAAGTAATTAAAGCTATTGCTGATACGCATTTAAAAAATGTAATGCCAAAGTATGACGAAATAAATTTAAGAAATACCGCTGCCCAGAGAACCTATATGAAAGCCATCTTGGAGTTATTTCCAAAAAACAGAAATTTCCCGGATGCCAATAGCACACTTCGTGTAACGTATGGAAAAATAAAAGGTTACAAACCAAATGATGGTGTGTTTTATGAGCCATTCACTTATCTTGATGGAGTAATTGAAAAATACATTCCCAACGATTATGAATACAATGTTCCCAAAAAACTGATTGATTTATACAATACAAAAGATTATGGCATTTATGGTGTAAACGGTAGAATGCCATTAGACTTCATCGCTACAAACCATACTACTGGTGGAAATTCCGGAAGCCCAGCCTTGGATTCCAAAGGAAATTTAATTGGTTTGAATTTTGACAGGGTTTGGGAAGGGACAATGAGCGATATTTATTATTCTCCTGAAATTTGCAGGAATATTATGGTAGATATTCGTTATGTTTTGTTCATTATTGATAAGTTTGCAGGAGCTGATAATTTAATTAAAGAGTTAAAAATCATTGCTCCAGGAAAGAAAAAGTAATTTTTTTAACATTAATTTAAGTTTTGGCACGATTCTTGTTAACCAAAAGCCGAAGTAAAATATAGGTTTTTTAAAAAAAATTAAAAAATTATTTTAACCTATTAAAAAATTTATATCTTTGCCTCGAATTAATAATTAACCTTTTATATTAAGTAAGATGAAAAAAGTATTTTTAAGTTTAGCTGTTATTGCTGCATTAACTGTAGTATCTTGTAAGCAAGCTGATGCTGCTGCTACTGAAGCTGTTGACACAACTGCTGTTGAAGCTGTTGACACAACTGCTGCTCCAGCTGCTGACACAACTGCTGTTGACACAACTGCTGCTGCTGCACCTGCAGAAGCTGCTGCTCCAGCTGAAAAAAAATAATTAGAAACTAATTATTTTTTAAAGATTTAAAGCCACGCTAAGCGTGGCTTTCTTATTTTCTATACTTTCCAAATTTATTTTGCAAACCATATAAACAAAAAAAGCTTCAAACTATGTTTGAAGCTTTTTGTACTCAGAGCGGGACTTGAACCCGCACGAACATTGCTGTTCACTGGATTTTAAGTCCAGCGTGTCTACCAATTTCACCATCCGAGCAGAATGATTTTTTTGATGGTTTAATTTTTAGAAAAAATTAATTAAATATACTCACCATCCGAGCGTTATAGTTTATGATGATTAACATCATAATCAAAACGTTTATATCTTGAGCGAAAAACGGGGCTCGAACCCGCGACCTCGACCTTGGCAAGGTCGCGCTCTACCAACTGAGCTATTTTCGCATTCACATTATTTATCAGAACAGCAATACTTATGCTATATTGCGGATGCAAATGTAATATTAAAAATGAATAATACAAACGTTTTTTTTGAAAAAAACTTTGTCAAACCCTAACCAATTGATAAACACAATTCATTGGTAGCATTTATTTTTTCTGCAGCATCCGTTTTAATTCATTTAGTTTCATCAAAGCTTCAATTGGCGTCAAAGTATTGATATCTAAATTCATTATATCTTCTCTTATTTCTTCCAATAAAGGATCATCCAGATTGAAAATATTCAATTGCATTTCGTCTTTGGCGGACTTTATTCCACTTAGCGATTCACTGGAATGGTTTTTTTCTAGTTTCTTTAAAAGCTTTTGCGCTTTTTGAATGACTGTTTGCGGCATTCCGGCCATTTTTGCCACATGGATACCAAAACTATGTGCGCTTCCTCCGGCAACCAGTTTTCTAATAAAAAGAACGGTGTCTTTTAACTCTTTTACCGAAACGTTATAATTTTTAATTCTTGGCAACAACTCACTCATTTCATTCAATTCGTGATAATGCGTCGCGAAAAGCGTTTTTGGTCTGGCTGGATTTTCATGCAAAAACTCAGCAATTGCCCACGCTATAGAAATTCCGTCATACGTACTTGTTCCGCGACCGATTTCGTCTAACAAAACCAAACTTCTATCCGAAATATTATTCAAAATGGAAGCAGTTTCATTCATCTCGACCATAAAAGTAGATTCGCCCATCGAAATATTATCGCTTGCTCCTACTCGTGTAAAAATTTTGTCTACAATTCCCATTCTGACTTTTTCAGCTGGAACAAAACTTCCCATTTGGGCCAAAAGCACAATCAACGCCGTTTGTCTCAAAATTGCCGACTTCCCAGACATATTTGGCCCGGTAATCATAATAAGCTGTTGCGATTCTCTATCCAGAAAAACATCATTTGGGACATAGGGAACACCAACAGGCAATTGCTTTTCTATAACCGGATGACGACCATTTATAATTTCTAATTCAAATGTTTCATCAAGAAGTGGACACACATAATCATTTTCAATGGCCAATTGCGCGAATGAAATCAGGCAATCCAACTGACCAATTAAATTGGCATTCAATTGAACTTGTTTAATATAAGTCGCAATCCAACTGACCAATTGTTCGAATAACTGACTTTCTATTTGATGGATTTTTTCTTCCGCACCAAGAATTTTAGTTTCGTATTCTTTTAATTCTTCTGTAATGTATCTTTCAGCATTTACTAAAGTCTGCTTTCTAATCCATTCCGTCGGAACTTTATCTTTATGTGTATTTCGGACTTCTATATAATAGCCAAAAACATTATTAAAAGAAATCTTCAAAGAAGAAATTCCTGTTAGCTCTGATTCTCGCTTTTCAATGCCGTCCAAATATTCTTTTCCTGAAAAGGCAATACTTCGCAATTCGTCTAATTCGGAATGAACTCCGCTAGCAATCGCATTTCCTTTGGCAATAGCCACTGGTGCATCCTGATTTAAAGTCGTTTTTATTTTTTCGCGAAGCAAATCACACGAATGCAGACTATCGCCAATAACCCGAACTGCTTCCTGTTTACTTTCTAAAGCAATTGTTTTTATTGGAATGATCGCATCTAAGGATTCTTTGAGATAAATAACTTCCCGCGGAGAAATTTTCCCGGTTGCCACTTTAGAAATCAAACGTTCCAAATCGGAAATTTGCTTGATTTGGTATTGCATTTTCTGAAGAATTTCTAAATTTTCCTTTAAATAAGAAACAACTTCATGGCGGCTTCTAATTTTGTGAATGTCTTTCAAAGGTAAGGCCAACCAACGCTTCAACAATCTTGAACCCATTGGTGAAAGCGTTTTATCAATCACATCCAAAAGGGTAACCGCATTTTGAGAATGGCTATGATATAATTCTAAATTCCGAATGGTAAATCTATCCATCCAAACATAAGCATCTTCTGCAATTCTTTGAATATTGGTGATATGCTGGACTTTATTATGCTGCGTTTCAGATAAATAAAATAAAATTGCACCTGAAGCTATAATGCCATCGAGCAACTCTTCAATTCCAAAACCTTTTAAGGATTTGGTTTGAAAATGATTGTTTAATGTCTCTAAAGCGTAATCTTCTTTGTAAACCCAATCTTCGAGATAAAAAACATTGAATCTTTCTCCGAATATTTCCTTGAATTGATTTCGGTTGTTTTTTTGAATTAAAACCTCACTCGGACTAAAATTCTGCAGCAACTTATCAATATACTCTTCGTTGCCTTGTGCTGTTAAAAATTCACCCGTAGAAACATCAAGAAACGAAACACCTAATTGCTTTTTACCAAAATAAACCGAAGCCAAAAAGTTATTAGACCTGGATTGTAAAACCTCATCGTTCATTGAAACTCCGGGCGTAATCAATTCTGTAACGCCACGTTTAACAATCGTTTTGGTCATCTTTGGATCTTCGAGCTGGTCGCAAATCGCTACACGAAGTCCGGCTTTTACCAATTTTGGCAAATAGGTATTTAAAGAATGATGTGGAAAACCCGCTAAAGCCGTTTCGGTTTCGCTTCCCGCACCACGCTTGGTTAAAACAATTCCAAGAATTTTAGAAGCCCGAATAGCATCTTCTCCAAAAGTTTCGTAAAAATCTCCTACTCTAAATAACAAACACGCATCGGGATACTTTCTTTTTATCTCGTTGTATTGCTTCATTAATGGAGTTTCTTTCGTCGAAGTTTCTTTGGCCGCCAATGGATTTGAATTAATTTTAGTGAAAGCGAATTTAAATATTTTAGAATGATTTAGCCTTCCTAAAAAAAATTAATTTAACCTTAAGACAAAAAAAAGAGTCGCATTCTAAAATTACAATACATTTGTCTCAGAAACTTAAATACTATATAAAATGAAAAGAATTATCTTATTAGCTGCGATTACTGTTTTTGGTGTTGCAACTAGCAATGCTCAAACTGCAAAAAAAACTGCTAAGAAAGCTGACACTCCGGCTAAAGTTGAAACTCCAAAAGTTGACGGCGCTGGAATGCTTTTCGAAAACGAAACTATCGATTACGGAACAATTCCTCACAATTCTGATGGGAAAAGAGAATTTGTTTTTGTTAACAACGGAAACAAACCATTAACTATTGAAAGCACACAAGGTTCTTGTGGTTGTACAGTTCCTTCAAAACCAGAAGGTTCAATTGCTCCTGGAGCTAAAGGAGTTATTGGTGTAAAATATGCGACTGACAGAGTTGGTCCATTTACAAAAACGGTAACAATTAAATCAAATGCTGCCGGACAAGAAACAAAAGTAGTTACTATCAAAGGAACTGTTTTACCAGATGCTCCTGCTGACGGTGCTACTCCAACAAAAAGCTAAATTTTACTTAATTATAATTCAAGAAAGTCTCGGTAATCTCGGGACTTTTTTTTTGAATATCTTTGCCAAAAAAGAAAAAGAAAATGCGTAAGCTTGAAAATAGTGAGTTAGAAAGAAAATCAGTTGAGGATTTCAAAGAAGCCGAAAAAACACCAATAATAATTATATTAGATGACATCCGAAGTCTTCATAATATTGGTTCTGTATTTCGAACTGCCGATGCCTTCTTAATCGAAAAAATATATTTGTGTGGCATAACTGCAATTCCGCCCAACAAAGAAATCCACAAAACCGCACTTGGCGCCACTGAAACCGTTACCTGGGAATATCAGGAAAATGTTTTAGACGTAATTGAAAATCTGAAAAAAGAAAAGGTTTCCGTTTTTGCTATTGAACAAGTTGAAAATGCCATCTTTCTTCAGGATTTTAAAGTGGATAAAACTAAAAAATATGCCTTAGTTTTTGGCAATGAAGTGTATGGCGTTGCTCAAAAAGCCATTGAACTTTGCGACGGAACAATTGAAATTCCGCAGTTAGGAACAAAACATTCTTTAAATATTTCGGTGAGTACCGGAATTGTAGTTTGGGATTTATTTCAGAAAATGAACTATTAATTCGAAACCTTATTCTGGATTTCGTTTAAAATAAAAACATAATCTTCCTGATTATTCTGAAAATCTCTATTGGTCACATCGATAATCAAAACATTCAAATCGGTTTGCGATTTGATGTAATCTAAATAACCATTGTTGATTTTTTCAAGATATTCAGCCGGAATTTCCTGCTCATAACTTCTTCCTCTTTCTCTGATATTTTCCAAAAGACGTTCAGTGCTCTGATACAAATAAATATACAAATCTGGCTTTGGCATTTCTTTGTATATGATGTCAAACATCGTCTTATACAAACGAAATTCATCTTCGGCAAGCGTAACTTTGGCAAAAATCAACGATTTGAAAATATGATAATCGGCAACGATAAAATCTTTAAACAAATCAAACTGCGCCAAATCATCCGAAATTTGCTGGTATCTATCGGCCAGAAAAGACATTTCCAACGGAAAAGCATAACGGTTTTGGTCTTCATAGAATTTTGGTAAAAACGGATTATCCGCAAAACGTTCCAAAACTGATTTGGCATTAAAATCTTCCGCTAATTTGTTAGTCAACGTCGTTTTTCCGGCACCAATATTTCCTTCAATAGCGATGTAATTGAAATGGTCTAGCTTTAATTTTGAAATAGGAATTTCCAGATTCTGAATGACTTTGCAATTGCTTTTATCTTCCGAAAGCACTAATAATTCATGCAGATATTTTTGTAAAATTGGATGACGCCAATCTAAATGTAAATCCTGCATCGGCAACAACACAAACAAGCGGTTTTGCATTTCAGGATGTGGCACTTGTAGTTTTTCGGAAGCAATGATTTCTTCGTCAAAAGTAATCACATCAATATCGATAATTCGCGCCTGATAACCGTCAACATCTTCACGGACTCTTCCTAAAACTTCTTCGAGCAAAAGACATTCTTCAAGAATTTGGTGCGCCGATTTGTATGTATTCATAATCACAGCACAATTGTAGAATTTCTCACTTTCAAATCCCCAAGCAGGCGTTTCATAAAGCTTGGAGACTCTAATAATTGTTCCAATTTCATTATGCAAATTATCAATGCAACGCACAATGTTTTCGAGACGATTGCCCTGATTACTACCTAAAGATAAAATGACTTGATGCTGCTTTTCCATGGAAGCACAAATTAACTAAAACTATTTCAGAATAACGCCAAAAAATAGCCGACTGTTAATAACAATTTCTCAACAATTGCCTTTTGATAAAATCATAAAACTTCCATAAATAGTTAGCACTTTATAGGGAAAAGGCTTTATTTTTGTTAAGTAAATGCGTAACTAAATCTATCACATCATGTTAAAGAAAATCTTAAAAATAGTTGGAATTGTTTTGTTACTGTTAGTCATTTCAGCATTTGCAATTCCGTATTTCTTTAAAGATCAAATTAAAGCCAAAATTTTGTCGTCAATCAATGAAAAAGTAGATGCAAAAGTAGCTTTTGACGATGCCGATTTGAGTTTGTTTAGAAATTTCCCTAACGCAAGTGTTTCGATAGAAAAATTATCCATCATCAACAAAGCGCCATTTGAAGGCGATACTTTGGTGTCTTTTGAAGAATTAAACCTAAAAATGTCTATCAAAGAATTATTCAATGATGATAACGAACCTATGAATATTGATGGGATTTCATCTAAAAATGGTTTGATAAACATCATTTTCAACAAAGACGGAATTGGCAATTATGATATCGCGTTAAAAGATAAAAGCAAAACTGATGATGAAAAAAGCAAACCGCTTTCTTTAAAGATAAAGGAATATTCTGTCGAGAATTTTAGATTCAAATATTATGATGAAAAGTCAAAAATCAAAATGGTTTTAGACAGCATCAATCATGAAGGAACAGGTGATTTTGCTTCGTCAAAATTGGATTTGGTAACCAAAACCACGACCAAGGTTTCGCTTGACATGGACAAAGTGAATTATATGAAGAATGTTGCGATTTCTCTTGATGCCATACTCGGAATTGATTTGGATAAAAGCAAATATACTTTCAAAGAAAACAAAGCCAAAATCAATGAATTGCCTTTAGAATTTGATGGTTTCATCCAGTTAGTTGATGCCGGACAACAATATGATTTGAAATTCAAAACACCAACTTCTTCGTTCAAAAACTTCCTTGGATTAATTCCGGCGCAATATTCGAGCAATTTAAAAGATGTAAAAACCAGTGGTGATTTTACCGTTGCCGGTTTTGCAAAAGGTTTGTATTCGGATAAATCTGTTCCAAAATTCAATATCGAAATCGCATCAAACAACGCGTCATTTCAATATCCGAACCTGCCAAAATCTGTTCAGAATATTGTTATAGACACCAAAATCATCAACGAAACTGGTGTGATGAATGACACTTATGTGAATCTGGATAAATTATCATTCCAAATAGACCAGGATGTTTTCAATGCCAAAGCGAATATTAAAAACATAGCCGAAAATGCTTTGGTGAATGCCGCTCTGAAAGGGACCATTAATTTGGCAAATCTTACGAAAGCCTATCCTGTAAAATTGGACAAACCTTTAACCGGAATTTTAAAAGCAGATGTTACCACAGCCTTCGATATGCAATCCGTTGAGAAAAGTGATTATGCACGAATCCGAAACGCCGGAACTATTGATTTGACTGGTTTTAATTATACCGATGAAAATGGAAAAACTATGAAAATCAGCAGAGCTTTAGTCTCTTTTGACCCAAGCCGTGTTAATTTGAAACAATTCAATGCCACTACAGGAAACACTGATTTGGCTGTAACTGGGGTTTTGGAAAATTTCTACGGTTTTATATTTAAAAATCAGGAGTTGAAAGGAAACTTTAATTTGAATTCGAATCAATTGGCGGTAAGCGATTTTATTACTACGGAAACGGATGCCAAAAAACAAACCAAAGAAAATGAAGCGATGAAAATACCAGCGTTTTTAAATTGTTCTTTGACAGCTAAAGCTAACACGGTTTTGTATGATAATTTGGTTTTGAAAAATGTATCCGGAAAAATAATTATCAAAGACCAGAAAGCCACATTGGAAAATGGTAAAACTGATATTTTTGGAGGTTTGATTACTTTCAATGGAGATGTTTCTACCAAAGAAAAAACTTCAAAATTCAATATGGATTTAGGGTTAAATGGTGTTGACATCGCTCAAACCTTCACCCAATTGGAAATGATGAAAAAAATTGCGCCTATTGCCGGAATCATTAATGGAAAACTAAATTCAAAAATCAAGCTTTCCGGAAATTTGAAGGACAAAGAAATGACGCCTGATTTAAAAAGCATCACAGGAGATTTACTCGGACAATTGCTTTCCACAACAGTAAATTCAAACAATTCAACTTTGTTAACCGCTTTGGATGACAAGCTGGGTTTTGTAGATTTGAAAAAATTAAATCTTAATGATTTGAAAGCTGCATTAACTTTTAAAGACGGGAAAGTAAACGTAAAACCATTCGATATCAAATACCAAGACATAAAAGCCACGGTTGGCGGATCACATGGTTTCGATCAATTGATGAACTACAATGTGAAATTGGATGTTCCTTCTAAATATTTGGGAACAGAAATCAACAATTTAATTGGGAAATTAACGCCGGCTGATGCTAAAAAGTTTGAAACGATTCCGATAAATGCTATTCTTAGCGGTAACTTTAAAAATCCAAATATCACTACCGATGTTAAACAAGCTACGACCACTTTGGTCACTAACTTGGTGAAACAACAAAAAGACAAGCTAATTCAGCAAGGCACTTCGGCACTTGGTACAATGATCCAAAACAACACGAAACCTAAGGATACTTCGAAAACGGCCACGCCAAAACCGGATGTAAAAACTCAGGCGACAGATTTACTCAACGGTTTGTTCAACAAAAAGAAAAAAGCAGCTCCAAAACCTGCTGAGACAACGCCAACGACTACAAAATAAAAAGGCACGAGCGAAGTGAACTGACAAAGTAAACCCTTTCGTAACAGAAAGGGTTTTTATTTAAATAACGATTTTCACAACATAACCTTCAAAAGTCCGGACGTTAAAAACCGTTCCGTCTTCAAACATCAAATATTGTCCTTTGATACCGGTTAATTTCCCTGAAAAATTTGGTGATTTGTCTAAATTCAAGCTGTTGATTTTGGTTGGAAATTCCAAAACAGGATAATGCAATTCATATAAATTTTCCTTTTCTGGATAATAAAAGTCTTGAACTTCTTTTGGTATCAAGTATTTTAAAGAAGCTTTTTCTTTGAGCAAATCAACTTTTGGCACTTCGTTTTTCAACATTTTTTGCCAATTGGTTTTATCGGCATAATGATTCTTTAAAGCGACTTCGGTAATTCCGGCTAAATATCTATTCGGAACCTCAACAATTGGAATTGCCTGCACGGCTCCTTGATCTATCCAACGCGTTGGTACTTGTGTTTGTCTGGTAACACCAACTTTTACTTCACTCGACAATGCTAAATACACTATATGCGGTTGTAGCTGCACTTTCTTTTCGTAATCCAAATCGCGGTCTTCAATATCTAGATGCGCTGTGCTTAATTCGGGTTTCATAATCCAATCGCCTGCAGCTGCTGAACTCATAAAACAATCATAGCAAAATCCCTGACGGAAAATCTTTTTCTTTTTACCGCAATTCAAACATTGGTAACCAACGAAATCTATCTCCATCGATTTTCCCAGCAACTGATTCAAACTCAAAAAACTATTCTCAAAAACCAGATAATACTGAATCGGATTTGAGAATTCGGTTTGCATTTTGGTTAATACACCTTCGTAAGTCATGGCTTATTCTTAAGATTATTTTCTATATTTGGTAAAGTTATACATCATAAATCAAATATGCCAATACCATTAATAAATTCTATTGCTTCCTGGGTTTTGAAACAGCGTATTCATCAGATTGAGTTGTTTCTAAAATATCCACACGAAGTACAGGAAGAGCTGATGATGAATCTGATTCGTTCATCAGAAGAGACGGTGATTGGTCAGAAATATGATTTTGGAAGTGTCAAATCCTACCAGACTTTTGCAGAAAGAGTTCCGGTTTCGACTTATGAAGATTTGGAACCGATGATAGAACTTACCCGAAAAGGAGCGCAAAATGTTTTTTGGAACACACCAATAAAATGGTTTGCGAAATCGAGCGGAACCACCAATGCGAAAAGCAAATTCATTCCCGTAAGCAACGAAGCTTTGGAAGATTGTCATTACAAAGGTAGCAAGGATTTGTTGTGTATGTATTTGAACAATAATGAAAGCTCCGAAATGTTTTTAGGCAAAAGTTTACGACTTGGCGGAAGTTCACAGATTTACGAAAACAACAATACCTATTTTGGAGATTTGTCCGCGATCCTGATTGAGAATATGCCAATTTGGGCGGAATTCAGCAGCACTCCGAGCAGTAAAATTTCGTTGATGAGCGAATGGGAAACCAAACTTACTGCGATTATCAACGAAACTAAAAACGAAAACGTGACCAGTTTTGCCGGAGTTCCTTCGTGGATGTTGGTTTTGTTAAACCGAATTATGACTGAAACCGGAAAAGATAATTTAATGGAATTGTGGCCAAATCTGGAAGTTTATTTTCATGGCGGTGTGAGTTTTGAACCTTACAGAGAGCAGTACAAAAAGATACTGCCTCAAAATAATTTCAAATACTACGAAATATACAACGCTTCGGAAGGGTTTTTTGCGATCCAGGATTTGAATTATTCCAAAGATTTATTGCTGATGCTGGATTATGGAATTTTCTACGAATTCATTCCGATGGATACTTTTGGCACCGAAAATCAGAAAGTAATTCGGCTTTCGGATGTGGAATTGTTTAAGAATTATGCCGTAGTGATTACTACCAACGCCGGACTTTGGCGTTATTTGATTGGTGATACCGTTCGCTTTACTTCTTTGTCACCATACAGAATTAGGGTTTCGGGAAGAACCAAACATCACATAAACGTTTTTGGTGAAGAACTAATGGTTGAAAATACCGATATGGCTATTGCCAAAACCTGTTCCGCATTGAATTGTGAAGTTAAAGATTATACAGTTGCACCGATTTTTATGCACGACAGAGAAAAAGGCGCACACGAATGGATAGTTGAATTTAAGAAACATCCGGAAGACATTAACCTTTTCGAAAAAACACTGGACGAAAATTTGCAGGCATTAAACTCTGATTACGAAGCCAAACGTTACAATAACATGACGCTAAATCCCTTAGTCATTAATGTTGCGCGGGAAAATTTATTTTATGATTGGCTGGCGGCAAATAACAAACTAGGCGGACAACACAAAATTCCCCGACTTTCTAACGAAAGAGATTATTTGGAACAGTTGAAAAGTATGCAGGTTGGTCAATCCTGGACGAAATAATTACAAGTCAAATTATTCCCGAAACCATACTGATTATCAACGATGTTGTAATCATAAATTATAAAAAATCAAAATAAATTTATTTGTGTTGTAACAATTGATGGTTAAGAAAGTCTTATGGGCAATCATCAATCACCCGAGGCGCGGCTGAACTGTTTGGAGCGCAGCGGAAAAAAATCAATCACAAATGAAATCAATCATTATGGCTGCGCTATTAATGGCAGCAACTGGTGCTTTTGCACAGGAAAATCCGGCAGGAAGCAAGGAAACCTCAAAGACCAACACAACAGACAAGACCAATGAACTTTCAGAAGTTACTGTGTATGGCAACAAAAAACAATACATAAAAGTAGAATCAGACAAAACTACAATTAACGTCAGAGATAACGCTATGCTTAACAGCGGTAGTAGTCTTGAAGCGGTGAAAAAAATCCCCGGTGTTATTACATCGCCAACAGGAAATATTACGCTAAACAGTAAAGGTGTGAGTATTTATATTGATGGCACACCAACTACACTTAGTGGCACTGATTTGCAAAATTATCTGGCCACTTTGCCGGCGAATGCCATTGAAAAAATCGAATTGATTTATAATCCCGGAGCTTCTTTTGATGCCAATGCTAGTGGTTCAATCATTAATATCATCACAAGCACCAAAAGAAAAAAAGGCATCAATGCCAGTTTTAATATCAATTATAATTTTAATAAATATCAAAAGCCAAGTCCACAGATTTTGTTGAACGGAAAAACAAAAGATTTGAGCTGGCAAACTATGATTGGCTACAATTATATTGACAGTGAAAGCTTGAATAAAACTGACCAAATCTTTACTTCTTTTACTCCGGACGAACATCTTCTTCAAAGGAATATGGCAAAGTTTACCAATAGAAATTTTTATTTCAGAACGGGAACGAATTATAAGCTGAACGAAAAATCAAATTTATTGTTCAACTATAATTTAAATATGGCGAATGACCGAATTACGAACGAAGCCACAACCACCGGAACCGGAATTGATTATTCGAATTTTGGTTATGCCAAAAACAAAAACAACAATCACGAGTTGAGTTTGCAATACAAAACCAAGTTGGACACTATTGGAAGAACGCTTGATGTTACTGCCTTTAGCAACTTCTTTGATAAAAATCCAACGACAATTTCAGAAGGTCAAAGCAATGGCGATGCAACTTATTATAATGGTGCTGCCGATTTTAAACTGGCTAATCATTATTTAAAATATGATTTTACGATTCCTTTCAACAAGATTAATTTTTCATTGAATACCGGTGGAAAATACAATACCATTAAAGTAACTGATAAAGGAATTTACAACTTGAATTCGGCATCTAATTCGGTTACCGATTTTGATTACACCGAAAATAATTTGGCGTTTTATGTTGAAGCCAGACAGAAAATCAAGAAGTTTAACTTCACAGCAGGTCTTCGTTTTGAGGATTATAAAGTCGACAGAACGGCGGTACAAAATAGTACTGAAACCAAAATCAATTTCAAAAACACTAACTTTTTTCCAAATGTAAGTGCGCTTTATGAAATGAATGAAAATGTAAATTTTTCTGCTTCATACTCTAAAAAAATCCGACAGGCTGATTACAATACATTAGACCCAAATAATTTCTCAAATTTTGATCAATACAATACTTCGGAAGGAAATCCGTTTTTAAAACCAACCTTTTTTGACAATTTTGAGTTTAAAATGACAGCTTTTCAGTTTTTGAGTTTGGGTGGAAATTACTCTATTGCCAAAGACAAAAACTTCTTCATATTCAATGCTGAACCGGGAGAATTAGTAAGCACATCAACTTTTCAACAGTTTGATAAAGTAAAGACCTTAAGCTTGTTTGCTTCGATTCCTTTGCCTTTGGATTATTTCCTTAAAGGAAAAGAAGAGTTCCAAAAAAGGATGAATAATATGGAAAAAATGAATTACATCTTTTTCAATTTCAATTACATCAAAGTGCAAACGGAAGGTTATGATTTTTCGTTTAAAAACAAACCGATCTTTAATTATGCTGCGGAAGCACAATTCATTTTACCTTGGAGTATCAAGAATAACATGTCTTACTATATTTTGCCAAAAGGAACTTGGGAAATCTATAATATTACCAAGCCAATTCAGCAGTTTGACATTTCGTTCAGCAAGGATTTTATGAATAAAAATTTAAAAATAGGAGTGCATTGTTTTGATGTTTTCAATTCGAATGAAGTGAATGCTATAGTTTCATCCACTAATTTGCAAACGCAATTCTATCAAAAACAAGATTCGAGAACTTTTAGACTTTCGCTGGTTTACAACTTTGGAAACTTAAGCCTGAAAAAAGACAACACCAATATCGATGTTGACAAAACCAATTCCGGCGGTGGTTTTATGAAATAAGGAAAAACAAAAAATCCCTCAATTGAGGGATTTTTTTATGATGCTATTTCTAAGCGTTTTAATAAATTCTTGGTCAATGCATCTCGCGTGTAATCAACAGTAACATGCAATTCTTTTTCGTCCGAACTTGGCAAATCATACATCGCATCGGTTAGAATTGCTTCACAAAGTGAACGCAAACCTCTTGCTCCTAATTTGTATTCCAAAGCTTTATCAACTATATAATCCAAAGCATTGTCATCGATGGTGAATTTCACATCATCCATAGCGAACAATTTTTTATATTGCTTGATTAAGGCATTTTTTGGTTCGGTTAAAATAGCGCGAAGCGTTTCTCTATCCAAAGGATCCATATGTGTCAATACCGGAAGTCGGCCAATGATTTCGGGAATCAATCCAAAATCTTTGATGTCTTTTGGAATAATATATTGAAGCAGATTGTCTTTATCAATATTGTCAACATTTTTGGAAGTGCTGTAACCAACGGCAGTTCGATTCAATCGTTTAGAAATAATTCTTTCGATACCATCAAAAGCGCCACCGGCAATAAACAAAATGTCTTTGGTATTAACTTCAATAAATTTTTGGTCCGGATGTTTTCTTCCTCCTTTTGGCGGAACATTTACCACCGTTCCTTCTAGTAATTTCAACAAAGCCTGTTGCACACCTTCACCGGAAACATCTCGGGTTATTGATGGATTGTCACTTTTACGCGCAATTTTATCAATCTCGTCAATGAAAACGATTCCTCTTTCGGCTTTCGCCAAATCATAATCTGCCGCTTGTAATAATCGGGTTAAGATGCTTTCTACATCTTCTCCAACATAACCGGCTTCGGTTAAAACCGTTGCATCAACAATAGCCAACGGAACTTCAAGCATTCGTGCAATGGTTTTTGCTACCAATGTTTTTCCCGTTCCGGTTTGACCAACCATGATGATGTTGCTTTTTTCGATTTCAACATCTTCTTCGTGCTGCAACTGCATCAATCTTTTGTAGTGATTGTAAACTGCAACTGACATTACTTTTTTTGTTTGCTCTTGTCCAATAACATATTGATCTAAGAAACCGCGGATTTCTTTTGGTTTTTTCAGAATCAAATCAGAAGCCGATTTCAAAGCAGCTCCGCCTGATTTCAATTCTTCTAAAACTATTCCGTGAGCCTGTTCAATACATCTGTCGCAAACGTGCGCATTTATTCCGGCTATCAATAAATTGGTTTCCGGTTTTTTCCTTCCGCAAAAAGAACATTCTAAAACTTGTTTTGCCATTTTCTTATGGTTCTAAGATTCTAAGGTTCTAAGGTTCTAAGGTTTCTGATTACTCAGTGCCTTAAAGCCTCAGTGCCTTAGAGCCTCAATTTATCTTCTTAAAACTTCATCAATCATTCCGTATTCTTTAGCCTCATCAGCAATCATCCAATAATCGCGTTCTGAATCTTTGTGCACTTTATCAAATGTTTGTCCTGAATGATGCGAAATGATTTGGTATAACTCATCTTTCAGTTTCAACATTTCTTTTAAGTTGATTTCCATATCGGTTGCAACACCTTGTGCACCACCAGATGGTTGGTGAATCATTACTCTTGAATGTGGTAAAGCTGAACGTTTTCCAGCTGCACCGGCACACAATAAAACCGCGCCCATTGAAGCTGCCATTCCGGTACAAATTGTTGCTACGTCTGGTTTTATGTATTGCATGGTATCATAAATTCCAAGTCCGGCATAAACGCTTCCGCCCGGAGAATTGATATAGATTTGGATGTCTTTTGAAGCATCAACACTTTCCAAAAACAACAACTGCGCTTGGATGATGTTGGCCATATAATCGTCAACTCCGGTTCCCATGAAGATGATTCTATCCATCATCAAACGTGAGAAAACGTCTAGTTGCGACACATTCAATTGGCGCTCTTCAATAATATAAGGCGTCATGCTACCTACGATTTTATCGTAATATAAACTGTTTACGCCATGTTTTTTGGTAGCAAATTTTTTAAATTCTTTTCCGTAGTCCATTTAGTTATGAATTATGAGTTATAAGTTATGAATTGTGTTTTAGTCAAAGTTCGTGCCTTGTTATTTAAAGTGACATAGTGTCGGTAAACCGAAACCCTAGCCCCGATTACCTCACCTAGCTCTTATTTTTAATAAGTGTTCGGTGAATGCTTCGCATTTGCAGTAAGCTGCCGTGCAGTGCGGAAAGCGGGAAATAGCTTCTAATAAAAAAGCGCCAAATTACTTTGACGCTCAAATATAATAATTATTAGATAATCTTAGTGTTTTAATTCACCATACATTGCTTTGATGAACTCATCATAAGAAACCTCTTTTGACTTTGCTTTTACCTTGTCTTTGAACAAGTTTAGCATTTTTTCATTCATTACCTGCTCTGACAAACGCTTTACTTCGTCTTGGTTTGACATCACACGAGCTACAATTCCCTGAACATCTTCATCTGTTGGCTTCATTTGTCCGAACTGCGCCATTTGTTTTTTGATAACTTCTGTAGTGTACGATTTCAAATCTTCAAAAGTGATTTGCAAATTGTTTTCTGCCATTACTTTACCTTCGATTAGTTGGTAACGCAAACCGTTTTCAGATCTTGTGTATTCTTCTTCTGCCTGTTCAGGAGTCATTGGGTTTTCACCTGCAGTTTGTATCCATTTTTTTAGGAAAGAAGCCGGTAAATCAAATTTTGTGGTTGCGATTAAAGATTCTGTAACGTCGTTTAAGAATTTTTGATCTGCTTGTTGTTTGAACTGTTGTTCTGCGTCTTCTTTGATTTTTGCTTTTAGTTCAGCTACCGAAGTGATTACTTTTGGTCCAAATAATTTATCGAATAATTCCTGATCTAAGTTTGCTAATTCGTGACCAACAACTTCATCAATCGTGAATGTTACTTCGATATCCAAACCGTGAACATCATCGTGACCAATTGCCAAAACGTCCATTAATTTGTGATCATCATCGAATAAACCTTTTGTTTTCAGCGTCACAACATCGCCAACTTTTTTACCAATGAATGCTTTTGCCGTTTTCTTGTCAGCGAAAGTATCTAATGATAAAGTCGTTCTGTTGTTGATTCCTTTTTCTTCGTTAGCAAAAATTCCAGAAACATCATTTCCTTCTTCCACTGTATCTTTTGCGATAAGTTTTCCGTATTGTTTTTGGATACGCGCTACTTGGTCGTTCAACATTTTATCATCGGCAACGATTTTGTATTGTACCAAATCATTTTTTGCAGCTAAATCAACTGTGAATTCCGGCGCCAAACCTAATTCGAATTCAAATTTATAATCTTCTAAATCCCAGTTGAAATCTTCAGTTACTTTTGGCAACGGATTTCCAAGGATGTCTAATTTTTCTTCAACTAAATATTTGTTCAGATTGTCCTGTAGCAATTTGTTTACTTCTTCTAATAATACTGCTTTTCCGTATTGTTTTTGGATTAAACTCATTGGAACAGCACCTTTTCTAAAGCCAGGAATACTAGCATTTTTACGGTAGTCTGCTAATACTTTTTCAACCTTTTCTGCATAATCATTTTTTGCTACTTCAACAGTAACAACTGCATTTAATGCATCTACGTTATTTCTTGTAATATTCATTTTTATATATACTAAAATTGGGTTGCAAAATTAAAACATTTCTGCAACCCAACCAAGTTTTTATTTTATTGATTTACAAGCTATTTTTTGGCATCTCCAGTAATTTGATAAACCAATGATTGTGAAAGTGATAAAACGATGCTGAATAACATGGCTGTCCAAAACGAACTAATTGTAAAACCATCTATAAAATAGTCGCATAACAAAACCATAATCGCATTGATCACCAGCAGAAATAAGCCCAGAGTAAAAATGGTTACCGGTAACGTAAACAACACCAAAATAGGTTTTACAAAAAAGTTAAGCAATCCCAAAACTATGGCTACAGTTAAGGCAGTTGTAAATTCGTCAACGATTACGCCTTTCATGATTTTGGCCAATCCTAATACTAAAAGTCCGGTGATAAGTATTCTAAATAGTAGTTTCATAAGTTTATTTTTAATTTTAAAATTTCATTTTGTCAAAAACCTTGCTGTCTCCTCAAAAAATCCTTTTGGGTTTTCAGCGTGAAGCCAATGCCCAACATTTGGAATTGTAGCTAATTCAAAAATAGGAAAATGCTTTTTTATTTCGGGTAAATCGCTGTCTAAAATATAGCTTGAATTTCCACCGCGGATAAATAGTGTTGGTTTATCGAAATGATTCCCGTCGGGTAACACTTCGCCAATGGTTTCAATTTTGGCATTGAAAACCGGAAGATTGAATCGGAAAGCAAGTTGCCCAGGTTCAACCCAATACAAATTCTTCATCAAAAACTGGCGTGTTCCAAAATCGGGAATAAAGGGATATAAAATTTCTTCAACTTCTGCTCTGTCCGGTTTTGTGGAGAAATCAACGGCATTCAATCCGGCTAAAATATCCTGATGATGTGGCGCATAATATTTCGGACCGATATCAGCAACGATTAATTTGTCAACCATTTCAGGATAAGTCGTTGCAAAAAGCATCGCTACTTTTCCGCCCATCGAATGACCAATTATTGAAACTTTTGACAAATTATAATGTTGGCAATACTCTAATAAATCATTCGACATCACACTATAATTGAATTCATCGGAATGAAAACTTTTACCGTGATTTCTCAAATCAATCATGTGAACCTGAAAACCTTCGGCAGCATAAAGCGAACCAAAAGATTTCCAATTGTCGGACATTCCGATAAAGCCGTGAATGATTAGTAATGGCTTGCCTTCGCCTTCGATTCGGGAGTGTAATACCATTATTTCAGTTTTTGCAAATACATATTAACGACATTGTCTAAACCAAGATATAACGCTTCTGAAATCAAGGCGTGACCAATAGAAACCTCTAATAATCCCGGAATATTTTCTTTGAAAAACTTGATATTATCCAAACTTAAATCGTGACCAGCATTAATTCCCAAACCTAATTCATTGCACAAAACAGCCGATTTTGTATAAGGCTCAATGGCACTTTGATTTCCCAAACCGTATTGATGTGCAAAGGCTTCGGTATATAATTCGATTCGGTCAGTTCCTGTTTTTTTGGCACCTTCAATCATTTCTAAAATCGGATCCACAAAAATCGAAGTCCGGATCCCGTTGCGTTGAAATTCCTGAATTACTTCCGTTAAATACGATTGGTTTTTAACCGTATTCCAGCCAGCAGAAGACGTAATGGCACCAATTGCATCCGGAACCAAAGTCACTTGCTCGGGTTTACATTCGAGAACCAAATCGATAAAATTGTGCTGTGGATTACCTTCGATATTGAATTCGGTATAGACAATTGGCTTTAAATCGCGCGCATCCTGATAGCGAATATGTCTTTCGTCCGGTCTTGGATGAATCGTTATTCCTTGTGCACCAAATTTCTGAATGTCTTTGGCAACCTGCAATAAATCGGGAACATTTCCGCCACGAGCGTTTCGCAAAGTGGCTATTTTATTGATGTTTACGCTTAGTTTTGTCATGTGATAAAAATTTCATTACAAAAATACAAAGTAAAACTAAGTCAACATGTCCCAAAATTTGATTATTTTGCAGTCGCTAAAAGATACAGTATACATGAGACAACTTTCCGAGTATATCAATAACGATTTTAAACCTTTCCAAAGTGCGGAAACAGTGGCTGAAATTCAGGATTTCTTTGCCGATGTTACTTATTCTCATTTTCCTGTTATGGACAACGGAGTTTATTTAGGTTGTATATCAGCTGTTGATGCGGAAACTTTTGAAACCGGCAAAACAATAATTGATTTTAAATATTCTTTCGAAGGTTTTTTTGTGCGTCAATCGATGATTTGGTTAGATGTATTGGAAGTTTTCGCCAGAAATAATTCGAATATTGTTCCTATTTTGGATGAAACCAACAAATATATTGGTTATTACGAGATTACGGATGTCATTAAGTTTTTAAACGAAACTCCTTTCCTTAAAGAAACCGGTGGAATTATCGTAGTTGAAAAACCAACTGCTGATTATTCGATGAGTCAGATTACTCAAATTGTAGAAAGCAATAATGGAAAGCTTCTTGGCGTTTTTGTTTCGGAAGCTGATGCAGAAAAAGTGCAGGTAACCATAAAAACAACTCTTGGCGGAATGAATGAAATCATTCAATCGTTTCGCAGGTATAATTATGAAATTGTATCTGAACATCACGAAGACAACTACTTGAATACTTTGAAAGAACGCTCTGAATATTTGGATAAATATTTAAATATGTAAATATGAAAGTTGCCATCTTCGGACAATATTATCAAAACGACACACGACCAATCATTAAGGATATTTTTGTTTTTTTCAACAGAAACAATGTCGAGTTGGTTATTGAGGAAAATTTTTTAAAGATATTATACGAAGAAAAGATACTCGAAAGACAGTATAAAACGTTCGCTTCACACAAAGATTTAGACAGCAGTTTTGACATTCTTATCAGTATTGGCGGCGATGGAACCATTTTAAGAGCGACTACTTATGTTCGTGATTCCGGAATTCCGATTCTTGGTGTCAATGCAGGAAGGCTGGGGTTTTTGGCCAAAGTTCAGAAAGAAAAAATTGAATTATTTCTTCAGATTGTTTTAGAAAAAAAATACACTCTTTCCGAAAGAACGTTGTTGAGTATTGAATCTCCAGATATTGACATTAATTTTGCTATGAATGAAATAGCGGTTAGCAGAAAGGCAACGACTTCGATGATTACGATTGAAACCTCACTGAACGGTGAATATTTAAATTCATATTGGGCAGACGGATTAATTATTGCTACTCCAACAGGCTCCACAGGTTATTCCCTGAGTTGTGGTGGTCCGATTTTAACACCCGATGTAAAAGGATTGGTTATCACACCAATTGCGCCGCACAATCTTAACGCAAGACCGCTTGTGATTCCGGATGACACCGAAATAAAACTCAAAGTTTCGGGAAGAGAAGAGCAATATTTGGTTGCTTTAGACTCCAGAATTACCTCCATCAGTAATAATTCTGAATTAACAATTAGAAAAACGCCATTCAAAATTAAGATGGTTGAAATTCCGGAAGAAACATTTCTTAAAACACTTCGAACCAAATTGCTTTGGGGAGAAGACAAGAGAAATTAGAAAAAATACGCTTCTGTTTATACTACAATTCTAAAAATACCGTTTTAGAATAGAAACCATTGCAAGACCAATAATAATCAGCACTTTATTTAATTTAACAGAAATATAAAATTCATGTTAAATAAGTACTGAGAATTGTTATATTTGCACGCTATTTTCAATTTGATGAAAAGGATTTTAGTATTATTTTTTTGTTTGATTTTCCAGAATGTTTTGACTGCACAAATTAATGAAATTGGTGTTTTCTTAGGCGGGAGTAATTTCATAGGAGACGTAGGTAAAACCACTTATGTTTCTCCTGAAAAATTAGCCATAGGTATTTTATACAAATGGAATAAAAGCCCAAGACATTCCTATAGATTTTCCTATACACAGTCGACTATTATCGGAAATGATTTAGATTCTGATGTAAAAGGAAGAGTTGAAAGAGGCTATACATTTAAAAATGAGATAAAAGAGTTTTCAGCAGGATTAGAATTCAATTTTTTTGATTTTAACCTACATGAAGTGCTGACAAGAAAAGTGACTCCATATGTCTACACAGGTCTTACTTATACTTTTTACGATGAATTGTATGTAATTAATGGAGAAACAAAAAAAGATGATAGAGCCGGTACGCTCGTCATTCCAATGATAGTTGGCGTTAAAAGTAATGTGTTTGAAAATATAGTTTTAGGATTTGAAGTTGGGGCGAGATATACTTTCACTGATAATTTAGATGGAAGTTTGCCAAAAAACGGAAATTTTGAACCATTGAAATTTGGTAATTTAAACAGTAAGGATTGGTATGTGTTCAGCGGATTTACGATTACATACACTTTTACTGAGAAACCTTGTTATTGCAAAGAATAAAAAATGAGCTTATTAGAAACCATTAATAAAGACAACTTACCAAAACATCTGGCCATAATTATGGATGGAAATGGTCGTTGGGCGAAACAACAAGGTTTACTAAGGGCATTTGGTCACGAAAAAGGAACAAAATCAGTCAGAATTACGGTTGAAACCTGTGCCAAACTAGGAATTGAAAATCTAACATTATATGCCTTTTCTACCGAAAACTGGAACAGACCAAAGTTGGAGGTTGATACCTTGATGAAGTTATTGGTCAATTCACTAAAAAAAGAACTGGCAACTTTAGAAAAAAACAACATTCGGTTAAACTGTATCGGGAACATTGAATTGCTTCCAACAAAAGCTAAAAATGAGCTTTTATCTGTCATCGAAAAAACAAAAAACAACACAAGAATGACGCTGACATTGGCGTTAAGCTATGGTTCCAGAGAGGAATTGTTAAATGTTGTTAAAATTATAAGTGAGAAAGTTAAAAATAATATAATTTCTATAGACACTCTTGATGAATCAATTATAAATGAGCATCTTTACACGCACAATTTACCCGATGTAGATTTAGTGATTAGAACCAGCGGCGAGCACCGTATTAGTAATTTTTTGTTATGGCAGATAGCCTATGCAGAATTTTATTTTACCGATGTTTTATGGCCCGATTTTAAAGAAGATGATTTATATGCAGCCATTATTAGCTATCAAAAAAGAGAAAGAAGATTTGGAAAAACAAGTGAACAAATTAAATAAAATTTCAGTGCAGATTAACCCTTCAAAAATATTCCTATTCATTTTATTATTTGGAACTATTTTTCAATTACAAGCCCAAGACAGAATCCCATTCGAACAAGGCAAAAAATATATTCTAGCTAATGTAAAAGTTAACGGTAAAATCAGCTACAACGAGCAAACGGTTGTCACATTTGCCAGTTTAGAAAAAGGACAACAACTGACAGTTCCGGGAGAAGAATTAAGCAACGCCATTAAAAAACTAGGAAAACTTGGTCTTTTTAGCGACATTGATTTTTATGTAAATAAGGTGGAAGCGGATAGCATTTGGTTAGACTTAGATATTGTTGAACTTCCTAAACTTAGCGAAGCTAAAATTCAAGGTGTTAAAAAATCAAAAGTAGAAGGCCTTATTAAAGATAATTCATTGACAAAAGGAAAAATTGTAAATGAAAACCTGATTACAACGACTAAAAATTACATTGAAAACAAATACAAAAAAGACGGTTATTTTAATACCAAAGTTTTTATAAAAACTATTCCGGATACAACCGAAGGTAATAATGTTAAAATGCTTGTCAATATTGATAAAGGCGATAAGCTGAAGATTTCCCGAATAACTTTTGATGGCAATGAAAAATTCTCTGATGCCAAATTGAGGAAGGCAATGAAAAACACGAAACAGATTAATCCGATTCGTATTTTCAAAGCATCAAAATACATCAAAGACAAATACAAAGAAGACCTTGCTTCTATCATTGATAAGTATAAAGAAAAAGGATACAGAGATGCGCGTGTTACAAGCGATTCTGTGTTTTTAAATGCCAAAAAATCAAAGTTAGCAATCAATGTAAAAGTTGAAGAAGGCAGAAAATACTATTTTGGAAACATGAAATTCCTTGGAAATTCTGTTTATTCAGATCAAACGCTTGGAAGAGTTCTGGGAATCAAAAAAGGAGATACTTATAATGGTGTTTTACTTGAAAAAAGAATTGCCGATAAATCAAAACCTGACGGAGATGATCTTACCAACTTATATCAAAACAATGGTTATTTATTTTCGAACATTAACGCCGTTGAAGTAAAAACGGCTAACGACACTATTGATTTTGAAATTAGAGTTACCGAAGGTCCGATTGCCTACTTTAACAATATTACGGTTGTTGGAAATGACAAAACAAATGACCGAGTAATTTACAGAGAATTAAGAACGCAGCCAGGTCAAAAATACAGCAAAGAAGATTTGGTTAGAACTATTAGAGAAATTGGACAATTAGGGTTCTTTGACCCTGAAGCGATTGACCCAAAATTCAAAAACGTTGATCCTGCTGCCGGAACAGTTGACATTGAGTACAATGTTGTTGAAAAAGGATCCAGCCAAATTGAACTTCAAGGTGGTTATGGCGGTGGCGGATTTATTGGGACTTTAGGATTGTCTTTCAATAATTTCTCAGCAAGAAATATGTTTAAAAAAGAAGCATACAAACCGCTTCCAATGGGTGACGGACAAAAAGTTGCCTTGCGTTTACAGGCAAGTTCGTTTTTCCAGACCTATAGTTTATCGTTTTCTGAACCATGGCTTGGCGGAAAAAAACCAATTCAATTTTCAAGTTCATTGTCGCATAGTAAACAATTTCTTTACTCAGGAAGATCAACTAACGTAGATAGAGATAAGAGTTTTAACATCACTTCATTGTCTGTTGGTATTGCAAAAAGACTGACTATTCCGGATGATTTCTTTGTGTTTTCAAGTTCTGTGAGTTTTCAGTATTATGATTTGAACAACTATAACACCGGATTGTTTACTTTCGGAGACGGTTCTTCAAGAAACTTAGCATATACGCTTGGTTTGAGTAGAAATAATAAAGGAGTAAATCCAATTTTCCCAACATCCGGTTCTGAATTTAGTGTTTCAGCAAAGTTCACTTTGCCATATTCATTATTTAACGGAATAGATTATGCCAATTTAGAAAAACAAAAGGATTATAAGCTTACCTATAGAGAAAACGCAGGTATAAATTATATACAAACAGATAACGGAGCTATTCCAGCTATTGGAGATTACTTGCAGGAAACTACTCCTGGTTCCGGAATTTATCAGACTCTTGGTAGTGATTATACGGCAGCAGGCGTTGCACAAAATGCTGCTGCAGACAGATCAAAGGTTGATCAGCAAAAATTTAACTGGCTCGAATATTACAAAATAAAGTTTAAAGCCGATTGGTATACAAGATTAGCAGGATCACAATCAAAAGCATTAGTATTAAGAGCCTTAGGCGAATTTGGTTATTTAGGCGCTTATAATAGTGGTCGTGGATTAGTGCCTTTTGAGAGATTCTTTGTTGGTGGTGATGGACTGGCTAACTTTTCATTAGACGGAAGAGAAGTTGTTCAATTAAGAGGTTATCCAAACCAATCATTATCTTCACAAGATGGCGCAACTGTTTACAATAAATTCTCACTAGAATTAAGATATCCATTGACATTAAAAGCAGCTGCATCAATTTATGCACTGACTTTCTTAGAAGCCGGATCATCTTATGACACTTTCAAAGAATACAACCCATTTGTGCTACAACGTTCTGCCGGATTTGGTTTGAGAGTATTTATGCCTGCATTTGGATTATTAGGAATTGACTTTGCCCATGGCTTTGATGCGCTTCCTAATACTGGCAGTACAAAACCTAATGGTTGGGAAACACATTTTATAATTGGTCAACAATTTTAATTATATTTGATACAATATTTCTAAATCATATTAAGAATGAAAAAATACATTTTAATATCAATTATAACTTTATCTACTGTATATCAGACAAATGCACAATCTAAGGGTGTTAAAATTGGCTATATAGACATGGAATATATTCTACAAAATGTCCCTGATTATAGTGAAGCAAAAAGTCAATTAGAGCAAAAAGCACAAAAGTGGAAACAAGATATTGAAGCCAAAAAAATTGAAATTGCAAAATTAAAAGATGCCTTAAAAACAGAAAGAGCCTTATTGACCAAAGAGTTAATAGACGAACGTGAAGAGGAAATAAAATTTCAGGAAACGGAACTTTTAGACTTTCAACAAAAAAAGTTTGGACCAAATGGCGATTTAATTACCCAAAAAGCGGTTTTGGTAAAACCAATTCAAGATCAGGTTTTTACTGCTGTTCAAGATATTGCTGAAGCTAAAAAATTTGACTTTGTTTTTGATAAAGCTTCTGATTTAACCATGCTTTTCGCTGCTAAGAGATATGACATAAGTGACCAGGTTATCAGAGTTATTACACGAGCAGAGAAAAGAGAGCAAATGAGCGCAAAACAAGTTAAGCAGCAAGAAGCAAAAGATGCGCTTGAAGATGCTGCCCTAGATGCAAACCCAACCTTAGAAGCTCGTAAAAAAGCATTGGAAGACAAAAAGAAAGCAAGAGAACAACTAGTAGCTGATAGAAAAGCAGCTGCCGAAACTAAAAAAGCGGAACAAGCAGCAAAGAGAGCTGAATTATTAGAGGCCAAAAATGCTAAAAAAACTGGCACGGTTCCTGCTAAAGACAAACCTGTTGATGATAAAACAACAACGCCAACTGAAGCAAACAAAACAGCTGATTCAACAGTCGTAGATCCTAAAGCCGTTAAAGCTGCTGAAAGAGCTAAACTTTTAGAAGATAGAAAAAAGGCTTTGGAAGACAAAAAGAAAAAAATTCTGGAAGATAGAGAAGCTGCAAAAAAAGCAAAAGAAGACGCGAAGAAAGCAAAAGAAGAAGAAAAGAATAAACCAAAAACAGAATAAAATAATAATAACAAATAATTAATTAATACTTTTTAAAATGAAACGATTGAAATCATTATTACTAGCTACAGTGTTATGTTTAGGAGCAAGCTTTACAATGAATGCACAAGCTAAAGTTGCACACGTAGATGTAAATGAACTAATTTCTAAAATGCCGGCGATGCTTGATGCTCAAAAACAATTAGAAAAATTGAGCGGAACTTACGATGCGGAATACAAAACGATGGCTGAGGAATACCAAAACAAAATCAAAAAATACGACCAGGAAGCTGCAACTGTTGGAGACGCTGTAAATGCAACACGTCAAACTGAAGTTCAAGACTTAGTTAAACGTATTACTGATTACAGAGACAATGCTCAAAAAGAATTGCAAAAGAAAGAAGCAGATATGGTAAAACCATTAATGGATAAAATCAAAGCTTCGATTGCAAAAGTTGGTAAAGCAAAAGGATACCAATACGTTTTAAACCTTGCTGATTTACTTTTAGCTGATGGTCCGGATTTAACCGCTGACATTAAAAAAGATTTAGGATTTTAATATAAAATCATAATACTATTAAAAACTGCTCAACTAATTGAGCAGTTTTTTTTTACTTTTGTTTCTATGCAAAACAACAATCCTATAGGGCTTTTTGATTCGGGAATTGGAGGCACTTCCATTTGGACAGCAATTCACAATTTGCTTCCAAATGAAGATACCATTTATCTTGCCGATAGCAAAAATGCGCCTTATGGTCAAAAATCAAAAGAAGAAATTATTGCGCTAAGTATTAAAAATACCGAGTTTCTTCTGAATCAAAACGCCAAAATAATAGTTGTGGCTTGTAATACGGCAACGACCAACGCTATCAAAGAATTACGTGCAAAATACGATGTCCCATTCATCGGCATTGAACCAGCCATTAAACCGGCAGCCATAAATTCTCAAAAACATGTAATTGGTATTCTTGCCACTCAGGGAACACTGAATAGTGAATTGTTTCACCAAACTGCTGAGAAATTCCATGACACCAAAATCATTGAACAAATTGGACACGGTTTAGTTCCGCTAATTGAAAATGGCGAGATGAATTCGCCAAAAATGAACGAACTGCTTCATCTCTATTTGGAACCTATGATAGCTGCCAATATTGATTATTTGGTATTAGGCTGCAGCCATTATCCTTATTTGATTCCACAGATAAAAAAAATACTTCCAAAAGAAATCAAAATCATCGATTCCGGCGAAGCAGTTGCGCGTCAAACTAAAAATGTTTTATTGGAAAGAAACGGATTGAATAATGAAAAGAATGTTGCAAAGGCAATTTTCTATTCCAATTCAGACCCAAAAGTATTGAAGGATATTTTAAATAATAAATACGAAGTAATTACTAAAGATTTTTAGGAGCCAAACTTGTGGGAATTTTTTTAACCATGTTCCCGTCTCGTCATTCTGACGAGAGGCTAGACTCAAACTAAAGGCATTCTTTATTCGTCTTTAAACCAACTTGAATACATCACGTAGTTATTAGAAATACGCTCAATTTCGCCGGCAAAATCAGATTGATCAATGTCTTTTACTTTCTTAGCAGGAACACCTGCCCAAATCGTCCCCGATTCAACTACCGTATTTTGAGTAACCACTGCTCCGGCTGCAATAATAGAATTGCTTTCCACAACACAATTATCCATCACAATAGCACCCATTCCGATTAATACATTGTCATGAACTTTGCATCCATGTACAATTGCATTATGACCAATTGAAACATTGTTACCAATTTCGGTCGGATGCTTTTGATACGTACAATGAATAATTGCCCCATCCTGAATGTTTACCTTATCTCCTATTTTTATATAGTGAACATCGCCACGAATAACGGCATTGAACCAAACACTGCAGGATTTTCCCAAAACAACATCACCAACAATTGTTGCATTTTCAGCAACAAAACAATCTTCGGGAATTTGTGGGCTTTTACCGTTTACAGCTTTTAGTATCATGGTTAAAAAAAAATTGTCCCGATAAATCGGGACAGTTATTTGTATTAATTAATGGCAGGACAATTACAGTGATATTTCTCTGGTTTGCAGAATAAATTAAGTCCTAAAGTTATTTGGTGAAATCCACCTGCATCAAATTTAACATCACCTAACAAATGAGAATAGGTATACGAAAACACATAATTTTTAAAATTAACGCCAATTATTGGTGTTATATATTGCAGCTTTTGATCAGCAACACTGTTACCTTGTACATATTGCGCCCCATCAAGACTTCTTCTATATGATAATCCACCCCATAGTCTTCCGAAATTTAAGTCTTTATAGGCTTTAATGTTAAAGTCAACCGTTTTCTCCTGGGTTAGCGTAACAAGTTGAAACATAAAAGATGGTTCCCATAGAATTTGTTCAGCATCACCAAAAGTATAACCGGCGTTTAAAATGAATCTTCTCAAATTTACCGGCTCGCTATCAGTATATAACTTTCTGTCACTTGCCAATGCATTTTTAACTGTTCCATGAACATAGAAATCAAGAAAGTTATATGACGCTCCAATATCAACATTAAAATAAGTCGACTTTTGAATTGAACCAAAAATCAAAGGATCAAAAGAAGGATTGTTGTCATAAAATGTTGTTTCATCCAAATTACTTTGAATAAAACCAGCACTCATACCAAACGAAAGTTGGTTTAAATCAACATTATCACGTGAAAACATAATATGGTGTGCATAGGTCAATTTCATACCTGTCTGAGAGTGATAACCGTTTTTATCGTTAAAAACAATAATTCCACCTCCGGATCTTTCACCTAATGCGCCATTGAAACTCAATGTTTGCAACGCTGGCGCGTCCTTTTGTCCCAACCATTGTTGTCTTGCTGTTAGTCTTAATTTGGCGCAATTTGCAGCTCCGGCCATTGAAGGGTGAAGCAAATAATAATTATCAGATAAATAATCCGAATACACGGGTAATCCTTCCTGTGAATGTGCAAATTGTGCTACTACTAGTAGTGCTAATAAATAAATCTTTCTAAAATTCATTGTTAACTATATTTATTAATAAGAAATGGGTTCTAAATGTTATGCTGCAAGATTTTCTATGTGCTTAATGTTAAACCAATTCACCTTTCTTTACTGCTTTTCAACTGATTTGGTGCATTAATTCAACACGGCGCTCAAATATATAAATTTTTGTAATAAGTTTTCTATCTATTACAACAATATTCAAATATCATTGCTCCCTTTTCCTGTTGGGAAAGGAATAATGCACACAGGTTTTTACCTGCAATATGTTAATTAATTGTTTAATTGTCCAAATATAGCCATTCACAGAAAATAACTTTGTTAAATTTGCATAAAAATATACTTTCCCAATGAAAATCAACATAAAAGAAACTCAAAACCCA
Organism: Flavobacterium sangjuense; assembly: GCF_004797125.1. Taxonomy (NCBI): domain Bacteria; kingdom Pseudomonadati; phylum Bacteroidota; class Flavobacteriia; order Flavobacteriales; family Flavobacteriaceae; genus Flavobacterium; species Flavobacterium sangjuense. Next base: position 332,212 of record NZ_CP038810.1, read on the forward strand.
ACTATATTAAAATTTGAATTTCCCGAATTTATAACGCAAAACGAAAGCTTTGAGTTCAAAAATATTGATGAGGCTAAAAATTCCCCTCTAGCGCAACAATTGTTTTATCTCCCTTTTGTAAAAACTGTTTATATCTCAGGGAATTTTATTGCAATAGAAAGATACAGCATTGTTGAATGGTCTGATGTTCAAGAAGATGTTGCTGAACAAATTGAAAATTTTGTCAATAACGACGGCGTGATTGTGTTGCCAAATGACAATCCAACCAAAAAGCAACCCATAACTGTTTATGGTGAAACCACACCAAATCCGGCTTCATTGAAATTCGTAGTGAATAAAGCATTGACCAAAACAGCAGCCGAATTCAAAAATATTGACGAAGCAAAACCATCGCCATTAGCACAGGAATTATTCAAATTCCATTATGTGAAAGAAATTTTTATAGCCGAAAATTATATTTCGGTTACCAAGTATGATAGCATTTCATGGGATGAAATCACATTGGAATTGCGCACCTTCATCAAACAGTTTATCGAAAATGGCGGAACTGTGATTGACGAAAGTCAAATTGTAAATTCAGAAAAACAGGAAAAACAACAAATCAAAAACTTCGATAATCTTGATACTACTTCACAGCAAATTATCAATATTTTGGAAGAATATGTAAAACCAGCCGTTGCTGCTGATGGCGGAAATATCCTTTTTGATTCGTATGATGAAACTGAAAAACGTGTAAAAGTAGTGCTTCAAGGCGCCTGCAACGGTTGTCCTTCTTCTACATTTACCTTAAAAAGTGGCATCGAAAATATGCTGAAAGACATGCTCAACGATAAAGATATTGTGGTTGAAGCACTTAACGGATAAGCAATTATTCAAAATAAAAAACTAACTTTAAGCGTCCTATTTTGGGCGCTTTTTTAATGTCAAAAATGAACGAACTACATCTCGAAACGAGTCCATATTTATTGCAACACGCCAATAATCCTGTTCATTGGAAAGCATGGAATGCCAATTCTTTGGCTTTAGCCAAAAAAGAAAACAAACTGATAATCATCAGCATCGGTTACTCAGCTTGCCATTGGTGCCACGTAATGGAACACGAAAGTTTCGAAGATGACGAAGTGGCTTCTACAATGAATGCAAATTTTATCAGCATCAAAATTGACCGCGAAGAACGCCCTGATATTGATGCCGTGTATATGAAAGCGGTTCAAATTATGACCGGACATGGAGGCTGGCCAATGAATGTCGTGACTTTGCCCGACGGAAGACCCATTTGGGGCGGAACCTATTTCAGAAAAAACGACTGGATAAATTCGTTAGAAAGACTTCAGGAAATTTATATCGAAAAACCGGAAGTCATTTTGGATTATGCCAAAAAACTAAATGACGGCTTACAATCGTTGAGTATCATTTCAAAAAACGATTCGGAAACGAATTTTAATTTTGAAATTCTTGAATCTTTGGTTTCCAAATGGCAAAAAAGTTTCGATTGGGATTTTGGCGGAATGGCTCGTGCACCAAAATTTATGATGCCAACCAATTATGAATTTCTATTGCGATTTGGTTATCAAACCAAAAACCAAACGATACTGGATTTTGTAAATCTAACGTTGACAAAAATGGCTCATGGCGGATTGTTCGACACTGTTGACGGCGGATTTTCGCGCTATTCTGTCGATATGAAATGGCATGTGCCACACTTTGAAAAAATGCTTTATGACAACGGGCAATTAATTTCGCTTTATGCCAATGCTTATAAATTGACCGGAAATAAACTCTATAAGGAAGTCATTGAAAAAACATTACAATTTGTCGAAAAAGAATGGCTCACAAAAGACGGAAGTTTTTATTCCGCGCTTGACGCCGATAGTTTAAACGCAAAAAATCATCTTGAAGAAGGCGCTTTTTATGTTTGGACAAAGTCAGAATTACAAGAGTTACTTCAAGACGATTTCGAATTATTTTCGGTGGTTTTCAACATCAACGAATTCGGATTTTGGGAACATGAAAATTATGTTTTAATCCAAAATCAATCATTGGAAGAAATCGCTTTTCGACAAAATATCGATTTAGAAAGTTTGGTCCAAAAGAAAAAAGATTGGGAACAAATTCTTTATATCGAAAGAGAGAAACGCAGCAAACCAAGATTGGATGATAAGTGTTTAACCTCATGGAATGCCATTATGCTCAAAGGTTTTGTAGAAGCGTATAAAGCATTGGGCAACCAAAACTATTTAAACATTGCTTTACAAAATGCTGATTTTATTATCAAAAATATTTGGAGTTCAGAAGGAAATTTAAAACACAGTTACAAAGACGGAAAGGCCACCATCAATGGTTTTCTGGAAGATTACGCTCATGTCATTCAGGCGCTTATTTCTTTATACGAAGTAACGTTTGATGAGAAATGGCTGCAAAATGCCAAGCAATTAACGGATTATGTTTTTGATAATTTTTATGATGAGAAAGCCCAATTTTTCTCGTTTACTTCACATCAGGATGAAGCATTAATCACAAACCATTTTGAAGTGGAAGACAATGTGATTCCTGCTTCGAATTCGGTAATGGCCGATGCTTTATTCAAATTGAGCATTTATTTCGAGAATAATTACTATGAAAAAATCTGCCGGCAAATGGTTCAGAATATTATTCCAACGGTTACTTATCCTTCGGCATTTTCGAATTGGCTGAACGTACTTTTACATTTTTCGGAACAAAATAAAGAACTTGCAATTTGTGGAAATAATGCTTTAGAACATTTACAAAAAATAAATCAAGCTTATTTACCAAACATCATTATTGCAGGAAGTTCGACAGTTTCTAAACTCCCATTTCTGGAAAATCGCTTTTCAGATAACGAAACCTTATTTTATTTATGTCAGAACAAAACTTGCCAACAACCAACCAATGATAGTAAAGAAATCCATGATACTATAAGAATTTAATCGCAGAAAAATCGTAATATTGTTATTATTAACAAACTAAAAACTACAGTCATGGCATTAGGAGATTTTTTTAAAAAGTTGTTTGGTTCATCGCCAAAAGAAGTATCAGATAAAGCAGAAACTTTTGCTGAAGAAACATTAGAAAAAGCAAAAGTAGCCGCAGCTCCATTAGTAGACAAAGTGGAAGATTTTGTGGATACCGCAAGAGAAAAAGTAAGCGAACATATTCCGGCTGCTAAAGAAACGCTTGAAAATGCGGTAGAAACGGTAAAAGAAAAGGCAAGTGAATATGCTGAAAAAGCAGAAGAAATGGCAGAAAATGCTGTGGCAAGTGTAAAAAATGCCTTTGCAAATGATGCTTCCGAAGATGCTGAAGAAATAAGAACAAAAGCAGAAGACGTCATAAAACCGGCTGATGAAAATGCCGATTAATTTTTAAAATTACTATTTTTGCCAAAATAATTTATCCCGATACTTCGGGATTTTTTATCAAATTATGGAAAAGAAAGAACTGCACTATATTCATTCCTTCGCGGAATATGTTGATCAATTTATCAAACTTTTAATTGATTATTCTCCTAAGCTGATTTCGGCTTTAATCATTCTTTTCATCGGACTTTATGTTATCCGACTTGTCAATCGTTTGGTGAGAAAGATTATGGTTAAGCGGGAAATAGACGCTACATTATCCGCTTTTTTGGCCGATAGTTTGCTTTGGGCAATGCGCTTTTTACTTTTCATAACCTTTATTTCCAAACTCGGAATTGAAACTTCTTCGTTTGTCGCTATTCTTGGAGCTATTGGGTTGGCTGTTGGTTTGTCTTTACAAGGTTCGTTATCCAATTTTGCTGGTGGCGTGCTGATTATTTTATTTAAGCCTTTCAAAGTTGGAGATTCGATAGAAGCGCAAGGTGTAGCCGGAACGGTAAGTGAAATTCAGATTTTTGTAACCAAATTAGTTACCGGAAACAATCAAACTATTTTTGTGCCTAACGGTATTTTATCCAATGGTGTTATCACAAATTTTTCTTTAGGAAAAAACAGAAGAGCCAACCTGCTTTTTAATATTTCGTATGACACCAATATTAAAACTGCCAAAGAAATTGTGATGCAGGTTTTGGAAAATCATCCCAAAGTACTCAAAACTCCGGCACCAAATGTAGCTGTCAATCTTTTAACCGATGCTGCAATTCAGTTGGCAATACAACCATGGTCAAAGAATGCTGATTTTGGACAAATGTGTTCGGATGTTTTAGAAGAATGTAAAGAAGCATTTGATAAGGCCGGAATTGTGATTCAGCCTTTTGTAAAAGAAGCTTCGAAGAACTAATTTACTTTGGTTTTGCTATCAAAAAATCCTTGAGATAAAAAGGTTCAAAGTACGCCACATCTTCAAACTCGTTTTTTACGAATTTTTCATAGCTCAAAGAACTCATTTCATTTGCTGAAGGAAAAACTATTTCGGGAAGAAAGTTGAAATTGTTTTTTACTAAAACGGTTTTACATTTTTCCTGGCAATCACCAATAAAATAAACAGCTTCTGTTATTTCGGCATAACTGTTTTCAGTAAGAACTTCAGCCTGCACTTCCATTATTTTGTTATGATTTGCATCAAAAACGGCACTGTAAACTTCCATTCTGCGCGCATCCAGCATTGGAACGATTAAACCGTTTTCAACAACAACCTGCTTGGCTAAAACCTGCAAAGTGTCAACAGAAATCAACGGAATTCCAAGTGCATAGCACAAGCCTTTTGCGGTGGAAACTCCAATACGCAAACCGGTATAAGAACCCGGACCTTTACTTACGGCAATGGCTTTCAAGTCTTGAACAGAAACACCTGTTTCTTTTAGAATATCTTCAATAAAAACATGTAGTTTCTCGGCATGAGAATAACCTTGTTCAGCGATTTCTTTGCATAAAACAGTTTCTCCATTTTTAGCCAAAGAAACCGAACAATTTTTGGTTGCCGTTTCTATATTCAGAATGTAATTCAAGATTTAGGATTTAATAATTTTAATTAGCAGAAACCTTAACCGAAGTTTCCTTTTTATCTTTTTCATCAGAATCCTTTCCCGAAGTAACTCTATCACCAGAGTTCAGGTCTTTTGTAACTGTTGTATAAGGCCCAACAATGACTATGTCGCCTTTCTTTAAACCGGAAGTAACCTCAATATTAGTATCATCCTGAATTCCTGTTTTTACAATTCTGATTTTGGCTTTATTCCCAACTTTTACAAAAACACATTCAAATTTCTTGTCGCTTTTTGCGGTAACTTTTTTGTCGTCGCCTTCCTCTTTTACCTCATAGCTTTTGGTTGCAGCCGTATCTGATTTTACAACAACAGCACTAATTGGCACACCAATAACTTTTTCTTTTCGTTTGGTAATAATATCAACGGTTGCTGTCATTCCTGGTCTGAATGGCGAATAAGTTGCCGGTTTTCCTTCCAATAAATCCTGGTATGATTCTTTTAAAATTCTAACTTTTACTTTAAAATTTGTAACCTGATCAGCCGTTGTTGCTGTGCTGGCCGAGTTGGAAATGCTGGTTACAATTCCTTTAAATTCTTTTTTCAAATAAGCATCAACCTGTATTTTGGTGCTGTCGCCAATGCTGATTTTTACAATGTCATTTTCATTCACATCTACTTCAACTTCCATATTATTAAGGTTGGCAACGCGAAGAATTTCAGTTCCTGTCATTTGCTGTGTTCCTAAAACACGTTCTCCTAATTCAACCCCAAGTGAAGAAATAGTTCCGTCAGCCGGAGCATAAATCGTTGTTCTCCCAAGGTTATCTTTTGCTTCCTTTACAGTTGCGTTGGCACTTTGTACATTGTAATAAGCCGATTCTTTGTTTGCCTTTGCTCCTTCAAATGTAGCTACGGCTTTATCCCAATCTGATTTTGAAATAATTCCTTTATCATACAAAGTTTTACTTCTGTCATAACTTGCTTTTGCTTCTTTAAATGTTGCATCTGCCTGACTTAATCCTGCTTTAGTCCCAGATAAATTAGAAATAGTTCTGTTATAACCCGAAGTGTATAAATCGGGATTTATTTTAACCAATAAATCTCCTTTTTTTACCACTTGTCCTTCTTTTACAGGCAAGGCAATAATTTCTCCTGAAACTTCCGAAGATATTTTTACTTCAATTTCCGGTTGGATTTTTCCGGTAGCTGAAACGGTTTCAACAATTGTAATTTCATCAACTTTGGCTGTTTCTATTTGTTTTGAATCATCATTAGCGCCAATAATTCCTTTTGACTTTAAGGTAACAAGCACTATTAATAATACGACAACAACTCCAACTAGTATATAAATTTTCTTTTTTGACATGATTTATTGTTTTTGAATGATTGGGATTCCAAAATATAATTCTACTACTTTCATTTTAAAAATATAATCGTATTTCGCACGAATAACATCCGATTGAGAATTGATATACAATGTTTGTGCTTGATTATAGTCGAAGGCATTCATCATACCAACAGCATATTTTTCCTTAGCATAATTAAACGCTTCTTGTCGGGCTTCAGTAGTAGCAATCGAAGCTTCATAAGTATTGAGCGCGCCTTTAGTATCGGTTATGGCTTTATAAACATTGGTTTCTAAGTCAATTTTAGCCTGGTCAAAAGCGTTTTTAGATTTTTCATAAGCCACTTTCGAACGTTCTACATTATTCCTGCCTGAAAAACCATTAAATATCGGCACATTTAATTGTAATCCGAAATTGTGCCCTTTGTTGTCACTAAATTGATCAGATATCGGTGCTGGCTTACCGAATGTTGGGATATAATTGGGCTGTATTACATTTTGTCCTGTTCCTTCTACCTGTCCTATTACTGTTGTAGGGTTTGCTGTATCTAAGATAAATCCTGAAACCCTGTCCGAATAGCTGGCATTGGTTCCGAAGTTATAACCAAAGGAAAGACTTGGTTGTAGGGCACCTTTAGCAATTTTAATATCGCGTTGAGCAATATCCAGATTAGCTTTGGCAATTTTGATTTCCACACGAACTTCATTGGCCTTGGCTACAATCGCTTCAGGTGTTTCAGCCATCACCGGACTTGGTGTTGGTTCGATTTCTACATCGGCTATATCAAAATCCTTAAAGTCTTCCAAACGCAGTAATTGTGCCAGGCTCAATCTTGAAATCAACAAGGCATTTTCAGCGGCAACCAACCTTTGATTGTCGGCGGCAACTGTCGCTTTCATGTCTAACAAATCTCCTCGTGGCACCATTCCGGCATCCACTAATTCCTGCGAACGTTTTAACTGCTTTTCATCATTCGCTAATTGGCTTTGTTGTACTTTCAGGTTTTCTCTGTTGAATAAGATATCCAAATATGCATTGGCCACATACAACGAAATATCATCCTGCATTTTAGTCAATTGGTATTGTGCAGCTAGTTGTGCAATTTTGGCTCGGCGCAAACGGTTTTGGTTTTGCAAACCGTTGTAGATATCAACACTTGAACTTAAACCAACTTGGGTAAATTGAGTCGTTTGATTTTCACGCGCATTGGTCACCGGGTTGATATTGGCTCCAATACTCCATGAATGCGAACCACTGGCATTTAGATTAGGGAAAAAACTACCAATAGCAGCTTTTTTATCAATATCCGCCAATTTAACATCCAATTCAGATTGTTTGATGGATATGTTGTTTTTCAAAGCATATTCAACACATTCCTGAATAGTCCATTTTTTTTGCTGCGCGACGGAAGTAAATCCGAAAAGAAGAATAAAAATTAGTGTGAATGATTGTAGATTGTTTTTCATAGTAAAGGGGTTGCCGTCCTTAAATTTTCTAATAAACAAAGATATAATTTTTGCCTTTTGATTGCTTATTTAATAACATACAACTTTAGACTTACCTTTTTTAATAATGTTACAATGTTTTACATTTTTTACTTTTATTTTTGCCAAAAATTAATCGCACTCATGTCAAGAATAAAAGCAACACTTTCAATCCTATTTCTTTCCCTTATTTATACTGGTTGTTCGACTACTCAAAAAATTGAAGCCTTAAAACCACTTCCTTCGGATAATACTCCAATGGTTTTCAACACCAAAACATCTTTTGTCAATATGCCGTTGGAAATTTCATTAAAAGAAATAGAAACCCAATTGAACAAAACGCTGATCGGTGAGATTTACAACGATTCCAATTTGGAAGATGATAAAACCGAAATGAAAATCACGAAAACAGCACCTATTCGTCTGATTGAGAAAAATGGTAAAATCCAAACCGTACTGCCTTTAAAAATTTGGTCCCGATTCAAATACGGAACCGATTTTATGGGTTTAAATGATACCAGAGAAATTAACCTGAATGGTACAATTACACTGCTTAGCGATGTGAGATTGTCCAATTGGAAAATGTCTACTACCTCTAAAATTGAGGATTTTGAATGGTCAGAAAGCCCGTCAATACTAGTCGCAGGGAGAAATGTTCCGATTACATATATCATCAATCCAACGCTTTCTATTTTCAAATCAAAAATTGCTAAAAAAATTGACGAAGCCATTGAAAACTCCTGTGATTTTAAGCCTTATGTGCTTGATGTTTTAGAAAAAATGAGCACACCATTTATCACCAGCGAACAATACCAATCCTGGTTTAAACTTATTCCGATTGAAGTGTATGTTACCGATGCGGTTTTGGGAAAGAAGGAAATAAAAATGGATTTAGGGCTGAAATGTAATATGCAAACGATGGTTGGCTCAAAACCAAAAAGCAGCTTTGACCGAGATGGCATTCAGTTTAAAGCGGTGACAAAAATTCCGGAAAAACTAACTGCAAACGTTGCTGCCATTTCTACTTATGAAAGCGCATCTAGGATTATTTCGAGTAATTTTAAAGGAAAAGAATTCGCTGCCGGCAGCAGAAAAATAGTAGTTCAAAATGTGGCGCTTTGGCAAAAAGACAGCAAAATTATTATTGCGCTTGATATGACCGGAAGCATCAACGGAACTATATATCTTTCGGGAAGTCCAAATTATAATGCAGTGACCAAAGAGATTTACTTTGAACAGATGGATTATGTTTTAAACACTAAAGGCTTATTAACCCGAACAGCCAATTGGTTGTTACAAGGTGTTATTTTGAAAAAGATTCAGGAAAACTGCCGTTATTCAATAAAAGAAAATTTGGATGAAGGCAAGAAAAGTTTACTGCCTTATCTGAATAATTATTCGCCTATGAAAGGTGTTTTCGTAAACGGAACCATGAATGATTTTGATTTTGAAAAAGTAGAAGTAACCGATAAAGCCATCATCGCATTTATAACCACTACCGGAAAAATGAATGTGAAAATTGACGGAATGGATTAAATCTGAAAATTATTCTTTGGAAACTGTTTTCTTAAAGTACATTTTGTATATCGCAAAACCAATTACCGCTACAATAATATAAGGAACAGCCATAAGGAATACGATACCGTCGTTTACTGCTTCTACTTTGGTTTTATTGCCTTCACTTTCTAGAGAAGCACGGCACATGGCGCATTGTGCTGTCGCAGAAAGAGAAAAGAAGCAAGAAACAAGAAGCAAGAAAAAATTACTTTTCAAACTAAATCGTCTTGGCTCTTGATTCTTTTTTCTTTGTTCTTTAATTAGCATAATAAGGCGAAATCATTAAATACACTACAACTCCGGTAACAGCAACATACAACCACAATGGAAAAGTGATTTTAGCAATCTTTCTATGTTTGTCAAATCGTGCTGCCAGTGCTCTGACATAGGTAATCAATACCAGTGGGATAATCATAATTGATAACGCAATATGGGTAAGCAAAATGAATAAATAGACATCGCGTCCAATACCTGCATTTGTTTTTTCTGTTGCATCTAAAATTTTGTTTCCGTCTATATCACCATAAACCGTTGAATCTGCGGTCATGTGATACGCCACATACATTACCAAAAAAACTACCGAACAAGCAATCGCTGTAGTCATGAATCTTTCATGTACTTTTTGGTTTCCGTTTTTAATTGCCATTACACCCATTATTAAAAGCAATGCGGTAAGACCATTTATAGAAGCATAAATTGGCGGTAAAAACGAAAGTGGTTCTACTTCAATGCCAAAATCTTTTAGCTTGACCGTAAATAAAACAGCCACAACTACCGGTATTAGTATTGAAACTAGAATTATTGGAAATCTAAATCGTTGTTCTAGTGTTTTGTTGTCTGATTTATTCATTTAATAGTTTTTTTATGTCCTCTGTAATGGCTTTTACACCTTTTTTCTCCAAACCATCGTAGTATAAAATTGGGTTCCCAAAATTATCTCTTCTGCAACGGATGTTTCCTTTTTTATCAATTAATGCAAACGTACCTGAATGTTCGAATCCGCCGTCAACATTTTTATTTTCTCCTGCATAGGTGTTGAAACCTTTATTCGCAATTCCAAAAATATAATCCTTGTCGCCTGTAAGCAAATGCCAGTTGGATGATTTTACGCCAATCTGATCAGCATGCTCTTTCAATACTTTTGAAGTATCGTGCTCAGGATTGATGGAAATTGAAGCAATTCCAAAGTTTGGGTTACCAAAAAATTTATTTTGAATATCAACCATGTTTCTATTCATAATGGGGCAAATGGAAGGACAAGTTGAAAAGAAAAATTCCACCACGTATACTTTGCCTAAATAGGTTTTGTCGCTAATCTTTGTTCCGTTTTGATCTGTTAATTCAAATTTTGGTACCGGTCCAATTGTAACCAAACCTGTCTCTCCGCTTTTATGATTGGAAATAGCATCTATTCTGTCGCCCTGAACTACAGTGCCGCTTTTTATTCTGTTGATAATTTTCGGAATAAAGATGATTCCGAAAATTAAAACAACAAATGATACTCCGATGTATGCTTTATTCTTCATTTGATAAAAATCTAGAGTTCTTTGGTTGCATTATTATTTTTTTTGAGTGCAGCACGATATTCATAAATGATGATTTTCATATCGTCCATCATCTTATTATAAAGCTCTGCAACAAAAATTGTGTTGTATCCTTCTTTATACTCCGGCGTTCCTTTTTGGTCTTCGCCTTTTCTGCCTCTTAAGTTTCTTTTTTTGTCGATGATAAAAACATTAGGTGTTGCCATTGTACTATCTAATTTACCGACTAATTGAAGTTTGTCATAGAAAGCATTTATTTCATCAGGCGAAGCAAAAACAAAACTCCATCCTTTATGTGTGCCTAATTTCTTTATGTCTAATTTTAATAATTCTTCAACCTGTTTCTGAGTTCCGTCAGGCAATACCATAACAACCTGAAAATCCTTGAAGTCTTTATATTTATCATAAATGATTTCATAAAGGTTAAAAAAGTTTCCTTTATGTTTCATGACATCACTTCCTATAAAGCCAAGTATGGTTATTTTATTGGTTAAAGCGACTGGTTTATTATCTAGTGTTTTCCAGGTATTAACTTCGGGAATGTTTTTGGTAATCGTTGGCAACGAAATAAAACTATTTACTCCTGAAGCAAAGAAAAGATAGGCAACTATGGGTAAAATAAACAAGACAAAAAGGACGATATTTTTTTTCATTTGGATTGTGAAAAGCGGCTGTGCAAAAATAAAAAAATCCCGTCTGTTTCAATAGAATAGACGGGACTTTTTTTGAATTAATATAGTATTAAAAATTCCACTTTATAGTGCCGCTTTCAAAAATTCCAAAGATATAATCAGCTTCAACAAGAAGGATGAATAATAAATATAGGGCAAGGAAAATTACGGTAGCAACAACTGCCCAACGCAGACTGCTTCTCTCACCTTCCATGTGCATGAAAGCCCAAACAATATAATATGCTTTATAAAGCGTTAATATGATGAATACCCAGTTTAATAAATTCATACTAATGAAGTTATTCATGTATAAGAAATCCGGTCTTGAAATTCCTAAATACACCTCAACTGTAGTTACTACAGACAAAAGTGCGAAAACCATCCAGATTCTTTTTGTATTTGATACGTGTTCGTGTGCGTGATCGTGTGACATAATATAAATTTTCTAAAAAATTAAACTAAGTAGAAGAATGTAAATACAAATACCCAAACTAAATCGACAAAGTGCCAGTAAAGTCCAACTTTTTCTACCATTTCATAGGTTCTTCTTTTCTCATACGTTCCTAAAACTACGTTTAAGAAAATAATAAAATTGATAACAACTCCAGAGAATACGTGGAAACCGTGAAAACCTGTAATGAAGAAGAAGAAATCAGCGAATAATTTACTTCCGTATTCGTTGTGTTTCAAGTTAGCACCTTCTACTACAATAGCAGCATTGGCAACCATTACTTCAGATTCAGCTCTTGTTAAGATTTCTCTTTTTTTGTTGTGATTTAAACCTGGTTCAAGCTTTTTGTTAGCTTTATCTTGAGGAGTGTCTCTATAAATTTTTTCTGTTCTGACTAACAATTCAGGATGTGCTTTGAAACCAGCTTGTACTTCTGCAACAGAATAGGTTGTTAGGGTTTCTTCATCTTTCATGAACCATTTCCCTTTGTCTCTTGATAAGGCTTCTCTTTGTCCAGGAAGATGAACAGCAAAGTCTTCTAGTTTAACTCTTTCGCCTTTATTGTTTACGAATTGAATGATACTTCCACCTTTAGTTTCTACAGCACCATATTCACCTTTGATAAAGTTTTTCCATTCCCAGGCTTGTGAACCTACGAAGATTAAACCTCCAAGAATAGTCAATAGCATATAGAACGCTACCTTTTTTTGTTTCATGTGATGACCCGCGTCAACGGCCAACACCATCGTTACAGAAGAGAAGATTAAGATAAAAGTCATCAATGCCACATAATACATTGGTGCTTCTACACCATGCATAAACGGAAAGTGAGTAAACACTTCGTCGGCAATAGGCCAATTATCAATAAATTTAAATCTAGAAAAACCGTAAGCCGCAAGAAAACCGGTAAAAGTCAAGGCATCTGATACGATAAAAAACCACATCATCAATTTGCCATAACTTGCTCCCATTGGCTCATTTCCGCCGCCCCAAGTATTTTCAGTATTATTTCCAGTAGTAACTGTAGCTCCCATAAAAGTTATAAGTTAAAAAGTTTCCAAATTTAGATTTTTTTTCTTATTTAAAGAAATATAAAAAGAAAAACAAACAAATCCATAAGAAATCAAGAAAGTGCCAATACATTGCACCTAGCTCAATTCCAAGTGTTTGACTTGAATTGTATTTTTGTTTAAAATGATTATAAATTATGATTAAAAGACAAATTAATCCTCCAGCAAGATGCGCCAGGTGAACAGTCGCAATTACGTATAGAAAAGTAGTGGCGATATTACTCTCCGGTCCGGCAAAAAAATAGCCGCTATCCATCATTTGTCCAAAGCCTTTAAATTGGAAAAATACAAAGGAAATTCCCAAGGCTAAAGTCAGTAAAAGTAAATTTGTCGTAGCTGCTCTGTTGTCTTTTTGAATGGCTTTTTTTGCCAAATGAAACGTAACGCTGCACAAGATAATTGCAAGTGTACTAAAGTAAAAAGCAGTTGGCAACTGGAAATCTTTCATCCAGTCTTCTCTCGATTTACTTACCACAAATGCACTTACAATTCCGGCAAACATCATCGTCATACTTCCCATGGCAAACAACAACAATAGTTTTGCTGATCTTGCATTTCTTTCTTTATGTTCCTGAGCAGTCATTGTCATAAGTAAACTATCTTAAAAATTTATCAATAATATAAACTAATTGCAGCAAAGATATATAAGAAACACTTACCAGCATTAATGTTCGGGCTGCTTTTGAAGTTCTTTCCTGATATAATTTTACAGCATAAAAAATCATCCAAAGGCCAAGCAAAAATACGATTACCGCTGCAATTGGCGAAAGAAATAATCTTCCCGTATAACCCAAACACGGCAACATCGAAGCTACTAAAAGCCAAACACTATACAATATGGTTTGCAACGCAGTGGATGTATCTTTTTTCCCTGTTGGCAACATAAAGAATCCGGCCTTTTCATAGTCTTCAAATAAGAACCAGCCAATGGCCCAAAAATGAGGAAACTGCCAAAAAAACTGGATCAGAAAAAGTGTTCCGGCTTCAATGCCAAAATTATCTGTCGCCGCAACCCAACCCAACATGAATGGAATGGCACCCGGAAAAGCTCCGACAAAAACCGAAAGCGGTGTGTATTGCTTTAATGGTGTATAAACGCTGGTGTATAAAAAAATAGAAATCGCGCCAAACATGGCCGACTTTGGATTGATAAGATACAACAAAATCAAACCAATAATGGTCAGTAAACTGGCAACAAACAACGCATGATTTGGAGACATTCTTCCTGAAGCCACCGGACGATTTTTGGTTCTGTCCATCAAGGCGTCCAGGTCTTTTTCTATAACTTGATTAAACGCATTAGAAGCACCAACCATACAGTAACCACCAATGGCCAACATCAGTAAAGTTGTCACTTTTAAATCATGAAAGTCAAGCACGCCAAGCAAATAACCCGCAATGGAAGAAAACACCACACTGATAGCTAAACCTGCTTTGGTGATTTCTTTGAAATCAATCGCAATTTGTTTGAAGGAAAATGTGTTAGCGGTAGCGTTCATCAAAGTTTTTAAAACTGCCGCAAAGGTACTTTATAGAAAACGATTTGACAAAAAAAATTCGTTTTATTCCAATAAAAAAAACCGCCTATTTGACGGTTTTTTATTTCTATTTATTCAACTATTAATAATCAAAATACCAATTGAAAATATCACATCTTAATCCAACAGAAAACCAAGTCGTACTTTCTTTAATGGCGTTTGTTGTTTCTGTTGCAGGATTAAAGTTTCTATAGATAAAACTACCAAACAGTTTCATGTTTGTTGACGGATTTATCAAATAACCCGCTTGCAAATCGGCTATGAAAATGCTTGTTTTGTTTCCTTGTCCAATATTTACACCTGTATCAAAAGGTCTGCTATCGTTATAACTCAAATAGATATTGCTTCCGTAATTAAAATTGTCGGTAGCGTTATTAAAATCCAATCCGCGTTCGCCAAAAGTAACCTTAGCGTCTGCGAAATATCTTCCTTTATGATAACGGGCAATAGCTATAAATTCCTTGAAATTTCCGCCCCATTGATGTCCTAAACTTTGGTTGTTGTGACCATAATTAGTAATGGCTTCGCTATGCGCATACACATAAGGACGCACATGATTATATTCTAGCTGCAGTAATAAATTTTTGATATTGAAGGCATTGTAGTATTTGGCGCCTAATTGGTAACCAAACTTATTTTTCCAGCTTTTATTACCGTCTTTTACTGCTTGCAACGAAAACTCATCTAACAAAAACTGTCCGTAAAAATTGATTTGATTGTTCCATTTTACTTTGGTTGTCAAGCCTAACAAAGCATTCCCGCTTCGTGCCGAAGAAGTAAATTCGACAGTACGATAAAATATAATTGGGTTTACAAAACTCATATCAAAACCACGATTGTTTTTATTGGTCCAAATCACCGATTCAAATAAACCAATATTCCAGCGATTGGTAATATTCAAACTCAAATAGTGACTGGCAGCGAACTTGGTCGCATAGGTTCTGTCTTCGGTAACTTCGGGACGCACATCTTTGAGCCACGTATAAATATTGGTGTATTTTATTTTCCAAAAACTAGTATTCAATTTGAAATAAGGATACGGACTCGCACCATCACCTAACAATAAAGAACGATAACCATCACCAATAAAATTCTTGCCATAACCCAAATTCAAATTGATGAATTTACTTGGTGTATAAGACAAATTGGCTTCAGCCATAGGGAAATCAAAAGCATCCGTTTTGAATTCTTTTGCTATTCCAATACCCGGAATAATTGCCGGATTTCCACCATCGGGTTTTATCGATACAGCATAATTATTGAAATAATCTGCAAATCGCCCTTGGCTTTCGTATATGGTTGTTGTAAAATTTAATTCCTTGCCCAAACCACCATTAAACTGAATTCCTCTAGTGTTTATATAAGTATAATCAGCAACGCTTGGATCGCTTTTCCCCATTTGGATATCAAAAATTGGATTCAGTGTAAACCAATAACCATCGCCTTGAATTTCGACTAGATTTTCGTTCCAGAGTTTTCTTCCCCACCATTCTTTTGAACTTTTTAACAACTTTTGGTTTTCTTCCTTTAAGTTATAATATTTAGAAACATCCGCATAAGAAAAAGGTTTTGAACCTGTATGATTATTGGCACCAACCTGATTCAACGCTGAATCAAACTGCGAATAGTAACTGTGTGAAAACGGAATATTAATATGGCTTTCAAACTGCGGGCTTTCAAATTTTTTATACTTGATGCTGTCTAATTCTGTAAGCTGTTTGTTGTTTGGTTTGTATATGTTTGACGCTTTTTCGGCCAAAGCATTCGCTTCTTTTTGTGCCTGTAAGTCGGCCGCACTTTGCAACGGAATTGCAATTTTGATAGTATATTTGGCATAGGTTGGGTTTCCGTTATACGTTGCCGGAGAAATCTTTGGTATTGTTGCAAAAACTCTTTTGCTTTCGGCTACCAAAGCTTCATCGTTACTATCAACATATTGCACTTTAAAACTTCCGGTATCATCTACTTCAAAAAGTACAATTACACTTCCTTTGAAATTGTTTTGTTTCAGATTTTCGGGCACTTTAAAATTATTGTATACAAAATCCTGCACCTGATTGTAAAAACAAGTTTCTAATGCCTGATACTGTAAGCTTTCGCATGACGGAAAAACAGGAAATCTTTCGGCTGCTTTTTGGGTAACCTGAGCCTTAATTGTGCCCGTTAAAAAAAGCAGTACTAAAAACGGTAGTGTCTTCTTCATATTGTTTAAATATATCGATTCAAGATAGGATTTGTATTCATGCGATAAAAGTATAAAAAAAATCCCGTCTCGTACGATAACGAGACGGGACAATCTTTATTATCTATTTGTTTGCTAATTTCTGTCTTTTAATTAAAACAAATAAAACTAAGGCTACTACTGCTCCACTAAAATTTGCCAACACATCAAATACATCTGCATGTCGCGTTGTGGTAAATTTTTCCTGTAAAAATTCAATCAGTATTCCGTAGCAAAGTGAACTTATAGCAACGTACACTATTTTTGTTAGTGCTATTTCATTTAGCTTCAGCCAAAAATAATATCCCCAAAGCATTGTAAAAACAAAATGAAACGTAAAGTGAACGTATTTGTCAGCTTCGGAAACTCCAATGGAAGGCAAGTCGGTGAACTTGACTAAACATAAAACAGCAATTAAAAGAGTCCAGCCAACGGCTAAACTGAACGTTGCTTTTTTAAGCACCAATGAGTTGTTTGTAAGCATCACTCGAAAGTAATTCTTCTACTTCAGCAGCATTTGAAATTTTGATTTTCACCATCCATCCTTTTCCATAAGGATCTGAATTAACATCTTCCGGATTTCTTTCCAATTCATCATTGAATTCAATAATTTCTCCGGACAATGGTAAAAATAAATCGGAAACAGTTTTCACCGCTTCAACGGTTCCAAAAACTTCATCTTTGTCTAATGTCTGGTCCAATGTTTCTACTTCAACATAAACAATGTCGCCCAATTCTTTTTGTGCAAAATCGGTGATGCCAACAGTGGCGGTATCGCCATCAATTAAAACCCATTCGTGGTCTTTAGTATACTTTAAATTGCTTGGTATATTCATTTGATATTAAATTTAGACCGTAAAGATACCATTTGAAATTGTAATTTTTATTGAAAATTAACTCTTAGTTTCCAAAATTGTATCGCATGGTAAATCCAGCTCTAATATTCGTTAATGGGAACGATGTAGAAATCACTGGTTTTGAGAATGAATGGTCATAGAAGAAAATCGCCGTCAGGTTTTTACTAAACGAATAATCGGCTGTTAATTTTGCTGACCAAATATTTTGTCCGCCACCTAATTGGTTGTTATCATAATCTAAATAACGTACAATAGTTTTATTGTTTCTATATGAGAAATCAATTTTTACATTGATATCACTTTTAATAATTCCGGTTGGATTATCCGCTAATTGCGAAGAGAAAATAACGTCTTTAAAGCGGTATCCAAAACCAACAATGTATTCTTTCCCCTGAACCTCTGTCAATAAATTGTTGTCAAAACTCATCGATAAACTTCTGTCTTTTTTAACTTCTGCCAAAATTTTGAAAGCATTTTTCATTTCAAAATCGATACGAATAAGTGGATTAAATTGCTCCACTAAGTTTATGTTGGCAATAATTGTTTTGTTGTAGAAGTTACCAATACCACTATTGTCCTGAGTTGGCACATTAGGATTGTAATCAAGATTTGAACGGAAAGAGTTTATCGTATAGGAAGCTCTGTAAGCATGTTGAATAGAGAAACGTTTGAACTTTTCTTTAAAGAATTTGTAACGCATCAATCCGCTGTACTTAATCGTCCAGTTCGGAATTGGAATATCTCTAAATGCACCTAATGAAATTCCATTGGCTCTATCACCTGCTTTATGATCGGCAATACCTAATCCTGTATATGCTGCTAAGAAAGATGGTATCAAAACAGCCTGATTGTTTTTACCAAAACCAACCGGATAACCAAAGTTATTGGTAATAAAATTATAGTTAGGATCCGATGGTAACGGCACAGGCAAATCAAAACCATATCTTGGGTAGTTTGGTCCTCCATAATATTGTTGTGCCAATCTGTCGGCAATAATGGCTCTGTTTTCTCTAAAATCCTGAAAAGAGGAAGAGCTATTTTCATCACTCGTCTTAAAGGATGTTTTTAGCATCACTGTAGAAATAGAGAAGTTTCCAAAATTGTATGGCGATTGCGGATGATAACCAGTTGCATCGGTATTAAATTGTTCTGAGTAATTATCAGCATAGGTTCTGTCTGCATTTAAATCAATTTTAAAGTCAGGAAATAAATCAACATTAGCCGTAAAATTTAATGTTTTGGTTACAACCTGTGTATAGTTTTGATTAAAATCCGGATACGTTGTTAACCAACCTCTTTTTGCAGCTTCATAACGAACATCATCTTGTCCTCCAAAAACGAAACCTAGTGATGGTTTTGCCGAGCCAAAGAAACCTAATCCCGGCAAGAATCCCGGAAGCACTGTTCCTTCGTTTTGCGTATAGTTAATCTGAATGTTTTTTACACTTGTTAAAACACCTTTCAGTCCGTCTAAAAACACATTCGTCGTTTTGGCTGGTTGCGCTTTGATGCTGGTTATTTTTTCTCCCGGTTTTGGTAACGCAGCCGGTTTCTGGGCTGGTGCAGCGGGTTTTTTACCTAATCCAATATATTTATAAAAAGTTTCCATATTGAATGCAGTGTTCAAACGATGTGAACCTGCATTTTGAATGGTGTTTCCTAAATCATATCCATCAACTGAATCCATAGCTAATGAAGCTCTTTGCCAACTATAATCTCCCGTATATGAATAGGTCGATTTTACAAACGCTAAGAATGGAATTTTATTGATTGGTAATTCATAGTTAACTACAAGTTGTTGGTTATGCTGATTTGGTGTTCCAATGTTCCAAAAATCTGTCCATATCGTATTGCTATTATCCGGAACATCATTTTCATCCATATAGTTGCGGACAATATTGTGCGATGCTGCTGTAAAGTTTATTTTTAATGCCTTTGTGAGGTTATAATTAAATCCATATTGATAGTTGAACATATAATTTCTTCTAAACAAAGGATCTAAAGCAATTCCGGCAACATCAACTTGTCTAAACTGCTGTTTGTTGTATTGTCTGATGATGTTACTGCTAAACGAAATACTTGCCGGCAGATAGTTGAAATTGAAATCACTAAGCATTTTCCAATACGAACTTTTCTTAAAGAGCTTGGTTTTCTTAAATGGCTCAATTGCTTTATTTTTGAATGTATAGGTATAATCAACACTGGTATTTACCTGCTGATCGATATAATTTTCAATTTCGTAATTGTGCTTTTCAACTTGATTATAGGAATACGAAAGCGTTAAATTCTCAGGATCATAGATGTGCTGCTTTTGTTCCGGAGCTCTGTCTTTTTTGACACCAATAAAGTTGATGCTTTTTCTTTTTGTAAAATCAATCGCTCTGTCCCTCATGTTTTTCCTCTCAGCAGGATCCGTTGTGTTGTCAATCAACTGTTGCAAACGAATATCCTGATTGAACGGATCATATTCAGGCGTAATTAATTCTTCGCCAACAGCATAATTGAATGGCAAATTAATCCCCCATTTTTTTGGCAATAATTTCCCCAAACTAAGATTAGTAACAATATTATACTGTTGCATATCTTCTCTGCTTCTTTCTTGTGGTGCTTGCTCTAAAGCTCCAAAGCCAATGGTACTCATTCTTCCTGTAGCAGAAACTGTAGCAAAATCGGCTAAGTTCGTATCCATATTTAAAACCGCTGCCATACCGCCTTTGTTGTTCAAATCAGCAAGACGCAATTCGTTAAACCAAACTTCCCCACGAACAGGATCTGTATGATTATTTTTAATACCAACCATTAAGGTTCTTACCAAACCAAAGTTTGGAGTTCCTTTTATTCCCAAACGCAGGTTTGGATCACCGTCACCATCAGGAAGCGTGATGTCATCATCAGGATAGTAAACACCATCAGGGAATGTCGTCAAATCAAGGCCTAAAGATTTAACTTTCATTCTGGTTAACAATGACAAATTTAAATTAATCTCATTTGCATCAGGCCAAATAACATCCGCATCGGTAGCTCCACCCGGAGTTACTTTTAGTGGAATTTCAACCTGATAATAGTTATTGGTAAAGTCATTTCCGAAACGGATAAATGCCTTCATTTGATCGTCCTGCAATGGTGTTGTGTCTGATGGCAATGCTTCGGCATGTAAAAACATTTTTAGCTTATTGTACTGACGCATGTCAACTTCAACATTTTTAAACACTGCTCTTGAGTCGCCAACTTCTAGTCCTCCTGTTCCGGCTGGTGTTCCGTTTGCTCTTAACGAAAGTGATTGCTCATTTTGATTGATAACCTGCTGTCCATTTTGAAGTTGCTCTCTAACAACTCCCGGTGGCGTTACATAAGGAATAGGAACTCGTTGTGAGTTTTCCTGAATATTAACTGACAATACATCAAAATTTGTATTGTCATCTGTTGGGTCAGTATCGGTTAATTGAAACGAGTTATCATAGCGTCTCCATTCGCCACGAACTAAATCTAAAGCACCAAAACGAAGTGTAACCGGTGATGAAAATCCGGTCATAAACATTCTCATGAAACGAATAGAACGGAAATCAGAAATACTACCAACAACAGAAGTTGGCTGTGTTACCGGAATTTTAAATTGATACCATCTTGCTCGAGTTGGAGTCCCATTAGGGATATCAGTATTACTTAAGGTAGTTACAACTTTATCCGTAATAAAGTTTTGTCCTACCGGCATTCCATCCGCGCCACCAGGATAGATTTCAATTTTGTACTCATAATAGGCATTAGCCGTATTCATCGTGTTATCACGATTTATATCTTCTACATCCGGAATCGTTGTTGAGCCTCTATTGTTATCTGAAACTCCAACAGGTGAGTTGCCCTCAACTCCATTATAATTTTTATAACGGTCAAATACGGTTGACCCTGTAGCGCTTAAAAAATATTGATAATCATCAGCTGCCGGGTCAGCTAAAGCAGCATAACCTCCAATTCCGGGAAGACTTTGTTCAGCAGTATTATTAATCCCATCAAAACCAACATCCTGTGCCGCTCTATTGGCTCCATCAACATCAAAAGCATAGATTAGTGACTGTGAAGATGGCACTTTACCCCAAACGGTAGTATTTGTTAAAGCTTGTGAAGAACTGCTGGATGGCAATCCATTTTCATATTGTTTTCGTTCGTCTTTTAAAACGTCTTCTGATATTTCTCCAAGATTAAAATATAATTGTCCTGTGTTTGCCGGATCAGCAACTGCAGTTGGATTTCCTTCATCAAAATATGGATCTAAAACCCAAAACTGAATATATTCTACGTTGCTTTGTTCAAAGTTTGTAGAATTTATGGAACGCATAATTCCACCAAAGTTGTCTTTTGCATCAATGGCGTTAAATCCGGATGGAAGCGCTTGAGGATTAAAATTATACGGACCTCTTTCTTGTGGATAATAGGTTAAATCCAAAGTATTAATTACAGTAGTTTGTCCAATCTGAATATCGGTGTTAGGAAATAATTCACGGCTATAAATTCTTCTTGTACTATTGAAAGAAATTCCGTCGTTACCAATATCACCTGGTGTTTGCACATACATAGTTGGGTCAATACTGTACCAGTTTAATTTGGCTCTTTTGTATCCATAACTCAAGTCTACTGCACTAGAGCCAAAATCATTATAGTCTGCCATCGTTGGCCGTTTTGGAGTAGAAGATAAACTCCAAGACTGAGCCGAACGCATATCGATAGTAGTTTGTGATCCTTCAAAATCATCTACATAAACGGTTGGTTCCCCTTCAAACTGATCTGCTTTTGAAGCATCGGGTTTCAAAAAAGCAATCTCGCCTCGTAATGAAAAATTAGATGGAACATCCGTATCTATATTTGGTAATTTATTAACCATTCGGGTTAAAAAAGGAACTTCGGTAGAATAATTAGCATTGAATCCAAAAATGGTATTGTTAACTGATTCCTGACCATAATTCGATTTACTCGTAAGTGGTCTTTCTGTCATTTTTATGTAGGTCGCACCAACTAATAATTTATCTGAGAATTTGTGCTCTACGTTAATCCCCATAAATCTTCTGGTTTGTTGCCCAAAAGTGGAGTTGTTTTCCACAGAAACCTGAATTGGCGTATTAGATGCTTGTAACGAAGGATCCAAAATTTGAACTCTTCCGGCCTGATAATTCACACTATAATCAATACCTTCCTGCAATACTCTTCCTCCTGCCGTTACCACAACGGAACCTCTTGGGACATTATAAGCTCCAATCGGAATTCCGTCTCCTCCAGACGATTTAAACCTTCCTTTTAATTGGAATTTATTCTTTTCAGCATCCTGCAAAGCAGCGGCTTGGGTGCCGGTATACATATTTCTAAAAACATACTTTCGCTGATTGTCGTTATAATCTAAAGTGGTTGGATCACCATAATAATTTTCGCTCGATGTTGGTGTTGTTCTTAATTTTTCAAATAAAAGATTACCAAAAGGTTCAACAGAAGTAAAGATTAATCTACCATTTTGTTGGTCGACTGTTAATCCCGGTAAAAAATCAAAAAACCCATCACCACCTGCTTGTGGGTCATTATTGTAATTTAATTTGTCGACATTGAATACCTTTAATAAAGGAGTTTCGGCCACGCCCGCTGGTAATGGAGAAGCAGTATTGGCCGGCGTAATATAATTCAATGGTGACGGATCACTATATAAGATGTTAAACCTGAAATCTTCCTGCTGTAATTGGTATCCGCCTTGAATTTGATAGATGTTTTTCATCATCAAATTCCAAATTGGTTTCTCAACATTTGTTAAATTACTTTTTAACATTTTCAGAATCAAACTCTGAGTAGAAACTGATGCGTCATCAGGAGTTGTACCTGTAAGTACTGTGGAATCAACACCATCTGTACCAAACTCTCCAACCTGATAAACATCATCACCAATAGTATATTGATAGGCAACCGCCAAAACTTCGTCATTAGCTAAACGTTGTTGCAACGAAATATAACCCAATTGTGGGTTAAGCGTGTACTCATTAGGCGCCAACTTTCTGGCATTCTCTAATTTGGAATAATCTGTTCCTTCATCAACCGGATTAAGATTGTTAAAGCCTGCACTTGAGGTTACAATATCCCTAATACTTGTGTTTAATAATCCCGTACCAGTAGTAATTAATTCGGGATCATATTTGTTATTACTGTTATCTGATGGTAAGTCAGTAGCCGTAGGTGATAAGAAGAAGTTGTTGATATTATATTCTTGTGGATTTACTGCAACCACTCGACTATTATCTGTGAAATTAGACAATCTGGATTCTCCCAAATCCTGTAATGCCAAAATATTTCTTAAGTTATTATTCGTGGTACTTACACGATTTTGTCTGTTGGTTACCCAAACTTCAATTCTTGTAATTTGAACTCTGCTTCTAATTACAGGATAATCTTTTAAGGCTTCATCATACTTATTTCTAAAATATTGAGATAAGAAAAAGTGTCTGTCGGAATCATAATCTAAAGCAAACATTTCAAAATCCTGAATGGTTCCGCCACCTTGCGCTGTAACTGATTTGGTTTGCGATTTTTGTTCTGAAAAAACACCCGTTATTGTGGTTTTACCAAATTGCAATTGGGCTTTTACTCCAAACAAACTTTGCGCTCCACGAATCAATGAATTTGAAAGTGGCATACTTACGTTTCCGACTTCTATTTTCTGAATGATATCATCTTCAGTTGGTGCATACTCTAACTTGATAAGATTTTGAAAAGCAAACGTTGACTCGGTATCATAATTGGCATTCACGCTTAATCGTGTTCCCACTTTTCCATTCAAACTCATGCTGATTCTTTGGTCAAAATCAAAAGAAGTTTGTGATCTGTTTCTTGGCGAAAAGGCCGGATTATCTTGTTTCGTATAACGAACTCCTAAATCCATTTCAACAGAACCTGTAGGTTTAACGTCGATTGTATTAGACCCGAAAATGGTTTCGAAGAAACTGGAATTGACATAATATCGAGGTAATAAATCTTTTTTCTTTGCCTCGGCACCATCTTTTTTACCATCAATTGCATCTGATTTCTCTTTGAAGTATTCGCGCATCGATTCACGAAGCACTAATTCCTCGTACTCTTGTGGTGTTAAAATAATTGGATAATTAATGTTAAAGCCATCCATCGTACTGGTATAAATATACCTGTTTGTAGCTGGATCGTATGTATAAGCATTGACAATGCTATTTGGATTTTTTATTTCAACTTTACCTGTTGAATAACCTGTTGGCTCTTGTTCTTCTGGTTTTGGTTCGGTTGGAGTTACTTGAGCAAAAACGGTAGCACTTAGCAACAAAATTAATCCTAAGATTAATTTTTTAAAGTTTAATATTGATTTTGTAAAGTATATTGTTTCCAAGAATTATAAATTTTTTAACGCTTGTTTGATAATTGTTTCAACTCCGGCTTCAGGGTTTTCTCTGATGATTTTATCCACCACTTTTTCTGCATTTTTCCTAACGTAACCCAAAACCTCCAAAGCAGATAACGATTCTTCTCTACTAATATTGTGTTGCGAAGTAGAAATTTCGCTTAAATCATAGATTTTTAACACTTTTTCTTTCAAATCCAAGATAACACGCTGTGCTGTTTTGCTTCCAATTCCCTTTATCGATTGGATTGTAACAACATCTGCACTGGCAATAGCATGTATTATTTGTTTTGGATCTAATGATGACAACATTGTTCTGGCGATGCTGGCTCCAATTCCGGATACAGATAATAATAACTTAAACAATTCTCGCTCTGATTTTTCTACAAAACCAAACAAAGAATGTGCATCTTCCTTAATTTGAAGAAACGTAAACAATTTGACAAAATCGGCATTGGGAAGTAAGGAGAAAGTATGCAACGAAATATTAATATGATAACCTACTCCATTGCAGTCAATTACTACTTCAGTAGGCGATTTTTCAATTAACTTTCCTTGAATATGTGCAATCATTTTTTACTAAAATCTATTTCAAATATAGCAAAATTCTTTAATTGAAAGAATCTCATTGCAATATCTCTACAATAATACAAAAACTATTTGGCAGACATCTTTTTTCTTTTCTCTTTTTCTTGCGCATCAACTACTGCAACGGCAACCATATTGACCATTTCTTCAACGCTTGCGCCAAGTTGGAATATATGAACTGCTTTTTCCATTCCCAACATTATTGGTCCGACAGAATCCACTTTATCCAATTCTTTTAAAAGTTTATAGGTAATATTTGCCGCCTCTAAATTAGGAAAAATCAAGGTGTTGACTTTCTTTCCGGCCAGTTTTGAAAAAGGGAATTTAGCTTTCAGCATCTCCGCATTTAAGGCAAAATCAGATTGTATTTCACCATCAACAACTAAATCAGGATAATATTTATGTAAATAAGCCACCGCTTCTCTCACTTTGTTAGCACTTTCATGTGATGATGATCCAAAATTTGAAAAAGAAACCATTGCAATTACGGGTTCCATTCCAAACATTTTAACCGTTTTAGCAGTCATTAAAGCAATTTTTGCCAGTTCATCTGCGGTCGGATTTGGATTGATTGCGGTATCAGATAAAAACATCGGTCCGCGATTGGTCATCATCATATTGGCAGTTGCAATTAGAGTAATTCCCGGTGCTTTGCCAATCAATTGCATTAATGGTTTTACTGTTGACGGATAACTTCTGGAATAACCTGAAACCATGGCATCAGCATCGCCTTCATTGACCATCATTGCCGCAAAATAGTTACGCTCACGCATCCATTTTTGAGCATCGAGTAACGAAATTCCTCTTCGTTGTCTCGACTTCCAGTAAATGTCAGCATACTTTAATCTTCGCTTGTCTTCCTCTTTGTCTTTTGGATCAAAGATAGGCACATCAGCATCAAAACCTAATTCATCTTTGAGTTCCAGAATCACATCTTTATTTCCTAAAAGTATTGGATGTGCAATGCCTTCTTCGTATGCAATTTGAGCTGCCTTCAATACATCTAAATGATCTGCTTCGGCAAAAACAACACGCTTTGGTTCTGTTCTCGCACGATTGGTTAACAAACGAACCATTTTATTATCAGAACCTAAACGCTCTAATAATTCTTCTTCGTATTTCTCCCAATCGGTAATTGGATGAAGCGAAACTCCTGAATCTATTGCTGCTTTTGCAACCGCTAATGGAACTCTTGCAATCAATCTTGGATCGAATGGTTTCGGGATAATATATTCTTTACCAAAATTTAGTTTGGTTTCACCATAAGCAATATTAACTTGTTCAGGAACCGATTCTTTGGCTAATTCCGCTAAAGCAACTACCGCTGCTTTTTTCATTTCTTCATTAATCTTGGTCGCTCTGACATCTAAAGCACCACGGAAAATATAAGGGAAACCAAGTACATTATTCACCTGATTCGGATGGTCTGAACGACCGGTTGCCATGATAATATCTCTTCTGGTTTTGATAGCCAAATCGTAGTTTATCTCCGGATTTGGATTTGCCATTGCGAAAACAATTGGATTTTTTGCCATTCCCAATAACATGTCTGGTGTTACTATATCTCCGGTTGACAATCCGACAAAAACGTCAATTCCAACCATGGCTTCAAGCAACGATGGATAGTCTTTGTCTGTAGCATATTTCCTTTGGTCTTCCGAAATTTTTGGATCGTCTTTTTTGAGTGCTCCTTTGCTATTAAACATGACTATGTTTTCCTGCTTCACGCCAAAAGAAACATACAGATTCGCACAAGCAATTGCTGCCGAACCAGCTCCTGAAATAACCATTTTCACTTCGTCCATTTTCTTTCCAGCCAACTCAACAGCATTCAATAAAGCTGCTGCCGAAATGATAGCGGTTCCGTGCTGGTCGTCGTGCATCACGGGAATATTCAGTTCTTCAACCAAACGTCTTTCTATTTCAAAAGATTCCGGTGCCTTAATATCTTCAAGGTTGATTCCGCCAAAAGTCGGCGCTATATTTTTTACCGTTTCAATAAACGCATCAACATCTTTTGTTCCAACTTCGATATCAAAAACATCAATATCAGCAAAGATTTTGAAGAGCAATGCTTTTCCTTCCATCACGGGTTTTGACGCTTCAGGACCAATATCACCCAATCCTAAAACGGCGGTTCCATTACTGATTACGGCAACCAAATTTCCTTTGGAAGTATATTTATAAACATTGTTTACATCTTTGGCAATTTCCAAACAAGGCTCGGCAACACCGGGAGAATAAGCCAATGACAAATCTCTTTGGGTTGCATATTTTTTGGTTGGGACAACTTTAATTTTCCCCGGAGTTGGTTTGGCGTGGTATAAAAGTGCTTCTCTTCGTTTACTATCTTTATGCATGGTCTTTATTTTGATACTTACAAAGGTAGAAGACTGGACGTAAAAAGGAAACTTTTAGCGGTTTCTTTTGTAAAGAAATTTATTTTATGAATTTTATGTTTCGCTGTATTCCTTCGAATTTTGTTCTTTTCACTGCCGAGTTTTTGAATACTTTTTTAAAAGTGTCTTCTGTGATTTCCTCCCAGTCTTTTTTGGTAAAAGAAAGCAGTTCAGGATTTGGATTAAAAAGCGGTTCGCTGTGTGATTTAGAAAACCGATTCCACGGACAAACATCCTGGCAAACATCGCAGCCAAACATCCAGTCATCCATTTTGGCTTTCATTTCTAATGGAATATTTTCTTTGAGTTCGATAGTGAAATACGAAATGCATTTGCTTCCGTCAACGACATAAGGTGCAACTATGGCTTCAGTTGGACAGGCATCAATACAAGCGGTACAGGTTCCGCAATGGTCAGTTGTTACGTGGTCATATTCCAAATCTAAATCGACTACCAATTCGGCAATGAAATAAAAAGAACCGATTTGCTGCGTCAATAAATTGCTGTTTTTCCCAATCCAGCCCAAACCACTTTTGGCTGCCCAGGCTTTGTCTAAAACCGGTGCCGAATCGACAAAAGCCCTTCCGGAAACTTCACCAATTTCAGTTTGAATGGTATGCAATAATTCTTTTAGTTTTTCCTTGATAACAAAATGATAATCCTGTCCGTAAGCATATTTTGAAATCTTGTAACTGTCCGAGTTCTGTGATTCCGATGGATAATAATTCAGCAACAATGAAATCACGCTTTTGGCATCATCAACCAACAAGGTTGGATTCAGTCGCTTATCGAAATGATTTTCCATATACTTCATTTCGCCGTGATGATTCTTATTCAGCCAGCTTTCCAATCTCGGTGCTTCTTCTTCCAAAAAACCAGCTTTGGAAATTCCACACGATAAAAAACCCAAGCGTTTGGCTTCGGTTTTTATGAGTTGGGAATACTCGCTTTTTTTAGAATCTGGTGTCATCTTTTTGAGAAAGTTACGGCTGCACCGACTGGTTTTAAAGTAACCAAAGGATTCACTTGTATGTCTTTTTGATGCGAAATTATTTTATATTTCTTTACAATATAAGAAAGCGTCAGGCTCATTTCATACATGGCAAAACCAAGACCGATGCACATTCTTGGTCCTGCTCCAAACGGATAAAAAAATTTGTATGATTCCTTTTTCTGTTCGCCAAGAAATCGTTCAGGATTGAAATCTTCAGGGTTCTTCCAATATTTCGGATTGCGGTGTAATTCATAAAAGGAAACACCAATCAATGTTTTCTCTTTTATGTGATATCCTAAAAGTTCGTCGTCTTCTATATTTTCCCTGTCGGTTATCCACGCCGGCGGATACAAACGCATTGACTCATTGATGACCGCATTGGTGTAAGTCATTTTTTGAAGCTGCTCAACAACATCGGTTGTTTGTGATTGGATTTCGATTAATTCCTCAAAAACCTTATGTTGTATGTCAGGATAATTCCCTAAAAGATGCAGTGTAAAAGTCATCGCATTTGCCGAAGTTTCGTGACCGGCAATAAACAGAATTTTAATTTCGTCTATCAATTGCTGTGTTGACATTCCTTCGCCAGTGTCTTCATATCGGGTTTCGAGAAGCATGTCGAGTAGATCATTTTGCCTGGTTCCGGATTTGATTCGCTCTTCTACAATTTCCTTAATAATGGCATCACTTTCTAATGCTAATTCCTGATGTTTTTTTATCTGTCCGCTAATTTTAAACCAAAATGCTTTGTATGGTAATCGGATTTCTTTGATTAGAAATTCCTGGACTTCATATATAATTACTTTTAGCCGATTTAATTTTTCTTCACTCGCAGATATGTGAAACAGCGATTTTGCTACCACATTAAAGGCAAGCTGATTCATTATCGGAAATAATGCAACTGATTTTTCTTCCGGAAGATTTTGCAATTCAGAAGCAATGGTTTGCTGCATATTCTCAACCAACTGATTCATCTTTTGCTTGTGAAAAGCCGGTTGGATTAAACGTCGTTGCTTTAACCAAAAATCGCCGTTGGCTGTTAATAATCCTTTGCCGAGATATTTGGATATGAATTTGGTTTGCAGTTCCGATTTTTGGAAATTCTTTTGATTTTTTTGAAGAATATATTCAGCTACTTCATTGTCTCTTGAGAGAATCACATGCTTTGTTTTGCCAATTTTCAGCGAAAAAGAATCCCCAAATTGGTCAAAGTATTTTTTGTGAAACGGAATTGGATTTTTACGGATGCTTTCTGCATTTAATAGAAACCTAACTATCGAAAGCTGTTTTGGATAATTGTATTTCTTATTTTCAGACATAAGTATGTTTTAAAAAAGTCCGCCCTGAATATTAGTTTTAATTTTTCCCAAATGCTTATACGCTTTCTCGGTAACTTCTCTTCCTCGTGGTGTTCTTATGATAAAACCTTCCTGAATCAAAAATGGTTCGTATACTTCTTCGATGGTTTCTCCGCTTTCGGAAACGGCTGTCGCCAATGTGGACAATCCAACCGGCCCGCCTTTGAATTTATCTATAATAGTAGTTAAGATTTTATTATCCATTTCGTCCAAACCATGCGCATCAACATGCAGCGCTTTCAAAGAAAAACGTGCAATTTCGATATCAATTTTTCCGTTGCCTTTTATTTGGGCAAAATCACGAACACGGCGTAACAATGCATTCGCTATACGAGGCGTTCCTCTGCTTCTTCCTGCAATTTCTATCGCCGCTTCCATGGTGATTGGCATTTTTAAAATGCTTGAACTACGTTGCACAATTGTAGTCAAAAGTTCGGTGTTATAATATTGCAAACGACTTTGAATTCCGAAACGCGCACGCATTGGCGCTGTCAATAATCCGGAACGTGTCGTTGCGCCAACAAGTGTAAACGGATTTAAATTGATTTGAACCGTTCGTGCATTTGGCCCGGATTCAATCATAATATCAATTTTGAAGTCTTCCATGGCGGAATATAAATACTCTTCCACAACAGGGCTTAAACGATGAATTTCATCAATAAACAGTACATCTCTTTCTTCGAGATTGGTAAGTAACCCAGCTAAATCGCCTGGCTTGTCTAAAACCGGTCCTGACGTAATTTTGATTCCAACACCTAATTCGTTAGCCAAAATATTTGCCAAAGTAGTTTTTCCTAATCCCGGTGGGCCGTGAAACAAAGTATGGTCAAGCGCTTCACTTCTTTGATTGGCAGCTTCTACAAATACTTTTAGATTATCCAACACTTGTTCTTGTCCTGTAAAATCGTCAAACGACAATGGTCTCAACTTTTTTTCAAGGTCAAGTTCTTCGGGATTAAAATTGGAATTGGTTGGGTCGAGATTTTCGTTCATATTACAAATATATAACAAAGTTGTATGCAAATAAAAATGCCTTTCGATAGGAAAGGCATTTATTATATTTTATTCAATGATTAGTGGTGTAGTTGCTCTTCACCCGGCTTCATTGGAACAGTCTGAGGAACGAAATCATCATCATGCCCAGGTTTGCTATAATCATATGGCCATCTGTGTACGTGAGGAATTTCACCTTCCCAGTTTCCGTGAATATGTTTAATTGGCGCTGTCCATTCTAGCGTAGTTGATTTCCATGGGTTTTGAACTGTTTTCTTACCATAGAAAATGCTGCTAAAGAAGTTATATAAGAATACCAATTGGAAAACTCCTCCAACTAAAGCAAAACAAGTAATGATTACATTCACATTTTGCAAATCGTCAAACAATGGGAAGTTTGTATTAGTATAATATCTTCTTGGTAAACCAGCCATTCCGATAAAGTGCATTGGAAAGAAAACTCCGTAAGCACAAGTGGCAGTTACCCAAAAGTGTACATATCCTAAATTTTTGTTCAACATTCTTCCGAACATTTTTGGGAACCAGTGATAGATTCCGGCGAACATTCCGTAAAGAGCAGAAATACCCATTACTAAGTGGAAGTGCGCTACAACGAAATAGGTATCGTGAACGTTAATATCCAATGTACTGTCTCCAAGGATAATTCCTGTCAAACCTCCGGTTATGAAAGTAGAAACCAATCCAATAGAGAACAACATGGCAGGATTTAACTGCAGGTTACCTTTCCATAATGTCGTGATGTAGTTAAATGCTTTTACCGCAGATGGAATCGCAATCAATAAGGTTGTGAAAGTAAACACAGAACCTAGGAACGGATTCATTCCTGAGATAAACATGTGGTGACCCCAAACGATAGTTGATAAGAATGCAATTGCAATAATCGACATAATCATCGCTCTGTAACCAAAGATTGGTTTACGAGAGTTGGTTGCGATAACTTCAGATGTAATACCTAATGCAGGTAATAATACGATATAAACTTCAGGGTGACCTAAGAACCAGAATAAGTGTTCGAACAATACCGGAGAACCACCTTGATAATGTAAAACTTCACCAGCAATATAGATATCAGACAAGAAGAATGACGTTCCAAAACTTCTATCCATAATCAACATCAACGCTGCAGAAAGTAATACCGGGAAAGAAATAACTCCGATGATAGCAGTAATAAAGAAAGCCCAAATTGTTAACGGCAATCTTGTCATTGACATTCCTTTTGTTCTTAAATTAATTACGGTTACGATATAATTCAAAGATCCTAATAAAGAAGCTGCGATGAAAATAGCCATTGAAACTAACCACAAAGTCATTCCTGTTCCAGAACCTGGTATAGCCTGTGGTAATGCGCTTAATGGTGGATAGATAGTCCATCCTGCACTAGCAGGTCCTGATTCAACAAATAAAGAGCATACCATTACAACACTTGAAATGAAAAACAACCAGTAGGAAATCATGTTCAAGACACCGGATGCCATATCTCTTGCTCCAATTTGTAATGGAATCAATAAGTTACTAAACGTACCGCTCAATGCCGCCGTAAGTACAAAGAATACCATTATGGTTCCGTGTATCGTAACTAAAGACAAGTAAACTTCGTTTGACATTACTCCGTTTGGAGCAAACTTATCTCCTAAAAGGAAATTAAATATCTTGAATGATTCTTCAGGCCAAGCTATTTGCATTCTGAAAAGCATTGACATTCCAACACCAATAATACCCATAATGATACCAGTAATCAAATATTGTTTGGCAATCATTTTGTGGTCAATACTAAAAATGTATTTAGTAATGAACGTGTCTTTATGGTGGTGTTCGTGTTCGTCGTGACCGTGATCGTGATCGTGAGCTTCTGCTGACATATTTAGGTAACTTTAAATTTTATATATTATTTCGTTTCTGCATGAGCAACTACAGTAGTGTCTTTGCTTGTTACAGTGGTTGTATCTTTTGTTTGTGCTGGAGCTTCTGCTGCTTTCGCTTCTTCTGCTGCTGCTTTTACTGCTAATACAATAGTTTTAGATGAATTTTCTTTTAACCAGGCTTTATATTCTTCCGGTGTATCAACAACAATTTTCATTTGCATATTGTAATGAGAAGCACCACAAATTTTGTTACACAACAATAAATAATCAAATGTGTAAGGATCAAGTGCAGGCTCACCTTTGGCAACTAAATCAGCACTTTTCTTAGCTCTGATGTTATTGATATTGGCAACCTTTTCAATCATATCTTTATTTTCTCTCATTTCAGCAGTTGTAAGTGTTGGAACGAATGAGAAGTTAGTCACCATACCAGGAACACAGTTCATTTGTGCTCTAAAGTGTGGCATATAAGCTGAGTGCAATACGTCTTGTGAACGCAATTTGAAAATAACTCTTGTTCCTTTCGGGATGTGCAACTCTGTAGATGTAAAGTCATCTTGTGCATTTGGATCTGATAAATCAACTCCTAAATTATTTACACCTTCAATATATCTTACGTTAGCTTTTCCTAATACTTGATCTTCACCGGAATATCTTGCTTCCCATTTAAATTGTTGTGCATACAATTCGATTACAATTGCATCTTTATGATCTTTTTCATCCACGAACATAATGTTTGTCCAAGCGTACAATCCGTAAAGAATTAATACTGCTAAAACGATAGCCGGAATGATACTCCAGATAAATTCTAATTTGTTGCTATCTGCAAAATAAAGTGCTTGTTGTCCTTGTCTTCCTCTGTATTTGAAAGCAAAGTAATGCAATAAGGCTTGTGTAATAGTTTGCACTATGAAGATAAGAACCATAGTGATAACCATAAGATTATCAAGTTCTGGTCCGTGTTCTGAAGCTGAATCACCAATTAAAGGGAATTTTCCATAATACACCAAACACCAGATTGTTGTCAGGTAAATGAAAACAAGAAAACCAAACATCAAGTAACCGTTAACTTTATTATCATTATCATTTGCGACTTGTGTGTCATTAACGTTTGCGCCAACTTGTGTTAAGTCGAATATCTTAGTTAACTGCCACAAGGCAACTGCCAATAAAACTACAACTATAAGTACCAAAAGAGTTGTCATTTGTAATTTACTTTAAATATTAATAATGAAAATGTTTACTTTCTTCAATGAAAGGATTTCGTTTTGGAACTAACGGTGCTTTTGTTAGAGCGTTGAATACCACATAAATGAATAATCCAAAGAAAAATAATAGTGCTGATATTTCAGGAACTCCGATAAACCATCTGTCACCAACTGTTCCAGGCATAATCATATTGAAGAAATCAATGTAATGTCCTGCTAAAATTACGATACCACCCATAACTACAATCCAATAAATACGTTTGAAATCGCTATTGATTAAAAGTAAAATCGGGAATACGAAATTCATAAAGAATGCACCAAAGAATGGTAAGTTGTACACTTCAATTCTTGTTTTGAAATACGTAACTTCCTCAGGAATGTTAGCATACCAAATCAACATAAATTGAGAGAACCATAAGTACGTCCAGAAAACGCTGATACCAAACATGAATTTTGATAAATCATGAATATGGCTTGAATTTACATTTTCTAGATATCCTTTAGATTTTAGATAGATTGTTACCAATTGAATTACTGTAATACCACTTACAAAGAAGCTTGCAAATACATACCATCCAAAAAGTGTACTGAACCAGTGTGGGTCGATTGACATAATCCAATCCCAAGCCATAATAGATTCAGAAACGATAAAGAATACTAAAAATGCCGCTGACATTTTGAAGTTCTTTTTGTAGAAAACATCATCACTAGCTTCGTCCTGAGCTAAACAATTTTTTCTTGATAAATAACGGTAAACATTCCAACCTAATAAGAATATCGCTGCTCTTGAAATCCAAAAAGCAAAATTCAAATAGCCTGATTTACCTGCAATTATTTCGTCGTAATTTGGGCTAGTTGGGTCTGTAACTCCCTCTTTCATCCACACAAATAAATGGTTAAGATGGAATCCTGACAACAATAAAAATACAAAGAAGATTACTGATATTACCGGTAAGAAAGAGGTAATTCCCTGCATTACTCTAAACAATACCGGAGACCAACCTGCTTGTGCCACTTGTTGAATACCATAGAATGCTAACACACCCATTGTAATTAACAAGAAGAATATAAGTGCAACATATAATGCTGCCCATGGTTTATTTTGTAATTGATGAAAAACGTGTTCAACATGTTCTGCGTGCTCATCAGCATGTGCTTCTGTATGTGCTTCAGCAGTATTTTCAGCGTGTTCTGCATGAGCTGGTTCAGCTACTGCTACAGCTGCTAGAGTATCTTTAGCAATTGTATCATGAGTAGTTTCAGCTACAGCTTCCTCGTGCTCAACAGCCGTAGAATGTTCAGCTGTTTTAGCAGTTTCTTCATGAGTTGCTGCTGCTGCTTCGTGAGATTCTGCTCCTGCCGCTTCGTGAGTTGCTGCTGCTTCATGTCCACCTCCGTGGTGAGCTGCTTCTTCTTCTTTCAGAATCTTCTCAACATCCTGGATAGTTTTTGGCGCAGTTAAAAAACCATAACCAATCCCAAGAATACCGACGATCATTAGGACAAAAGAAAAGGTTTTTAATTTACTTGAAAATGTATACATATCTATAACAATCTGTTTGTTCTACAATTATAATTTGCTTTTAAGTTCAAGAACATAAGCTGCAATCATCCAACGTTCTTTTTGACTCAATTGGTTTGAATACGAACCCATTGAATTTAATCCATATGTTTGAACATGGAAAATACTACCTATAGTAACCTGTCTCTCTTTGTAACTTGGTACACCTAAGAATTTTTCCTGTTTAACCAATTTACCTTTACCGTCTCCGGCAGTTCCGTGACAAATGGCACAATAGATACCGTATAATTCTTCCGCTTTTTTCATATCAACCGCAGTTGAATCAAGTGGTGAAGTTGTAATTGTCTTAGAGAAATTATATCCTTCTGTAGTATTTGGAACTCCGTAAGGAACAAATCCTCTTTTGATTGATCCGTCCGGTGGAAGTTGTCCCACTTTACCTTTTAATCCTGTTGGCGAATTGAAAGCATCCGATTCTGAATTGGTTTCATAAGCTACCGATTCATACATATTTGGCATATATTGGTAGTTAGGATTCTTATCATTTTTACAAGATGATACCGAAGCTACAATACCTAATACAAATGCTATTTTAAGTAAACTTTTCATATCTATATTAATGCTTATCATTTTCAACTTCAACAACTTTAACTTCTACTGCACCAGTGCTTTTGAAGAACTTCACCAATTCGTCTTCGTTATTATTAACAGAAACTTCCATTAGGAAATGGTCATCAGTTGTTCTAACATCCGGGTTTTCAGCTTTTTTGAATGGCCATAATCTACTTCTCATATAGAAAGTAATAACCATTAAATGGGCAGCGTGGAAAACTGTCATCTCAAACATAACCGGAACAAAGGCTGGCATATTTTGGTAGAAAGCAAAACTTGGTTTACCTCCGATATCCTGAGGCCAATCCTGAATCATAATATAATTCAACATGGTTGTTGCAACAGATAAACCAATACATCCATAAATGAATGCACAAATTGCTAATCGTGTTGGCGCTAGCCCCATTGCCTTGTCCAAACCGTGAACCGGGAACGGCGTAAAAACTTCTTCAATATGATGATGAGCAGCTCTCGTTTTGTGAACTGCATCCATCAATACATCATCATCATTGTATATTGCGTGTATAACTTTATTACTACTCATAGCAATTATTAATGTTTATCTGAATGATTGTGACCTTTTGCTTCTCTTTCTCTTTTGTAATTCTCTCCTGAAGATTTCAAGATTGTTTTAACCTCTGCCTGAGCAATCACTGGGAAAGTTCGAGCATATAAAAGGAATAATACAAAGAAGAAACCTATTGTTCCAATAAAAATTCCAATATCTACAAATGTTGGTTGGAACATCGTCCATGATGATGGAAGATAATCTCTGTGTAATGAGGTTACGATAATTACGAAACGCTCAAACCACATACCGATGTTTACTACAATCGAGATAATGAAAGAGAACATAATACTTGTTCTTAATTTCTTGAACCACATAAATTGTGGAGAAAACACATTACATGTCATCATCGACCAATAAGCCCACCAGTAAGGTCCGGTTGCTCTGTTCAAGAATGCATATTGTTCAAATTCAACTCCTGAGTACCAAGCGATAAATAGCTCAGTAATATAAGCAACACCAACAATAGAACCTGTAATCATGATTACAATGTTCATTAATTCGATATGTTGAATTGTGATATAAGCTTCAAGATTTGATACTTTTCTCATAATGATAAGCAAGGTATTTACCATCGCGAATCCTGAGAATACCGCTCCTGCAACGAAGTAAGGCGGGAAAATCGTAGTATGCCAACCAGGAACTACTGAAGTAGCAAAGTCCATAGATACGATTGTGTGTACAGAAAGTACAAGTGGTGTTGCTAAACCTGCAAGTACCAAAGATACTTCTTCAAAACGTTGCCAGTCTTTTGCTCTACCGCTCCATCCAAAACTTAATATAGAGTATATTTTTTTGCTAAAAGGTGTTACCGCTCTGTCTCTAAGCATTGCAAAGTCAGGTAATAATCCTGTCCACCAGAAAACCAATGATACAGAAAGATAAGTAGAGATTGCAAATACGTCCCAAAGTAACGGTGAGTTAAAGTTTACCCAAAGTGATCCAAATTGATTTGGAATTGGTAATACCCAATATGCCAACCATGGACGACCCATGTGAATAACCGGAAATATTGCCGCCTGGATTACAGAGAATATGGTCATCGCTTCCGCAGAACGGTTAATCGCCATTCTCCATCTTTGACGGAATAATAATAACACGGCAGAGATAAGTGTTCCGGCGTGCCCAATACCTACCCACCAAACGAAGTTAGTAATATCCCAAGCCCAACCAACGGTTTTATTTAAACCCCAGGTTCCAATACCGGTTGAAATGGTATAAATGATACAGCCAATTCCCCAAAGGAAAGCTATTAATGAAATGCTAAATACAGTCCACCATTGTTTGTTAGCTCTTCCTTCAATTGGAGCAGCTATGTCTACAGTTATATCGTGATATGATTTTTCACCTATAACTAATGGTTTTCTAATGGGTGCTTCGTAATGAGACGACATATTCCTTTATTTCTTAATTAATATTTTTATACTACGTATTTCTAACTTTAACGTGATAAAACACATTTGGTTTTGTACCAACACTTTCTAATAAATGGTACATTCTTTTATCTTCGGCTAGTTTTGCAACTTGATCTTCTTTGTTGTTAACATCTCCAAATACCATAGCACCACTTGAACAAGCTGCCGAACAAGCAGTTTGGAATTCATCTACTCCTACTTCTCTTCCTTCGCGTTTTGCTGTTAAAATAGTCAATTGTGTCATTTGGATACACATAGAACATTTTTCCATAACTCCACGTGAACGAACGTTTACATCCGGATTAAGAACCATACGTCCTAAATCATTATTCATGTGGAAATCAAATTCGTCGTTACCGTTATATAAGAACCAGTTAAAACGACGTACTTTATACGGACAGTTGTTAGCACAGTAACGAGTACCAACACATCTGTTATAAGCCA
This sequence comes from Flavobacterium sangjuense, assembly GCF_004797125.1. Classification (NCBI taxonomy): domain Bacteria; kingdom Pseudomonadati; phylum Bacteroidota; class Flavobacteriia; order Flavobacteriales; family Flavobacteriaceae; genus Flavobacterium; species Flavobacterium sangjuense. The sequence continues at coordinate 371,252 of NZ_CP038810.1, forward strand.
TGTGGTTTTGACCTTGACGACCGTGTGAAGTTGCTGCCACAGGACAAACTGTTTCACAAGGCGCATGATTACAATGCTGACACATTACCGGTTGGAAAGATACTTGTGGATTATCCGCAGGATTTTCCATATCTCCAAATCCGCCTAATGATCCTTTTTTACCAAATAAACCATCAAAGTTTTCTTTTTTCTCGTTGTCTTCAGCAAAAGTTTCTTCAGATGAATAGTATCTGTCAATACGCAACCAGTGCATATCACGACTTCTTCTGATTTCTGATTTTCCAACAACAGGAACGTTGTTTTCAGCATGACAAGCAATAACACAAGCACCACAACCGGTACAAGCATTTAAGTCAATTGAAAGATTAAAATGATGCCCAACTGAACGGTCAAATGAATCCCATAAATCAACTGATGTTGCTTCAACTTCTTTGTGATCCAAAGATACCATAGGAACCTTATTCCATTCTTTAGCATCTTTAGTATTGAAAATAGTTAAGTTTGTTTCTTTGATAATATCGCCTCTACCCATCAAAGTTTTTTGTGACTGAACACAAGAAAATTCATGTTCTCCACTTGCTGCAGCGATAGTAGCAGACTGCACATTATTGAATCCGGCGTAGAATGCATAGGCATTAAGACCAACCTGCATTTCTTCTTTTAGTCCAACTTTTTTACCATAACCTAAAGCCATTCCTAAAGTTCCTTTAGCCTGACCTGGTTGAACTATAACCGGAACATTTTCCAGTTTTACTCCGTTTACCGTAAGTGTTGCATAACTTCCGTTAAGTCCACCGTTAGCAACGATTTTGTTTTCTAATTTTAATGCATCAGCATCCGCTTTTGAAACTGTTACATAGTTATCCCAAGCTACTCTTGTAATTGGATCAGGAAACTCTTGCAACCATGGATTGTTAGCTTGTTGTCCATCACCCAAACCTGTTTTAGTATACAATACCAATTCAAATCCGTTTGCCGGTTTTGATTTTGCCAAAGCATTAGCAGCGCCAGCATAATCAGCTGACCCTGAAATTGAAGCAGAAGCTATACCTAATGCAACACCATCATGAACCGTTTGGTTCCATGATTTTCCATTAGTATAAGCTGCTGAATTTGCTTTTATGTAATCGTAGTAGTCTGCGCTATTTCCATTCCATGATAACAATCCTTCCTGGAATTGTTTAGAGCTGAATAATGGACGGATTGTTGGCTGAGTCAAAGAGTAAGTACCTTTAGTCAACATCAAATCATTCCATGACTCTAAATAATGAGGAGCCGGAATAGCAATATTTGTGATAGATGCTGTTTCATCTTCTCTTAAAGAGAAAGCAGCTGATAATTTTACTTTTTTCAATCCGCTTACAAAGTTAGCACTGTCTGCTAAAGTGTAAACCGGATTAACACCACTCATAATTAAAGTATGAACATTTCCTTTATTCATATCAACAATTAACTGAGCTACTTTTTCGTTAGAACCTTTTCTGATTTGACGGGTTGCTGCAGTTGAAAATGCTTCACTGGTTAGAGCTGCATTGATAGCTAAAACTAGCAATTGTGCATTTTTATCCTGAATACCTGAAACCAAAACTCCTTTACTTCCGGCAGCTTTTAATTGTTGAGCAGCCTTTCCAACTTCATCTGTTCCTGCTGCGGCTCCTCCAACAATTACATTATATATTTTAACTAATGCTTGTTTTTGATTGGCAACTGTCATTGGAACACGCTTATCTGCTGCTGCTCCGGATAAAGTCATATTAGCTTCAAACTGGAAGTGTTTTGACATTTTTCCTGCCTGTGGAACTCTTCCTTTTGCATAACCAGCATCAAAACCTCCACCTTGCCAATCTCCTAAGAAGTCAGCACCGATAGAAACAATAGTATTTGCTTTTGAGAAATCATAATCAGCCAAAGCTCTTTCGCCATAAGCTGCTTCGAAAGCATCTAATGCAGCTGATTCAGAAACAGCATCGTAAACAACGTGTTTTGCTGTTGGGTTTTTAGCAATAAATTCAGCGATTAGTTTTTCAGTAGATGGACTTGCTAATGTATTTGTCAATAAAACAACTTGTCCGCCTTTTGCTTTTGCATCAGCTAGACTTGCTTTTATTTTTAGATCGGCTTCCTGCCAAGACGCCTCTTTTTGAGCAACCTTGGTTATTTTCAAACGCGTATTATCATATAATGACAATACAGAAGCGTGAACTCTTGCATTGGCAGCGAACTTCGCACCGGCAATAGTGTTGTTTTCTATTTTAATTGGACGCCCTTCACGTGTTTTTACTAATAAATTAGCAAAATCAAAACCATCAAACATAGAGGTTGCATAGAAATCTGCAACTCCCGGGATGACTTGTTCCGGTTGTAAAACATAAGGGATTGATTTGTGTACCGGACCTTCACAAGCTGCTAATGTTGCAGCTGCAGTTGTAAATCCAACGTATTTCAAGAAATCACGACGAGTAGTTGAAGAAGATGATAATGCTTCTTTGTCAGATAAAAATTCGTCTGTTGGAATTTCCTCTGCAAATTCATTATTTCTAAGCGCCTCAACAATAGAACTATTTTCGTTTAGTTCCTCAACACTTTTCCAGTATTTTTTGTTCGATGACATCGTATATAAATATTAGCTTCTTAAATTATTTTATTAATAGTGGCACTTACCACATTCAGTTCCTCCCATTTGTGCAGCAGTCAATTTGTCTACTCCATATCGTTTAGAAAGTTCTTCGTGAATTTTAGTGTAATAAGCATTTCCTTCCATTTTCACATCTGTCTCGCGGTGACATTTAATACACCAACCCATAGTCAATGGAGCAAATTGTTTTTGGATTTCATACTCTTGAACCGGACCGTGACATTTTTGACATTCAATACCAGCAACCGTTACGTGTTGTGAGTGATTGAAATAAGCAAAGTCAGGTAAGTTGTGAATTCTAACCCATTTCACAGGACTGGTTTTTCCGGTATATTTTGCACCATCCCAACCAACAGCTGCGTATAATTTTTTGATTTCTCCGTCGTAGAATGCTTTTGAATGCTCAGGAGTAGCAGTTGTATCCGATACTTCAGAAATATTTTTGTGGCAGTTCATACAAACATTCAAAGAAGGAATACCTGCATTTTTACTAACACGTGCTGCCGAGTGGCAATATTTACAATCGATACCGTTGCTTCCGGCGTGAATTCTGTGAGAGTAATGGATTGGCTGAATTGGAGCGTAATCCTGATCAATACCAATTTGCATTAAGTAACCATACACAAAGAATCCACTCGCTAATAATAAGAATATAGAAGAAACTAAAACCAAAAATTGGTTTTTAGCAAATGCTTTCCAGATTGGCAATCTTTCTTCTTTTGCAGCAACTTCAATACCGTTTGCTTTAGCTACTTTGGTCAACACATTGTTTACAAAGAACAACATAATAACCAACATCAATAACACTAAGCATAAAGCTCCAAGGATAACGTTGTTTGAAATTCCTCCAGCGTTATCTGGTTTTAAGCCGCCATCATCAGTGGTAACTAGTCCTTTTGGCGCTTCCGGTTTTGGCTCATCTGTATACGCTAAGATATTATCAACATCTTGTTTAGACAATTGAGGAAACGCAGTCATTACTGACTTGTTGTTTTCATTAAACAATTTAACAGCATCAGCATCGCCAGCCTTAATCATGGCAGAGCTATTGGCAATCCAAGGATAGAACCAATCTTTGGCATGACGTGCTGTAACACCTCTTAGTGCCGGACCGGTCATCTTCTTGTCTAAAGCGTGACAAGCTGCACAATTAGCGTTAAACAATGCTTTTCCAGCTACTGCGTCACCTCCAGCGGCTGCAGCTGGTGCTGCCGTTGCTGTAGCAGCTGCTGGTGTAGCTTCTGCTGGCGGAGTTGCTTGTGAAAATGAAGTGAAGGAGAAAGTTAGCATTAAAGCTAAGCTGTAGATTATTTTCCTTGAAATCGAATTATGGTTACCCACTTTTTTCATATAATAAGTAATTATCGGCTAATGTTGGCATGATTTTTCCTGAGAGATGTTCAGTCAAAATTCGACGCTTTATTAAAAACTTGCACAAAAATACGACTTATGAACTATTCTCAAAACCTTAAATATATCTTAAATATCAATTTATATTAATTCTAAATAATGTTTTGGCTGCAGTTTAATTCTATAAGTTTTACATTTGTATAAAAATCAAACAATTATGACCTTTTTAAAAGAAATAAAAATCGCTTTTGCCATTGTAACTCTTGTGTTTATATCTCAAAAAAGCTATAGTCAAGAGGCTAAAGTAAGTGTAAGTCAAGATCCAAAGTTTGAGCAGCTCTTGAACGAAAAAAGAAAAATAAACAGTTCTATTACGATAAACGACCGTTATAAAATTCAGATTTTTAACGGTGATACCGAAAATTCTAAAAAAACTTTGCTTGATTTTAAAAGAGAAAACAAGAATATAGATGCGACCATTGTTTTTAGCACGCCATTATATAAAGTTTGGGTCGGGAATTACAAAACCCGAATTGAAGCCGAAAAAAACCTCAACGATTTAAAGAAAAAATATCCGAATGCGTTTTTGATAAAGCCGAATAAATAAATCTTAAATTAATTTTGAAAAAATATCTAATCTTATTAGTAATTTTTACAGCGTGTGATTCTAAGAAAATTCCCGATGACAAAGAGAATGTAACCTTAGATTGTAATGATAAATGGAATTTTGAAGGCTCAAATGTTATTGAAAAACAAATTAATGACACCGTTACGCAGGAAATAATTGATGGTAAGATTTGGTTTGAAATAATATCTCCAAAAGATATTGGAAAAGGAATCACAAAAGCCTACATAAAGAATTACAGAATGGATGGCACTTTACTTTCGGAAGGTTTCGCAGAATACAACGAACATCCAGTCGCTAATTCTAAGGAAAGCGGAAAGTGGAAATTTTATGATTGTAAAGGAAACTTAATAAGAATTAACGAGTTCAAGTAGTTAAAGTAAACAACAGCTGGTTTTATCTTTCTTGCCAACCCTAAAAACAAAAAATCCCGATTGCTCGGGATTTTTATTTATTACTTCATCTTTTTCTTTACTTCCACTTCCTGGAAAGCTTCGATTAAATCAAGTTGTTCAATATCGTTGTAATTTTTAATCTGCATACCACAATCGTATCCTTTGGCAACTTCTTTTACATCGTCTTTAAAACGTTTCAGCGTAGCCAATTCACCTGTGAAGATAACAACGCCTTCACGGATAATTCTGATTTTAGAATTTCTGTAGATTTTACCATCGGTTACCATACATCCTGCAATAGTTCCCACTTTAGATACTTTGAAAATCTCTCTGATTTCTGCTGTACCGGTAACTTCTTCCTTCATTTCCGGAGAAAGCATTCCTTCCATCGCGTCTTTCAAATCGTTGATAGCATCGTAAATAATAGAATAACTTCTGATATCGATTTCTTCTTTTTGTGCTATCTGACGTGCATTTCCGGCAGGACGAACATTAAATCCAATAATGATAGCATCAGAAGCTGAAGCCAACATTACGTCAGTTTCGGTAATCGCACCAACACCTTTATGGATAATATTGATTTGGATTTCATCCGTAGACAATTTAGAGAACTCACTCGAAAGTGCTTCTACCGAACCATCCACGTCTCCTTTAAGGATAATGTTCAATTCTTTAAACTGACCTAATGCAATACGACGACCAATTTCCGCCAAGGTAATATGACGTTGTGTTCTAACCGATTGCTCACGCATTAATTGTAAACGTTTTGTTGCAATTTGTTTTGCTTCTCTTTCGTCTTCGAATACGTTGAATTTATCTCCGGCAGTTGACGCACCATCCAAACCTAAAATAGATATTGGCGTTGATGGTCCGGCCGTAGTAACACTATGTCCTCTTTCGTCATGCATGGCTTTCACTTTTCCGTGATTTTTTCCTGCCAATACATAATCTCCCACTTTCAAAGTTCCGGATTGTACCAATATCGTTGACACATAACCTCTTCCTTTGTCCAACTGTGCTTCCACAACAGTACCAACAGCAGGTTTATTAGGATTTGCTTTTAAGTCTAAAATTTCAGCTTCAAGCAATACTTTTTCTAACAATTCTTTTACGCCAGTTCCTTTTTTAGCAGAGATATCATGCGATTGGTATTTTCCACCCCAATCTTCTACTAATAAATTCATAGCGGCTAATTTCTCCTTAATCTTTTCAGGATTAGCGCCTTGTTTATCAATCTTGTTAATCGCAAATATCATCGGAACATTAGCAGCCTGCGCGTGGCTAATAGCTTCTTTGGTTTGTGGCATGATGTCATCATCCGCAGCCACCACAATGATAGCGATATCGGTAACCTGAGCTCCACGGGCACGCATCGCGGTAAACGCTTCGTGACCTGGTGTATCAAGGAAAGTGATTTTTTGTCCGCCTTCAAGCGTAACAGCATAAGCACCGATGTGCTGTGTAATTCCACCTGATTCTCCTGCGATTACATTTTCTTTACGGATATAATCCAGCAAGGAGGTTTTACCGTGATCCACGTGACCCATTACGGTTACGATTGGCGCACGAGATACTAAATCTTCTTCTTTATCTTCAATAATTTCTATCGAATCTTCGATATCTGTTGTGATAAATTCAACATCAAAACCAAACTCATCAGCAACGATTGATAAAGTTTCTGCATCCAATCTTTGGTTCATGGTTACCATGATTCCAAGTGACATACATGTTCCGATTACTTTTGTAATAGGCACATCCATCATGGTTGCAACTTCTCCAACAGTAACAAATTCTGTTACTTTGATAGTTTTGCTTCCTTCTTCAAGAGCCTGCATTTCGTCCTCACTTCTTTGACGGTGAGTGTCACGCTTGTCTCTTCTGTATTTTGCCGCTTTAGATTTGTTTCCTTTTCCTTGAAGACGCTCTAAAGTTTCTTTAATTTGGTTTTTAACTTCCTCTTCCGTTGGCTCTACTTTTTGAACTATCGCAGGACGATTTCCTTTTTGGAATCCACCGCCACCTGGTTTTGCTCCACCCGGTTTGTTTGGTCCAAAAGCATTTCCTCCGCCACCACCACCAACAACAGGTTTGCCTGGTTCTGGTTTGCCCGGAATTCTTTTTCTTTTATTCTTGTTTGCATTTGCATTTGCAGCTTGTTGGGCAGTTTGCCCAGGCGCAGCAGCAGCCGGTTTATTAGCATCTTTTTTAAACTCCTCTTTTTTCTTTTTGGGTTTATTAAATTGTGCTAAATCTATTTTTTGACCCGTTAATACCGGACCGGTAAGAGCTTGGTATTGTGTTGTATGCGTTTCGTCTACTGGTTCTTCAGCAACTGGCGCAGCTAATTTTTCTTCTTTCGGAGTAACAACTGGCGCTTCTTCTTTAACTTCTTTTTTCTCAACAACTGGTTTTGCTTCCTGAACCGGTTTTGCCGGTTGAACAGGAGCTGCTGGTGCTTTTGGTTCTAAATCGATTTTGCCAACTTGCTTTGGAGCAGTAATGGTTGCTTTCGCCTTAATCAACTCTTGTTGTTGCTGACGTTCTTCGTCTTGCTTGCGTTTGTCTTCGATTTCTTTTTCTCTTTCAATTCGAAGTGCTTCTTTTTCTTTTCTAATTTCTTCACTTACACCTTTTGAAGCTTCTTTATTCCCTTTGTCGCCGGCAAACTGTCCGCAAAGAATAGAATATACATCATCGGAAACTTTTGTGTTTGGGTTTGCCTCAATGACAATACCCTTATCCTTAAGATAATCCACAGCTCTTTCCAAAGAAATATTTAATTCCCTTAAAACTTTATTAATTCTAATATTTCCTTCAGACATAAAATTTTATTAATGTTAATCTATTTTGCGTTAAAAGACTAGTCCTGAAACTCTTCTTTCAATATTCTTATTACTTCTAAAATGGTTTCTTCTTCTAAATCGGTTCTTCTCACTAAATCGGCAACATCCTGATTCAAGATACTTCTTGCCGTATCCAATCCGATTTTTGCAAATTCGTCAATTACCCAACCATCGATTTCGTCTGAGAACTCTGTTAATTCAACATCATCTTCTTCAATAGCAGCACCTTCTCTGATTACGTCTAATTCGTAACCCGTTAAAAGTCCGGCCAATTTGATGTTGTGTCCTCCACGACCAATAGCTTTTGAAACTTCTTCTAATTTCAAGAAAACTTCCGCTCTTTTTTTCTCTTCGTCAATTTTAACTGAAGATACTTTTGCAGGGCTTAATGCTCTTGTGATATACAATTGCAAGTTGGTTGTATAGTTGATTACGTCGATATTTTCGTTTCCTAATTCGCGAACAATTCCGTGAATTCTTGAACCTTTCATACCAACACATGCTCCAACAGGATCAATTCTGTCATCATAAGAATCCACCGCTACTTTTGCTTTTTCACCCGGAATTCTCACTACGTTTTTAATCATAATCAAACCATCAAAAACTTCCGGAATTTCTTGCTCGAATAATTTTTCCAGGAATTTATCTGCCGTTCTCGACATGATAATTTGAGGTTTATTTCCTTTCAATTCAACGCTTTCAATGATTCCGCGAACGTTATCACCTTTACGGAAAAAGTCAGATGGAATTTGTTTTTCTTTTGGCAAAACAATTTCATTTCCTTCGTCATCAATCAAAATTACTACTCTTGGACGCACGTGATGTACTTCCGCAGTATAAATTTCGCCAATTAAATCTTTAAATTGTTTGTAAAGATTTGTGTTATCGTGCTCGTGAATTTTAGAAATCAAGTTTTGACGCAAAGCTAAGATAGCTCTTCTTCCCAAATCAATCAATTTTACTTCTTCGGAAACTTCTTCTCCGATTTCAAAATCGGCTTCAATTTTTCTTGCTTCTGTTAATGTAATTTCCTCATTTTCCAAATCCAAATCATCATCAGCAACGATAACTCTTCTTCTCCAGATTTCCATATCTCCTTTATCAGGATTGATGATAATATCAAAATTATCATCAGAACCGTATTTCTTTTTCAATGCGTTTCTAAATACATCTTCCAAAATCGCCATAAGCGTTACTCTGTCAATAAGCTTATCGTCTTTAAACTCTGAAAACGAATCGATTAATGCAATATTCTCCATGCCTAATTTAATTAAATATTATTGTAACAATTGCTTCTTTTATATCTGAATAAGGAATCTCGCGTTTGTGCTCAACCGTTTCTTTTCCTTTTCCAATTTTCTTTGGTTCTCTTGCCGTCCAGGAAAGCGTAATGCTTTCATCGGAAACCTGCTCTAATAACGCTTCTATAGTTTCGGTGGCGGTTTTTACTTTTAAAGTTCTTCCAATATTTTTTCGATATTGTCTAACCATTTTTAATGGTGTAGAAACTCCGGCCGAAGCTACTTCCAATGCGTAATCTTGTTCTTCACGGTCTAAATTATTATCGACTGCCCGACTTATATCGATACAATCCTGCAAATTTACACCATTATCTCCATCTAAAGTTACAATTACTTTGAATGTTTCGGTAACTGTCAAATCTACCAAAAACAAAGAAGGTTTTTCCTTTAATGCTTCTTCCAGTAAATCCGAAATTTTATCTTTAAATGCCATAGTTGTATAAAAAGAGGGAAGCATTGCTTCCCTCATTATTTAGTTTTGAATAGTAAATAACGGTGCAAATATAGTTATTTTTTTATAAACCAAAAATGATTGTCGAATCAAAAAAAAATAATACCTTTATTGTGTTAATTAATTTACAATCCAAAATTTACTTTTTATATCATGAAAAAAATCTTAGTACCTACGGACTTCTCAGATCACGCTTACTACGCCTTAAAAGTTGCTTCACAAATTGCTAAAAAAAATGGCGGTGAAATCATATTACTACATATGTTGGAAATACCTCATCAAGGTAGCGATGCTATTGGAACCGGTCACGATTTACCAGAAATAATGCTTTTTAAAAATGCTGCAATTAGCAGGCTCGAAGATTTGATGGATGATGAATGTTTAGACGGGTTAAAGGTTTCTGAAATTATTCAATTTGAATTGGCTTTCGAAGGAATACTTAAAGTTAGCGAAAAAAATGATATCGATTTAATTGTAATGGGTTCGCATGGAGCAAGTGGTTTTAAAGAAATGTTCATTGGATCTAACGCAGAGAAAGTAGTTCGTTATTCACCGGTACCTGTTTTAATCATTAAAAAAGATGTTGAAGAATTTAGTGTAGATAAATTTGTTTTTGCTTCTGACTTTACAGATGAAATAAAAAAACCTTTTGCCAAAGTAGTTGAGTTCGCTAACAAATTTGATGCAGAATTAGAATTGGCCATGATTAATACGCCAAGTACTTTTAAACCTACTCATGTTGCTAAAGAAATAATGAAGAATTTTGTTTCTAATTTTACTGTAAATAAATATACTATCAATATTTACAACGATGTGAATGTTGAAAACGGAATTTTACATTTCGCTGACCATATTAATGCAGATTTAATTGGAGTTAGCACGCACGGCAGAAAAGGACTTTCACACTTTTTTAATGGAAGTATTAGCGAAGATTTAGTAAATCATGCGTTACGCCCTGTAGTTACTTTCAAAATATAATTGCCATTTCTAAAGTTATAAAAACAAAAAAGCCTCTCAAATTGAGAGGCTTTTTCTGTTGGTCTACTAGGACTCGAACCTAGAAAGACTGCACCAAAAACAGTTGTGTTACCATTACACCATAGACCAGCTTTGCTTAACGCGAGTGCAAATTTAATACAAATTTTATTTTACACAAATAAATAACTATAAAAATAAAAACTAAACCTAAAATCAATCCAATATAAATCACAATAAACTTGATAGTAGTACGTTATCCTATTTGAGAAATTTTTGTTAAGGAGCGTTTCCTTGCGTTAAAAAAAATAGTTTCTTTGTACATTAAATAAAAACCTTCATTTCATATCTATATGATGAACTTTAACTTCAATAAGTGGAATACCATTTTAGGATGGACAACATTTACAATTGCCTTAATTACTTACTCGCTAACCGTTGAACCGACCATGAGCTTTTGGGATTGTGGTGAATATATCTCAACAGCCGCGAAATTAGAAGTTGGTCATCCACCCGGAGCACCATTGTTCCAAATTCTGGGAGCTTTCTTCGCCATGTTTGCCACAAGCAAAGAAACCGTTGCCCTGATGGTAAATATGTTGTCCGTGTTTTCAAGTGCATTTACTATTTTGTTTATGTTTTGGTCATCAACCATATTATTGCGAAAAATAGTTTCTCAATACACCGAAATTGATAAAAGCAAAGCAATTGTCATTTTGGGGAGTTCTTTGGTTGGTTCATTAGCCTTTACTTTTTCAGATAGTTTTTGGTCAAGTGCGGTTGAAGCCGAAGTATATGCTATGGCTTCATTATTTATCGCAATATTGTTTTGGCTTGGATTGCGATGGGAACAAGACATGCATACGCCAAGAGGCAATCGTTGGCTACTTTTAATTTCATTACTTGTCGGACTTTCATTTGGGGTTCACTTTATGGCATTATTGACCATTCCTGCTATTGGGTTTTTGTATTTCTTTAAAAATTTCAAAACCATCACCATCAAGAATTTCATCATTGCTAACATTATAATCGTTGCCATTTTATTATTCATTTTCAAATTGTTATTGCCTTACACTTTGGCTTTCTTTGGAAAAATGGAAATCTTTATGGTTAACAGTTTCGGATTGCCATTCAACTCAGGAACTATAATTGCACTGCTGTTGATTGTTGCGTTCTTCTATTTTGGATTAAAATACACCCGTGAAAAAGGGCATCCTTTTTATAATACAGGCTTATTATGCGTTCTTTTTGTATTAATCGGTTTTTCTGTTTGGATGATGTTGCCGATTCGTGCCAATGCCAATGTAGTTATCAATGAAAACAAACCTTCAGATGCTGCCGAAGTTTTAGCGTATTATAACAGAGAACAATATGGCGTGAACCCATTATTTTACGGGCCACAATACACCGATACTTTTGCGGGTTTAGATAAAGACGAACCTTATTTAGACAAAGCGCCCAACTATGAAAGAGATTATAAAACCGGAAAATATGTTATTGTAAACAATTACAAAAATGCCGAACAAAATAGTGATAATGCCCAAAAAGCAATTCTTCCGCGACTTTGGAGCACAGAACATATCGACAATTATATTCAGTTTACTGACGTTCCAAAAGTGGAGCTAAATCAAAATTACCCATACGAAGAAGACCTGTCTCAATATGGTGTTAACATCGACAGCTTAAGCGAAGAGCAAGTTGCCATGGCAGTTGGTCAGTTAAAAGACGAAATGAGCAAAACTATTGCTGAATTTAAATCGGCTTACGCTCAGAAAAAAATCGACAACGAAGATTATGTTTCGTTCCTGAAAAAATACAGCGACTATATAATTGTAGAAAAACCATCAACCTGGGACAATTTAAGTTTCATGGTTGAATACCAATTTGGTTATATGTATGGAAGGTATTTGCTTTGGAATTTTGTAGGAAGACAAAATGATATTCAGGGAAAATATGACAATCTTGATGGCAATTGGTTAAGTGGAATTAAGTTTATTGACGAAATTCATCTTGGCAAGGGAACACAGGAAAACCTACCTGATGATGTTAAAAATAATAAAGGCAGAAACGTGTATTACTTCTTGCCATTCTTAATTGGTTTGATAGGATTAATGTATCATGCCCAAAAAGATTTAAAGAGTTTTTATGTGCTGTTAGCCTTGTTTTTATTCACCAGCATCGCACTAAAAATATTCCTAAACGAAAGACCTTTTGAGCCTCGTGAACGCGATTATGCCTTGGTTGGTTCGTTCTATGTTTTTGCTATCTGGCTTGGCTTTGGAGTTTATGCTATTTATGAAATCATAGCCGAGAAATTAAAATCAAAATTAGTTGGGCCAATTGTAATTGGAGCCTGTCTTTTGGCGGCGCCAATTTTAATGGCATCTCAAAACTGGGATGATCATACGCGTGCTAAAAAATATACGGCTATTGCCATGGCAAAAAATTACCTCGAGTCTTGTGATCAAAACGCTATACTATATACTATTGGTGATAATGATACTTTCCCGCTTTGGTACGCTCAGGAAATCGAAGGTGTCAGAACCGATATTAAAATCGTGAATACGCAATTATTCATGACCGATTGGTATATTGACCAAATGAAATTCAAAACCTATAAATCGGATGGTTTACCAATATCATTCAAACACAGTGAGTATGTTGGAGATAAATTGGATTATGTTGCCCACATTCCGAAAACGGACGCACGCTGGGATATAAAAGCCTGGATTGATTTTATAAAAGATCCAAGATCTACGGTTGAAATGTCCAACGGACAGACAATTCATTATTATCCAACGGATAAAATCAGAATTCCAATTGACAAAAACAACATCATCAAAAACAAGGTAGTTAATCCGAAGTATTATGATTCCATCGTTCCTTACATCGACGTAGATATCAAAGGAACTGCTATGTATAAAAACCGTTTGATGGCTTTTGATGTGTTAGCTAATAACGATTGGAAGCGCCCAATATATTTTACCGGTGGAAGCTTTGGCGATGACGATTATCTTTGGATGAAAGACTATCTTCAATTGGATGGATTGGTTTATAAATTAGTTCCGATTAAAACACCTATCGACAAAGAAAATCCATACGACATGGGCAGTATTGACAGTGATAAAATGTATGATTTAGTTATGAAATGGAATTGGGGTAACGGAGACCTTACCACAATCTACCACGATCCTGAAACTCGTAAAAACAGCATTTCGTACAGAACCAACATGGCGCGATTAACGGAACAGTTAATTAACGAAGGTAAAACAGCCAAAGCCAAAAAAATAATCGATTTGGCTTTAACCAAAATGCCAATGGATTATTATGGTTATTATACGATGGTAGAACCATTTGCCGGTGGTTATTATGAACTTGGCGAAAAAGCAAAAGCCAGAGAATTATTAGAACGATTAATGACGAAATACAAACAAAATTTAACCTATTATTCCAATATTCAGCCGTCTATTCAAAACGGAATTGCCTCTGATATTATTACGGATATTGAACGTTACAGAAGTTTGTTACTGGTGATGAAAGAACGTGGTGATGTAGAATTTTACAACAAAAATAAACCTGTCTTTAATTCTTTCGTACAAAGATTTACCCGTTTCGGAAGGGATTTGGAATAATCTAAATTAAAAATTTGAAGATGTGTCAATTTGAAAATTTCTTATTGGCACATTTTTTTTATATTTAGCGTATGAGTTTCTGGGTAAAAACAAATTATTTTATCAAAAAGATTTTCCCGAATTATGTTTGGGACATTCCTAATCATGAAAACAAAGTATACCTGACTTTTGATGATGGTCCAACACCTGAAATTACCGAATGGACATTGGAACAGCTAAAAAAATACGATGCCAAAGCCACTTTCTTCTGCATCGGAAACAACATTGAAAAACATCCGAAAATTTTTCAAAAAATAATTCAGGAAGAACACGCAATTGGCAATCACACTTTTAATCACTTAAAAGGTTGGGAAACTGATACTGACGAGTATGTTGAAAATACGAAGAAGTGTTCCTTATTTATCAGAGATAAGGGAAAAGAGATAAGGGATAAGGGTGATGCTTTTGAGTTGTTTCGCCCTCCATATGGCAAAATCAAACCATCTCAATCAAAAGCTTTGCGTCGATTAGGTTACAAAATAATAATGTGGGATGTGTTGAGCTGTGATTTTGACCAAACCATTAGTCCGGAAGAATGCCTGGATAATGTTTTAAAAAATGTAGAAAGCGGAAGTATTATCGTTTTTCACGACAGTATAAAAGCGGAGCGAAACCTAAAATATGCTTTGCCTAAGACTTTAGTATTTCTAAAAGAAAAAGGATTTGTTTGTGCGAAAATTGATTAAAGCTGTTCCTGAACAAGTCCAATAATCGTGTTGGCATCCAGTTCTCCGGATTGTCTCCAAACCATTTGACCTTCTTTGTAAATCATCAGAGTTGGCAATCCTTTGATGCGAAGTGCATCGGCCAATTCCTGATTTTTATCTACATCAATTTTTATCACTTTTGCTCTATCACCAAGCGCAGCTGCTACATCTCTGATAACAGGATGCATAGAAACTGAAGATTCATTCCACTCTGTGTAAAAGTCGATTAACACAGGTACTTGAGCATTGATTAATTCTCCAAATTTTGACATAAAACCAAAATATTTTTAATTCTTTTTATAGCTTAAAAGAAATAGTAAAGCACAAATGTAGCATTTTTAACTAATTATGCTACTTTTTCCCCTTTTTTTAGTTCAAAAACAGTTATCTCGGGCATAATACCAACTCTTCCGGGATAAGCATGAAATCCAAAACCGCGATTTACATACACATATCTTCCAAATTCTTCATACAATCCTGCCCATTGTTTGTACATGTATTGCGCCAGACTCCATTTAAAAAAACCTGGGATTTCAATTCCAAACTGCATTCCGTGTGTGTGCCCCGAAAGTGTCAGCTGGATATTTTTTGGATGCTTTTTTATAATATACTCCCAATGACTTGGGTCGTGACTCATCAGGATTTTAAAATCTGTTGCTGTTAAATTTTCAGTTGCTTTGTTGATATCTCCATTTGAACCAAAATGCCTTCCCCAATTCTCTACGCCAACCAAGGCTATTTCATCATTCCCCTTTTTGATTTTTACATGCTCGTTCAGCATCAGTTTAAAATCAATCTGACGGTGCAAATCTTTTATCGCTACAAAATTATCTTCTTTTGCTTTTTCAGACTTCCAATCTAAATAAGCTCCGTAATCGTGGTTCCCCAAAATGGAAAATTTCCCGTGTTCGTATTTTTTTAATCCTTTAAAAATATCAATCCACGGATGCATTTCATCGGCTTTGGCATTTACTATATCTCCCGTAAACAATAGCAAATCGGATTCCTGCTCGTTGATTAAATCAATAGCATATCTTATTTTTTCTTCGTTATCAAAACTACCGCTATGAATATCCGAAATCTGAGTGACTTTAAAACCGTCAAAGGCTTCCGGTAAATCCGGGAAAAACAAGGTTTGTCGAATTACTTTGTAATTGTATTTTCCAATCGTCATTCCGTAAATCAAAGAAAGAAACGGAACCGCAGCCAATCCGAGTGCAACCTGACTGACAAACTTTCGCCTTTGGGGTAAAAAACTATCCGTATTGTGACCCATGAAATGAGTAACTGTTCCCATTAAAAAACGAAAAACATCTTCCAAAAGCATTACAAATGTCAACACTATTTTTGGAAGCAAAACCAAAAGCAACAATCCTAAAGTAATCAAAGTCGTCTTGGTTTGCCCAACACTTCTATCAAACTTTAGTAATTCATACGTAATAAATACTATGGCTGCGAGTGAAACTACCGCATAACCAATTAAAATCCATTTAGATTTAGTAACTGTTTTTATAACTTGAAAAGCATACAGCTCAACTATGGCGATGATTACGAAAAGAATTAAAAAGCGAAAACCCATTTTTAAATTTTTAACAAATTAACAAAGAATGTTGTTTTGAATTTTTGTTTTTGGATAAATTTTAACTATCGCATAAATAAAAAGAGCAATGGAAAATTCCGTCAGCTTTTCAATAAATAACAATTTGCTTTAACTACTTTTTTCCAAAAGTTTTTTTGTTGTTTTTTTTGCCAAAAAGTAAACTTCAAATTCCTATTTTTACAACTCGATCCGAATTTAGTTCGGATTCTAATCCTATTTAAATTATGTCACAAAAACGCCTTTTCCTTCTTGATGCTTACGCCTTAATTTTTCGTGGGTATTATGCTTTTATAAAAAATCCGCGTATCAATTCAAAAGGAATGGATACATCAGCCATTATGGGATTTATGAACGCCTTAATGGATGTCATCAAACGTGAAAAACCAGACCATTTAGCCGTTGCTTTTGATAAAGGCGGAAGCGATTATCGTTATGAAATGTACAAGGAATACAAAGCGCATCGTGATGAAACGCCGGAAGCTATCAAAATTGCCGTTCCGTATATTCAGGAATTGTTGAAAGCGATGCATATACCAATTATTGAAAAAGCAGGTTTTGAAGCCGATGATTTAATTGGAACCTTGGCCAAACAAGCCGAAAAAGAAAATTTTCTGGTGTTTATGGTCACGCCGGATAAGGATTTTGCGCAATTGGTTTCCGAAAATATTTTTATGTACAAGCCAGCTCGAATGGGTAACGACATCGAAATTTGGGGAATTCCTGAAGTCTTAGCCAAATTCGAAATTGATCATCCGGAGCAAGTAATTGATTTCCTCGGAATGATGGGCGATACTGCCGATAATATTCCGGGATTGCCCGGCGTTGGTGAAGTTACAGCGAAAAAGTTGCTAAAAGAATTTGGTTCGATGGAAAATCTTTTGGCGAATACCGATAAGCTGAAAGGCGCGATGAAAGACAAAATTGAAGCCAATGCCGAACTCGGAATTTTATCCAAAAAGTTAGCCCGAATTCTATTGGATTGTCCTGTGACTTTTGATGCTGCCGATTTTGAAGTATCCAAACCTGATGTAGAAAAAACAGATGCTTTGTTCATGGAATTAGAATTCCGTCAAATGAAAGCACAATTCGATAAATGGTTCGGAACCGGAAAAGAATTCGATGAAATTGAAACCAACGGGAACGAGACTGAGGTTGCTAACGGAACGCCGAAGCCAGCAAAAAAAGCCGCTCCTAAAAACGAAAACCAATTCGATTTGTTTGGTTTTTCAGATGATGACAGCGACGAACCAAAACCACATTCGTATTACGCTACACTCGAAACTACTGAGCATGTATACCAAATTGTTCAGGGTGAATTAGGCACAAAATTGTTTTTACAAAATCTGATGAACCAAACTTCGGTTTGCTTTGACACTGAAACGACCGGAATTGATGCTTTGAATGCCGAACTAGTTGGAATGTCATTTTCTTTTGAAAAAGGAAAAGCATTTTATGTCCCATTTCCGGAAAATCAGGACGAAGCTCAAGCTTTGGTAGAAAAATTCAAACCATTTTTTGAAAGTGAATCCATCGAAAAGATTGGGCAAAACGTCAAATACGATTTGAAAGTGTTGTCGAAATACGGAATTCATATCAAAGGAAAATTATTCGATACGATGATTGCGCATTATCTGATTAATCCGGATATGCGTCATAATATGGATGTTTTATCGGAAACGTATTTGAAATATTCGCCAAAATCGATTGAAACATTAATTGGCAAAAAAGGAAAAAACCAATTGTCAATGCGCGATGTACCGTTAGAAGACATTAAAGAATACGCTGCCGAAGATGCTGATATTACGCTACAATTAAAAGAAGTTTTTAGCCCGATTTTAGACAAAGCCGAAACCAAAAAACTGTTTGAAGAAATTGAAATTCCACTGATTCCGGTTCTTGCCGCAATGGAAATGGAAGGCATCAATTTGGATAAAGAGTATCTAAAGAAAATGTCGGTTGACATGCAAAAAGACATCAACGAATTTGAACAGAAAATCTACGAAACTGCCGGTGAAAAATTCAATTTAGCTTCACCTAAACAACTCGGAGAGATTCTATTCGACAAACTAAAAATCGGTGGTGCCAAACAAAAGAAAACCAAAACCGGTCAATATGCCACTGGCGAAGAAGTGTTGTCTTATTTAGCAAATGATAATCCGATTGTAAAAGACATATTGGAATGGCGTCAAATGGTAAAATTACAGAGTACTTATATTGAAGCATTGCCAACACAAGTCGATGCCAAAACCAATCGTGTTCACACTGATTATATGCAAACAGTTGCAGCAACAGGTCGTTTGAGTTCGAATAATCCAAACCTGCAAAACATTCCGATTCGTACCGAACGCGGAAGATTAATCAGAAAAGCATTTATTGCGCGAGACGAAAATTACACCTTACTTTCTGCCGATTATTCGCAGATAGAACTTCGGATTATCGCAGCCTTATCTGGCGAAGAAAATATGATTAAGGCATTCCAAAACAATGAAGATATTCATAAAAGTACAGCCGCAAAAGTCTTTAATGTTCCATTGGAAGAAGTTACCAAAGAGCAACGAAGCAATGCCAAAACGGTAAACTTCGGAATCATCTATGGTGTTTCTGCTTTTGGTTTGAGTAATCAAACTTCGTTATCCCGTTCTGAAAGCGCCGCTTTGATTGATGCCTATTACAAAACCTATCCAAAGCTAAAATCCTATATGTCGGAGCAAGTCGATTTTGCCCGTCAAAATGGTTATGTGCAAACCGTTTTAGGAAGACGCCGTTATCTAAAAGATATCAATTCGGCCAATGCCATTGTTCGTGGTGCTGCTGAACGAAATGCAGTGAACGCTCCGATTCAGGGTTCGGCTGCTGATATCATCAAAATCGCGATGATTAATATCTACAAAAAACTTAATTCCGAAAACTGGAAATCAAAAATGCTACTGCAGGTTCATGACGAACTTGTTTTTGATGTGCACCAATCGGAATTAGAAAAAATCCAGCCTATGATTAAACACGAAATGGAAAACGCTTTCAAAATGGCAGTTCCGTTAGATGTAGAACTTGGTTTAGGAAAAGATTGGCTGGAAGCACATTAGTAGTAAACAAACATTTTATTTTATCGTTTAGAGATAGTAGAAAATATTTTTCTGCAAAATGTTTGTTTGTTTAAAATAATATTTAGACATTTGTCTAAATATATAATTAATATGAACGATATCTTCAAAGCATTAAACGATGGAACCAGACGTGACATCCTTGAAATGCTCCGCAAACAGGAAATGACTGCGGGAGATATTGCCGACCAATTTAATATTTCAAAACCCAGTATTTCGCATCATTTGGACATTTTAAAACGTGCCGATTTGGTCACAAGCGAAAAAAAAGGACAATTTGTTGTCTATTCTTTAAACACAACCATCGTAGACGACATTATTAAATGGATTATAACCTTAAAAAAATAACCATGGAAAAAATTAAAAAAGAAATCCCGTTTATTGGTATTGCAGTATTACCTTTTCTTTATTTAGCGTACATCTGGAACCATTTGCCGGAAAAAGTGCCAATGCATTGGAATGCTTCAGGTGAAATTGATGATTATGGAAATAAAAGTGAATTATTTTTCGTCCTTCTCCTACTTGTTGGTCTTCCGTATCTTATCTTCTTGGTTATTCCACGTATAGATCCAAAACAAAAATTGCAAAACATGGGTAACAAATTAAACAATTTGCGTTTTATTCTCAGCCTGTTTATGTCGGCTCTTGCTATTTTTATTTTATATAGTGTGCAACAAAAAACCAGCAGTCCAGGATTAATAATTGTTATAATAGGTTTAATGATTGCTTTCTTAGGTAATTATTTCAAAACCATTAAACCCAATTATTTTATTGGAATAAAAACTCCTTGGACATTAGAAAATGAAGAAGTTTGGAAAAAAACTCATTTATTGGCAGGCAAAATGTGGTTTGTTGGTGGGCTAATAATGACACTAACTTTTGTAATGCCAGATCCATTTCAGGTATATACAGTTTTAGGCATTATTGCCATTATTTCAGTAATCCCAATGATATATTCCTATTTGGAATTTAAAAAGATTAAAAACCAGCAACAGCACACTTCGTAAGCCATTAATGAAATTAAAACCCTTGTTTTAAAATCCCTTTTAGGTAGACAAAGGGTAAACATAGCAACCAATCGAAATTTTGCATCAAAATTTTTATTACTTTTAAGATGTAAAAAATGCTATGACTTTGGAAACACTAAAGACCATTTTGTATTTTTCTATTTTTAGATATCCTCTTAAAATTGAAGAAATACATGGTTACACAAACTATGTAGATATCTCAGAAACAGAAAAAGAACTACAGCACTTGATAGATGAAAAAATTCTAATCAGGGTGGATGAATTTTATGTGTATGGAAGCGATTTGGATTCCGTTATCAAAAGACTAAGAGGAAACCTCCACGCTAAAAAAGCAATCGTAAAAGCGCAACAAAGAGCGAAATTGATTGCCAAATTTCCTTATGTTGAAGCGGTTGGGATTTCGGGTTCGTTGTCAAAAGAATATTATGATAACGAAAGTGATATTGACTTTTTTGTCATTACAAAACCAAATAAATTGTGGATTTGCAGAACCTTATTAATGCTTTACAAAAAGATATTCCTGCTCAACTCCCGAAAATATTTTTGCGTTAATTACTTCATCTCATCCAATCAAATGGAAATTCAAGAGAAAAATAGGTTTACTGCTACCGAATTAAAGACTTTGATTCCGATGCATGGCAAGACTATTTTCGAAGAATTTTATCAAAATAACAAATGGGTAAATGACTATTTTTCAAAGTTTGAACCTCAAATTGACACTATTACAAACACAAACAAACCGGGTTTTTCACGTTTAATTGAATTCGCTTTTGATACTAAAATTGGGACTATAACTGATGGTGTATTCAAAATGATTACTTTAAAAAAATGGAAGTCCAAATTTCATTACATGAATGAAGAAGATTTCAAAATCGCACTCAAAACAACCAAATCAGTTTCAAAACACCATCCATCAAACTTTCAAAAAAAAGTTATCTTATCTTTGAATACAAAACTTGAAGAAGTTCAGTCAAAGTATAATGTAGTTTTACAAAGAGAGCATGTCTAATATTCTTTTTTCGCATTCCTATTATTACAAACTTGACCCAAAACAATGGAAAAACAAAAACCCTTTTCCTCCTTTGGGAACTTTGTATGCGGCTTCTTTATTGCGAAAAAATGGTTTTGAAGTTTCCCTTTTTGACACCAATTTATTGGATTCACCAAAATCAATCCAACCTATTTTACACAAAACAAAACCGAATTATCTTGTAATTTTTGACGATGGGTTTAATTATCTGACCAAAATGTGCCTGACGAATATGCGTGAAGCCTGTTTTGAAATGATACGATATGGCAAAAACCACAATTGCACCGTTATTGTCTGCAGTTCAGATTCTACCGATCATTACAAAGAGTATATTGAAAAAGGCGCTGATTTTATTTTGCAGGGCGAAGGCGAAATCACACTTTTAGAGCTTCTAAAATCAATTGAAGAAAACAAGAACTTTGATGACCTACAAGGAATAGTTTTCCAAAAAAATGATGCTATTCAGGTCAATAAAAAAAGAGACGTTCAGCAAGTTTTAGATGAATTTCCTTTACCGGCTTGGGATTTGGTTGATATCGAAAGTTATCGCAAAATCTGGAAACAAAGCGGACAGGAATTCACATTAAATATTGCCACCACTCGCGGTTGTCCGTATAAATGTAACTGGTGCGCCAAACCCATTTATGGCAATCGTTACAACGCACATTCACCGGAATATATTGTTAGTGAAATTGCTTTTTTGAAAGCCAATTTTGGTGTGACACGTTTTTGGATGTGTGATGATATTTTTGGCTTAAAGCCAAATTGGGTTCAGGAATTCAACGCCAAATTAAAAGAACAAAATCTAAAAATAAGCTATTATATCCAAAGCCGCGTTGATTTATTATTGAAAGAAGATACCATTGATTGCCTGGCTGAATCCGGTTTGGAAGAAGTTTGGGTTGGTGCCGAAAGTGCTTCGCAGAAAATTCTGGATGCTATGGATAAAGGCACAACGGTTGAACAAATTTATCAGGCAACTGCTATTTTAAAATCTAAAAAAATCAGGGTTGCTTTCTTTTTGCAATTTGGTTATTTAGACGAAAATCAGGAAGACATTGCCAAAACCATTGCAATGGTTAAAGAGCTAATGCCGGATAATATTGGGATTTCTGTTTCCTATCCGTTGCCGGGAACCAAGTTTTACGATAAAGTCAAAGACGATTTAAAACTAAAATCGAATTGGACCGATTCTGACGATTTTGACATGATGTTTAACGGAACTTACAACTCCAATTACTACCGAAAACTACAACGCTTCGTTCATAAAGAATTCAGAAAACAACAAGGATTTCAGAATTTGAAACTGGCAATTTCGAATCCGTTAAATTTTTCTGTTGCTCACTTAAAATCCGTTGCCAAATTAGGTTATTACATTCCGAGTGCATTTTTTGATCGCTTTTTTTTAAAATTTCTAATGACTAAATAAATAGTATGAATTGGAAAATAAAGGCTGGATTGCAAAAACTACTGGCGCTGACAAAAATTGGCGACCGCTTGAATCATATTCCAGCTACACTTGACAAAAAATACCATTCAAATGTTGTTTTGTATCAAACCCATGAATGCATCAGACAATTCAGTTATAGTAATATTGATTTATCAAGCCCTAAAACCGCTCTGGAAATTGGGACGGGATATTCATTAATTTCTACAGTTGTTTTATCATTATTAGGTTTCCAAAAAATAATTACCGTTGACATCACTAATGATTTAAAATTTTCGACTTTTAAAAAACAAGTTCAACATCTTGAAAACCCGGAAAACTTAGAAAAAATTGTTGCCAAAAGTATTTTCCCCGTGGATGTTATTAAACATAAAATCAAACTGATTAAAGAGGCAAAATCATTCTCAGCGCTTTTTGATTTGTTAAATATAACTTATGTCGCTCCCTATACTTTTGAAGCCATTGAAAACGAATCGGCTGCATTTGATTATATAACTTCTTTGGTTGTGCTTGAACATGTTCCACCAAAAATTTTGGAAACCCTATTTGAAAAGACTAAGAAATGGCTGTCCAAAGATGGATTTTGCGTACACACCATAAATTTTATTGACCATTTTGCCAATCCGGGATTTTTTCAGGACAGAAGCATTTCTGAATTTAATTTTTTAAAATATTCCGATAGTTACTGGAATTCCTGGTCTGGGAATCCTATAGCATACACTAATAGACTTTCTTATCTGTTTTATTTAGAACTTTGTGATAAACACGAATTGAATGTTGTCGATTTTATTGGAGAAAATTATCGAGAAAGGAAAGATTTAGATTTGAATCTGATTCACAACGATATCCTGAGAAAATATCGAACATTACCTCAAAAAGAGGATTTGGTAAAATTTCAAAGAGGCACTTTAATTAGCAAGGCATAAATATGGAGAACCGTTTTGACAAAGCAGCACTCAATTATGACGCAACATTTACCAATTCTGAAATTGGGAAAATGCAACGAAACTTGGTGTACAATCAGCTTTCAAAACAGTTAGATTCAATTCAAAATGTTTTAGAAATCAATTGCGGAACTGGTGAAGATGCGATTTGGTTTGCCAAACAAAATTACAAAATTACAGCTACAGATATTTCGCCAAAAATGATTGAAGTCGCTAAAAGTAAAGCAAACCTCAACTTCAAAACGGCCGATATAAATTCAATTTCTTCCATTTTTGAAGGCGAAAAATTTGATTTGATTTTTTCCAATTTTGGTGGTTTGAATTGTTTGTCGAAATCGGAATTGGAAAAATTCTTTGCGAATAGCAATTCGATACTTTCTGAAAAAGGAAAATTGGCTTTGGTAATTATGCCGAAGCATACTCTTTGGGAGCAATTTTACTTTTTGGCGAAAGCCCAATTTTCATCAATATTCAGACGAAAAAAAGAATTCGTTTTAGCCGATGTCGATGGAGAAAAAGTACCAACATATTACTACAACCCAAAAGATATCGTAAATTTAGCAAAGCATTATTTTGAACTGGTTGACCAAAAACCAATTGGTTTTTTTGTACCGCCATCCTATTTGGAGTTATTTTTCAAAAACAAAAAAGGATTATTAGGGTTTTTAAATTCATTTGAAAATAGAATTAAAAACTGGTCTTTCCTGTCAAAATATGCCGATCATTACATCATAATATTGCAAAAAAGATGAGTTTGCTTTTTACACATGCCTATTATTTATCTGATGATCCAAAGGAGCAAAAGATAATGAAACCCTATCCACCGTTAGGGTTACTTTATGTTTCGGGCTATTTGAAAAGCAAAAATATTGCTAATGATGTTTTTGACACGACATTTTCTTCCCAAAAAGAACAACTCGATTTTATAGCTGAAAAAAATCCAAAAGTCATTTGCATTTACACCAATCTGATGACTAAAATTGAAGTCATCAAACTGATTAAAATTCTGAAAAGCGAAACTTTTGGTTTCCCAAAAATCATTCTTGGCGGACCGGATGTTACATACAATATTGCCAATTATTTAAAAGCCGGTGCTGATTTTTTAGTCATTGGCGAAGGCGAAGAAACCACGTTTGAATTGTATGATGCGATTATGGCAAATGCCGCTTTTCATCAGGTTGACGGCATCGCTTTTTTGGAAAACAATCAAATCATACAAACTACAGCGCGAACCAAATTCAAAGAACTGGATGAATTGCCGTTGCCAAATCGCGAAGCCATTAACATGCACAACTATTTGGAAACCTGGAAAACCAATCACGGACAAAGTTCGATGACAATTTCTACCCAGCGTGGTTGTCCTTATACCTGCAAATGGTGCAGCACGGCGGTTTATGGACAAAGTTATCGCCGTCGCCCTGCAAATCAAGTGGCGGAAGAAATGAAAATGCTGAAAGAACAATACAATCCTGATGCGCTTTGGTTTGTGGATGATGTTTTTACAGTAAGTCATAAATGGTTAATCGCTTTCAGAGACGAAGTGTTGAAACAGGATGCTGTGATTCCTTTTGAATGTATCACAAGAGCCGAACGGTTGAATGAAGAAATTCTGCAACTGCTAAAAGATATTGGTTGTTTCCGAATCTGGATTGGTGCCGAAAGCGGTTCACAAACCATCATTGATGCAATGGACAGACGTGTTGATGTAAATCAGGTGAAGAAAATAATTCAGGACACGAATGCTATGGGAATTGAAACAGGAACATTCATCATGCTTGGTTATCCGGGAGAAACCGAAGAAGACATTACAGAAACGATTCAGTATTTAAAAGATGCTAATCCGACTTTGTATACGATAACAGTGGCATATCCTATTAAAGGAACTTCATTATATGATGAAATTGAATCTAAAATTACAAGCCAGCCGGAATGGGAAACTTCCACCGACCGCGACATCGATTTTGAGCGAACGTATTCCCGAAAATATTACAAATATGCCGTGAGCAAAGTGGTGAATGAAGTCGAATTTCATAAAACCATTTCGAAAACGAGTTTAAAAGCTTTGAAGTTAAAAACCAAATCTATTTTAGCAACAGGGTTAATGAAATTAAACAAATAAATCATGAAAAAAATACTTTTGTTTTTCTTTTTCATATTGTCCGTTTCCTGTGAAAGAGATTCTTATTCTGATTTAATCGAAACCAAAACCACCATCAATCTCAAATGGAACAAAGCCTATTCTGATGACACGATTGACAAATCTTTAATCGGTTTGAAATGGGCACTTTCTTATGTTGGCGCTACCTTACCAAGCTCTAACAGCGGATTTTCAAATACTGAAACTACGATTACAATTAATATTAAAAAATTAGGTTTTACCGAAATCGCACAACAAAATCTTTTAAGATTAGCAGAAAAAATAAAAGCCTCTCCCGAGTATCAAACCAATAATGCTGTTGATTTAGGAAGATTTGTCACGCAGCTGATTGGCGCTTCCGAGCATTATTACAAAATCATTGGAACGCCAAAAACACTTACGGAAGTTATGAATCAATACACGCTTTTACCTCAAAAAGGCTATGTTAACAATTCGGGCGTTTCATTGGAACACCGCATCATTCAGTTTTCGGAGCAAAATGGTTTCAATCAAGTGTTTCTTTCCGAAGAAGTTGATCCGGTTACGGGTGAGATTTATGAATACGAAACCATCGAATTACTGCCAAATGGTCAATTGCGGTTTGGTATTTTTGACATTGAAGGCAACCGAAAAAACAATGCTGATTCATCTCATTCTAACGCCGGAAAACCAGCCAAATGTATGTGGTGCCATGAGTCAACCATTCAGCCGTTATTTTATCCGAACAATGATTATGCAGGATTTTTGAGCGCTGCCGATTTGGGAACTACATTATTGGGTTACCGGGAAAGCCATCGGAACCAAAAATTAGCCTTAACCAATGGTGTTGATTTTTCACAAACTCAACAACACACCTTAACCGAGTTACTCTATATTTCATTTATGGAACCATCGGCAGAACGGTTGAGTTTAGAATGGAATTTATCCATAGTACAAGTTCAAAATTTGCTTTCCGGATTGCCAACGCATGTATATGCTGAATTTCCGTTTTTGGGAACTTTATACAATCGGGAAGATGTCGAAACTTTAGCGCCTTTTCAGGGATTATCCGTTTCGAGTCATGTTAGAGAAGAATCAACTATAGAGGTAAACCATTTAAATGATTAACAACAAAAAAATAATCGTTGTACTTCCTGCTTACAACGCCGGGAAAACACTTCAAAAAACCTTTGAAGAAATTCCGTTTGACGTTGTTGATGATTTGATTTTGACTGATGATTTTAGTAATGACGAAACGATAGAAGTTGCGAAAAAAATCGGCATCAAAAACATCATTGCCCATGATAAAAACAAAGGCTATGGCGCGAATCAGAAATCGTGTTACCAAAAAGCGTTTGAACTCAATGCCGATATTATCGTAATGCTTCATCCGGATTATCAATATACACCAAAGCTAATTCCGGCGATGTGCTCGTTGGTTGCAAACGATTTGTACGATGTTGTTTTGGGTTCCCGAATTTTAAGTAAAGGAGCGCTGAAAGGCGGAATGCCTTTGTATAAATACATTTCGAATAGGATTTTGACTTTCATTCAGAATGTTTTGATGAATCAAAAACTATCCGAATATCATACGGGTTATCGCTGTTTCGATGCGCAATTGTTACAGAAAATTGACTTCGAAAACAACTCGGATGATTTTGTTTTTGACAATGAAATCATTGCACAATGTTGCTTTTTGAATGCAAAAATTGGTGAGATATCCTGCCCGGCAAATTATTTTGAAGAAGCTAGTTCTATTAATTTTAGTAGAAGTATAACCTATGGCTTAGGCGTTTTGAGAGTTTCTATTTCATATTTTTTACAGAAAATTAAATTGGGTTCGTTTCCTGTTTTTAAGAATTTATGAAAAATGTCATTCTGAAATATTATCCTTTGCTTCCTTTGCTTTTGCTTTGTGTTTTCTATGGATATAAATCTTTGGAATTTCCAATTCACGATTTTAGCAATTATTACTTTGGCGGAAAGTTTTTGGCTGAAGGACATTTCACTTCCGATATTTATTTTCCATACGAATTCAACAAAGCCATTTCTGATTTAGGACATCACAATATTTTTGCGAGTTATGCTCCGAACACACCATTTTTGGCATTCTTTTTTTCGCCTTTGTCCTTTATTTATGTCGAAGCTGCGAAACTGTTTTTCAATTGTATTTCGATAAGTTTGTTTGTATTTAGCATTTACAGATTGTTTTCGCATTATAAAATAAATCTGAAATATGCGTTGCTGATTCCAGTCTTATTTTTGGTTCCGATAAAAAACAATTTGCTGTTTGGGCAAGTTTATTTCTTATTGTTTTTCCTGTTGACAGAAGGTTGGTTTTCGTATGAAAAAAAGCGTTGGAAATCGATGGCATTCTTTTGGAGTTTGGCAGTTTTACTCAAGGTCTTTCCCGTATTGCTTATTGTTCTTTTTGTGTTTAAAAAACAATGGAAAGCCTTACTCTATTTAGCGGGTTCCTGTATTTTACTTTTTGGAATTTCTTTACTCTTTACTGGAACTGATATTTGGATTTTTTATCTCAAAGAAGTTTTGCCAAAAGCTTCCAACGGAGAGATTGCTACGGCTTTTGTGCCCAATTATCAGTCGGTTTTTATGTTCCTGAAAGAACTTTTGGTGTTCGATGCTACGGATAATCAGTACTCCAGTTTTAATTATCCTGTTTTATTTTCTGCTCTGATGCTGGCTTTCAAAATAGGAATTTTAGGTATTGGTTATTTTATTTCCAAAAAAACTTCAAATGCGTTATTTGCTTTTTCCTATTGGATTTTGGCAATGATTTTACTTTCGCCATACGGAAGTACTTATACAATTATTTTGCTGATATTCCCTTTTCTGGCTTTGCTAAAAAGCGAGATTTCAAATGTCAAAAAAATTATCCTATTTATCGTCTTGTTTTTAATAAGCAATCTTTCTTTATCATTTTTTATTGAGAAAGCGTTTCCTTTTTCATATCCAAGATTGTTCTTGTTGTTGCTGCTGTTTGCCTTGTTTTTGTTCGAATTTCAGCAAAAAATCAATTGGAAAATTGTGGTTGCCTGTTCTTTACTTCCAATGATTTTAGTGTTGATTTTCAAAAAGAATAACGTTGTTAAATCGACTATACTGCTTAAAGACGGACCAATATTAGTATATGATTACGAAATCGAAAACAAACAGCTAACCGGTTATTTTTGGGATGGACAAGATAAGGTAGTATTATGGAACACTCCTATTCAAAATGTTGAATCGCTGAGTTTGAAAAACAATCAGGTTTTTTACCGTAACCAACAGCTTACGTTTGACAAAAGCCATAAGTTGAAACCAATGTTAATTGACAATAAAACAGTGTTATATCTTTCAGATTATGGTAGAGGCATTGGGTTTTATACCTTAAGAAAAATGGAATTGAAATGAATCTAAAAAAGACATTCGACAGGATAAAACTTGTTTTGATCAACATCCTCAAGCAAGTATTGGGTCAGGTGCTAACCCTGATTCTGTCGGTCATTATATTCAAATGGGATTCAAAAGAATTATGGGGCGAATTTGCCGCCTATTTTATTTATGTCAATATCCTAATTACAATCATCAGCTGGGGAAATAAGGAATTCTTGATTCGGGAATTCAGTAAAGCGCCAAACAAAATAATAGAGAATTTCTATCTGGTTTTTAATTCGCGCTTGCCGCTATTAGTCCTTGCCGTTGTAGCGGCTTTGTTTGTTTTCCCAATCAGCTGTTTCTGGTTTTTTGCCCTTTGGATAATCAGCGTTTATATTTCACAATCACTTGAAGTTTTTTGGATTTACAAAAGAGATTATGCCAAATCAATTCTCCTGGAAATACTGTCGTTTTCAGGGCTGGTTTTGTTGCTTTTTTATAATAAAATAAATAGTGACAAGCTTATCGAATATTATTCCTATTACCAATTGATGCGTGCTATTTTATATATCATTCTTTATGCTTCGGAATTAAAAAAACTTCATTTTGCCATAGACAAAAAATATTTTGTCACTGCTGTTTCCTTCTTTTTGCTGGGTTTGGTTGGATTTCTTCAATCGCGAATGGATTTTGTAATAATCACTTTTTTCGAATCTGATCAGAACGTAGCGGTTTACCAAATCATCACCACTTTTTTCATATTGATTCATGCTTTGGGAACCTTTTTAATTTTTCCTTATATGAAGAACATCTATCGATTGCAAAAGAGTTCAGTGAGTGTTTTTCAACGGTTTATTGCTGTCATCTCGCCTTTGGTAGTGTGCTTCTGTTTGGCGGTTTTGTTTTTGATTATGCATTATGTTTATAACATTAGCCTTGATTACCATTACTATTTATTGGGGTTTTTAATCACTTTCCCACCCTATTTATACACGGTCAAAATATTGATTTTATATAAAGAAAACAAGCAGGGTTTTATTCTAAAGACCGGAATTATAGCCATCGTAATTAACAGTTTAGCTTCTATTCTTTTGCTTTATCTTGGTTATGGATTAAAAGGTGCTTTGATGGGTTCGGCTATTGCTCATCTATTTACAGCCTATCAATATCTCACCCATTTTTCAACTCAAACTCAAAAAGCATAACGCGAAATGAAGCCCAATCAAAAACATATCAGCAAACAAAATAACCGCTATTATGATAAAATAGCAGCGGATTATGATGCCATGCTGAGCCATAATACCCAAGAGGATTTTCTGCGTAAAAAAGTAGCTGAGAAATTAACTTCCTTTTTGAAAGAAGGCACTGTTTTAGATTTTGGAGGAGGAACGGGAGAAGATTTAAAATGGTTATTGGAACATCATTACAAAGTGATTTTTTGCGAACCTTCATCCGGTATGCGAAAGATGGCGATGGACAAATTCCCGGAAGCCGGAATTGTGTTTTTGGAAAACAGTCAAACCGATTTTACAAGTTGGGATGAAACGCTTCCGTTTCAAGAGAAAGTCAATGGTGTAATAGCCAATTTTGCTGTGCTGAATTGTATTTTAGATCTGGATTTATTCTTTAAGAAATTGACTTTGATAACCGCTGAAAAGGCTGAAATTGTGTTGCTGGTTTTACATTACAATCTGAAAAAAAGAATGCAAATGAACTTTTTCGGAGCACTAAAATCGCTAAACGGAGCTAAGCCTATGAACGTAAAAGTGGCTTTTCAGGGTGAAAAACAATTGGTTTATCTTCATTCGGTGAAATCAATTCGGAAAGCGACTGCAGAATATTTTGAATTCCAAAGTTGTGAGTTGTTAAAAGAAGAAGGTTTTTCATTAATCCATTTGACAAAAAAATGAAAAAACTGCTCAACATATTACTATTTGGAAATACTTTCTTTAAAGAATATCCGGCTGTCTCGATTGATGAAAATGAGATAAAAGAAAGGGTATTCTTTGAGGTTGACGGAAAACAAATCGATGTTTCCCAAAGGCATTGGTTGCTCTCATTGGAACCTATGGTTTTTGGAATTTGGTTTGAAAATGTACCAAATTTTGATAAAAAAACCAAGGGAAAATTGTATTTCAAGTCGGGTCAAAATAAAACACTAGCAATCGTAGAATTAAATCTAACCGAAAGCATCACTGAAAAAGAAGGCATTTTGCTTTTGTTTACCGTTGAAGAAAGCAACTTGTTTTATATAAGTCCGTTTAAAACAAAACTGATTTACGAACTGTATTATAAAAAGCCAAACCTGTCGTACATTCTATTCAAAAACCTTGCGGCTGCTTTTAGTTATCCGCGAAAAGTGCGGTTGGTTTCCTTTAAAAAAGACGATTATTTCAATATTTTCCCGATGGATTTGGCTGGCAATATTCCGAACACGAATTATTTTGTTTTTGGATTACGGCATACCAACAACACACTCGATAAAATTATAGAAGAAAAGAAAATCGTTGTGGCGGAATTTCCATCGACTTTAAAGGAGGAAATTTATCAATTGGCCAAGCATCATTCCGGAAATCCGCCAAGTGTTGACGCCTTGCCCTTTTCAATTTTGGAAACTAATTCATATCAATTTCCTATTCCCGAATCGGTCATACAATATGACGAAATCGAAATTTTAAAAACGCTGAATTTAGGAAGCCATATGTTGCTCTTTGGGAAAACCATCAACACGATTGTTGTAAATGAAAATGCGGCCAATTTGTATCACATCCATTTTTTAAACCATCTAAATCAAAACCAATATGAACCAACTTAAAGTTTTTTAACCCATTGCAACACCATTGGCGGACACAGATTGATGATGAGTTGTTTAATTTTTTTTCTAAAAGAAATAAAATTATGATTCGTAAAAACCTTTTGCTCTTCCATTGATAAACTGGAAGTATTGAGTAAGTAGGAACCTAAACTATAGTAACCTAACCAAAGTAAGAGAAAACCTGATTTTATTTTGTTTTCATTGCTTAAAAATTCAGAATCCAGAACATAAATAGCATCGCCGCAAGGTGCATAATGACAATTTTTATCATGACTATTAGCCAAAACCGGAGTGTAATTTTCTCTGTAAGTAATAAAATCAACCAGTACATAACCTTTATCCCTTAAATAGATGTCGATATCCGAAAACAACACCTGATTTTGATAAACTGCTATGGTTGACACTTCAACTTTTAGAATATTTATTCGTTTTTCGTTGAGCAACTTTTCTGCACCATGCAAAATTTTCAATTCTGAACCTTGCGTGTCAATTTTTAAATAATCAATTGTCTCATCTTTGTCTTTTATGAAATTATCCAGTGTAACCGCCGAAGTCTTAATTACATTTTCAATGGCAATGTTTGACT
This sequence comes from Flavobacterium sangjuense, assembly GCF_004797125.1. NCBI lineage: Bacteria > Pseudomonadati > Bacteroidota > Flavobacteriia > Flavobacteriales > Flavobacteriaceae > Flavobacterium > Flavobacterium sangjuense. The sequence goes on from NZ_CP038810.1 coordinate 404,250, forward strand.
TCCAATTGTCAAAGTTTTTATATAAACCAAAATGCTTTTGATAGTTGCCCAAATCTGTTTCAAGCAGACTGCTCATAGAGCTGTGCTTTGTAACATTAAAGGAAACTTCGCCTTCACAATCCGACAAACAATCACCAATTAAAGCTAATGACTTAAAATTATGTTGAATGTATTTTTCTTTAAGTATTTCCAATTCGATTGGATTGGGTTCGAAGCCGATAATATTGGTTATTGTCGACAAGTCTTCCAAAAAATCAAGCTTGTCTTTGGCGCCAACATCGATAAAAAACAAAGATTCAATGTTTTTCCTCTTTAAGATTTGAACTAAATCGTTTGTTTTATTCATTGTACAAAAGAAGTGATTGGATTAATTATCAAATTTATAAATTTATAGCTTACAAAAAACGAAACCCTGATGGACACCACGATGCATAAAAGAATTCCCGGACTCGATGTACTTCGAACCCTGTGCCTTTTCTTCGTGTTAACGCAGCATTCTTTTATGTTTACGGATGCCTATTTTCCTGAGTTTCGGATAATGTGGATAATGTCTCATTACGCACTTGATTTGTTCTGTATCTTAAGTGGTTTTTTGATTGCGGGAATAATTGAAAAACGGTACCGTGAAACCAACAAAATAACTTTTTCGGACATGCTCACTTTTTACAAAAGAAGGAGTTTTAAGATCCTTCCGATGTATTATATAGTCATTGCTATCTGCTTGTTTTTATCAAACATTGGATGGTATTACCCAAAGGATTTTTCCTGGAAATTTCTGGTGTTTCTTCAAAATTTGCATCGTGGTGATTTTCATTTTTTGCCCCATACCCATTCGTTAACTATTCAGGAATGGTTTTGCCTGCTTTTCCCTTTAACCATTTTATTTTTATTTAAGTTTTTGCCGAAGTCCGAATACAATCCCATTCTTATTGGCGCATTTATTTGGATGGCTGTTGGATTTGTCAATCGTTGGATTGTGCACTCTCATGGAGTCGAAAGTTGGGATATTGAAATCCGTAAAACAATACTAACCCGAATAGATGCGGTCATTTATGGCGTTTTGTTTTACTTCATTCAATTGCATTTTTCGGAGTTTTTGAAAAAGAACAAATTGAAATTATTGCTCGTTAGTTTTACTCTTTATCTGTTGGCTACATATATTCTGGCGCAAAAATATTCGCCTTTTTTCAATAATGTGGTTTATTATTCGTTGGTCACTTTTATTGTCAGTTTCGCGTTGCCGTATTTTATACATTTAAAGCTTCCTGAGCAGCCACAAAAAATCTTTACTTTTATTGGATTGTCATCTTATTCGATTTATCTGATTCACTTACCTTTACTCTACATTATTTTTGATCGCATTCAGGCAACCAACAAATGCGAATCATTATTGTTTTTGGTTGGAATGCTGTTGCTTACGAATATTGTTGGAATGCTGTTTTATATATTCGTAGAAAACCCAATTATGAAATTAAGAGATAAATAAAAATGCCAACGAACAAAATAATCATATTCAATCCAAAAAGTGCTAACGGAAAACATCGGATTCCCAATTCGATATTGCAGGTTGGAGCCGCTGTTCATGGCAAATATGAGTATGTTTTTGTGGATGGCAATTTGGAGAAAAATCCCTGGGAAACCATTGAAAATTATTTAAAATCGGGTGATTATAAATACTTTGGTTCAACCGTGATGCCTGGTCCGCAACTGCGTCAGGCGATTCCGTTTACCAAAAAAATAAAAGAATTATTTCCCGAAACCGTTACGGTTTGGGGCGGTTATTTTGCGGCCAATCAGTATAAAGTTTCCTTGGAATCTGGTGTTGTTGATTATGTTATTAACGGTCCGGGCGATGTAGCTTTTCCTTCTTTAATTGAGGCTTTGGAAAATAATGAAAAAGAAAAAATCTTCTTAATCAAAAACTTAATTTATAAAAACGATAAAGGAGAAATCGTTAAAACCGCTGTCGAAGCTTTACTCGACCAAGATACGCTGCCTAAGTTTCCTTATGAGTATTTGAATTCGTTTTATCCAGTCAAAAATTATTTGGCCAAAACCTTTATGGGTAACAAAACCCTATCATATCATTCGAGTATGGGCTGTCCTTTTTCATGTTCGTTTTGCGCTGTGGTTCCAATTTATAATGCCAAATGGAAAGGAATGTCAGCCACCAGAATTTATGAAGATGTCAAATATTTTAAAGACAAATACAACATTGACGCAGTCGAATTCCACGATAATAATTTCTTTACTTCCAAAAAAAGAGTTTTAGAATTTTCGGAATTAATAATGAATGATGGAATCAGTTATTGGGGCGAAGGCCGCATCGATACTATTAATATGTATAGTGATGATGAACTAAAACTGATGCGAAAAGCCGGTTGCAAAATGATTTTTCTTGGTGCTGAAACCGGAAATGATGCCGTCCTGAAACAAATGAACAAAGGCGGAACGCAAACCGGACAAATGATTAAAGATTTTGTCCTGCGGATGAAAAATGCCGATATCATTCCGGAATTGTCTTTTGTTCTTGGAATGCCTGCCAAAACTGAGAAGGAAGTCTATGAGCAAATTTTGTGGGACATCAATTTCATCAAAGAAATAAAAGAAATCAATCCGAATGCGGAGATTATCATTTATCTTTTTAGTCCCGTGCCAACAGAAGGTTCCGACTTATACAAGCAAATTCTCGATGCCGGTTTTTCGTTTCCTAAACATTTGGAAAACTGGATTTCACCGAGTTGGGAAAACTTCGATTTGCGGAAAAATCCACTAACGCCTTGGTTAAAACCTTACATGATTGACACCATTAAAAATTTTGAAACCGTTTTGAATGGTTATTATCCAACGGTTTCCGATTTCAGGGTTCGTGGTTTTAAAAGAACCGTTTTGACAACAGTCGCAAGTTGGCGTTATAAAACCGGAGTTTATAATTATCCATATGAAATAAAGGCTTTACATAAACTTTGGAAGTATCGCCAACCGGAGATTGAAGGATTCTATTCAGAATAGATGAGAAATTTTATTAAAAAAATATCGCATCCTTTTTTGAAACTTGGTTTACGATTTTATTATTGGAAGCCGAGGACTTTTTGCTACGACAATATTTGCATCAAAGTGCATTCTGAAGTCTTTCCGCCTAAAATGACATTCAGCACTAATATTCTTTTGGACTTTGTCAAAAAATTAGATTTACAAAACAAATCCTTTTTGGAGCTTGGCTGTGGTAGTGGCATTATTTCGCTTTTGGCAGCAAAAAATGGCGCAGCTGTAACTGCTTCGGATGTGAATCAAATTGCTTTGGATTTTCTGGAAACCAATGCTTCAAAAAATAAGCTGAAGCTAAAAATCATTTATTCTGATTTGTTTGACAATCTGAAAAATCAAACTTTTGATTATATAATTATCAATCCACCATATTATCCAAAAACTCCAAAAAACATAAAAGAACATGCTTGGTTTTGTGGTGAAAACTTTGAGTATTTTGAAAAACTATTTGTTCAGCTACCCAATTATTTGGCAGCGGGTGATTGTTATATGATTTTGTCACAAGATTGTGATATTGAAAAAATAAAAGCCATAGCATTGAGGAACGCTCTGGCTTTTGAACTTGTTTTCGAAAAGAAAAATTTGGTTGAAACCAATTATCTATTTAAAGTAGCTTCCTTGTAGAATCTCTTTGACGCAATTCTGTTTTGATTGTTGTGGTTGAAAAAACCAGCGCTTCTTCATTGCTTTCCAATTTATCTATCAGCAGTTGCGTTGCTACTTCACCTATTTCAGGTCCGTGCTGGCTAACCGTTGACAAACTCGGTGTCAATCGACGCGACCAAACTCCATCTGCAAAACCAATTACAGAAAGTTCTTCCGGGATTTTCATTCCTTTTTTCAATCCCATTTTCATAGCTATAGTCGCTGCGTGTTCATCTAAAGCAAAAACAGCATCTACATCATTTTTATCAAAAAAATCTTTAACCAAGATATCAAACTCATCAATATTATCTGTCTGGATTATTAGTTTCTCATTAACCTTTAGTCCTTTTTGTTCAAATGCTTTATAAAAACCCTGGGCACGCAAATTTGCAACGCTTAATTGTTTAATGGTTGTAAACAAAGCAATGTTTTTGCATCCTGTATTTATTAAATGATTTGTAGCATTGATGGCACTTTCATAATCGTCAACAATTACCTTATCGCATTGAACTTCATCGGCAATACGATCAAACATTACCATTGGAGTTCCATCATTAATGATTGCCTTAAAATGATCAAATTGCTGTAGTTTTTGGGCTTCTTTTGAAATTGAAAGAATAAAACCGTCTATAGTTCCGTTGCTTAACATTTCGAGTATGTTAATTTCTTTTTCAAGACTTTCATTGGATATACAGGTAATAACCTTGTACCCTTTTGCATCGGCCACTTTTTCAATTCCGGTAAAAACTTTGGCAAAAAAAGAATTCAATATATTAGGAATAACAACACCAATCGTTTTTGTTCTTCTGTTTTTTAAATTTAATCCAATAACATTTGGTTTGTAATTTTTCAGCTTGGCATATTCCTGGACACGTTGCTTTGTTGGTTCGCTTATTTCAGGGCTTCCATTCAATGCTTTAGAAACTGTAGAAACAGAAACTCCTAACTCTTTTGCAATTTGTTTTAATGTGGCTTTCGATCTCATTTTTGTTGTCTTAAGATGTAAAAATAGTGAAATTTATTCTGCTACATAATATTGACGGACCAAAGTTATCCATAAAATATAGGAAATGCTATGTTTTTTTATCCGATGATTCGATTCTGTTTTGCTTGTTAAGTCCATTCATTAAAAGGATTTTACACAAAAAATCGCGTTTTATAAAAATATTTAAAAAATGCTATTTGCTTTATTAATAAATAATTGTACTTTTGCACTCCCTTTATTGGGAATGGAATGTTTAATTAAAATAAAATTATGGACGCATTAAGCTACAAGACACAATCTACAACCAAAGCCACTGCTCAAAAAGAGTGGATCATTGTAGATGCTGATGGTCATAACTTAGGTCGTTTTGCTTCAAAAGTTGCGATGCTTTTAAGAGGTAAATACAAGCCAAGTTACACACCTCACGTCGACTGTGGAGATAACGTAATTGTTATCAACGCAGAGAAAATCAACCTTACAGGAAACAAACTTGACGAGAAAACGTACATCCGTCACACAGGTTACCCAGGAGGACAAAGAAGTTTGACTGCTAAAGTTATGCAACAAAAGAATCCTGCATTACTAGTAGAAAAAGCTGTTAAAGGAATGTTACCTAAAAATAAATTAGGTGCTGAACTTTTCAGAAATTTAAATGTTGTTGTAGGTACAGAGCACAAACAAGGCGCTCAAAAACCTAAAACAGTTAACCTTAACGATCTTAAATAATGGGAGTTATTCACAAAATCGGTAGAAGAAAATGTGCAGTAGCACGTGTTTATGTTTCAGAAGGAACTGGAAAAATTACCGTAAACAAAAGAGAATTTAACAACTACTTCCCAACAGCTACTTTACAGTACAAAGTATTGCAACCAATGTCTATGACAGAAAACGCAACTAACTTTGACGTAAAAGTAAATGTATATGGTGGTGGTTCTACAGGGCAGGCAGAAGCTGTGAGAATGGCAATTGCAAGAGCAATGTGTGAAGTGGAAGCTGAAAACAGAGCTATCCTAAAACCAGAAGGATTACTAACAAGAGATCCAAGAATGGTAGAACGTAAAAAATTCGGTCAGAAAAAAGCACGTAAGAGATTCCAATTCTCGAAACGTTAATATTTTCAGATTATTTTTTACAATTAAATTAGAATTTAAAACACAGTTGTCGATATTCCTTTTAAAAAGGGAATTAGTTTAGCATCGAAATGCAGTCCAAAGTCTAAAAGTCAGAAGACTTAAAGCGAAAAAGGTGACGCATTGCTAATCAAACGGAACGTAAACTATTACACAATGGCAAACAAAATTGAAGTTAAAGATTTATTAGAAGCAGGTGTTCACTTCGGACACATGACTCGTAAGTGGGATCCAAACATGGCTCCTTACATATATATGGAGCGTAATGGAATTCACATTATCAACCTATATAAAACTGCTGCAAAAATTGAAGAAGCTAACGAAGCTTTGAAAAAAATCGCAGCATCAGGTAGAAAAATACTTTTCGTAGCTACCAAAAAACAAGCAAAAGATATCGTTGCAGAAAAAGCTGTAGCTTGTAACATGCCGTACATCACTGAAAGATGGCCAGGTGGTATGTTAACAAACTTCGTTACTATCCGTAAAGCCGTTAAAAAAATGGCTACTATTGATAAAATGAAGAAAGACGGAACTTTTATGACATTGTCTAAAAAAGAGCGTCTTCAGGTAGATCGTCTTCGTGCAAAATTAGAGAAGAACTTAGGTTCTATCGCTGATATGTCAAGATTACCTGCTGCATTATTTGTTGTAGATATCAAAGCTGAACACATCGCAATAAAAGAAGCACAAAAATTAAACATTCCAGTTTTCGCAATGGTTGATACTAACTCTGATCCACGTGAAGTAGATTACGTTATCCCAGCCAATGATGATGCTTCAAAATCAATTGAGAAAATTTTATCTTTAGTAACTGCTGCAGTTATTGACGGATTGGCTAACAGAACTTCTGATAAAGAAGATGTTGACGCTCCGGAAGTAGAAGAAGAAGTAGTTGCTGTAGAAGCTGCTCCAGAAGTGGAAGCAGTTGTAGAAGTAGAAGCTGCTCCTGAAGTAGAAGCTGAAGCTACAGAAACTAAGACTGAAGAGTAAAACAAAATAATTACGAATTATGAATTAAGAATTACGAATTGTTTTCACTCGTAATTTCAAATTTGTAATTCGTAATTTCTTTTAAAAGAATTTTTAAACTTAAAATAAAAAAACATTATGTCAACAATCACAATTACTGCTGCAGACGTAAATAAATTAAGAACAATTACCGGTGCAGGAATGATGGACTGTAAAAAAGCTTTAGTAGAAGCTGAAGGAGATTTTGATTTAGCAATTGAAAACCTTAGAAAAAAAGGTCAAAAAGTTGCTGCAAACCGTTCAGACAGAGAATCTACTGAAGGAGCTGCTGTTGCTGCTGTTAATGCTGACAAGACTTCTGGTGTTGTTATTACATTAAACTGCGAAACTGACTTCGTTGGGAAAAATGAAGGTTTCGTAAAATTGGCTAACGATTTCGCTAATCAGGCATTAAACTATGCTACTAAAGAAGAATTTTTAGCTTCTGACTTCAACGGAATTACTGTTGCTGAGAAATTAATCGAGCAAACTGGAGTTATCGGAGAAAAAATTGAAATCGCTTCTTTTGAGAAATTGAGTGGAGCTTTCGTTGGTTCTTATGTTCACTCTGGAAAAATTGCCGTTCTTGTTGCACTTTCTGCTAACGTTGCCGGAGCTGATGAAGCTGCTAAAAACGTAGCAATGCAAGCTGCTGCTATGTCTCCAATTGCTTTGGACGAAGCTGGAGTTGATGCAGACATCATCGCTAAAGAAATTGAAATCGCTAAAGATTTATTACGTCAGGAAGGAAAACCAGAGGCAATGATTGAAAATATCGCTAAAGGTAAACTTGGTCGTTTCTTTAAAGACAATACTTTGGTAAACCAAGATTATATTAAAGATAGCTCTATGAGCGTTGCTGCTTACATTAAATCTGTTGATGCAGGTTTGACTGTAACTGGTTTCAGAAGAGTCGCTTTAGGATAATCCTTATTTTATAAAGCTTATAAAGAAACCCGAGCCATTTGGTTCGGGTTTCTTTTTTTTTAGGAGCACACGTTTAGTTTTCTTCTCACTTCTCTTCCCGCTGTCCGTTGCAATCTGTCATTGCGAGGAACGAAGCAATCTCATCATAATTGTTCAACGCAATGTCAGGATTTCCACTTCCATCGGGGCTAGAATAGACTTCTGCAAAATACCTGACAGCCACTGGCTGTCCTCCTCTTAATATCAAATCATCGGGGCTAAAGACACGCAAGGTTTTCACAAGAAAAATCCCGGTAGGGATTTGATATTGGTAGAAAAATTTAGCAAAGCAATAAAATCCCTTTAGGGATGATATAATTTTCATTGGTTCAACGAAATCAAAACATTCTTCTGGCAAGATATCATCCCTAAAGGGATTGCTTTAATTACGCCATCCAATTTCTACCCGAATTTAATCCCTAACGGGATCTGACTGGTTACATTATACCAAGTTGAAAACAAAAAACCCGATTCAAATGAATCGGGTTTTTTGTTTAGCTTCGCTCCGTTCGCCTTCGGCTCGGGTTTTATTATTTCTTCTGAACTTCAAATCCTCTTGCACGCATCAAAGCATCCGTATTCACATCTCTGCCGCGGAATTTTTTATACGCAATGGCAGGATCAATCGTGTTTCCAATACTGAACACATAATCATGTAATCTTTTGGCAACTGCTTTATCATACAAACCGTCTTTGGTTTCGGTAAAGGCTTCTGTCGCATCCGCACTGATAGCATCAGCCCACAAATAACCATAATAACCAGCAGCATAAGCATCGTCAGAAAAGATATGGCCAAACTGTGGAATACGGTGACGCATCACTATTTCTTTTGGCATCTTGAGTTCTGTCAAGGTTATTTTTTCAAATTCTTTTGGATTAATATCCGGGTTTTCTAACAAGTGTAATTTCATATCAACCAAAGCACTTGCAATCGTTTCTACAGTAGAAAACGCTTCGTTAAAAGTTGAAGCTCTGTCATTTCTTTCTACCAAAGCCATTGGCATTGGTTCGCCAGTTTTGTAATGCAAAGCAAATTGATTCAATACTTGTGGTGTACTCAACCAACGTTCCATAACCTGTGAAGGAAACTCAACATAATCTCTCGGCGTGTTGGTTCCCGATAAACTTGGATACGTCACATCCGAATTCAACCCGTGTAAAGCATGCCCGAATTCATGGAATAAGGTACTGGCATCTTCCCATGAAATCAATATTGGCTCGCCATCTTTTCCTTTAATGAAATTGCAGTTGTTGGATACAATTGTAATCACATCTCCATTCACTCTGCTTTGCTCTCTGGTAGCATTCATCCATGCGCCGGAACGTTTTCCTTTACGCGCATAAGGGTCGAAGTACCAAAGACCAACAATTTTTTTGGTGTCCTTATTATAAACTTCCCAAACTCTCACATCTGAATGGAAAACAGGAACATTGCTAATTTGTTTAAATCCTAAATGAAAAATCTCTCCGGCAACCCAAAACATTCCTTCACGCAATTTCTCCAATTGCAAATAAGGTTTTAAATCATTTTGGTCTAAATCGTATTTTGCTTTTCTAACTTTTTCTGAATAATAACGATAATCCCAGGCAGCAATTTTGAAATTTCCTCCTTCGATATCAACCATGTTTTGCATATCGGCAACATCCGTATGCACTTTTTCAACTGCCGGTGTCCAAACAGACATCATTAAATCTAGCGTTTTTTGAGGTTTCTGCGCCATAGTGTTTGACAAACTCCAATCAGCAAAAGTTTTAAAGCCCAATAATTTGGTTTTCTCTGCACGCAGTTTTAAAATTTGAACTAAAGTAGCATTATTATTATTGGCATTATCATTATCGCCACGACTGGTAAATATCTGAAACGCTTTTTGTCTTAAATCTCTACGGTTTGAAAACGTCAAAAACGGCTCTATAGACGAACGCGTATTTGCAATACAACCCATAACGTTAAGCTTTCTGTCTTTAGCATCAGCTATCGCAGCATTTTTCAATTCTTCCGGCAAACCATCAAAATCAGCTTCAGTTTTTAATTCCAAATAATAATTGCTCTCGTCTGCCAATTGATTTTGGCTAAATTTGGTAAACAAACCAGCTAATTCCTGATTGATTGCAGCAATTCTTGTTTTGCTTTTTGCAGTTGCTTTGGCACCTTCGCGAACAAAATTGGAGTAATAAAACCAAACCAATCGTTGTTGTTCTTTGGTTAGTTTTTTCTTATTTGGAGAATTGTAAACTTTTGATATTCTGTCGAACAATTTCGCGTTTTGATAAATTTTATTGTTGAGTTCATACATCTTAGGCGTCATTTCGGTTTCGATAGGCTCAAATTCCGGACTGTTCATATTGGAACTGTAAATTCCAAAAACAGCATAAATCTGACTATACCTTTTACCTGCTTTTTCCAATGCCACAATGGTGTTAGTAAACGTTGCCGGTTTTGGATTGTTGGCGATTTTTTTAATTTCATTCAATTTATCCTGAATGGCAAATTCAAGTGCAGGCTTTAAATCCTGTAGTTTATAATCTGTAAATGCAGGAACACCACCATAAGGTCCGGTCCAATCGTTTAAAAAGGAATTTCGATTTGTTTGTGCATTTACCATAACTGTCGGGGCAATCATAATCAATGTTAAAATTATTTTTTTCATTATTTATTTGTTTGTTTCCACCAAAAGTAGTGAAAAAACAATTCATCTCTTTACATAATAATCATTAACCAAAATTGCATAAATTTGAGAAAAAAGCAAGCCTATGTTTCAATCCAGAAAAGACATTGTGTATGTCATTCTTGCCGGAATATTTATTACCAATGCTGTCGTGGCCGAACTTATAGGCGGAAAGCTAATTGATGTTGGGCCAGCCGTAATGAGTATCGGCATTTTACCGTGGCCAATTGTTTTTGTCACTACCGATTTAATCAATGAATATTTTGGTGAAAAAGGCGTTCGCAAACTTTCGATAATCACGGCCTGTTTGATTGCCTATACTTTTATCGTTTTGTTTTTTGCGATGAAAATTCCATCAACAGGCATAAGTACGGTTTCAACTTCACAGTTTAATGCCGTTTTTGGACAAAGCCAATTGATAATTGTGGGAAGCATTACAGCCTTTTTGATTTCACAATTGATTGACGTCAGCATTTTTCATTTTTTCAAAAGGAAAACGGGACAAAAAATGATTTGGCTGCGAAGTACCGGTTCAACAGTGATTTCACAATTGTTTGATAGTTTTATTGTTTTGGGAATTGCGTTTTGGTTACCAGGAATTATGGATACAAAAACATTTTTCCTTTCGGCAATGACGGGCTATAGTGTAAAATTGGCGATTGCAGTTTTAATGACACCGATGATTTATTTAGGACATTCACTGATTGAAAAATACATACGCGAAAAATAAACAATATTGTAATTTGTCAGATTTATGAACTATTTATCGAGTGTCTGTTTTTGATAAACAATTTTAAACTAGATTTATACAATATTAGACTGAGCCAAAATCTACTCTTGTGACATGAAAAAACCTGCTTCCGACTTCTACCTCACTGCTAAAAAAATATGGGGAACCGTTGTAAAAACAGATAGCCCCAACACAAAAGAGCTAGAACTGTCACTTGAACTTCATAAAAGACTACTAAATATTTTTCAGGCTGGCCGGCATTATTACATGGTTTTTAACGTTTTTGACTTGGAGCTGGAATTTGTAAGTCCCGAAATATTGAGTGTTTTAGAATATGAACCTCACGAGATAAATACTATGTTTTTTCTGGATAGGATTCATCCTGACGACAAGATTTATTTTTTGAATTTTGAGAATAGATTAGCTGAGTTTTTCAACCAATTACCTGTAGAAAAAAGAGGCAACTACAAGTACCAGCATGATTATAGAGTAAAAACTAAAAGCAATAAATATGTACGGCTGTTGCATCAAATTGTCCCTTTAGAATACGATGAGAACAATTATTACAGAAGCCTTGTACTGCATACTGACATATCCCACATCAAACGTGATGGCATTCCCAGCTTTTCAATCATAGGTCTGGATGACGAACCTTCTTATTATAACATTCAGGATACGGAAGTCTTCACTAAATCATACAGCCTATTTACAAAAAGGGAGCGTGAGATTATGAAGCTTATCATTGAAGGCAAGACAACCAAGGAGATTGCCCTGGAATTATATATAAGTCCATACACTGTAAATTCTCACCGAAAAAACATCCTCCGGAAGGCTGATGCCAAAACGACACTCGATCTGGCGGGAAAAGTCATTAAAGAAGGTTGGATATAAATCTTATTTTTTAGTTTTAAGCGCTCGCTATGTTCAAACAGTGGAAGCGTTTTTTTTATAAATTTGAAAAGAAAATTAACAGCATGGAAAATAAAATACGTTGCGCCTGGTGCGAAAAAGACGATTTATATAGAGATTACCACGATAACGAATGGGGAAATCCGGTTTATGACGATGACAAACTGTTTGAATTTTTGGTTTTAGAGACTTTTCAGGCTGGACTGAGTTGGTATACGATTTTGAAAAAAAGAGATAACTTTCGTAACGCTTTTGATCATTTCGATTATAAGAAAGTTGCCCAATATGGTGATAAAGAAGTTGAAAAATTAATGCAGGATGCAGGCATAATTCGCAACGGCTTAAAAATAAAAGCGACGATTTCTAATGCTGTTGCTTTTATGGAAGTGCAGAAAGAATTTGGAAGTTTCTCCAAATACATTTGGGGTTTTACAGGCGGAAAACCTATTGATAATAACATCCAAAAAATGAGTGATATTAAAGCTACGACGCCACTTTCGGATGAAATTAGCAAAGATTTAAAAAAACGCGGATTTAAATTTGTGGGCTCAACTGTTGTTTATGCACATATGCAGGCAACCGGAATGGTTAATGACCATGTTTCAGCTTGTTGGAAGCGAAATTAATTTCCTCAGATTTCAATACCTTCATAAACGTTTCTCTCGAAACCTCAAAAGCACCAAGTTTTTCAAGATGGTCATTGTGAACCTGGCAATCCAAGAGTTTATAATTGTTTTCTTTTAAATAATTAATCAACGTTACAAACGCAACTTTACTCGCATTAGGTACTTTGGAGAACATGCTTTCCCCACAGAAAATATGTCCTAAATCAACACCGTATAAACCGCCAACGAGTTCTTCATTTTGCCAAACCTCAACCGATTTTGCGATTCCCATTTCATGGAGTTTGGAATACGATTCCACAAAATCATCAGAAAGCCATGTTCCTTCCTGACCTGGACGTTCAATTTGCTGACAGCCTAGAATTACTTCATTGAAGTTTTGATTAAAAGTAACCTGAAATTTATTTTGATTGAGCAGATTCCGGATGCTTTTCGAAACTTTATAAATAGACGGAGCAACCACCATTCTTTCCGGAGGCGACCACCACAATATGGGATCATCTTCATTAAACCAAGGGAAAATTCCACTTCGGTAAGCAAGTAACAATCGCTCAACAGACAAATCGCCACCAATAGCAAGAACGCCTTCTATGGAAGTTTCGTCAACAGATGGGAAATAGAGTTCTTTAGTTAAAAAATACATTTTTAGAAAATTAGAGAAAAGAAGCAAGAAGCAAGAGAAAAGATTAAATGAAAAAACCATTCATACAATTAAATGTTAGAATGGTCTTTCTTCTTTTTCTTTCTTCTTTTTCTAGAAAGGTAAATCGTCGTGCTCTTCTTCGTTGAAGTTGGTTGCCGGTGCAAATGCTTCAGCTGGTGGCATTGGAGCCATTCCTGCTGCTGGTGCTTCTGCTTGTAGTTTTTCAACTCTCCAGCCCTGAATATCGTTGAAATATTTGGTTTCTCCTTGTGGGTTTACCCATTCTCTTCCTCTTAAATTGATTGACACTTTTACTGTATCACCCACATTGTAATTGTTCAACAAATCACATTTATCCTGCACAAAGTTGATGCTGATAAATTGTGGATACTGCTCTTCTGTTGCTACAACCAATTCTCTTTTTTTGAATGAAGCCGAAACTTGTTGCTCTGCATTGATTACCTTAATTTTTCCTGTAACTTCCATAATTATTGTTTTGCTAAAAGCACTTTCCAAGCCGAAAGTGCGTCATTATTGTTTAAATATTCTTTTGCTTTTTGGTGGATTTTCATTTCATCATCCGAACTCAAAACACCTTTGACCGCAAAATTTTGCTTTACAAATATAGTAATTTCTTCTTGTGTTGGCAATGCTTCTACGTTACCTAATTTACCCAAATCATTCCCATCAAAAACAGGACTTTTTTTGATAAATTCGGGAATTTCATCTACTCCGATTCCCAGTGTTGTCAAGGGTTTTTCGACTTCAAACAAACCTTGATTGGAACGCGAATACCAATTACCGCCCAGACGGGAAACCAAATCAATTTTGCTTTGGTCTATCATATTTTTGTCATCCAATATGTTTTCGTGAATGTGAATTTTTAAGACTTCACAAATAATTAAATTTCCGGCACCGCCTTGATTTCCGAGAGCAATAATTTCGTTGACTTTGCATTCTAATTGCACCGGACTTTCAGCCACACGATAAGGCTTTACCATATCCGAAGGCAACATCGTCAAACCTGATTTCAGAAATTCATTTACTCCATCCGGATATTCGGTACTCGATAATGAGGCTTGTTGCACTATGTCATAATTCACCACATTTATGACAACCTGTTTGGTTGCCTGGCAGTTTTCGAGTGTATGTTTAGTTGTATTATTTCTAACGCGTCGTGCAGGCGAAAAAACCAAAATTGGCGGATTAGAACTAAACACATTAAAGAAACTAAAAGGCGACAAATTGGGCTTTCCATGCTTATCCATCGTACTCGCAAAAGCAATTGGTCTTGGTGCTACCGCGCTTTGTAAATAGCTTTGTAATTGCACGGGAGAAAGTGTGTGAGGTTCGAAACTGAGCATTGTGTTTTGCTGTTTTTTACAAATGTAATAAGTTTAATCTTTAATAGTTTTAATTATATTTATAAAAAATTTGTCAATGCAGTTTTCCGAAAAACGAAACCTTACCCGTTGGATTATCATTATGGCTTCCTTTGTCATTGTGATTTTAATATTGTGGAATACCTATTCTTTTTTTCAAATCTTTAAAAACGATGAACGTGTAAAAATGGAAGTTTGGGCTGAAAGCTTAAAGACTTTGCTCAACGCTGATCCTTTACAGGATGATGTAGAACTTCCCAGACAAGTGATCAGTAATAACAAAACCATTCCTATCATCTTAACCGAAAAAAATGTCATTATCAATACCGCCAATATTGATGAGAGCATTATAAAGGAGAAAGCTAAACTGGCTGATTTTTTGGAAAAATTAAAAAAACAGAATGATCCTATTGTTATAAGAATTGGACCTGAACAAGTTCAGTATTTATACTATGGCAACTCATCGTTACTCAATAAACTAAAATATTATCCTATAGCCTTACTATTGATTATTTTCCTCTTTGGCGCTTTGGTTTACAACTTTTACCGTAGCACCAAAATGGCAACCCAAAACAAACTTTGGGCTGGAATGGCGAAAGAAACCGCACACCAGATTGGGACGCCATTATCATCCTTAATTGGTTGGTTGGAAATCATGAAAGCCGATAACGTAGACGAAACAACTATAGCCGAAATTGAAAAAGACGTCAACCGATTGCAGACCATCACGGATCGATTTTCAAAAATTGGCTCTGAACCTATTTTGGAACGCCTGAATATTATTGCTGAAACAGAACAATCTTTTGATTATCTAAAATCGCGGTTTTCAAAACAAGTCGAATTTTCCTTTAATGCTCCCAAAAGACCTATTATGGTTTCTGTAAATCCGGCACTTCATAGTTGGACCGTAGAAAACTTAGTCAAAAACGCTATTGATGCTATGAAAGGCAAAGGCAAAATATCGGTAGTGATTGAAAATGAAAATAATTTGGTTAAAATTTTAGTTTCCGATACCGGAAAAGGCATTCCGAAAAACCAATTCAAACGCATCTTTGAACCTGGATTTACTACAAAAAAGCGTGGTTGGGGATTGGGTTTGTCTCTGACGAAACGTATCGTGGAAGAATACCACAAAGGAAAAATAAAAGTCCTGCATTCTGAAATTGGAAAAGGAACAACGATACAGATTTCTTTTAAAAAAGGATAACTATTTGAAGTTCGTAAACATCATTTTTCTTCCCAAAGAGCCTTTACTCAAATACTCTTTAAGGAAATCTTCATTTTCTTTGGTTTTTTCCAGTCCAGCCAAAATAGCTCTTTTCAGGCTGTTCAAATTGTTCGCGTTTTCGGGACTTACTGAACCAACTTTGTAAACATCGTCTTGGCATTTGTTCATTTTGTCCCGGACATCCTGCATCATTTTTTTTAGTGTCTCATCGGATTGAGTTGGTTTAAATCTTTTATTTCTAAAATATATAAAATCATTTAAATCCCGTATTGCTTCATTAAAATTAGCCGTAATTTCAATCAGTTTTTCGACACTTTTATTTTGGTTTAAAACAGTGAACTCTTTCTTTTTTAAATCGTAATAATCCCGAATCACACTGTTTAAAAGACCATTTTTTTCTACTCTTTTGTAGGTTTCAAAAGCTTTATCAGTATCAGATAGTTTTTCGTATTTTTCAATTTCCGCGTTGTAATCAAAATTTATCTTAGGCTTTCCGGCATCTGATTTTCCGCTTATAAATTCACTATTAGTCAAAGGCTCATTCAGAAGCTGCCATAAATAATCAAACGGCATGTGATTAACAATCATTCTGTCAGGAGTTTTTTTAAAATACGTGTTGCTTTGTTTCTTTGCGAATTTTTTGCCCTCAATAAATCCGGCGCCCCAAGTTGCATCAAACAAAAACCATTTCCCATCTATTTGCGATACATTCCATGCGTGGGATATACTTACGACTTCGTCAAGCTGTTTAGTGTAGCCACCTACGATATAGCTTTTGATACCAACTTTAGTAGCAATCTCATTAAAAACTTCGGCATAATGAATACAGACTCCTTTTCGGGTTTTTAAGGTGTTGGCAATTTTTACCTCTGGTGAATCCAAATTATTTGGCGCATACATATTCGGAACATCATAACTTATGTTTGTTGTTATCCAATAATATATAGCTCTTATTTTTTCATCCTGAGCGGTAAAATTTGAATTAATATAATCAGCAATTCCGGATGTCGTTGCGGTTAAATTTTCCGGAATAGCTGCCATTTTGTTGTCAACATTGGAATAGTTTGGAGCAGTTTGCCCAATCGAAATTTGTGCAAGGAAAAACAGTATGAGAAATAAATATTTTTTCATGGTTTTTTTACCTATAAAAAACCCTGCCAAATTTTAAAAAGTCGCAGGGTTCTCTTATTTTTATGTGAATTTTGACTACAAATTAGCACTTATGTCCGAAGCCAATTGCTCAAATTCTTCTTTGGTTAGCGATACTTTTCTTTGAAAACGCATATCGTCCATATCGTGTAACGGAATTAAATGCACGTGTGTATGGGGTACTTCAAGTCCGACAACAGCAACACCAATGCGTTTACAAGCCACAGTTTTTTCAACCGCTTTGGCAACGTTTCTGGAAAATTTCATTAAGCCCAAATACAATGCCTCATCCATATCAAAAATCTTATCGATTTCCTGTTTCGGAATACAAAGCGTGTGTCCTTTCGCATTCGGATTTACATCCAAAAAAGCCAAATAGTTTTCATCCTCTGCTATTTTATAACAAGGTATTTCTCCGTTAACTATTTTGGTGAAAATGCTACTCATCCTTAATCTCGTGAAATCTCCAAAACTTCAAAGTTTAATTTCCCGTTTGGAACGGTAATTTCAGCAACCTGTCCAACCGATTTTCCTAATAATCCTTTACCAATTGGTGAGGTAACAGAAATTTTTCCGGATTTTAAATCCGCTTCGCTTTCTGCAACTAAAGTATATTTCAACTCCATTCCATTAGCCTGGTTTTTAATTTTTACATTAGATAAAACCAAAACTTTTGAAACATCAAGATGTGTTTCGTCTATTAATCTGGCGTTTGAATGTACTTCTTCCAGCTTAGCAATTCTCATTTCAAGCATTCCCTGCGCTTCTTTTGCTGCGTCATATTCTGCATTTTCAGACAAGTCGCCTTTGTCTCTTGCCTCTGCAATAGCCTGTGAAGCTTTAGGTCTTTCTATGCTTTTTAATTGATCTAATTCTTCTCTTAATTTCTTTAATCCTTCTGCTGTGTAATACGATACTGTACTCATGATTTCCTTTTTTATATAAACAGAAAAAATCCCATCGCAACGGGATTTCATCTTGCAAAGATATTATTTTAATTTTATTTCAAAATTGTTGGCGTTTTTTTAACGCTTGTCAAAGTTAATTAATTTAAATTTGTTTCGCTATGTATTTTAAATAATTTTAATATGAAATCGAAGATTCACGAATTCCAAAAAAACAAACTACTGCGCATGAGTAATAAGATTTTAGTTTTGTTGGCGTTTTTCCCTTTTATCTTCGCTTGTGATGGTGGAAGCATCAATAACAACAATCCAAATATCCCAAATTATCAGGTGAATTTAATACTGAATTTGAGCTTACCTGCTTATAGCAATTTACAATTTGCCAGCAATCATATCGTAGATTATTCACCGGGTTCAGGCGCAAGAGGCGTTGTAGTTTTTAATGCCGGCGGTAACTTTCTTGCTTTTGATTTGGCTTGTCCGAACCAACCCTATAACACTTGCACTTCGCCAATGACTATTACAGGCATTGAAGCAAAATGTTTGTGTGATAATACAACTTACAATTTATTTTCAGGGCAATCTCCTGGACAGCATTATCCAATGAAACAATACCGTGTAGAAGTTAGCGGCGGTTATTTATATGTAACCAATTAATAAAAAGCCCCGATAAATCAGGGCTTTTTTGTTTTAAAACTTCAGTGTTGCTCCGGCTAAAAAATTAATTCCTGCCTGTGGATAATATCCTGTTCCTTCAATAGTTGTTATAACTCCGGGCGTTGAAAAATCATCATCATAGGTATAGAAATACCCATTCGATTCGTATTTGTAATCAAAAATATTGTTTACCAATCCTGAAAAAAGAATCGATTTTATTCCCTTATTGATATTCCATAAATAAGTTACATTCAAATCGTGCACATTGTAAGCTTTCAAAACAGATGCCTGTGAATCAATATTTCCCATGAATTGTTTTCCTACAAACTTATTCAACAAAGTCAGATTCAGATTTTTTATAGGCGAATAGGTTGTGGCATTTCCAAAAACAATATCCGGAGAAAATGCAATGTTGGTATTTCCTAAATTCTGCAAAACGCCATCACGCTGAAAATAAAAATCTTTATTCTTATTCTGACTTAAAGTAATATTCGGCTGAAAAGTCAGTTTTTTTATTGCTTTAATTACCGATTCGATTTCGATTCCGTAACGATAACTGTGACCGCTATTAGTGAAAATAGGCGAACCTACATCGTTTAATGCGCCGGTTAAAACCAACTGATTTTTGTACTGCATATAAAACGCGTTCGTATTTACCGTTACTTTTTTAGCATTGTATTTCCATCCCAATTCATAATCGAACAGACGCTCAGGCTTGATGCTTCCGTTTTCGTAATCATCGCGTCGTGGTTCTTTATTGGCAATTCCGGCGTAAACATAAATTGCATTTTTGGAATTTAATTGATACGTTGCACCCGCTTTTGGATTAAAAAATCGGAACGTATCGTTTACATCGGCAAAGTCTTCACTGATTGCTTTGTAAAAGACCATTCGATACTGCAAATCTGCAAAGAAGTTTATCTTTCCGAATGTTTGCGATGCTTTTGCATAGAAATTTACATCGTCCTTATTTCCGTAATTGTCATAATACTTATTTGCGTTTGGAACATAAAACTGTGTCCAAACCACTTCTCCAAAATGCTTTCCTAAGTATCGGTTAGCTGCACCTCCAAACAAAATATCGGTTTTGTTATGCTTATAATTCAAAGAAAATGTTGTCCCGAAAAAGTCATTCTTCAACCATTTCTGTCTTACTAAATCCGCAACGGAATTTCCCTCAAAATCAGGTAAATTATAATCGGCTAAATCGGCATCTTCTCTGTATTGTTCGTAATATCCTTTTCCTAAAGTATAATGAAGTGCTACATTCGACGTCCATTTTTCAGACCATTTTTCAGACCAATGCAATTGAAAATGATGTTGCCAATAATTATCGGTTTCATCGTCATAGAATTTTGTATTTCCGTTTTCATCCGTATACATTCCGACCGAATTAAATGTTCGATTATTTTCTAATAGATAAGGATCTTCTAGCCCGTTCCAGGCTTGATAGGTTTTTTCCTTTCCACCAAAAGTGATAAACTGTAATGAGGTTGATTTTTTTACATAATTAATATTGAAAAAGTAACCAAACATATTTGTTGAAGCTCTGTCGATATAACCATCAGATGCGATTTGTGAAATTCTACCGTTGATTTCGAGGTTATCGTGCAAGCCGGTTCCGAAAGCTAAAGTGTGTTTTCGGGTTCCGAAACTTCCGCCTGAACTTGAGATTTCCGCATACGCTTTTTCCTGAAATGATTTGGTCTGCATATTTAAACTCGCGCCAAAAGCACCAGCGCCATTTGTTGAAGTTCCAACGCCTCGCTGCAACTGAACACTTTCTAAAGAACTGGCAAAATCGGGCAAATCGACAAAATAAGTTCCCTGACTTTCACTGTCATTAAACGGAACTCCGTTCAGCGTTACGTTAATTCTCGAACCATCAGCGCCACGAACACGCATATAGGTGTAACCAACGCCATTTCCGGCATCCGTTGTGGTCACAACCGAAGGCAAATAGTTTAATAAAATTGGAATGTCCTGCCCCAGATTTCGCGGAGCGATTTCTTCTTTGGTCACATTGGTATACGTAACCGGATTTTTTTTGTTGGCCCGAACTCCGGAAACCAAAACTTCATCGAGTTGGTTGACTTTTGTTGTGTCTTGTACTTTTTCCTGTGAATAAGAGGCATGAGAAAAGAGAAAAGAGAAAAGACAATAGAATGCAATCTTGTTTAGCTTCGCTCCGTTCGGCTTCGCCTCGGGTCTTGCTTCTTGCTTCTTGTTTCTCTTGTTGAATAAAATTTCCATTCGTAAATTGTTTACGAATAAAAAGAGGTAATTATTCTTTGTTAAAAATTAAATGATACTCTTGCTTAACGTTGAAAAAGTCCGCGGCGCCTGCTCGCTCTTTCGCTAAAAATGTCCACTGGACATTTTCTTAACGCTCAGCCGTCCTTAAACAGCATTACCTGTTCTAAGTTCATTGGGTATAATCTCAGCTCGTTATTTAGAGCACCCCTTTTGAGACGAGGCAAAAATAATTATAAATTATGAGTTATGAGTTATGAATTTTAAAGTTTTGGCTTTTTTCTGTTTTCTTTAATTTCTGAAACAGCAGATTTGTCTTTCAGCCTTTTTTCTACAACCGCTTTTGGAACTTTGGTTGCCTTTCTTTTTTTAGGAATAATCAAAGCTTTTTCTATTAAGTCTAAAAAACGCTTTGTGACGATAGCTTTGTTTTTAAGTTGACTTCTGTCTTCGTCGCAGTTTAAAATCAACAGATTTTCGGAAGTTAGTTTGGCCGCTAATTTGGTTTCAATCAATGTTTTTTCTTCATCGTTTAACGCTTGAGAAGCATTCAAATCAAAAGTGAGCACTATTTTGGAAGAAACTTTATTTACATTTTGTCCGCCTGGGCCAGAGCTTCTGACAGCTTTAAAATTTAGTTCCGCTACGATTTTTTCAGTTTCCATTTTGGGGTTGATGTGCAGGTTTTAGCAAATCGTTTACGGTTTTCACTGGATTAAAAGTAACCAACGGAACTTCAACAAAAACGGTAATCCATTTTGCCATGGCGCCATTCCAAAGTCCGGGTAATTCATAGCCTTTTAAGTCTTTTCCTTTATTGTTTTTATGAACTATAAAGCCAGTACTCGTGTCGATAAATTGCGTTAAATCAAATTTTTGCCCTCGATAATTTTTAGTCGCACAAACCAAATCCACCGGGTTAAAATGAGTGGCTTTTGCCAAAATTGCTGCCTGCTCGGCATTATGAGTATCAACCTGCGAACTTTCAACAATTTGCAGCGAAACATTGCCTTTATAACTTCTCACCCAAAATGGTCCGCCACCAGGTTCGCCTTCGTTTTTCACCATGCCGCAAACTCTAATCGGACGGTTTAATTTGTTTTTTATAAACTCTAATTTGTTCTCAATAGTATATTTATGGAAATCTTCCAGAACATCAATGTTCAGTTTTTGCTCCATGAACACAATGATTTCAGGGATGTGTCTCTCAGCTATTTCATCATTTTCCACTGCTTTCAGAATTTTGAAAATCTGCTGCTGCAAATCGAGTAAAATGCCCGCCAATCCTTTTTTATACAAGGTTATTTCCTGAATATGATTCTGAATTACATTGTCTATATTTTTGATAAAAAGCACATCAGCGTCAAGATTATTCAGATTATTAATCAAGGCGCCATGACCTCCGGGACGAAAGACCAACTCATTATTTTCATTGCGAAATGGCTCATTGCCTGGTGTAACCGCAATAGTATCTGTGCTTTTATCCTGATACGAATAGCTTACGTTAAGTTTTGTATTTGATTTATTTTCAACTTTCTGTTTAACATCATTTATTATTTTTTGGAATAAATTTTCATGGTTTTCAGAAACCGTAAAATGCAAATGCGAAACTGAATTGGCACTGGCATAAAAAGCACATTCGTTCAAATGTTCTTCAACCGGCGTTACAATTTCTGTTTCGTATTTGTGAAAATCTAAAACGCCTTTGGGTTTATTCGCAAAATCGAAATAGTTGGATGACAACATGGCTTTGATAAAAAGATAACTTTTCTCATGACTTTCCAAAGAATAGTAATCTTTGTATAATTCTTTTAATTTGGTTTTTACTGCTTCATAAAATGGGAATTTTTCAATTCCGGCAAGAAATATTGGTAAATTTTTGTCCTTTTTTCTGTTGATATAAGCGTTTATTGTTTCGTTTTCATGGTCAAAATCAATCAAAAACTCACT
This sequence comes from Flavobacterium sangjuense, assembly GCF_004797125.1. Lineage (NCBI taxonomy): Bacteria > Pseudomonadati > Bacteroidota > Flavobacteriia > Flavobacteriales > Flavobacteriaceae > Flavobacterium > Flavobacterium sangjuense. Next base: position 427,127 of record NZ_CP038810.1, read on the forward strand.
TAAAAATTTAAACATTCTACTTGCTGCACCTGAAGCGGGAACAAACTTTTTGAGCTTTAACGTATCCTTTTTTGTATCAAAAAAATTGGCATAGTGTTGAAATTCTTCATTTGATAATTTTACAATTCCATCATTTATCGTTGCCGGTTTTTCGAGTGTAATCTTTGGAATTCCCAATTGAAACAACAAAAGTTCGCCTTCGATTTTATCCAAAGAAATACCCAAGGCTCTGATTTGTGCAAAATCAGCTTCCGTAAAACCGTGTTGTTTTACTAAACTATCTTCTGTTGTAACGTTTTCTTCCATTCTAAATAACCAAAAATGGCAATTATTGTAAAAATTAAATATTGAATACTCGTAAACGAATATCCTTTGACAAAATACATCGGAATGGATATGATATCACCAATAATCCATAAAATCCAGTTCTCAATTTTCCTTCTTGCCATCAGCCACATTCCAACAAAGAAAATTCCGGTAACCAAAGTATCGACGTAGGATGTCCAGTGGGTAAATTTACCAAAAAATCTATAAACCGCGACCACAAAAACTATCGTTAACACAAAAATGAGCACTGATACTTTCTTTTCATAAGCATTCATTCTCGAAATCGGGAATTCGACTACATCATCTTTCTTTCGTGTCCAATGATACCAGCCATAAATGCTCATCACCACATAGTAAAAATTAATCATCATGTCGCCCAGTAACGTCCATTTCCAGAGCAAATACACATAAATCGCCGTGTTGATTATTCCTGTTGGAAAAACCCAAATGTTATCTTTTTTGGCATACCAAACACTTAGCAATCCAAAAATTATCGCAGTAATTTCCAGTACGATTTCGTAGGTTGGATAATCTTTATATTGATTGAATAAGAATTCGAACATTAGTCAAAAAAGTTTATATCATTTTCAAACGCCGTTCCGATAACAACTAAATCGGCACCGGAAGTATAAGCTTCATCGATTTGTTTTTTGGAACGGATTCCGCCACCAACAATTAATGGGACAGCTATTCTATTCGAAACTTCTTTTATGATTTCCATCGGAACTGCATTTTGTGCGCCGCTTCCCGCTTCGAGATAAAGCATTTTGTTACCAATTAACTCGCCGGCTTTTGCAGTTTGAGCAACATATTCGGCATTGGCTTTTGACAATGGTTTGGTTTTGCTCACGCGTTCAACGGCTGTTTCGCCACCGCTTTCTATTAAAATATAACCTGTAGAAATGATTTCGAGATTGGTTTTTTCCAATATCGGAACCGCATTAATTTGATGCTCCACCAAATAATCCGGATTTCTTCCCGAGAGCAGCATCAGAAATAAAATACCATCAGCTGCAGCCGAAATCTGTGATGGATTTCCCGGGAAAAGCAAAATTGGTAAATCTGTTTTTGATTTTAATTCAATAATAATCTCATCCAAATGATGACCATCAAACGAACTTCCTCCAACAAAAATATGAGTAGCCGGTGATTGCTTTATTTTTTTTGCCAAAACCGAAATGCTTTCCACAGCTACTTTATCAGGATCGATTAAAATGGCGAGTAGTTTTTTGCTTTCTTTTTTTGCCGATAAAATTTGGTCATACAACATAAACGTTGTTTTTGGTTTAAGGTTCGTAAATGTAAGCCTTTTTTAAAATACGGAAAACTTTCCAAAACATGATTTATATCATTTTTTACCGATAAGAAGCGGAGTAATTTTGTACTATAAAATCATAAATATCATAATATCATGACACTATATCAAAAAACACTTGGAGATTTTCAACAAAGTTATGTAGGTTTTGCAGCCTTGGTTATTATTGGGCAAAGCTGTTTGGGCGGAGCCGCAGCAATGTATATTCTTGAAAACGGCAACTCAATTCCACAAATGATTCAATTGGGAATGGTTGTAATAACATGTACATTGGTAAACGTTGGGATTTTGGCTCAGCTTACACCAAAAACGGTTTTTAACATGACCATTTTCAGCGTAATATTGAGTCTGCTGGCAATTGTACTGAATGTGTTGGTTATTTAAGACTTACATAACGATTTAATAATGTGCTGTTTATAAGAAATCCATAAATTTATCTTAACTTCAATTAAAAATATTTAAGAGATGGAAACAAATTGGATTATTATTGGTGTAGTGGTTATTATTGGATTGGCTTTAGTTATCTATTTAATTTGGAAAAATCAAAAAGATGAAGAAGATGTGGTTGAATATTTCAATAATGAATCTTCAAATTTTCATGAAGAAGAATCGGAATTGAATGACGAAAAGTAAAATTAGTTAGTATTTCCTGCCTTCTTTATTTTTTACTCTTATCCAATGTAGAGTTAAACGCACAAACAAAAACATAATTTTCAATAAAGTCGAATACAATATCAAAGTATTCGACTTTGTTGTTAAATCGCAGTTCGACTCCGCATTTTTTATCTGCCAAATTAAAATCATCCTCAAAAATGTGATCTTTAAAACTAATACCGATTTCGTTTTTGATTTTAAAAACCGATTCCTTTACGCCCCAAACTACGGTGGCTTTTATCAATTCGTCTTCCTTTGAGAGATTTTCCAAATGCGAAACATCCATAAAACGCGGCGCCAGTTTTAAGGTTTTGTCTTTTAGGATTTCTAAATCGGCACCAATATTAACATTGCTCAACACAATCACCGAAAAGTCATTCGAATGTGATATTGAAATGTGTTTGCCATCTTTTAAATGTGGTTTACCAAACTCATCATAGTACAAATCAAAATCGGTGTAACCGGCTTCCATCAATAATCTTCTGACACTCAAAAAACCATTTTGATGGCTTTCGGCTTTCATGCCTTCAACTCTTGCCAGCGAAACATCTTTCAACGCAACACTCTGAAAAAGTTCGTCAAAGGTTTCGGTTATTTTCCAAACCAACAATTGAGTGTAATCATTTAACGCTATGATTTTTAGTAATGGCATTCGGGTTTTAAATTATCTGTTTGTATTTCAGAAAATTAAGTGCTTCAACAATTCATAAAAAAACAGAAAACGCTTTTTTAATTCTAACCTATGTTGTAATTTTGCACCGAAATTAAAAAAACAAATATACATAATAGATGAGTACACAAACATTACCTTATGTAGCTTTTAAAGTGAAAGATATTTCACTTGCAGCTTGGGGAAGAAAAGAAATTGAATTGGCAGAAGCTGAAATGCCGGGATTAATGGCGCTTCGTGCTGAATATGGTGCAAGCCAACCTTTAAAAGGAGCTCGTATTGCAGGATGTCTTCACATGACAATTCAAACGGCTGTTCTTATTGAAACATTAATTGCTCTTGGAGCTGAAGTTACCTGGTCTTCTTGTAACATTTTCTCTACTCAGGATCAGGCTGCTGCTGCTATTGCTGCTGCAGGAATTCAGGTTTATGCTTGGAAAGGTCTTGACGAAGAGTCTTTTGACTGGTGTATTGAGCAAACATTATTCTTTGGTGAAGACAGAAAACCATTGAACATGATATTAGATGATGGTGGTGATTTGACAAATATGGTATTCGACCGTTACCCTGAATTGATTCCTGGAATCAAAGGTCTTTCAGAAGAAACTACAACTGGTGTTCACCGTTTATACGAAAGAATGAAAAACGGAACTTTATTCATGCCGGCTATCAACGTAAACGACTCAGTTACTAAATCTAAATTCGATAACAAATACGGTTGTAAAGAATCAGCTGTTGATGCTATCAGAAGAGCTACCGATGTAATGTTGGCTGGTAAAAGAGTAGTAGTTTGCGGATATGGTGACGTTGGTAAAGGAACTGCGGCTTCTTTCCGTGGTGCCGGTTCTATCGTAACGGTAACTGAAATCGATCCAATCTGTGCTTTACAAGCTGCTATGGATGGTTTTGAAGTTAAAAAATTAAACACTGTTGTTGGAAATGCTGATATCATCATCACAACTACAGGAAACAAAGATATCGTTATGGGAAGCCACTTCGAGCAAATGAAAGATAAAACTATCGTTTGTAACATTGGTCACTTTGATAACGAAATCGACATGGCTTGGTTAAACAAAAACCATGGTGCTTCTAAAATAGAAATCAAACCACAAGTTGATAAATATACTATCGCAGGAAAAGACATCCTTATCCTTGCCGAAGGTCGTTTGGTTAACTTAGGTTGTGCTACTGGTCACCCAAGTTTTGTAATGAGTAACTCATTTACAAACCAAACTTTAGCTCAATTAGAATTGTGGACTAACTCTGCAGCTTACAAAAACGAAGTGTATATGTTACCAAAACACTTAGATGAAAAAGTAGCAGCTTTACACTTAGCTAAATTAGGTGTTGAATTAGAAACATTAAATGATGAGCAGGCTGCTTACATTGGTGTAGAAGTTCAAGGGCCATTTAAGCCTGAGTATTACAGATACTAATCGTTTGAACGATTTAAATATAAAAACCCTTACAGTGATGTGAGGGTTTTTTGTTTGGCCCTTATTCATGTATTTTGAGTTATGATGTTTCGTAACTTAGCAAAACGCTTACTCAATTAAAAAACCAATACAATGACTAAAAACACCATCTTCCAAATACTACTACTTCTAATTATTCTTGAACCTTCGATAACTGCTCAAAATGTTTATGAGAGTCCGGACTTAAAAGAGCAAATAAAAAAATTGGATCTTGCTCATGCCCGTGCCATATTCGAAAGTGATGTAATTGCACTCGACAGTTTGATGAATGATGATGTAATGGTCAACCATCCCACCAACAGGATTCTTAAAGAGAAAAAGGAATTACTTGATTTAATCAAAAAAGGCACTATCAAATACACTTCATTTGAAAGGACTCCCGAACAATTCATATTTTTCAAGGATATGGTAGTAGTAATGGGAAGTGAGATTGTGATTCCCGCCAATGGAGCTCCAAATGCCAACAAAAAACTTAACCGCAGGTATACTAATGTATGGATGAAACAGGAGAATGGCAAATGGCAATTGATGGTTCGGCATGCAAATAATGTATGTCCCTAGTAATAATTACATTAAATAGATAATACTATGGCAAAAAGTAAAGTAACACGAATGGACAATGTCGGTATCGTGGTAGAATCCCTTGATAATGCTATTGCCTTTTTTGAAGAACTTGGACTAACCCTTGAAGGACGCGCCACAATTGAAGGAGAATGGGCAGGACGTGTCACCGGATTGGGAAATCAGAATGTCGAGATTGCCATGATGGTCACTCCGGATGGTCATAGCCGACTCGAAATCTCAAAATTCAACAGTCCAGCTGTAATAGCCGACCATCGTACTGCGCCTGTGAATGCTCTTGGTTATCTTCGCGTCATGTTTGCCGTAGAAGACCTTGACGAAACCCTTGCGGGATTGAAGAAACACAAGGCTGAACTAGTTGGCGATGTTGTTAATTATCAGGACTTGTATAGACTCTGTTATATTCGTGGGCCGGAAGGAATCCTAATTGGATTGGCTGAGCAGCTTACTAGTAAAAGGAGTACATTGTAGAAGTATCATCCCTAAAGGGATTTCCCCTTTTGAATTTGTTTTTCTACCTGTATAGAATCCCCACGGGATTCTATACTGATGCAATCCCGTAGGGATGGAATATTGGTAACAAAAAAACCCGACTCATTACTGAATCGGGTTTTGTATATAATAAGAGTTTGTTCTTATGCTTCGAATGGAACTACAGATACAAATGATTTGTTATCACCTTTTTTCTGGAATTTCACTACACCAGCAACCTTTGCATGTAAAGTATGATCTTTACCCATGTAAACGTTTTCTCCTGGATTGTGTTTAGAACCTCTTTGTCTAACGATAATGTTCCCAGCAATTGCAGCTTGACCACCATAAATCTTAACGCCTAAACGTTTTGATTCTGATTCTCTACCATTCTTCGAACTACCGACACCTTTTTTGTGAGCCATGACGTATGAGTTATATTGTTATTATTCTTGAGTATCTTCTTTTTTTGCTTTAGGAGCTGCTTTTTTTGGAGCTGCTTCTGCTGTTTTTTCTGCTTTAGGAGCTTTTGCTTTTTTAGGAGCTTCTACTTCTTCAGTTGCTGCTACCGCTTTTGGAGCTGCTTCTGCTTTTGCTGCTTTCTTTCCACCTGTCGCTGAAATTCCTTCTACAAGAATTTGAGTTAAGTACTGACGGTGACCGTTTCTCTTTTTGAATCCTTTTCTTCTTTTCTTCTTGAAAACGATTACTTTATCTCCTTTTAAGTGTGATAACACTTTGGCTTCTACTGAAGCACCTTCTATAGCTGGGGCGCCTAAAGTAATGTTACCATTATCATCTAATAAAAGAACTTTGTCAAAAGAAACTTTTGAACCTTCTTCATTAGCCAAACGGTGAACATAAACCTTTAAGTCTTTGCTTACTTTGAATTGTTGCCCTGCTATCTCTACGATTGCATACATATTGTTATTATTTAATTTTTTAAGTGTGCAAATATACGACTATTTTCCACACACACAACCCTTATGCAAAAAAAGTTTAGCATTTAAAATCAAGCCTTTATGACTTGGAAATATTTTTATGGAAATAAATAAAAAAAGATACCTTTGGTGTAACAAATTAAACGGTTAGGCAACTAACTGAACAATCAACTGAAAAAATTTAAATTTTTTATGAAAAATTCATTAATCGCTTTAAGTTCAATGCTTATGCTTGGAGGAACAGCTCAGGCCCAAAAGGTCACTTTTGAGGAGTACGATTTGCCAAATGGTCTTCATGTAATTCTACACAATGATCCATCGGCACCTGTTGTAATTACCTCTGTTATGTATCACGTAGGTGCAAAAGACGAAAATCCGGAAAGAACAGGATTTGCTCACTTTTTTGAACATTTATTGTTCGAAGGAACCGAAAACATCAAACGTGGTGAATGGTTTAAAATGGTAACTTCAAACGGAGGAACTAACAACGCTAACACTACAGAAGACAGAACCTATTATTTCGAAGTTTTCCCTTCGAACAATACAGAATTAGGTTTGTGGATGGAATCAGAAAGATTGATGCATCCGGTTATCAACCAAATTGGTGTTGATACGCAAAACGAAGTAGTAAAAGAAGAAAAAAGACTTCGTGTTGACAATCAGCCTTATGGTCAATTGATTGCCGAAGTAAAGAAAAACATGTTTAAAGTGCACCCTTACCGTTGGGCAACTATCGGTTCTATGGAGCATTTAGATGCTGCAACTTTAAAAGAGTTTCAGGATTTTAACAAAAAATTCTATTCTCCAAACAATGCGGTTTTAGTAGTTGCGGGTCAAATTGACATTGCACAAACTAAGGCGTGGATTCAAAAATATTTTGGGCCAATTCCAAGAGGTGTTGAAATCAAAAAACAAACTTTCACAGAAGCCCCGATTACAGAAACAATCAGAGCAACTTACGAAGATCCAAACATCCAAAAACCAATGGTAGTTGCTGCATATAGAATTCCATCTATGAAAACTCGTGATGCGAGAGTTTTAGATATGATTTCTACATATTTAAGCAACGGTAAAAGTTCTAAATTGTACAAAAAAATCGTTGACGATAAGAAAATGGCTTTGCAAGTCGGAGCGTTCAATTATGCACAAGAAGATTACGGACAATACATTCTTTACGGAATGCCACAAGGTGATTTTACTTCAGCTGACTTAATCAAAGAAGTTGATGAAGAAATTGTGAAATTACAAACTGATTTAATTTCTGAAAAAGATTTCCAAAAATTGCAAAACATCAACGAAAGCAATTATGTAAACGAAAATTCAGGGATTGAAGGTGTTGCCGAAAACTTAGCTACATACTATTTATTGTATGGAGATGTTAATTTGGTTAATACAAATATCGACATCTTACGCTCTGTAACTCGTGAGGAAATGAGAGAGGCTGCTAAAAAATACCTTAATCCAAACCAACGTTTGATTTTGGATTATGTACCTGCAAAAGACAAAGCTGAAAATAAATAATAAACCGTAAGACAATGAAAAAATCAATTATACTATTATCAAGCTTGTTTTTAACTTTAACTATGCAAGCACAAGACAGATCACAGCCAAAACCTGGTCCATCGCCAGTTTTAAACATAAAAAAACCTGAAACTTTTGCGTTACCAAACGGATTAAAAGTTTTGGTAGTTGAAAACCACAAACTTCCAAGAGTTTCATTCAATTTAACTATTGACAATGCTCCTTATGCTGAAGGAAACAAAAAAGGTGTTGATGATTTAACCAGCAGCTTAATCGGAAACGGTTCAACAAAAACTACAAAAGATGCTTTTAACGAAGAAGTAGATTTCCTTGGAGCTGATATCAGTTTCTTTTCTTCAGGAGCTGCTGCCAACGGATTGTCTAAGTATTCCAAAAGAATTTTAGAGTTGATGGCTGAAGGTGCTTTATCACCAAACTTCACTCAGGAAGAATTTGATAAAGAAAAAGAAAAACTTATCGACGGATTAAAAGCACAGGAAAAAAGTGTTACTGTAGTTGCCGGAAGAGTTGAAAATGTTTTGGCTTATGGTAAAAATCATCCTGCCGGAGAATATTTGTCTGAAGAAACTATTAATAACGTTACTCTGGCTGATGTAAAAGCAAATTATGCAACTTACTTCGTTCCTGAACGTGCTTATTTAGTTATCGTTGGTGATGTGAAAACAAAAGATGTGAAAAAAATGGTTGAGAAACTATTTGGTTCATGGGTAAAAGCTACAGCACCAAGATTAACATATTCTAATCCAAGCAACGTTCAGTATACACAAATCAATTTTGTGGATATGCCAAATGCGGTTCAGTCTGAAATCTCATTGATTAATACTGTAAATCTAAAAATGTCAGATGCTGATTATTTCCCTGTGATTTTAGCTAATCAGGTTTTTGGTGGCGATTTCAACAGTTATTTGAATATGAATTTGAGAGAAGCTCACGGTTGGACTTATGGAGCACGTTCAAGCATTGGTTTTGACAAAAACATCTACAGCAAATTCAAAGCAAATGCTCAGGTAAGAAATGCCGTTACAGATAGTTCTGTGGTAGAATCTTTAAAAGAGCTAAACAAAATCAGAACTGAAAAAGTTACAGACGAAATGCTAAACAGCGTGAAAGCTGGTTACATTGGTCGTTTTGTAATGCAAGTTGAAAAACCGGCAACTGTTGCCCGTTATGCTTTAAATATTGAAACCGAAAGTTTGCCTGCAGATTTTTATGAAAACTATATCAAAAACATCAATGCCGTTACACCGGAAGATGTTATGAGAGTTGCCAACAAATATTTCTTAGCTGATAATTTACGTATCGTAATTACCGGAAAAGGTTCAGAAGTTATTTCAGGATTGGAAAAACTAAAAATTCCAATGTTCTATTTCGACAAATTCGGTAATCCTACTGAGAAACCAGCTATGAAAAAACCAGTTCCTGCCGGAGTTACTGTAAAATCAGTAATCGATGCTTATGTAGCAGCGATTGGTGGTGACAAAGCAGTGAAAGCGGTTAAATCTATTGCTTATACTGGTTCTACAACTATACCACAGGCTCCAATGCCTTTGTCTTATTCATCAAAAACGGATAACAAAGGAAGAATGGCTGTTGAGCTTTCTATGGCCGGAATGGGTTCTATAATGAAGCAGGTTGTAAACGGAAATACCGCATACATGATGCAACAAGGTCAGAAAAAAGTTATGGAAGGTGATGATCTTGCAAAAATGAAAGAAAGCGCAGTATTATTCAACGAAACTTTATTGGGAACCAAAACCGGAGTAACAATTTCAGGAGTTGAGCCAATGAATGGTTCTGATGCTTATGCTGTTGTTGATGGTGACACTACTTATTATTTTGATGTGAAGTCAGGTTTAAAAACTGCCGAAGCTACTACTGAAGAACAAGGTGGACAAAAAATGACCCGAGTAACAAACTTCAACGATTATAGAGCTGTAAAAGGAGTTAAAGTACCTTTCAACACTATTATGAATGTTGGTTTTGAATTGGACATCAAAATGAGTGATGTGAAAATCAACGAAGGTGTTTCTGATGCCGATTTTCTATAATTGAAATTTAAATAGATACTAAAAAGACCGTTAGCAATAGCGGTCTTTTATTTTTTACTTGATAAGTAAACGCCAATCAAAATAATAAAAGCACCAACAAACTGCAAAGGTGTGAGCATTTCATTATCGAGAAGTCCCCAAAAGAATGCCACCACCGGAATCAAATAAGTAACCGAAGTAGCAAAAACCGGAGACGAAATTTGTATCAGTTTGTAAAAAAGCACATTGGCAATACCTGTTCCTATTATTCCCAAAACCGCCACAAAAATCATGGCATGCTGTATTTTTTCTAAATGAACCACTTGAAAGAAATCGGTAAAAGACAAAACAATTAAAGCCGGAAACAACATCACTAAAAAGTTACCAACTGTTATGGTTAATGGCTTTATATCGGACAAATATTTTTTTATGAAATTCACATTCATCGCATAACAAATCGACGCAATCAATACCAGTATGGTGTACCAATAATTCTGATTCGGGTTGTGAACTGCTCCGTTGAAAATCAATAACATCGTCCCGATTAACCCGACGATTACACCAAAAATTTGTGATCGTTTAAAATCCAAACCAAAAACAATCGCGCCTAAAATTAAGGTGTTCAATGGCGTTAAAGAATTGAGTATCGAACTCACCGAACTGTTAATCTCTGTTTGGGCAATTGCAAAAAGATATGCCGGAATAAATGTTCCAAACAAAGAAGTCAGTGCAATATACTTCCACTTGTTTAACGGAATTGTGGTGATGTTTTTAAAACCAATGATCAAAAGAAAAATGGCACAAAAAATTATCCGCAACGAACCCAGCTGAAACGGATTTAAACCATCTAATCCTTTTTTAATTAGTATAAAAGAACTTCCCCAAATCAAGGCAAGTGCTATAAGAATAACCCATTTTAATTGTAGTGATTTCATATACGTTTTTCAAGACATCAAATTTTGTAATTATTTTAAGAATAATCACTTTTATTTTTTACTAATTTTGTCCATGATTAAAATAATCACAATTAATAAATTCTAAAATTATGAATTTCACCAAATCGCTATTAACTTTTGGACTTGCTTCAACCCTTCTGTTTAGCTGTAAAGATACTGCCGGGAAACCTGTTGCTGGAACAGATGAGACGAGCACTAAGAAAGAAGTTACCGTTGCTGCAAAACCGGAAACTGCAAGTTTCAAAATCGAAGGAATGACTTGCGCCATGGGTTGTGCTAAAACAATTGAATCCAAATTATCTGGACTGGAAGGCGTTCAGAAAGTAACCGTTGATTTTGACAAAAAAGAAGCAACTGTTGATTTTGATGCTGCGGTTCTAAGTCCGGAAAAATTAGCAAAAACTGTTGAAGCTACCGGTGATGGTGAAACTTACAAGGTTTCGGGAATGCAGACAAAAGGAAAAGTATAATTCCAAAAAAAATATAATAAAAAAGTCCCGTTTAATCGGGACTTTTTTATTTCCATTTTATTGTTTCCATCAAACGCTGCATGTCATTTTTGATATAATCAGCGGCAGGCATAATCGAATCAAATTTGGGCTTTGCATAAAAATATACCGAACCTGTTACAAAATGTTTGATGCTGTCCGTAGCGTAAAATTGGGCGTTTGTAGCCGCATTTCCATCGACGCGATAGAACATCCCGTATACTTTATTGTCATTGTTTATGTATGGTTGTTCCAAAATATCATCCGCTTTTATGACGTGTTTATACGTCAGTGTTTGCGCATCTCGCAACAACGAATCAATATTTTTATTTACCGTTTTATAGGTCAAATAAATCGTCGCTTTCATTTTTGGATAATGAATGGAAAAACCACACTTTTTATCTTCTTTGATAATAGCATCTTCATTCATCTCAAATTCAAACGGACAATGATTGCTAAACAAAGCATATTTGGCAACAGGATAATCCAATCGCAGCTGGCTGGCAGGTTTTGGCAACACTTCATCTTTACAACTGAAAACCAAAATCAACAGCATTGTTACCACAATAAAACCCAATGTTCTTTTTATCATTTTTAACTTATTCGAGAGTTACTTTTAATTGTTTTATTCTTTTCTTATCGACAGCTTCAATGGTGAAACGCACATTTGAAAAATGGATTTTCTGTCCTTTTTTGGGGAAATTACCTAAAATTTCTAATATAAATCCGGCCAATGTTTCAGCTTCACCTTTACTGCTTTCAAATACTTCTTCATCAACATCAACTATTCTGTAAAAATCCTTGAGGTTTATTTTTCCTTCAAACAGGAAATTCTTGTCGTCAATTTGGGAGAAATTCAAATTTTCATCATCAAACTCATCCGAAATATCGCCAACAATTTCTTCGATTACATCTTCCAACGAAACCAAACCCGAAGTCCCACCATATTCATCAACCACAATGGCTAAGTGACTTTTTTTACTTTGGAATTCTTTTAACAAATCGTCCAGCTTTTTGTTCTCAGGAACAAAAAAGGGTTCTCGTATCAATTTGTTCCAGTCGAATTCCTTTTTATTGATATGCGGAATCAAATCTTTTACAAACAAAACGCCTTCAATATGATCAATGCTTTCTCTGTAAACCGGAATCCTGGAATAGCCTTTGTCGACTATCTTTTGATAAATCTCGGCAAAAGTTTCTTCCATTTCGAGTGCAAAAATATCAATTCTCGGACTCATTACCTGCTTTGTGTCTGTATTTCCAAACGAAACTATGCCTTCTAGTATTTTTTGTTCTTCGGTAGTCGTGTCTTCTGTTGACGTTAACCCTAATGCCTGCGACAATTGATCTACCGAAATGTTTGATTTTTGCTTTCCTAATTTCTCATGCAAATAGATGCTCACAGCTCGCATAGGCAAACTAATTGGCGAAAGCAGTTTGTCTAGTATCGACATCGGATTGGCAACAAACTTTGAGAATCGGACATTGTTTCGGCTGGCGTAAATTTTTGGCAACACTTCGCCAAATAAAAGAATAAGAAAGGTTATGAGTATTACCTCAACAATAAACTTTAGGATTGGAGAAGTAATAGCTTCAAAAAGGGAATTCCCAATAAAAGAGAAAATTATCACGACGCCAATGTGACTGAAATTATTTGCTACCAATATGGTTGCTAAAAGTTTCTTTGGTCGTTGCAGTAATTTCGAAATTAGGTTTGCTTTTGAAGCATCTTTCTCTGATAAAGTGTTTAGGTCTTGTTGTGTAAGCGAAAAAAGTGCTACTTCTGCAGCAGAAACCATGGCAGAGCAAAATAAAAAAAATGCAATAGCTATAGTTCCAAAAAGCAAGTTGGTGTCAATAGTTGCTAAGAAATTAGTACTGGGCTCCGGGTCCAATGAAGTAGAGATTAGTTAAACAATATCAGAACGGCAAATCGTTTTCGGGAGCTGCCGGACTTGGTGCTTCAAAATTACTTCCTTTTGGTTCTGCATTTTGTGTTGTTTTTAGTCCGTCAACTTCTTTTTTGGTAGTCAAAAATGTAAATTCGGTAACTTGTATTTCGGTAGTATATTTTGTTGTCCCGTCTTCGGCTTGCCATTGGCGCGATTTTATTCTGCCTTCCACATATATTTTATCACCTTTTGATAAATACTTTTCGCAAATTTCGGCGGCTTTATTTCGCACTACTAAATTGTGCCACTCGGTAGAGGTGATTTTTTCGTTAGTTTGTTTGTTGATATAGACTTCGTTGGTTGCCAAAGGAAAGCGGCCAATGCAATTCCCGCCATCAAAATAATGCATCTTTACTTCGTCACCAAGATGACCAATTAACATTACTTTATTTAAGGTACCATTCATTTCTCAACTAAATTTAGTTTCACCCAAATTTACTACTTTTTTTTGAAAGTCAAAGCCATTCTTTTTCAATAAAATTATAAATCACAATTGGAAAAGGGAATTTAGAAGCTGATTCACAATCCATTCCGCTATCAAGCGTTCCTGCTACCTTAATTTGCCAGAATTTTATTGTCAGATGTTGGTGCGAAAGTTTGTGAACAATACCTTCCGAATTGCATAATTGTATTTCAAGAATTTGGTTTTTTACAAAATTTTGATTTTGAATCAACTCCAAAATTGCGATATCGCTTTCTGCTGTTTCTGTTTCAAGCAATGGAAACTCATATAGATTGTGCCAAATGCCTTTTTGCGTTCGCTTGCTAATAATGGTTTTGTTATGCTCATCCGAAAAAACCAAATAATTAAAATAGCGTTTGCTTACTTTAGTTTTTTTAGATTTTACCGGAAGCTGCGTTACTTTTTTCTTTTGCAGAGCCAAACAACTACCATTAAAAACGCAATTGCCACAATCCGGATTTTTGGGCACACATTGCAAAGCACCAAATTCCATTATAGCTTGGTTGAATAAATTAGCTTGTCCTTTTGGCAATAATGCTACTGCTAATTGCGTAAACTCTTTTTTGGCTCCAGCCGAAGCTATATCGGTTTCCACATCAAAATAGCGCGACAAGACTCTATACACATTTCCATCAACTACAGGAACATTTTCGTTATAAGCAAATGATGCGATTGCGCCCGCGGTGTATTCACCAATTCCTTTTAAATGTAATAAGGCTGAATAAGTTTTTGGAAATTCTCCGTTAAGTTCAAAGGCAATTTGTTTGGCTGTTTTATGCAGATTCCTGGCTCTTGAATAATAGCCCAAACCCTGCCACAATTTTAGCACATCTTCTTCATCGGCATTAGCCAAATCAAAAACCGTTGGAAATGATTCTGTAAAACGCAAAAAATAAGGCAATCCTTGCGCAACCCTTGTTTGTTGAAGCATAATTTCTGAAAGCCAAATCGTGTACGGATTCGTGTCATTGCGCCATGGCAAATCACGTTTGTTTTGTAAATACCATTGAATAAGTACTTTAGGAAAATTCATAGCTAAATTGTGGATTACAAAAATAAATCTTTATGTGATTAAATTTTAATAGATTATGCTTGAAATATTGTTTTTATTATTCATATATTTGCAACCTCAAAAAAATTACATAATTAATAATAAATACGAAAGAAAATGACGAAAGCAGATATCGTAGCAAAGATTTCAGAAAGAAAAGGACTTGAAAAAGGAGATGTTCAAGCAGTAGTTGAAGCGTTTATGGAAGAAGTAAAATCTTCTTTAGAAACTGGAGACAATGTTTATTTAAGAGGTTTTGGTAGCTTCATTATCAAAACTAGAGCTGAAAAAACTGGAAGAAACATTTCAAAAAATACGACAATCAAAATTCCAGCACACAACATACCTGCATTCAAACCTGCAAAAGTATTTGTAGAATCAATAAAAACCAATACTGAAGTAGCAGTATAAAAAATATTTATTAATCAAAAAATAACCAGCTTATGCCAAGTGGTAAAAAAAGAAAGAGACATAAGGTAGCAACGCACAAACGTAAAAAACGTGCGAGAGCTAACCGACACAAAAAGAAAAAGTAGTTTATAACTACTTTTCTTTTTTTGGAAAACGTTCATTGAAATTGGAATTGAAAAATTCCGCCGGGTAAAAACAATACCTGTTTAAAATGTTTAATCCATCCTTACAATTCAGTTATGAGTTATAAGTTATGAGTTATGAGTTGTAAAACTCTTGACTTCGACTTTTGATTTTTGACTAATAGTCTGGATAAAAATTTACAAAGTGAATAAAGAACTAATCATTAGATCTAGTGATGACGCTGTAGATTTTGCCTTATTAAAAGATGGAAAACTAATTGAATTACACAAAGAAAAAGAAACAAGCAACTTCCAGGTTGGCGATATTTTTATTGCCAAAATAAGGAAACCCGTTGCCGGATTAAACGCTGCTTTTGTAAATGTAGGCTATGAAAAAGACGCCTTTTTACATTATCACGATTTGGGTCCAAGTTTCGCTTCTTATTTGAAATTCATAAAACTTGTAAGCGCAGGTAAACTAAAAGATTTCTCCCTAAAAAACTTCCAGTTTGAGAAAGAAATTGACAAGGATGGTGCAGTAGCAGACATACTAAATGCCAATCAGTCAATATTAGTACAAGTAGTAAAAGAACCTATTTCTACAAAAGGTCCGAGAATAAGCTGTGAGCTTTCATTCGCGGGTCGATTTTTAGTTTTAGTGCCTTTTTCAGATCGCGTTTCTGTTTCACAAAAAATAGAATCCAAAGAAGAAAAAGACCGTCTTAAAAAACTAGTACAATCTATCAAACAAAGAGGTTTTGGTGTTATTGTGAGAACAGTAGCAGAAGGCAAAAACATCGCCGAATTAGAAAAAGACTTGCAGAACTTAATGAATAGATGGACTGCAATGAGTAAAAAATTACCAACCGCACATCATCCATCCAAAGTGTTAGGAGAGCTTAACAAAGCTTCTTCGATACTTAGAGATGTATTCAACGATACTTTTACCAGTATTCAAATTGATGATGAAGAGTTGTACCAAGAAACAAAGGACTATTTAGCCGAAATAGCTCCGGAGAAACAAAAAATTGTTAAATTTTATCAATCGAAAGACACGCCATTGTTTGAAAAATACCATATCGAAAGACAAATAAAAACCTCTTTCGGACGAACAGTATCCATGAGTAAAGGCGCTTATTTGATTATAGAACACACTGAAGCTTTACACGTTATCGACGTGAACAGCGGAAACCGTTCTAACAAAGCCAACAATCAGGAAGATACTGCTCTGGAAGTAAATATGATCGCCGCAGCAGAAATCGCAAGACAATTACGTCTTCGTGATATGGGCGGAATCATCGTAGTCGATTTTATCGACATGAAAGATCCAGACAATCGCCAAGTGTTGTTCAACTTCCTTAGAGAAGAAATGAGCGATGATAAAGCCAAACACAAAATCTTACCGCCAAGTAAATTTGGATTAGTCCAAATTACAAGACAAAGAGTAAGACCAGAAGTAAATATTGAAACAAGAGAAGAAAATCCAAATAATCTGGCAGGCGATATAGATGCGCCGATTCAAATTATAGATAAAATTGGTTTCTCTCTTGAAAAAATTATCAAAGGCCATAAAAAAGTAACACTTAATGTGCATCCTTTTGTGGCAGCATACCTTAAAAAAGGTTTTCCATCATTACGTTCAAAATGGTTTTTTGAACATAAAAAGTGGGTGAAAATCATACCTCGTGACGCTTACACGTATTTGGAATATCATTTCTTTGATGAAAAAGGAAAAGAGATTTCAGAAAAATAAAAAAAACCGCCTCTCGTAAGACTGGCGGTTTTTTTGTGATTTTTTTCGAAGCTATTCCGGCTTTCCACTGCAATCTTTTTGTCCAAAAACAAAAAGGATTTTCGCTCCAATCCGGGCTAGGGGTTTTGACTAAACTCTGAATCTTTATAAAAATTTGAAGTAGATTTTATTTTACCTCTTTATTATATATATATATTTGACTCTCAAACTTTTCTTATGAAGAAACTATACTCTCTTTTGATTTTAGTGTTTACGGTAGTAGTTGGTAATGCGCAAATTGTGACTATACCGGATGCGAATTTTAAGGCGAAGTTGATTGATCTTGGTGTAGACTCCAATAATGACGGAAATATTCAAACGCTCGAAGCTGAAGCGATTTCAAATTTAAACTTGTTTAATTCAAATATTTCAGATTTAACCGGCATATCATCTTTTATTAATCTTCAAACTTTAAATTGTATACAGAATCAGTTAATAACACTTGAAATCAGCAACATGTATAGTCTACAAAGTTTAAGTTGTGGTTCAAATTCAATTGTTTCATTGAACTTAACAGGTTTACCGAGTCTTACTTTTTTTAGTTGTACTGACAATACCTCTTTAACCAGTCTAACAATAAATAGTATGCTTAACTTACAAACAGTAAATGCTTATAATTGTTCTCTCACATCAGTATCTATTATAAATGTCCCAAATTTAAATGATGTTTACTTATACAATAACCAGTTATCATCAATCAATATCAATAGTCCTAGTTTAATTATACTATCGTTGAACAATAACAATTTTACTAATTTTACATCCACCAATCTTCCAAATTTAAAAACACTACATATTACGAATAATCCTTTAGTTTCTTTTGATATCATCAATAAGGCTATCTTCAATAATTTTGCCTGTGATAACACTTACTTAACTGCTTTAGATTTTTATGAATTTCCTCAATTAGGTTCCTTACGGTGTGAAAATATTTCGTCACTAACTTCAATCAATATCAAAAATGGGAGAAATGAAACAACTTTTCAGTTTTCTAATTGTCCTAATCTGGAATATATTTGTGCTGATAATGGTCAAATTACTAGCATTACAAATCGAATAGCACTTTATGGCTATACCAACTGTCATGTAAATGCATACTGTAGCTTTGTTCCAGGCGGAACTTTTTATACTATTCAGGGAAATAACCGTTTTGACAGTAATAACAATGGTTGTGATGCGGATGATATTAATTATCCTAATTTAAGATTATCTTTCACAAGCGGAAGTATATTTTCTGCTTTAATACCAGATACTTCAGGAGCTTATCATTATGATGTTCAAGCTGGCACGCAGACCTTTACGCCTGTTTTGGAAAACCCAACTTATTTTACAGTTTCACCAATATCGGCAAACGTAACTTTTCCAACATCGGCAAGTCCATTTACCCAAAACTTCTGCGTTAGTGCGAATGGTACACACAATGATTTAGAGATTACATTATTTCCAATCGGTCCTGCTAGACCTGGTGCTGATGCGAAATATAAAATCATTTATAAAAATAAAGGGACAACAACTCAGAGCGGTGTTGTATCGCTTGATTACTATGACCCTATTGAAGATTTAGTCATTTCGAGTCCAAATTTTGACAGTCAGTCGACTAATACTCTAAACTGGAATTTCAGTAATTTACTCCCATTTGAGAGAAGGGAAATCTTAGTGATTTTCAATCTTAATTCACCTACTGACACCCCACCTGTAAATGCAGGAAATGGAATCGGGTATACTGCTACCATTACCGGAGCTACCGATGAAACTCCTAATGATAATACCTCATTCCTAGATCAAACGGTAGTGAATTCTTTAGACCCGAATGACAAGACTTGTATAGAAGGTGCCTGGCTCCCTTATTATGAAGTTGGAAAGTATTTACATTACATTATCCGTTTTGAAAATTCAGGAACGGCTAATGCTGAGAATATTGTCGTCAAAGATATAATCGACACCTCAAAACTAGACATCGGTACTTTAATTCCTTTGAGTGGCAGCCATCGTTTCGAAACTAAAATTTCATCAACAAACAAGGTTGAATTTATCTTCCAAAATATTAATCTGCCTTTTGATGATGCTAACAATGACGGTTATATTGCATTCAAAATCAAATCACTACCAGCAGTCGTGAGTGGAGATCTAATCATTAATTCAGCAAACATTTATTTTGATTATAATGCCCCAATTACAACAAATACAAATACCATAAATATTTACAATCCATTGTCAACTCCTGATTTTGAATTTAGCAGTGTTTATACTCTTGCTCCAATTCCAGCCAAAAACTATTTAACTCTTACAACCAAACAAAAAGTTGTAATAACTTCAGTAAATATTTATAACACCCTTGGCCAATTAGTTCAAGTAATCACCAACCCAACGGAAACATTTGATATTTCAAATTTAAAAACAGGAAGCTACTTTATTAAGATTATAAGCGATAAAGGAATAGTAAGTTCAAAATTTATTAAGGAATAATTTTCTGAAAGAAATTCGAAAAAAAACTGTCCTGTTAGTGATGACGCAGACAGTTTTTTTGTGCTTACTATTTTATACAATTTAGTCTAATTCATATTCGAGCCTTACTGTAATTCTAGCCGTCTTATTCTTACTATACGTATCGTTAATTCCACCATAGCTGTCATCTTCTGTAGAACCTTGTCCTGTAATTTGGAAAACGCCCATACTGGCTCTTTTTAATTTTCCTAAATCACCATCTGCCGTTTTTACAATTTTAGCCGCTCGTTCATTAGCGTCTTTAGTAGCTTTTTCAATCAGGCTTTGCTTTAAACTTGGCAAATCTGAAAAGGTGTACTGAATACTGTTTGATGATAATTCAATTCCCGAATTTACTAATTCAGACGTTTTGCTCGACACTTCTTCTATTCGTTTCATTAAATCGAGATTCTTTTTTGCCGAAAATGAAATCGTCTGTGTCGCTACATAACCATCAAAAACTTGCTCGTAACGCGTTTGACTATCAGCTCCTTCACTTCGCACTTCTCTAAATTTTTTCTGAAAATTTACTGCTCCAAAACTAAATTCTCCTTCCTTAAAACCTTTACTCAAAAAGAATTCTGAAACTATTTTCTGGTCAGAAACAATCTTGTTATACGCAGTTTTGATATCAAAACTAGTCGTCGTAAAACTTCCCGACCAAAGAATTTCATCCGAAACAAAATCTTTTGTCCCCAATCCAATTACACTGATTGAATCTAAATTTTTGTTTCTGTCCTGAAATGATTTTCCTAAAATCCAAGCGGTGATAATTATAGCAACACCAATAATTATCGAAGATTTAATTTTTTCCATATGGTTATTCGTTTAGTATATAACGTAAAAAAACTACTATTAGTATAAATTTATTTTCTTTTGGCAGCAAAAAACCGAAGCATTAAATCCGAACATTCCTTTGCTAAAACACCTTGAATTACCTGAGTTTTTGGATGAATAGTCGTGCCTAAATTCTGGTAACCGCGTTGGTCATCGGAAGCACCAAAAACAATTTTTGAAATCTGACTCCAATACAACGCGCCGGCGCACATTTGGCAAGGTTCCAAAGTCACATAAAGTGTGCATCCTTTTAGGTATTTCCCACCGATGAAATTCGCAGCCGAAGTAATGGCCTGCATTTCGGCATGAGCCGTAACATCATTGAGCATTTCGGTAAGATTATGGGTTCTCGCTATGATTTTATTATCGATTACTATCACGGCACCAACGGGAATTTCACCTTTTTCAAAAGCGAGTTCAGCTTCCTGCAAAGCTTTCTTCATAAAGTATTCGTCGGTGAAAGGGTTTTCCATAAAACAAAAATACAATTTCAATTCGTACATTTGTCGCATGTCAAAAAAATTGCTCGAACATATTGTCAATCCAACTGATTTACGAAAATTAGACGTCTCGCAATTGCCACAACTGGCAAAAGAATTGCGTGACTTTATCATTGATATCGTTTCTGTAAAAGAAGGCCATCTTGGCGCATCGCTTGGTGTTGTCGAATTGACGATTGCATTGCATTATGTTTTTGACACGCCAAATGATTTGCTCGTTTGGGATGTTGGTCATCAGGCATACGGACATAAAATCTTAACCGAGCGCAGAAAAAAGTTTGACACCAACAGACAGCTTGGAGGAATTTCGGGATTTCCGAAACGCAGCGAAAGTGTTTATGATACTTTCGGAGTTGGACATTCTTCTACCGCTATTTCGGCTGCATTGGGAATGGCGATTGCGTCACAGCTCAAAGGCGAAAATAAACATCATATTGCGGTCGTTGGTGATGCATCTATTGCGAGCGGAATGGCGTTTGAAGGTTTGAATCATGCCGGTGTTACCGATGCTAATTTGTTAATCATTTTAAATGATAACGCTATCGGAATTGACCCAAGTGTTGGTGCGTTGAAAAACTATCTGACGGCTGTAAAAGACGGAAAAAATCCAAAACAAAACAATATAATTAAGTCGTTGAATATTGATTATTCAGGACCAATTGACGGTCATGATGTTAATGGTTTGATTGCGGAATTAGAGCGTTTGAAAAAAGTAAAAGGCCCAAAGTTTCTCCACATAGTTACCACTAAAGGTAAAGGGTTGCAACAAGCAGAAGCTGATCAGGTGAAATACCACGCGCCGGGAAAATTTGACGCGGCGACTGGTGAAATTCATAAAAAATCAGAAGAGAATTTACCTCCGAAATTTCAGGATGTTTTTGGTTTGACTTTGGTCGAATTGGCTAAAAATAATCCAAAGATTATTGGTATTACACCAGCGATGCCTAGCGGAAGTTCGATGAAATTTATGATGGACGCTTTCCCGAAAAGAGCTATTGACGTTGGTATTGCCGAGCAACATGCAGTAACACTTTCTGCTGGAATGGCAACGCAGGGAATGGTTGTTTTCTGTAACATTTATTCGACGTTTTTGCAGCGTGCGTTTGACCAAGTGATACACGATGTAGCATTACAAAACTTACCGGTAATTTTCTGTTTGGACAGAGCCGGATTAGTTGGAGAAGATGGTGCAACACATCACGGTGTTTTTGATTTGGCGTATTTACGCTGTATTCCGAATATGATTATTTATGCACCAAAAGATGAAACGGAATTACAGAATATTTTATACACAGCTTCCTTAGGATTGAAAAATCCAATTGCGATTCGTTACCCGCGTGGTAGAGGAAAAAATGCGGATTGGAAATTTCCTTCAGATTTCCAGAAAATCGATATCGGGAAATCCAAAAAACTCAAAAAAGGTAAAAATGTAGCCATTCTTTCTACGGGAACTATAGCCGATAATGTAACCCAGGCGTTAAACGGCATTGAAGATGATGGCCATTTTGCGCACTATCATTTTGGCTTCGTAAAACCTTTAGACGAAAAGAAACTCCACAAAATCTGTGATAAATTTTCGACCATTATTACGGTTGAAGATGGCGTAACTACCGGTGGTTTTGGAAGTGCGGTTTTAGAATTTTCGGCTAAAAATGATTACGTAAACGAAATCTTCCTTTGCGGTGTTCCCGATTATTTTATTGAGCATGGAACCGTTGATGAACTACAGCAATTTTGCAATATCGATGTGGATGGATTGCGTTCGCTTTTCTCAGGTTTGCTTGAGGAAGAAGAGCAAGATGAAGATTAAGCCGTTACAATTTTATTATACAGCACCGCTTTCCCATCAGTCAACATTGAGATAAAGTGACAGATATGAAGCAATCTGTCATACAAGGTTTCCTTTTCCAAATGATGTTTTTCAGGCAGGATTTTTAATAATAACTTATCGTAATTCGTAGCTTTCCCTTCGTGATTATTGTTGTAAGCTGTGATGAATTTGTCTAATAAATTATTGATGATTTGGTAACCCGAAAGTTCTTTTTCGATGACTTCCCGACTTTGATAAATGTTCTTAACGCTCAACTTGATGATGTCATCCATCTGCGCTTTGTACTTACTTTTATCGGTCAACGCAAAATGGAATTGTCCTTTTAGAATTGCTTCTTCGTTTTCAATAAAAACTCTTACTGCATCATTGATTAGGTTACCAATAGCCAAGGCACGTAGATAACTAATTCGGTCTTCTTTGGTTGTTAAGGTTTGGTATTTGGAAGTATCAATCGTGTCTTTTACCAATTTGATTAAATATTCCAACGCAAAATCTTCGGAAACCAAACCGAGATTTATTCCGTCTTCAAAGTCGATAATCGTATAGCAAATATCATCCGCTGCTTCGACTAAAAAAGCCAAAGGATGACGCTCAAAGCCAATGTCGTTTCCGGTTTTATTCGGAATCATTCCCAATTCGGTAGCAACTTCTTTAAAGAAATCCTTGTCCGATTGGAAGAAACCATATTTTTTGTCTGAGATGTTCTTTGTTGGTTTTTTCGGCAGACTTTCTTTTGGATATTTCATAAACGCTCCCAAAACCGCATAGGTCAAACGCAGGCTTCCTTCAATTCCGGGGCGCGAACTTGAAAGTACCGAAAAACCATTGGCATTACCTTCAAAATCGATTAAATCCTGCCATTGTTTATCGGTTAGTTGGTTTTTATATTGTTGTCCTTTCCCGATAGAAAAATATTCCCCAATTGCTTTTTCACCTGAATGCCCGAATGGTGGATTTCCAATATCGTGTGCTAACGAAGCCGCTGCTACGATCGCTCCAAAATCGTTCATATGATAACCATGGATTTCCTGCAGATGCGGATATTTCTCAAGGATTTTTTTCCCCACCAATCTTCCGATGGAACGCCCAACAACGGAAACTTCCAAACTATGCGTCAATCGCGTGTGTACAAAATCGGTTTTAGAAAGCGGAATTACCTGGGTTTTATCCTGTAAACTTCGAAAAGCTGACGAGAAAATAATACGGTCATAATCGACTTCAAAGCCGAGACGCGTGTCATCTTGCTCAATTCTCAGTCTTTTGCTGGTATCGCCTTGGCGTTTTAAAGATAAAAGTTGTTCCCAGGTCATAGTTTTGATATTGATTTTTGGGGATTAATATAAAAATATAAAGTAACAAATCACCCAAACAGATATAAAGAAAACTCCTGGGTAGACCACCGTTTGCATATTCTTTTTTAAATCTTTTTTAATAAAAGCTAGATACAGCACATACAACACAAAAATTATGGTCATAAAAAAAGGTAAAATAAGTCTCATACTACAACGTTTAAATTTGTTTTACTTAATTTTTATTACACGAATATACAGTTATTTTAAATCTTTCCTCATACAAACGCTATTCGCTACACCAACATATTGCCCAAAGTTTTCAGTGATTTGATACCCTAATTTTTGATACAATCCGATCGCATCCACCTGCATAAATCCGGTTTCGAGGATTGCTGCAGTATAGTTTTCTTCTTTTGCCCAAGCTTCCAATTCGGTTAAAATGGCTTTCGCGATTCCTTTTCCACGACATTCCGGTAAAGTGTACATGCGTTTGATTTCGGCGACTTTTGGTTCAAATTCTTTATACGCTCCAATGCCAACAGCTTTATCATTTTCATAGCAAATGACTGCATTTTTGAGCAAACTAGTCTTATTAAACTGCGCGTAAAAAGCATAATCTTCGCCATCGAGAACTGCCAGATACGAATCCAATTGGTCGACTAAATTGCCAAAATCTGCATTGTCGGAAGTGGTTCTTTGAATCGTAATCATAATTATTTTAAAGCATAAAACTGTTTCTTTCTTTCGGCTAATAAATCCTTATTGACCACATAGGTTTTTGAAATGCTGTCGTGCCAACCACGAGCCGGCATTCCCAAAAAAGAAAGCATTTCAAACGGAATCAATCGGCATAGCGAACGCACTAAAATCCTTTCGTGATTTGGTTTTTCTCCATTTTCATCCACCACTATCGTCTGCGTTATAAATTTGCCAATTGTTCTTGCGGTAAAAATCTCAAAAACATTGTAATAAAAAAGCGTAACACAGGTAGCAAAAGTATATTGGGCAATATCATTTTTTACAAAATTAGCCATGAAATCTTTATTCCCATTCGCTTGCGCAATCGTTCCGGCAATTACAAAAGCAATAATGTACAGGAATATCTGCCCAACGTAGTCCATTAATAAATTTAGAAAACGCTCTCTGTGTGAGGCTAAAATATCATCAGTTACGATGAATTGTTTTTTGTTGTTTTCTTCCATAATGGCTATTCCTTTTGGTTTGCCAAAAAGAAGTTTCTTGATTTTTTTGGGTATTGGTTATAGCTTTTATCACTCGGATTGGCAATCACCGTTTTGATGTTGATTTCGTCACCAATTTTAAAACTGGCTTCGGTATATTTATAATCCAAAAGGTATTCGCCGCAAAAATAATTGCCGTCTTTGTCCTTTTCGATGATTCCTGTATAAACTCCTTTTTTTTCTTTTGACATGGTTTTATTTTTTTAGCCCTCTCGTCATGCAGACGAGACAGGAAATAGATCCTAAATTTAATAAAAAACAGCCATCAATGACAGCTGTTTTTCTTTATTCTTTGTTCTTTATTCTATTCTCTTTTTAAGACCCACACATTTCGCAATCATCCGGACCAGCGTTTCTTGCCTGTTCTATCATTGCTTTGAAATCTTCGGCGGTCATTTCTCCTGTTTCATTCGGAGCTACTACTTCAACTGCTACCGGTTCTGCAACTTGTGCTGTTGGTTCTGCTTTTTTATCGTTGTTCAAAGTGAACTTGATAGCATCAACCGCTGCTTTGGTTCTCAAATAGTACATTCCGGTTTTCAAGCCACTTTGCCATGCGTAGAAATGCATCGATGTAAGTTTCGCGTAATTCGCATCCTGCATGAACAAGTTTAGCGATTGCGATTGATCAATGAAATAACCTCTGTGACGCGACATATCGATAATGTCTTTCATAGACATTTCCCAAACGGTTTTGTACAAATCTTTCAAGTCTTGTGGAATATCCAAATCCTGAACCGAACCGTTGTTACGCATCAATTGTTGTTTCAAATCTTCGGTCCAAAGTCCGCGTTTTACTAAATCTTCCAGTAAATGTTTGTTCACTACGATGAATTCTCCAGACAATACACGACGTGTGTAAATGTTTGAAGTGTATGGTTCGAATGCTTCGTTGTTTCCTAAAATTTGTGATGTCGAAGCGGTTGGCATTGGCGCTACCAATAATGAGTTTCTCACACCATGTTTCATCACGTCTTTTCTCAATGCTGCCCAATCCCAACGACCTGAAAGTTCCTCGTCTTTGATATTCCAAAGATTGTGTTGGAATTCTCCTTGTGAAATTGGCGAACCTTTGAAAGTAGAATACGGTCCTTCTACTTTAGCTTCTTCCATCGATGCAGTAACTGCTGCGAAGTATAAGGTTTCAAAAATTTCCTGATTTAATTTCTTCGCTTCATCGCTGGTGAAAGGCATTCTCAACAAAATGAAAGCATCAGCCAATCCTTGTACACCCAATCCAACCGGACGGTGACGCATGTTTGAGTTTTCCGCTTCCGGAACCGGATAGTAATTTCTGTCGATTACCCTGTTTAAGTTTCTGGTTACACGTTTTGTTACGTTGAATAACAATTGGTGGTTGAATTCTCCGTTTTCAACAAACATTGGTAACGAAATCGAAGCCAAATTACAAACTGCAATTTCATCTGCAGCAGTGTATTCCATGATTTCGGTACAAAGGTTTGACGAACGGATAGTTCCCAAATTCTTTTGATTCGATTTACGGTTTGCTGCATCTTTGTACAACATGTATGGTGTTCCGGTTTCGATTTGTGATTCGAGGATTTTTTCCCAAAGTTCACGAGCCTTAACTGTTTTTCTTCCTTTGTTTTGTGCTTCATAAGAAGTGTATAATGCTTCAAATTCTTCTCCGTAAACATCACATAATCCCGGACACTCATTCGGACACATTAAGGTCCAATGCGTATCTTCCTGTACGCGTTTCATGAATAAATCGGATGTCCACATCGCGAAGAATAAATCTCTTGCACGCATTTCTTCTTTTCCGGTATTCTTTTTCAAATCCAAAAATTCGAAAATATCAGCATGCCAAGTCTCTAAATAAATAGCAAAACTTCCTTTACGTTTTCCTCCGCCTTGATCTACATAACGTGCCGTGTCATTGAACACTCTCAACATCGGAACAATTCCGTTTGAAGTTCCGTTAGTCCCACGAATATAAGAACCCGTTGCACGAACATTGTGGATTGACAATCCAATTCCACCTGCCGATTGCGATATTTTTGCGGTTTGTTTTAGCGTATCGTAAATTCCGTCGATGCTGTCGTCTTTCATGGTCAACAAGAAGCAAGAAGACATTTGTGGTTTTGGCGTTCCGGCGTTGAACAACGTTGGCGTGGCATGCGTAAAGAATTTTTTCGACATTAAATCGTAGGTTTCAATTACGGATTCCATATCGTTTAAGTGAATTCCAACAGCCACACGCATCAACATATGTTGTGGACGCTCTACGATTTTTCCGTTGATTTTCAACAAATACGAACGCTCTAAAGTTTTGAAACCAAAGTAATCGTAGTTGAAATCACGGTTATAAATAATGTGAGAATTTAGAAATTCAGCATTTGCCTGAATAGCTTCGTGCACCTCATCAGAAAGTAATGGTGCTTTTTGGTTTGTTCTTGGATTTACATAAAAGTACATTTCTTTCATGGTTTCCGAGAAGGATTTATTGGTGTTTTTATGCAAGTTAGAAATCGCAATACGCGCTGCTAATTGTGCATAATCCGGATGTGCAATAGTCATGGAAGCGGCAGTTTCTGCTGCTAGGTTGTCAAGTTCTGATGTTGTAACTCCGTCATACAATCCTTCGATTACTCTCATGGTCACTTTTACAGCGTCGACCAAATCGTTCAATCCGTAACATAATTTTTTAATTCTGTCCGTGATTTTGTCGAACATTACCGGCTCTTTGTGACCGTCTCTCTTTACTACATACATAAGCTTGTCAGTTTTGTGAAAACAGGAATCCCTTCACTGCTTTCGGGGTTATTTGTTAAGGTTTTGTTTTGTACTGATTTATGAAAAAGTTCAGTTTCTTTTTTAGGAGCTGTTTCCAGCTTTCCGTTTCAATCTTTTTACTTGTTCTCGATACTTTGCTCCGCAAAACTCGAACTGACGTAAAAAGGATTTCCACTGCAATCTGGGCTAGATACTCTTATTATCGTTACTTTAGTCCAACGCGCCTTCTGGCTCCTTCGCTAAAAATCAGCGTCGAAACTAATTTTTCCTGATTCTGAATCGGTGTTCATTACACCTGCTTTTTGGTATTCGGCAACTCGTTTTTCGAAGAAATTGGTTTTTCCCTGCAACGAAATCATGTCCATAAAATCGAACGGATTGGTTGAGTTATACACTCTTTTGCAACCCAATTCTACCAATAATCTATCGGCAACGAATTCTAAATATTGTGTCATTAACGTAGCGTTCATCCCAATCAAACTCACAGGAAGCGACTCGGTAATAAACTCACGCTCGATGTCTAACGCATCGGTAATGATTTCTGTAATTCTGGTTTTAGAAACTTTGTGAACCAAATGGTGGTTGTGCAAATGCACCGCAAAATCGCAGTGAACACCTTCGTCACGTGAAATTAATTCATTTGAGAAAGTTAAGCCCGGCATTAAACCACGTTTTTTCAACCAGTAAATTGAGCAAAATGCACCTGAGAAAAAGATTCCTTCCACAGCTGCAAAAGCGATTAATCTTTCGGCAAACGAATCAGAACCAATCCATTTTAAAGCCCAATCTGCTTTCTTTCTAATTGCCGGAAACACTTCCAATGCATTGAAAAGTTGTGCTTTTTCGGCTTCATCTTTTACATAGGTGTCAATCAAAAGCGAATAGGTTTCGCTGTGGATGTTTTCCATCATGATTTGGAAACCGTAGAAAAACTTAGCTTCCGGATATTGTACTTCGTTAACAAAATTCTCTGCTAAATTTTCATTTACGATTCCGTCTGAAGCCGCGAAAAAAGCCAAAATATGTTTAACGAAATATTTTTCATCAGCATTTAATTTGTTGTTCCAATCGGACAAATCCTGGTGCAAATCGATTTCTTCTGCAGTCCAGAAACTGGCTTCCATTTTTTTATACCAATCCCATATATCGTGATGTTTTATTGGGAAAATCACGAAACGGTTTTTGTTTTCTTGTAAAATTGGTTCTATGCTAGCCATTTTGAATTTGTCTTTTTATTATTTTGAGGTAATTTTTATTGAAATCTGTCTGTTACAAAGATTATCAAATGAAACGTAAAAAGAAAGTCAAACTTATTCACAATACGCTCTAGTTTTTAACATTTTTAACATTTAGCTGTTTATAATGCGTTTTTTATATTTTATTGATTTACAGTTAATTAAAAAATATAAATTTTTCAAAAAGCCCTAAAACAAAGACAATTACGAATTTTCTGATAGTAAAATTTTAACATTTCAGACATTCTGAAAATGCAATTTTTTGGTTCAAAAAAAGAGCGGTTTTCCAGTAGAAAAACCGCTCTTCGAAAAGTGTTTACATTATTTCTTATTTATCATCCGAAATATAGGTTTTATTACCATTAGAGTTGATGTAATATCTTCCTCCTCTTGGCCCAGTGTACACTTTTTTACCTTTATACATTCCGGTTACTTTATCCGGAGTCTTTGGTGCTTTTTCGTTAGACGCTCTTTCTTTAACTTCTTTCTTAACTTTTGCTTCTGCTTTATTAGTAGCTGCTTTTGCTTTTCCTTCTGCAGAATTTTTTTGACCGCTTACTGAAGCACTGTTGTCTTTGGCTCCTTTATAACGTTTGTCTATTGTCCCGTCTTTTTTAAGTTTAGGTGCATCTTTTGCTGCATCTTTAAAACGCTTGTCCGGCGTACCGTCTTTTTTTAGTTTAGGCGCTTTTTCTTTAGCTTCAGCCGCTTCTTTTTTTGCTTTTGTTGTCTCTTTAACTGCCTTTTCTGTTTTAGCTTTAGCTTTCTTTACACTTGTTTCCTGAGCATTCGTATTGGCTATAAAAATCAAAAGGAAACACAATAAAAATAATTTTTTCATGACATTTTGTTTATTGGATTATATGGATAAAATTAAGAAAAAAATAAATGCTATCACATTCAAAAGTGTTAAAAATACGCTCTTAATTGTATATTTCCTGTGTGAATAGTTTGGCTGGTTTCTGTTTTTCTGCCTTGATAGTTAATATTGACATCTAAAAACTGTGTTAGGTTTTTTTGAAGCAACAATCGCCACGTCATATTTTTCCCAGGCTGCAATCCTTCCAGCATTTGAAATGCCACAGCGGATTGCGCATCGCCTTCAAATTTGTTTTGGTACAAAGAAAATTCTCCATTCATCGTAACCTTCTTTTCACTGGCATATGAAAACGAAGTTCCGAAACGGTTTTGCAATAATTTTTCGGAATTGCCTATCTGATTTTCTTTGCTTTGGTATTCATAAAAAATATCCCAGCTCGCATTTTTATTAAACAAATAAGAAATCTTAGGATTGATTTGATAACCATCGACTTTATAATTTTTACTGCTGTAATTCTCAGAAGTTAAAGCCGATTCAGACGTTTCAGTTCCGAAAGTAAACAACCATGTTTTTTGAACTAAATGGGCATATTGCAATTGATGTGTGGTGCTTTCATTTTCCTGTGAACCGACAGAAAGTAGATTTTTTATTCGATTAGTTATAAATGTATAGGTTACAGAATGTTTTTGTTTTCCGCGATTGTAAAACAAACTATTCCTAAAACTGGTGTTCAATCCCAATAAATCTTGGTCTGAAGTTGAAAACGGATTTAAATCGAAATTATCTCCATTTCTTTGAATTTTTCTTTCAATTAAGAAAGAGGTTTGGTTATAAAAATTTGATAATCCCTTTAGGAAGCCTGTTTTATTTTGCCACTGACTCATATTTAAAGTCACCGCTTGCGAAAATTTATTCTGATGGGTTTTGACAAAAATCTGATTTGGCAAAAACACACGAACATATTTCGCCTGATCCGGAAAAGCCGCAATTTCAAACTCTTCCAATTCCTGAATGCTGTTGCCGTTGTAGTCAATCCAGGTGTAAACACCTTGTCCTGGTTCGACTTCTAAATAAGTGAATTCCTGTTGCGCAATCGTTCCTGAAGTGGTTTCATACGCCGTTGTAACAAGCATCAATTGGTTAAAATATTTGTCGTTATACAACATTCTGGAATTCAGTGAAGGCTCATTTTTTCTCGCAGTATCAACATATTTCAGGTTTCTGTAATTGACAAACAAAGACAAATCGCTTTTCTTGGTTTGCAATAATTTTGATTTCAAATAATACGATTGTGAAGTATTTACTCTTTGCAGAAAGCCATTTTGCAAACTATCATTCACACGTTGCAAATAACCCAATTCTACAAAAACTTTGGTACTGTCACCACGACCAACAAAAGCACCGTATTCCGTAAAGCGCTGACTCAAGGATGACAATTGTTGGGTTGCTACTATTTTCTCTTTGTTGTTTTCAAACCGCAAACTACTGCCAATCCAATTCTTTTTAAAATTATAGCGAACCTGAGATTGGTTTCGAATAAAGGTTGAATTGGAATAGGTTCCATCGCTATTCAGGTAACTGCTGTTTTGAAGAATATTCCAGTTGTTGAGTTTGAAAAATCCATTAATGATATGTCGATTTCCCGAAAAGCTTTTGGAGAAATCCAGCTTTTCAAACTGATAGGTTAACTTTCCTTTTTCGGGCAAAGTAAAATCCAAGCCGTTAATCAACAAACTCTGATTGCCTTCCAACGTGGTTAAATTCCAATCGCGGTTGAACTCAATATTAAACAAACGCTCTATAGTTTTGAAATTTTCCTGTACATATTGGTAATTCCCAAAAGCATCAATCTGCCATTTTTTGGAAAACAACCGTTGCTTGAAATTCAGTTTTCCGGCAACACCTTTATTATTGTTATCATCAAGCGCCGAATACAAATTCAAATCGTTATTGCTCAAACCAACTTCAAAATCAACCGTTGTTTTTTCACTCGGATTATATTTTCCTAAAACGGTCGCAATCTGAATTTTGGTTGGTGCCACCAATCGCGTTATCGGTTCATAATTTCCCTGCGGAATGCCTGCAATTGGTTCAACATATTGGTAAATTTTGCCAATCGCTGATGAATTTGTCAAAATATAATTCCCAAGATTATTGCCAACCAACGTAAACCTTACATTGTATAATTCATCTGCCGGATTGTTTGAATATTCAAAAGCTTCACCGCCGGTAACCGTTATTTTTTTGTACAGAATTTTATTTTCTGAATACGAATCCAAATAAGCTGACGGTGCATTCATCAGATTAATGTTATCTCCGGCGTTACTCAAAATTGCCACTTGCTCCGTGCTTAAATTTTGCTGCAACGGTTGATTTTTTACATCACTTTCAGAATACAAATAACCGCCCAGGCTCCATTTCTTTGCCTCGTGATTAACGCCGCCATACGTCACAAAGCGCGTATAATTTCTATCCGAATATTGATATTCTATAACAATCCGCATCTCGGAAGTTATTGGAAACAATGAGGTAAACGTGATTTCCCCAGCGTTATAATCGATAATATAATCATTGTTTTCGCCACGTTTTTTTAAAATTCCGTTGACATAAACCCGTTCCGAACCCGAAATCACCAATACATACAATTCACCATTGTTGCCCCGCAATTTATAAGGGCCTTGATTTCCTTCCTGACCAGTGAATGCGCTTTTGGCATATTGCCCACGAACCAATGCTGCCGAAGCAAAAATTTCAGTCTTATTTTCTTCGCCGCCAAAGGTGAAACGCGTAGAAAGTCCTTGCACTTTTTTGTTAAAATTCAGAAAACGCGATTGCCTGTTTTCGAGAAATAAATCGCCGGCACGAATGTTCCATTTATCGGTAAATAATTCAATGAAGATTTGGTCAAATTCATCCAATTTCTGTGAATACCCATTATCCTGAAGTGGAATGTTGCTATCCTGAATAGATGCGCGAAGTGAAACTTTATCCGAAATTTTTCCTGTAATCTGTAAATCGAGATTGGAAGTTACGGATGCATTTTGGTTGTTCCCAATCGTAACACCGCGCGTGATGCTTCCGGAAGTGTTTAGTCCGTCAAACGGCACAAACTTTTTAACCGAACGGTTGACTTTGTACAAACCACCATCGTTAGCAACAACTCTGTCCTGATCGTAAATGCTGTAGGTTTTGGTTAATTGCTCGGGATATTTGAAGTAGCGAACTGTCAAACTATCTTGAAAAGTGTAACCGTTTTTAAAAACCAGCTTTCCTTTTTTGAAATCGATTTTATAAAAACTGGTATCAATTTCTTTTCCTTCTGAAGTTTGTAATTTGAAGAAACTTGGACTGATGCTTACTTTTTCAATTTCGATGGTATCGTTTGAAACGGCTACTTTTTTACTGTTGTATAAGGTCTTGATTTCCTGAGCCGAAAGCTTGGAAAAGCCTATGATGACCAACAATAAAAAAAGTTTTTTTAACATACATAGTATAAACGTAAAAAAGCTGTTTTGAGTATAAAATTTACTCCTTCGTCACAATCTGCATTGTCTCTCTTGAGATTTGTTTTAGCAAAACGGTTTTCCCTTTTTCGACCATTTCTGCTGCTTCTTTGTTAAAGTGACGAATGGTATATAAGGATACGTTTTCGTTATAAG
Source organism: Flavobacterium sangjuense (assembly GCF_004797125.1). Classification (NCBI taxonomy): domain Bacteria; kingdom Pseudomonadati; phylum Bacteroidota; class Flavobacteriia; order Flavobacteriales; family Flavobacteriaceae; genus Flavobacterium; species Flavobacterium sangjuense. The sequence goes on from NZ_CP038810.1 coordinate 461,022, forward strand.
ATACTTTGAATTTTTTGGACAAAATAGCTTTCAGTTCGTTGAAGTTACCAAATTTATCTTCCACACTTACTGAAAAACTAATCGCAGAGTTCTGAATCAAACTCACTTTCATTTTGTATTGGTGAAATAAGGCGAAAATTTCGCTGATGTTTTCTTCCATAATAAAAGAGAAATCGATAGACGATAACGAAATCAACAATTGGTCTCTTTTAACGATATAACATGGTGCTTGTGGCTCTAAATCTTTCCCTTTGGAAACACTTGTTCCCGGTAATAATGGATTGATAAATGATTTTACATGCAATGGGATTTCTTTTTTCTGTAGCGGTTGTAATGTTTTCGGGTGAATAACGGTTGCGCCATAAAACGCCAACTCAATCGCTTCACGATACGAAATTTGGTTTAACAAAATTGCATTTTCAAAAACCCTCGGATCGGCATTCATTACTCCCGGAACGTCTTTCCAAATGGTTACACTTTCGGCATTTAAGCAATAAGCAAAAATAGCTGCCGTATAATCAGAACCTTCACGGCCAAGTGTTGTCGTGAAATTATTTTCATCAGAACCTAAAAATCCTTGGGTAATATTGAGTGCTTTTTTCTTTACTCCTTTCGAAATGAGTTGCTGTGTTTTTTCCCAATTCACTTCTGCATCACGATACGTAGCATCGGTTTTGATGAAATTTCTAACGTCAATCCAGTTGTTTTTTAAACCCGCATGATTGAAATAATGGCTTACAATCGTGGTCGAAACAATTTCTCCAAAACTCACGACCTGGTCATACACAAAATTATAATTCGGTGATTTATTGCTTCGGATAAAATATTCCAAATCGGCAAAATGACTGTTCACTGCATAAAAAACATCGTGCTCTTCGTCATCGAATAAATCTAATAAAATTTGGTTGTGGTACTTTCGGACATCCTGCAAAGAAGAATTCAGTTCACCTGATTTTTCAAAATAATGCTTGATTACCAATTCTAATGCGTTCGTGGTTTTTCCCATTGCGGAAATTACCAAAAGTGTGTCTTCGTGACCTACTTTTTCCAATACACTAAATACATTTTTTATTCCATCAGCATCTTTTACCGATGCACCACCAAATTTAAAAATTCTCATTATAACTTACTTAAAAATTCATTTATTCCGTTTTCGTCCATTTGCGCTACGCGCCAATCTTCCAATATTTTTGCTCCTGATTTGATATAGAAATCTATCGCTGGTGTATTCCAATCCAAAACTGCCCATTCAATGCGTCTAACCTTGTCAATTTTTCCCTGCTCTATGATTTTGGAATACAATTCAAATCCTACACCGGCTCCACGCATATCTTCTTTTACGATCAAATCTTCGAGATGAATCGTTTTCCCTTTCCAGGTCGAGTAACGGTAATAATAAAGTGCAATTCCAACAATACGTCCATTAACCTCGGCAACGAAAGTATGAAACAAAGGATAGTCACCAAAACCATCGCGCTCCAAATCGGCAACAGTTACCACAACAGCATCTGGTTCTTTTTCGAAAGTGGCCAATTCCTGAATCAAATCAAGAACCGCTTTCATATCTTTTTTTTCTCCTTTTCGGATGTTCATTTGGCTCAAATTTTGGACAAAAATACAATTATTAATTTCTTCTCGAAATAGATTTTTTCTTTGCCAAATTTATCGATATTTGCATAAACAACCTCAACGGTTCCAATATGGAAGAACGCAACAAAACCTTAGGTGAATTTATCATCGAAAAACAAGAAGAATTCAAATATTCTTCGGGAGAATTATCGCGAATTATCAATTCCATTCGATTAGCTGCCAAAGTAGTAAGCTACAAAGTAAACAAAGCCGGTTTGGTTGATATTGTTGGCGCGGCCGGAGAACAAAATGTTCAGGGAGAAGACCAACAAAAACTGGATGTTTATGCCAATGAGGTTTTTATCCAAACTTTAATCAATCGTGAGATTGTTTGCGGAATTGCTTCCGAAGAAAACGATGATTTCATAACCGTTGAAGGTTCGGACAACAGTCACAGCAATAAATATGTTGTTTTAATGGATCCTCTTGATGGTTCGTCAAATATTGATGTAAACGTTTCTGTAGGAACTATTTTTTCAGTGTATAGACGCGTTACTCCAATTGGTACACCGGTAAAGACAGAAGATTTTTTACAACCTGGCACGCAACAAGTTGCTGCCGGTTATGTAATTTATGGCACTTCAACCATGTTAGTTTACACAACGGGACATGGCGTTAATGGTTTTACGTTGAATCCGGCCATTGGAACTTTTTATTTGTCTCACCCGAATATGCAGTTTTCAAAAGACGGAAACATTTATTCTATCAACGAAGGAAACTATGTGCATTTTCCGCAAGGCGTAAAAGATTATATCAAATATTGCCAATTGGAAGAAGATGACAGACCTTATACTTCGCGTTATATTGGAAGTTTGGTTTCCGACATTCACAGAAATATGATTAAAGGCGGAATATATATTTATCCAACAAGTTCCAAAGCACCAAAAGGGAAATTGCGTTTATTATACGAATGCAATCCAATGGCATTTATTGCAGAACAAGCAGGCGGAAAAGCTTCTGACGGTTTTGGAAGAATTATGGAAATCCAACCAACAGAGTTACACCAACGTGTTCCATTCTTCTGCGGAAGTTTTAATATGGTAAAAAAAGCCGAAGAATTTATGGCAAAACATAGTTAGAGAAAAGAAGAAAGAGGCAAGAGCAAAGAAAAAAGGCAGGAGTAATTAAACTTCTGCCTTTTTATATTATGTGAAATCTTGCAGCGCAGCGATCTTATTTCTTGCAGCGCAGCGGTCTTTCTCCTATTTATTCATATGCGTCATTTCGTAAACAAACGTATCTAAATCTACATGCAGTAACAACAATGACATCGCTTTGTCAACAATAAAAGGAACGTTACCCGGAGTAAATCCTAATGCCAAGGCAAACTTGGTTAAAACTTCTTTTTGTTTTGGCCCAAGAACGTGGTCAACATAAACCATTCTTGACAAATCATACAAACGCTCTAAACGTTGTGAATGTAAATAAGGCGGATTGATTGGGTATTTCGAAGGGTTTTCTAAAATCTCTTCATATTCAGCTGCCGAAATTTCTAAGCGAACAGCCAGTTTATCCAAGAATGCTTTTTCTTCTTTGCTCAAATCTCCATCGGCAATGGCTACACGCACAATGGCTGAAAAATGAGCTTTATTTCTACTTTTAAATTCGCTATCAAATAAATCTGAAAATGACATAATTTTATTGGTTTTAAGATGCAAATATAATTCAATTTAACCTTTTTAGGAAATGCAAATCAAAAATGTTTTTCATCGATTTTAGGGTTTATTTTTTATAGCAAAACAAAATAAATTGTAAGTTTACCATACCAAACAACCTAAATGCTATGTCTGATTTCTGGATTTACTTCTCTATGGGATTAAAACATATGTGGAATATTCATGCCTACATTGATGTTTTATTTCTTTTAGTCCTCACGGTTCCTTACGAATTCAAATCATGGAAAAGAATTCTGATTCTTGTCTCACTATTTACTGCCGGACACACTTTGGCACTCATGCTTTCCGTTTTTAATGTAATAACGATTAAAGTCAATATTGTCTCTTTTATAATTCCGATAATTATTCTTATAGCTGCTTTATACAACATACTTTCTTCGGGAAAATTCGGCAAAAAAGACAGCATTACGTTTATTGCCATTGTCACCTCATTATTTGGTCTCATTCACGGCTTAGGATTTGCCAATTATTTCAACAGCCATATTTCCGGTAAACCAACCGATAAATTATTACCGCTTTTTGAATCGTCACTTGGCTTTGGCGTGTCACAAATCATCGTGATTCTTGTGGCTTTGCTACTCGCTTATGTGGTTCAAACTTTACTCAAACTCTCAAAACGCGACTGGATTTTAATCGTTTCGGCCTTTGTAGCCGGTGTCGTAATCCCAATGATTATCAGAAGTGAAATTTGGGTTAAATAATTGTTTATAAGCGAAAGGTTTGGGTATATTTGCTATCCATTTTCCTGTCTCGTCGGCACGACGAGAGGCTAAATGAAAAACCATTTTACTTTTTGTAATGAAAGAAAAAAAACAACTCAAATACGATATTGCTTACTTAAGAATTGCTTCCGAATGGAGTAAACTTTCCTATTGCAAACGCAAGCAGGTTGGTGCTATAATTGTGCGCGACCGAATGATTATTTCTGATGGTTACAACGGAACACCAACAGGTTTTGAAAATTGCTGTGAAGACGAAGAAGGGTTGACTAAGTGGTTTGTGCTTCATGCCGAAGCCAATGCTATTTCTAAAGTAGCGCGTTCAACACAAACTTGTGAAAATGCTACCTTATACATTACGCTTTCACCCTGCAAAGAATGCAGCAAACTTATTCATCAATCGGGAATAAAACGTGTAGTATTTCAATATGGTTACCGTGATACAACCGGTTTAGAATTTTTGGAAAAAGCAGGTGTTGTTGTCAATCAAATTGAAGATTTAGGATAATGAAATCAAAGGAGAAATATTTACCAATACTATTATTTGCCTGTGTTGCCTTGGGCATTGTCATTGGTGGTATGCTAAATTTTCCGCAACGAACACTTTCAAAACAAAATGCCCGAAAAGTCAAGCTTGAACGTCTGATGGACTTTATCAATGAAGAATATGTTGATGATGTCAATTCGGATTCCATTGTCGAGATGACGGTAAACAGCATTTTGGCAAATCTTGATCCGCATTCGGTTTATCTTCCGCCAAGCGAACAATCGTCGGAAGCCGAAATCATGAAAGGTGATTTTGTTGGCATTGGTGTTAATTTTTATATGTTTAATGATACGGTTACTGTGGTTAGACCTTTAGAAAATGGTCCGGCTGCAAAAGCGGGAATCCTTTCCGGAGACCGAATTCTATACGCAGATAAAAGCAAACTTTTTGGACGAAAATTACCAACCGACAGCTTGTACAACAAACTAAAAGGTGAAGAAGGTTCAAAAGTTTTACTGACAATTTTCAGAAAAAGCACCAACAAAAAACTAAAGCTTATAGTTGAACGCGAAGTCGTTCCGATAAAAAGTGTCGACACCTATTTGATGCTCAATAAAACTTCGGGCTATATTAAAATAAATCGTTTTGCTGAGAATACTCATGACGAATTCAGAACCGGATTAGAGCAATTGAAAAAACAAGGAATGACCACTTTAGTCATTGACCTACGCGACAATGGCGGCGGTTATTTGGAAAAAGCCGTTGAAGTTGCCGACGAGTTATTAAAAGATAAAGAGCTTGTCGTTTTTACCAAAAACAGAAAAGGAACGGTCGATAAAACGTATGCTACTGAAGAAGGTATTTTTGAAACCGGAAAAGTCTTTGTGCTAATTGATGAAAACTCCGCTTCGGCAAGCGAAATTCTGGCTGGTGCAATTCAGGATAATGATAGAGGAACCATCGTAGGTCGCCGTTCATTCGGAAAAGGATTGGTGCAACGCGAAATGGGTTTTGAAGACGGTTCGGCTGTTCGTTTGACGACTTCAAGATATTACACACCAAGTGGACGATCTATTCAAAAACCTTATACAAAAGGCGAAGGCGAAAAATACAGCCACGATGCCGAAACTCGTTTTGCAAGCGGTGAACTTTATGAAAAAGATAAAATGAAAATCGCGGATTCTCTGAAATTTAAAACCAAAAAAGGTCGAATCGTTTATGGCGGTGGCGGAATTGTTCCCGATATTTTCGTGCCTCTTGAAGTAAAAAAAGGAGAAGAAAATTTGGCTTATATTTTAAATTCAGGAGTTGTGGGACATTTTGTTTTTGAGCAATTGGACAAAAACCGAAACGCATTTAAAGGATTGAAATTCGAACAATTTTTAACCAAAATGCAAAATGATTACAGCTATGTTCCAAAACTGGAAAGCTATCTCAAAGACGCTGGTTTGGACATGAAATTGGACAGCAATAAAACGTTGGTCAAAAAATATATCTCTGCTGAATTTGCCCGACAGTTATTTGGAGAAAGCCAATACTACCATATCATTCTCAAAGATGATACAATGCTGAATGTGGTTTTGACAAGAGCGTAGCGAACTAGCGCAGTAAACAAACTATTTTTTTATCGAATCATGGCTTTGCGAAGAAATTCCGTTATTCCATAAAGTCAGAATATCAGTCGCAACTGCTGCGCCACTTCCGGCTGCAATCGCTAACTGACTGCGCCAACCGGCAAGCGTTCCCACTACATAAATTCCTTCGGTTACTTTGTGATCTTCGTTTTTTAGTTGGATGCGTTGTTTTTCGGCTAGTGCTTTTTTGTGGGTTTCAACATAGTTCATCAAACCTTCAATATCAAAGGTGTTAGAATAACCTATCGCAACAACAATGCTTTTTGTTTGATACGAATTCTTATTGGTTGTAACCGTAAAATTTGGAAAATTGCCTGCAACCTTCAGTACTTTTTCGCCTTCAATTTGGGTAACATGCGGATATAATTCCTTTAAATGTTCGGTGCTTTCGGTCAATAGTTCTGAACCTAATTTCCCGGAAGGGACACCATAAGCATTAAAAAATATAGCTTCCTGAAGCGATGATGTTTTTTGGTGTGTAATAATTCCAATTTTTTTATCCTGTACAAATGCTTTTTTATGAGCCGACCCCAAAACTAAAGCACATGACATTCCTGAAACGCCACCACCAATTATTAAAACATCAAACATGATTTTTAGTTTTTAAGTTTTTCTTCGATTTTTTTAGACATTCTAAAAATCAAAAGAATAAGAACGGCGCAAAAAGAAGCCGCAATGCCAATCAAAGCAATCATGCTGTTTCCTTCAAGTGGTTTATTGAAATCAACGAGGAAGACATTTACTATTATCAGCGCAATAGCAATAAGAAGAAGTATGTTGGTGAAAATTTTCATGAATTACATTTAGACGACAAAAATACTAAAATTTGGCTTTATGCAAATAGACCTTTAACATTAGCGGCAAATAATTTAACAGCAATCGCTAAAAGTACGATGCCAAAAACTTTTCGAATGATACTTAATCCATTTTCGCCAAGCATTTTTTCGATTTTACCAGAAGATTTCAAAACCAAATACACCAAAATAATATTCAGAAGAATGGCGACGATTATATTTACAGATTGAAATTCAGCACGAAGCGAAAGTAAAGTTGTCATCGTTCCGGCACCAGCAACCAAAGGAAATGCAATCGGAACTATCGAAGCTGAAGTTGCTTTATCATCTTTGTACAACCGAATTCCGAGTATCATTTCTAAAGCTAAAAAGAACAGCACAAACGAACCGGCAACAGCAAACGAATTTGCGTCGATGCCAATCAATTTTAGAATTTCTTCACCCACAAAAAGAAACGCAATCATAATTCCCGCCGAAACCAACGATGCTTTTCCCGATTGAATATGACCAAACTTTGCACGCAAACCAATAATCACAGGAATACTTCCAACGATATCAATCACGGCAAAAAGCACCATTGTGGCTGTCGCTATTTCTCTAAAATCGAAGTTCATTACTTTAATTTTTTTTACAAAAATACCTTTTTAATCGTTTATAATGACTTTTGATTTTACCTTTGCGGTTGCAAATCATAAATGTATCATGTTCCAATTAGGCAAAACCATAGTTTCTGAAGACATCCTTGAAAAAGATTTTGTGTGCAATCTTTCCGCTTGCCATGGCGCTTGCTGTGTCGATGGAGATGCCGGCGCACCTTTGACCAAAGAAGAAACTGAAATTTTGGAAAAAATCTATCCGAAAGTAAAACCCTTTTTGCGTAAAGAAGGAATTGAAGCTATTGAAAGATTAGGGACTTGGGTTGTGGGAACCGACCAGGATTTGGAAACACCACTAATTGACAACAAAGATTGCGCTTATGTGATTTTTGATGGAAAAACAGCACTTTGTGGCATTGAGCAAGCATATAATCAAGGAATAATTGATTGGAAAAAACCGGTTTCCTGTCATTTGTATCCGATTCGTGTAAAAGATTTTACCGAATTTGCCGCAGTCAATTACGACCGTTGGGACATTTGCAATCCGGCGTGTTCTTTGGGAAAAGAACTTGAAGTTCCGGTTTATAAATTCGTAAAAGAAGCTTTGATTCGAAAATTTGGTGCAGATTGGTATGCTGAATTAGAGAAAGTTGCTGAAGATTTAAAGAATGGGAAGTAATTAAACTTCAAACAAAAAATAAAGATTCACTTGATTTGTCTTTTGTTTCTATAAAATTATATATTTGTCGGACAAATTTTGGGGATGTAGCTCAGCTGGTTAGAGTGCTTGCCTGGCAGGCAAGAAGTCGTGGGTTCGAGTCCCATCTTCTCCACAAAAGCCGTCTGGTTAAAAAACCAGATGGCTTTTTTTTATTTCTTATCTTTACATTAAATAAAACTATTTATGTCTGATAATGGCTCACTTTACGTTTCTGTAGAAAATAAAATTGCCACGGTAACCTTTGAACATCCGGCAAGCAATTCATTTCCAAGTGAATTATTGCAAAAACTTACGGATGAATTAAATAGAATTTCGAGCAATTCAGAAGTCAATGTGGTTGTTTTACAAAGCGAAGGTACAGCGTTTTGTGCTGGCGCTTCTTTTGACGAATTACTTTCTATAACCGATTTTGAAACCGGGAAAAAATTCTTTTCGGGTTTTGCGAATGTGATTAACGCTATGCGAAAGTGTTCCAAAATCATCATCGGAAAAATACAAGGCAAAGCTGTCGGTGGTGGCGTTGGTCTTATTGCAGCCTGTGATTTTGCTTTTGCCTATCAGGATGCAGGTATTAAATTATCTGAAATTGCAATCGGTATTGGACCGTTCGTAATTGAACCGGCAGTTTCCAGAAAAATTGGTAAAATTGCCATGTCTGAAATGACATTACAACCCAATTTATGGCAAACGGCTGATTGGGCAAAGGAAAAAGGATTGTATGTAGATATTTTTGACAGTCAGAACGAAGTAACCGAAGCCACATTAAAACTTGCCGGAAAATTAGCATCCTACAATCCGGAAGCTTTAGCCGAAATAAAAAAAATTTTTTGGCAAGGCACTGAAAATTGGGACGAACTATTATATGAAAGGGCTTCAATTTCAGGAAAATTAGTGCTTTCTGATTTTACCAAAGAAGCCTTGAGCCAATTTAAAAAGTAATTACCTTTGCAAACCCGAGACCTTTAGGTCGAATTGTTATGAAATAAAAAATTCAAAAGCATGAGTAACATCAGAATCACAAAACAATTTTCTTTCGAAACCGGACACGCGCTCTATGGCTATGATGGCAAATGCAAAAATGTACACGGGCACAGTTATAAACTTTCGGTGACGGTTATTGGGCAACCTATTTCGGATACCTCCAATGTAAAATTTGGTATGGTGATTGACTTTTCGGATTTGAAAACAATTGTCAAAGAAGAGGTTGTTGATGCTTTTGACCATGCTACTGTTTTTAATAAAAACACACCACATGTTGAATTGGCTGCCGAATTAAAAAGCCGTGGACATCATGTGATTTTGGTGGATTACCAGCCTACGAGTGAAAATATGGTAACCGATTTTGCTCAAAAAATAAAAAGTCGTTTGCCGAATGACATCAAATTACATTCGCTGAAATTGCAGGAAACGGAAACGTCTTTTGCCGAATGGTTTGCCTCAGATAACGAATAACCTCAACTATTGATGACTATTTCTCCAAACAAAAAAATATATTTTGCTTCTGACCAACACTTTGGTGCACCAACGCCTGAGTTGAGTTTTCCGCGTGAACAAAAATTTGTCGCTTGGCTTGACGAAGTAAAAAAAGATGCTGAATGCATTTTTCTGCTAGGCGATTTATTTGATTTTTGGTTTGAATATAAAACTGTTGTTCCTAAAGGTTTCGTAAGAGTTCTGGGCAAATTGGCCGAAATTCGCGACAGTGGAATTCCGATTTATTTCTTTGTGGGCAACCACGATTTATGGATGAACGATTATTTTCAGAAAGAGTTGAACATTCCGGTTTATCACGATAATCAGGAATATGAATTCAACGGAAAAACCTTTTTAATTGGACATGGTGACGGAAAAGGCCCGGGAGACAAAGGTTACAAGCGCATGAAAAAAGTGTTTACCAGCCCGTTTTCAAAATGGCTGTATCGTTGGTTGCATCCTGATTTGGGCATGAAACTAGCACAATATCTTTCGGTAAAAAACAAACTCATTTCGGGCGATGCCGATGTGAAATTCCTAGGCGAAGAAAAAGAATGGCTGGTTCAATATTCCAAACGCAAACTCGAAACCAAACATTATAACTACCTTGTTTTTGGACACCGTCATTTGCCGATGGTGATTACTGTTGGCGAAAATGCTCAATACGTCAACCTTGGTGATTGGATTGGTTACTTTACTTATGGTGTTTTTGATGGCGAGAAATTTGAGTTGAAGGAATATTAGAATTTTAGTGACTATTCTTCAAAGCTTCCACATCTTTTGCTAAATCCAAATTCCTAAACGAAGGCGAAATAAATCCGGTAAAAGTAACCGTAATCAATGTCATTGTTCCACCAAAAACTACGGCGGGAACTGTGCCCATGATTTTGGCGGTAAGCCCACTTTCAAAAGCACCCAATTCATTTGAAGAACCCACAAAAATTGAATTTACGGAAGCAACACGACCACGCATATTATCCGGTGTATGCAATTGCAGAATCGTGTTCCGGATAACGACTGAAACGCCATCAAAAATGCCGCTAAAGAACATCGCTATCACCGAGACCCAAAACCATTTTGACAATCCAAAAACGATAATACAAACTCCGAAAAGAAAAATAGCCGACAGTAATTTGATTCCCGCTTTTTTATTCAACGGAATATAAGCCGACAACACCATCGTAATGAAAGAACCTACCGCTGGTGCAGCACGCAAAACTCCAAATCCTTCAGAACCAACTTTGAGAATATCCTGTGCAAAAATCGGCAGTAATGCCATAGCTCCACCAAATAACACCGCAATCATATCAAGCGAAATGGCGCCTAAAATAGTCTTGTTTTGAAAGACAAACTTGACTCCTTCTTTTAAGCTTTGCATAATTGGTTCGCCAATTTTTGGATTTAAAATTGGTTTACTTTCGATTTTGGTTAAAAAAAGTAAGGAAAAAACGGAGAAGGCAAATACCACACACATCGACCAATGCACTCCGATTAAACTAATCGAAAAACCGGCTAAACCCGGACCAAGCATGGCTCCCATTTGCCATACGGAACTGCTCCAGGTAGAAGCATTTGCATACGCTTTTTTAGGTACAATTAAGGATAACAATGAAAAGATAGTTGGCGAAATAAACGCACGCACCAAGCCGCCTGCAAAGACTAAAGCGTAAATAATATATAGAATACTATGGAGTTCTAAATTCTTATTGATACTCGGAACCGTAATTAAAAAAAGCCCGAGACTAACAATTGAAAAACCAAGTATGCATTTAAAAAGCAATCTTTTTTTCTCACTTTGATCAACGATATGACCCGCAAAAAGTGCCATTCCAATCGCCGGAATAATTTCCATTAAACCAATAATTCCGAGTGATAATGGGTCTTTGGTCAACCGATAAACTTCCCATTCTATAATTACAAATTGCATCGCCCAGGCAAAAACCATGGCAAATCGCAATAACAAAAAGAAATTAAATTCTTTATACCGAAGTGCTTCGTAAGGGTCGTTTTTCGTCATTTAATCAGGCTTAATATCTTTCAGTCTCAATTGCAAAGATACAGTTCCATTAAATTCATTCTCATCAATACAATAACAAATTGCAATTGGCTGATGGTTTTTAGTTATTTCTAATTTATCACCTAAGCCAAAACCTATGGCTCCAATACCATTAGAATTAGATTGCTTTACGAATAGTTTTAAATGTTCTCTGTTTTGTCCTAATGTTTTGGCATAACCCGTGTCTATTATGTTTTTGGTCATAAAAGTAGGCGTCATATTCTGTGGCCCAAAAGGTTCAAACTGGTTTAATAATCGCACCAATCTATCATCAATATCGGTTAGATTAATTTCAGCATCAATAGCAATTTCCGGAGTTAACAAATCGGGGTGAATGGTTTCTGAAACCACTTTTTCAAACGCATTTTTAAAATTCTGATAATTCTCCTCTTTTAATGTCATTCCGGCTGCATACATGTGACCACCAAATTGTTCGAGATGTTTGGAACTCGCTTCTAATGCATTATAAATATCAAAATCTTTTACAGAACGAGCCGAAGCTGCTAGTTTGTCACCACTTTTGGTAAAGACAATTGTCGGGCGATAATAGGTTTCTATCAAGCGTGAGGCTACAATTCCGATTACGCCTTTGTGCCAGTTTTCATCATAAACAACAGTAGTAAACCTATCTGTTTCCTCATTTATTTCAATCTGGTCTAAGGCTTCAATCGTGATTTGTTTGTCTAAATCTTTTCGGTCAGTATTGTGCTGCTCAATTTCTGCAGCAAATTGTCCTGCTTGGTCTAAATCATATTCCGTCAATAAAGAAACTGCAGCGTTTCCATGTTTTATTCTTCCGGCAGCGTTAATTCTTGGCGCGATAATAAAAACGACATCCGTAATTGTCAACACTTTTTTCTTTACGTTTTGGATTAAAGCTTTAATTCCCGGACGCGGATTGGTATTGATAACTTCCAATCCAAATTTGGCTAAAACTCGATTCTCGCCTGTCATCGGAACAATATCGGCAGCAATTGCGGTCGCCACCAAATCGAGATAAATCAGTAAATCGTCAATCGTTTGATTTCTGTTTTTGCCCAAAGCCTGAATCAGTTTGAAGCCAACGCCACAACCACACAATTCATCATACGGATACGAACAATCTTCTCTTTTTGGGTCGAGAACCGCAACAGCATTTGGCAAAGTATCGCCCGGACGATGGTGATCACAAATGATAAAATCGATGTTTCTTTCATTCGCGTAAGCGATATGTTCAATCGATTTTATGCCACAATCCAATGCAATAATCAGAGAAACTCCGTTGTCGTCTGCAAAATCAATTCCTTTATACGAAATTCCGTAGCCTTCATCATAACGATCCGGAATGTAAGTCGCGACATTTGGATAATAACTTTTCAGATAAGACGAAACCAGCGAAACTGCCGTTGTTCCATCGACATCATAATCGCCAAAAACCAAAATATTTTCACCCTTGGCAATCGCTGATTCAATTCGGGAAACCGCTTTATCCATATCTTTCATCAGATACGGATTATGCAAATCATCTAAACTAGGACGGAAAAATTGGCGTGCCTGTTCAAACGTTTCAATACCACGCTGCACCAAAAGCGTAGCGACAAGTTCCTCAATTTTTAATTGAGAAGCTAAAGCTTTTACTTTTTCAGAAGATGGTTTAGGTTTGAGTGTCCAGCGCATGTTGAATTACGAATGATTGCAAACAAAAATACGTGAAAGGCTATAACAAATGATATAGTTTTTCTGTATATTTTATAAATAACAACCAAAATAATATTTGCTACTTTTGAACTATAAAAGAAATTCAAAATGCAAATTCAAGGTCAGATTGTCGACATTCCAAATCGCAAAATATATTCGGGTGAAATTACTGTGGAAAAAGGTAAAATCACATCAATAACGGAAGCAGCACACAACGTCAAAACCTATATTCTTCCCGGTTTTGTTGATGCGCACATTCATATTGAAAGCTCGATGTTGGTGCCTTCTGAATTTGCGAAGCTTGCGGTTTTACACGGAACGGTTGGAACCATTTCAGACCCGCATGAAATTGCAAATGTGCTTGGAAAAGATGGTGTTCATTATATGATTGAAAATGGTAAAAAAGTGCCGTTGAAGTTTCATTTTGGCGCGCCTTCCTGTGTTCCTGCTACCTTTTTTGAAACGGCCGGAGCCGTGATTGATTCGGAACAAATCAAGGAATTGATGGGGTCGCCCGATATTTATTATTTATCCGAAATGATGAATTATCCGGGCGTTTTGTTTGATGATGAAGAAGTTTTGAAAAAAATTGCCTGGGCGAAACATTTCAACAAACCGGTTGATGGACACGCTCCGGGATTACGAGGAGCGCCTATTGAAAAATATATTGCTGCCGGAATTTCTACCGATCATGAGTGTTTTACTTATGATGAAGCGGCAGAAAAATTATCGCTTGGAATGAAAGTCCTTATCCGTGAAGGAAGCGCGGCGAAAAACTTTGAAGCTTTGATTGATTTATTGCCGGACAATTTCGAAAACATGATGTTTTGTTCTGACGATAAACATCCGGATGATTTAATTGTTGGGCACATTAATTTGCTTTGCGCAAGAGCAGTTGCCAAAGGTTTTGACGTTTTCAAAATATTGCAAATGGCTTGCGTCAATCCAGTGAAACATTACAAAATGAACATTGGTTTATTGCAAAAAAACGATGCCGCTGATTTTATTGTAGTTGAAGATTTAACCAATTTCAAAGTGTTGCAAACCTATATCGATGGCGAACTCGTTGCCGAAAACGGGAAATCATTTGTAAAACACGTCGACTTTGAAAAACCTAATAATTTCAATACTTCTAAAAAGCAGGTTATTGAGTTTGATATCAGCAGTTCAGCTTCAAAAATTAGAGTTATCGAAGCTTTAGAAGGACAATTAATTACCAATGAAATTCACCACAAACCCAAAATAGAAAACGGAAAAATCGTTTCTGATATAGAAAATGACATTCTGAAAATGGTGGTTGTCAACCGCTACGAAAATGCTCCACCAGCGATTGCTTTCATCAAAAACTTTGGCTTGAAAAAAGGTGCGATTGCCAGTTCGGTGGCGCACGACTGTCATAATATTGTTGTTGTTGGAACTTCGGATGAAGAAATCTGCAAAGCAGTCAATATACTGATTGAAAATAATGGCGGCGTTTGTGCTGTGAATGGTGCTGAAACCAAATCGTTAGCACTTCCTGTAGCCGGAATCATGAGCGACAAAGATGGTTGGGAAACCGGTAAATTGTATCAGGAAATCGATGCTATGTCAAAACAATTGGGAAGCAATTTGAAAGCCCCGTTTATGACTTTATCATTCATGGCGTTATTGGTAATTCCCGATTTGAAATTGTCTGACAAAGGTTTATTTAGCGGGAATTCGTTCTCGTTTGTGGATTTGGAAGTGTCTTAAGAAGAAAGATTGCTTCGCTGAAAGATGTAAGACCGCTTCGCTGAAAGAAAAAAGATTTTATTCTTCGGAATCTCTTGCTTCTTGTTTCTTGCTTCTTACTTCTAAAACTTTCCCGCCAACCACAGCTACAATTTCTCCTTTTGGCGGTTTTGCCTCAAAATGTTTTAGCACTTCTGCCGCAGTTCCGCGAATGGTTTCTTCGTGTAGTTTAGATAATTCGCGCGAAACAGAAACCGGTCTGTCGGCTCCAAAATACTGCACAAATTCCGCCAAGGTTTTTACTAATTTATGTGGCGAAACATAGAAAATCATCGTTCTGTATTCTTCAGCTAATGCCAAATATCGGGTTTGTCTTCCTTTCTTTTCGGGCAAAAAACCTTCGAAAACAAATCGGTCATTGGGCAAACCGCTATTCACCAAAGCCGGAACAAAAGCCGTCGCGCCAGGCAAACAATCGACTTCAATATTGTTTTCGACACAGGCACGCGTTAGCAAAAAACCAGGATCAGAAATCGCTGGAGTTCCTGCATCAGAAATCAACGCAATGTTTTCGCCAGCCTGCAACCGCTTAATCAAATTCTCAACTGTTTTGTGCTCGTTGTGCATGTGATGGCTGTGCATGTGCGTAGAAATCTCAAAATGTTTTAGGAGTTTACCGCTGGTTCGCGTGTCTTCGGCCAAAATCAAATCGACTTCTTTCAAAACGCGAATGGCTCTGAAAGTCATGTCTTCAAGGTTGCCAATTGGCGTTGGAACAATGTATAATTTTGACATAGAAATAAAATAAACACAGATTTCACAGATTAGCACAGATTTAATTCGTGAAAATTTGTGAAATCTGTGTTATATAATTTTAAGAGAATTTTTTCTCAACGATTTCCATAAATCGTTCGATATAATCTTCTTCGCCAACCCAATAATTATAATCAGGAATCACCATTTCGTTGATGAAATTCTTGGCTTCTTCAAAGGTGTCAAAAGTGTTCAATTGGGAAATCACACGATTAAAATCTTCGTTGCTGTCGTTAAAAAGATGCTGCACAAAACCTATACGGTCATTCAATCCAATGGCGATTGATTTTGATACTCCATCATATGACGTTGGAGCTTTTGGAGTTTCAGCTATTGGTTCGGGTTTTGCTTCTTCTTTTGCCTCCGAAGGAAATAAGGAAACTTCATTTATCTTCTCAAAGATCGGATCAGCGTATTTTCCAATATGATCTTCTAATTTTTCTTCCGGTTGCGACTCGAAAGCAACTTCAGCCGGAGTATCATCCTCTTCCGCTTCTAATTCAAAAATAGGTTCAAAGGAAGGTTTAGCTTCAACAACTTCTTCTTCCTCCAAAGTTGGTTCTTCTTCCAATATTGCTTCCACAGTTTGCTCAACTTCTTCAGAAACCATTGATTCTTCGGCAAGCGCTTCTTCAATTTGCTCTTCAGTCTCAGGAACTGCTTCCACAATTTGCTTCGCCTGTTCGCTATCGCTCGAGCCTTCTTTAACTTCCGCTATCGGTTCCGGTAAAGCTTCCACTTCAAGTGATTGCCCAAGCTTCTCTTCTAAAACATCTTCTGACACATCTGATTTTACCGATTCAAAATTGTCCTGATAGAACTTTAAAACAGACAGTGTTTCGTATAATTTTTGTGTTTCTTTATACAATTGGTCGACTTCCGACTTGTTTTTTAGCTTTAAAATTCGGTGTGCAATGCTGATTAATTCGGCTTCTAATCTTTTTTTCATACCTTTTGAAATATTATGGAATATGGTCGTCTTTTTTAATAAATTTCTTCCGAAGCATTTATTTTGCCTATGGAAGAAGTAACCTTGGTTAAAATTTTTTACATTTGAATCGACGTAAAACTAAGAAAATTTTAAGTCGGTTTGTTTCCGTGACAAAGTAATAAAAACTATTCATTTTTAGCACAAGAAAAATACAAAATGTTTCTCGAAAATACAGTAAATCATAAAGAACAATTTGGTTGGATTGAAGTCATCTGCGGTTCGATGTTTTCGGGTAAAACTGAAGAGCTCATCCGAAGATTGAAAAGAGCACAATTTGCCAAACAAAAAGTGGAAATTTTCAAACCTTCCATCGATACGCGATATGATGAGGAAATGGTAGTTTCGCACAACAAAAACGAAATCCGCTCATCACCTGTTCCGGCTGCAGCCAATATTAGAATATTAGCGCAAGGTTGCGATGTGGTTGGTATAGATGAAGCGCAGTTTTTTGATGATGAAATTGTGGCGGTTTGCAATGACTTGGCAAACTCCGGCATTCGGGTAATTGTAGCAGGATTAGATATGGATTTTAAGGGAAATCCTTTCGGACCAATGCCTGCCTTAATGGCAACTGCCGAATATGTGACCAAAGTTCATGCGGTTTGTACCCGCACCGGAAACTTAGCACATTATAGTTTTAGAAAAAATGACAATGACAAATTGGTTATGCTTGGTGAAACCGAAGAATATGAACCGTTAAGCCGGGCAGCCTACTTTAATGCCATTCGTCAGAATATGATTGTAAAAGATCCCGAACATTTATCAGACGACCCGAGCGCCAGCGAATTGGCGAAGCAAAAATAAACCCTACTCTTGATACTAACCATTCGAAATATTGTCCCAATCATCAAAGCCCAATGGGTTGGACAAAATAATACCGCTATTATTGAATATATTTCTATTGATAGTCGCTCGCTGCAAAACGATGAAAACACCTTGTTTTTTGCTATTTCAGGACCAAATCACGATGGGCATTCTTATATAGAAGAACTTATTCAGAAAGGTGTACAACACTTTGTGGTAACTAAAATTCCTTCAACTGTTACTGGTAAAGCTAATTTTTTAGTTGTTGAAAATACGCTTGATGCACTTCAGAAATTCGCCGCCTTTTATCGCAGTCAATTTGACTTTCCTGTTATCGGAATTACCGGAAGCAATGGCAAAACCATCATCAAAGAATGGCTGAATTTTCTTTTAAGCCCGGATTACAATATTATCCGAAGTCCAAAAAGTTACAACTCACAAGTTGGTGTGCCGCTTTCGATTTTAGGCATCAACGAAAAACACAATTTGGGCATATTTGAAGCCGGAATTTCCATGACTCTTGAAATGGAAAAGCTGCAGAAAATCATTCAGCCAACAATTGGAATTTTATCCAACATTGGTTCGGCTCATGATGAAGGATTTTCGAGTGTTGCTGAAAAAATCAAAGAAAAACTAAAACTTTTTGTTTCGGTAAATGTGTTGATTTTGAATAAAAACAAAACCATCTGCGCTTTTGTTAATCCGAAAATAAAGATCTTTAGTTGGTGTTCTGACGATAAAAGCGCTGATGTTTTTATTACCAAAAAAAACATAGGTGAACTAACCGAATTACAAGTTACTTATAGAGAAGACACTTTCCCGATTACGATTCCCTTTCAGGATCAGGCTTCGGTGGAAAATGCCATTCATTGCATGATGGTGATGCTGTATTTTGGATACAATCACAACGTTATTCAAACGAGAATGGCGCATTTGTATCCGGTGGAAATGCGCTTAAAAGTGAAGAACGGAATTTACAATTGTACACTTATCGACGACAGTTACAGCTCCGATTTTCAATCGCTGAAAATTGCTTTGGACTTTTTGGAAAATCAAAAACAACACAAAAAGAAAACGATTATTCTTTCGGATATTTTTCAGAGCGGCTTGAGCAATGAGGCCTTATATTCTCAGGTTTCGCAGTTGATTATTTCGAATAAAATTACGCGTGTGATTGGCATTGGTGAAACCATTTCGCAGTTTAAAAATAAATTCATCAATTGTGATACGTTTCAAAATGTAGCCGAATTTACGAATGCATTTGAGAATCTGAATTTTGAAAACGAAACCATATTAATCAAAGGCGCACGTGATTTTAATTTTGAGAAAATTGTGTCGTTGCTTGAAGAAAAGACACATGAAACTGTTTTGGAAATTAACCTCAATGCGATTGGTCATAATCTGAGTTTCTACAAATCGAAGTTAAAACCAAAAACCAAAATGATGGTAATGGTCAAAGCTTTTGGCTATGGAAATGGCGGTTTTGAAATTGCACAATTACTCGAACATCACAAAGTAGATTATCTTGGTGTGGCTTTCGCCGATGAAGGAATTTCGTTGAAAAATGCCGGAATCACGGTTCCGATTATGGTTTTAAATCCGGAAACGACAAGTTTTTCTGCGATTATTCAGCATCATTTAGAACCGGAAATTTATTCTGTAAAAGGATTGAAAGCTTTTTTGAAAATTGCCGAACAAAAAAAATTAAAGCATTTTCCAATTCATATTAAAATCGATACCGGAATGCACCGCCTGGGTTTTGAAGAAGAAAATCTACAAGATTTAATTGCCATTCTAAAAGGAAACGAAACGGTACAAATCAAAAGTATCTTATCACACATGGCAACAAGTGACGATTTGAAACACGATGCGTTTTCGAAATCGCAAATTGCCTTATTTGAAAAATTGTCTTCACAACTGCAAACGGAATTAAACATAAAACCTATTCGACATATTTTGAACACTTCCGGGATTACCAATTATCCCGAAGCACAATACGATATGGTTCGTTTAGGAATTGGATTATACGGAATTTCCAATGATGCGGAAGAACAAAAAGAACTTGAAAATGTGGGTACTTTAAAATCGGTAATTTCCCAAATCAGAACCATCGATGCAAACGAAAGCGTTGGTTACGGCCGAAGATTTATCGCCGAAAAGGAAACCAAAATTGCCACGATTCCAATTGGTTACGCCGATGGCATTAGAAGAAGTTGGGGAAATGGTGTTGGTTATGTCGTGATTAATCATAAACAAGCCAAAATTGTAGGCAGCGTTTGTATGGACATGCTGATGGTTGATGTGACTGACATTGATTGCAAGGAAGGAAATACCGTAATTATTTTTGGTGAAAACCCAACTGTGAATTTTATGGCGAAGCAATTAAACACGATTCCGTATGAAATTTTGACCAGCATCTCACAACGTGTCAAGAGAGTTTTTTTTAGAGAATAATTTAAAGCTGTTAAAAATTTAGCTAACTTAGTTTTCTATTAACCAATAAATCAAAATAATTATGGGATTTTTTAGCGATTTCAAAGCCTCTTTAATGAAAGGCGACGTGTTAAGTTTAGCTACAGCGGTAGTAATCGGTGGAGCTTTTGGAAAAATTGTAGGATCTGCCGTTGATGATCTTATTATGCCATTAGTAGGTTTAATTACGGGTGGAATTGATTTTACATCGAAATTTATTTCCTTAAATGGTCAGACTTATGAAAACTTAGAAACTGCCAAAAAAGCCGGTGCTTCGGTAATGACTTATGGAAATTTCGTTCAGGCTGTGATTAATTTTGTGATTATCGCTTTGTTTATTTTCATTGTATTAAGAGCCGCTGAAAAAGCTAAAAAGAAAGAAGAAGCTGCGCCTGCTGCTCCGGCCGGACCAACACAAGAAGAATTGCTTACACAAATTAGAGATTTGTTGAAAAAATAATACCGCTACATTATATATTCTAATCAAACCGCTTCTTAATTGAGGCGGTTTTTCTTTTTAATTCAACTTTCTGAATTCAGTAATTTTTATACTAAAAAGTAAAAGTAAAAGTATTTTTCTACATACTTTTGTACTTCAAAAATTATAAATCGATAAAAATAGAAATATGAAAGTTGCTGTTGTAGGCGCAACCGGAATGGTTGGTGAAGTAATGCTTAAAGTTTTAGCTGAAAGAAATTTTCCGATAACGGAATTAATTCCTGTTGCCTCTGAGAAATCGGTTGGAAAGGAAATTGAATTCAAAGGAAAAAAATATAAAGTAGTTGGTCTTCAAACCGCTGTTGATATGAAAGCTGATATCGCTTTATTTTCGGCTGGTGGAGAAACATCTTTGGCATGGGCTCCAAAATTCGCAGAAGCCGGAACAACCGTTATCGATAACTCTTCAGCATGGAGAATGGATCCAACAAAAAAATTGGTAGTTCCTGAAATCAACGCAGCTGAATTGACTAAGGAGGATAAAATCATCGCTAATCCAAACTGTTCAACCATTCAAATGGTGATGGTTTTAGCGCCATTACATAAAAAATACAACATCAAACGTGTGATTGTTTCTACTTACCAATCCATTACTGGAACCGGAGTAAAAGCTGTACGTCAATTAGAAAATGAGTACGCAGGCGTTCAAGGTGAAATGGCTTATAAATACCAAATTCACAGAAATGCTATTCCACAATGCGATAGTTTTGAAGATAACGGTTACACCAAAGAAGAAATGAAATTGGTTCGTGAAACTCAAAAAATTATTGGTGATAAATCAATTGCAGTTACTGCAACTGCAATTAGAATTCCGGTAGTTGGCGGTCATAGTGAGGCCGTGAATGTTGAGTTTTCAAATGATTTTGACGTGAATGAAATTCGCAGTATCCTTAGCAAAACTGATGGTGTTACTGTTCAGGATAACAATGATACTTACACGTATCCGATGCCTTTGTATGCACAAGGAAAAGATGATGTTTTTGTAGGCAGAATTCGTCGTGATGAGAGTCAGCCAAATTCTCTGAACATTTGGATTGTTTCTGATAACTTGAGAAAAGGCGCTGCTACAAATACGATTCAGATTGCTGAATATTTAGTGGCGAATAAATTAGTGTAGTTCCCACCTTCTCGGGAATGACAGAATATAGATAACCGTTTGATTTTACAAATCATAAAATTTGTTAAAATCAGACGGTTTTTCTTTTGCCCTACTTACATTTGTACCTGATGAAAAAAAGGTTTCTCATAGTAAACTCAATCATGGGATTGGTTGTATTGTTGGCAATACTGCTTCAGTCTTTTGATGCTATAGGCCATTTGGAAAAACAATTTTCAGAAAAACACTGTTACCACAACTACCATCATCACAAAACCGAAATCACTCACGCGCACGAAGGATTTGATCATTGTTTTACCTGTGAATTTACTTTTAGCAGTTTTATTTCACCTTCTAAACTAACTTTTACTTCCCAAAAAGTTGAGGTTGTTACCAAATATTCCACTTATTATTCCAAAGAAATAACCCAATTTTTCCGAGGAAGTCTTTTCGCACTTCGGGCACCACCTAGTTTTATTGCATAACTGAATTATCAGACCGAAATAATATCGGTCAATTTATTTATCAATAAAATTAATCATGAAATCAATCTATATTGCCCTATTGATGGGCTTTTCGTTAGTCGCAACTGCGCAAAACAAAATCGTTGGAACTGTTTCCGACAAAGACAATAAAGCATTACCCAACGTTATCGTTTCCATTCCGGAAATACATAAGGAAACCATCACCGATGTTGATGGGAACTATGTTTTAAGCAATTTACCAAATGGTACTTTTAAACTTTCTTTTTCATTTGTTGGTTACGCTACAAAACTAATTTCTGTAACTATTTCCGAAAAAGAAGTTGTCCAAAACATGACGCTGGAAGACAATATAATCCATATGGATGAAGTGATTGTTTCAACTGCTTTCAACAAATTACAATCGCAAAACGTTATGAAAGTGGAACACGAAAGTGTAAAATCATTGCAGCAAAAAGGAGCCGCAACACTCGTTGAAGGTTTGGCTAAAATTCCCGGAGTTTCTCAGGTTTCTACAGGAACTTCTATTGGAAAACCAGTAATTCGAGGATTAAGTGGCAATCGTGTTTTGGTGTATTCCCAAGGCGTTCGATTGGAAAATCAACAATTTGGTGAAGAGCACGGTTTGGGTTTAAACGACGCCGGTGTTGAAAGCGTTGAAGTCATCAAAGGTCCGGCTTCGTTGCTTTATGGTTCTGATGCTTTGGGTGGCGTTTTGTATTTCAATCCTGAAAAATTTGCAAATCCAAAAGAATTCAAAGCCGATTTTAGTCAGCGTGTATTTTCGAATACTTTGGGAAGCAATACTTCTTTGGGCTTAAAAAGTTCGACTGAAAACTGGAAGTTTTTAGTGCGCGGAAGTTTCAATACGCATGCCGATTATCAAATTCCGGATGGTGATCGAGTGACAAATACACGATTTAATGAAACCGATTTAAAAACCGGAATTGGTTACAGCAATTCGAAGTTTTCAAGTGTGTTTCGTTACAATTTTAACAAGCTCGATTTGGGAATTCCGGAAAACGGAATAGGTAAACAATCTACTAGTCATTCTACTATTTATCCTAAACAAGCGGTTGACAATCACATTTTGAGTCTGCACAATAATTTCTATTTCAAGAACTCAAAACTGGATGCTGATTTGGGTTATATCTTTAATGATCGAAGCGAGTTTGAAGACAGTAATGCAGCTTCATTGCATATGAAATTGAGAACATTCAATTATGATTTGAAGTATTATTTGCCAAAATTTGGAAAACTAGAAACCATCGTTGGCGTTCAGGGAATGCATCAAACTAATACTAATTCAGGAGAAGAATTATTAATTCCGGATGCTGCAACCAATGATTTTGGAGTTTTCGGAACGGTTAACTATGAATTTGGAAAGAATGTTCTTCAAGCCGGACTTCGTTTCGACAATAGACAAGTAAGCAGCGAAGCCCACGGAATTCCAGGAAATGAAGGTTACTTTGAAGCCGTTGATAAAAGTTTTGATAGCTTCAATGCGTCGTTGGGTTACAAAATGCATTTGGCTGATGATTTTACATTGCGTTTAAATATTGCTTCGGGATTTCGTGCTCCGAATTTAGCTGAGCTTACTTCAAATGGTGTACACGAAGGCAGCAACCGCTATGAAATTGGGAATTCCGCACTTGACAATGAGCAAAATCTGCAAACCGATTTGAATCTGGAATATAAAAGTTCGCATTTTGAATTGTTTGCCAATGGTTTTTACAATCATATTAATAATTACATTTTTATTTCTCCGAATGGAAACGTGATTGACGGGAACAATGTTTACGATTATGTTCAGGCTAATGCCAAATTATATGGTGGTGAAACTGGGATTCACTTCCATCCACATCCTGTAGATTGGTTACATTATACAAGTAGTTTTGAAACAGTTATTGGCAAAAAAGATAACGGAAGCAATTTGCCTTTGATTCCGGCCAACAAGTGGAACAATACTTTTAAAGGAGAATTTGAAGTGAAAAATTGGTGGAAAGAAGGTTTTGCAACGCTAAACATTGAAAGCACTTTTGCACAAAACAATAACAGTGAATTTGAAACCAGAACCAACGATTATACTCTGTTAAATTTAGGTTTAGGCGGAAAGATTACTTTCCGTAAAACTACCTTCAACTTCAATTTAAATGCTAATAATTTATTTGACAAGACTTATGTTTCGCATTTATCCCGATTAAAGACAGACGGGATTCCAAATATTGGCAGAAACATCGTCCTTGGAATTAATTTTATGATTTAAGATTTTAACTAAATAACAACAATGTGTTAATAATTTGATTTTTAGTGTACAAAATGTTTAAATTTTTAATGTTATTTTTACATTATAACTAATCTAAATACCGTCTTTATGAATTCAATGTTTACTAAAATCGTTAGAATTACTTTAGGTTTGGCACTTGTGCTTTTTGGCGCGAATATGATATTCCCTTTCCTTCCTATGGATCAACCGGACACTCATACAGCCGCTGGACAATTCATAAATTCACTTGGCGCAACTGGTTATATTTTTCCGGTTGTAGGTTTTTTAGAAGTTATTATCGGAGCAATGCTTTTGTTAAAAAAATGGGTGGCTTTTTCATTAATATTGTTAGCCCCGATATCGATTAACATTTTGTTGTTCCATTTGTTTTTGGATATACCCGGAATATCTATTGCTGTTTTGGTTGTTGTTTTCAATACCGTTTTAATTTTCAAAAATTGGCAACAATACAAACCTTTGTTTTACTAAAAGTATTTCGATATAAAATAAAAAGCGTCCCGATTAATCGGGACGCTTTTTTTAATAGTCAATCTTTCCAATATGTCGCATGACTCTCATGATTTTATCTTTTCGCCTATCTATATAGGAAGAAGAATTTGTTGCTTTGTATTTTCTGGGATTGGGTAAAATTGCCGCAATTCCGGCTGCTTCCCTCGATGTCAAATTTATTGCTGGTTTTCTATACCAATGTTTTGCTGCTTCTTGGGCACCATAAACGCCATTACCCATTTCTATACTATTAAGGTAGACTTCCATGATACGTTCTTTTCCCCAAATTAATTCGATGAGAACCGTAAAATAAGCTTCCAATCCTTTGCGAACATAACTTCGGCCTTGCCATAGAAAAACATTTTTGGCGGTTTGTTGTGATATAGTACTTCCACCTTTTAGCCTTCTTCCTTTACTATTATTTTTAAAAGCCTTCTGCATCGCTTTAAAATCGAAACCACTATGCTTTAAAAAATTTCCGTCTTCGCTGGCTATTACTGCTTTTTGAAGATTGGGAGAAATCTCTTCTAACGGAACCCATTTGTGACTATAAATAGCGTCATTTCCATCCAACTTAAATTCAATAATCCTGGTAATCATCAATGGTGTAAACGGAATTGGAACCCATTTAAATATAATGACTGATAAAATGGAAAGTCCAAAAAACCAAAGCATCATTTTCCAAATCCAACGAAAAATTTTTCTTATCATATTTTATTTTACTAAATCCGCTAATTCCTGACCTATTAAACTTCCAATGGCAACTCCCATTCCGCCTAATCTTACGCCGCAATATACATGTTCTGATAATTGTTCGACAATCGGTTTTTTGGTCGAGCCTAATCCCATAATGCCACTCCAGCGATGCGCAATTTTATATTCGGTGTTTGGTAAAATTACTTCTTTTAATAATTCTTCCAAGCGATTTTGAATTAATTCTGTCTGACCAAGTTCTGTCGTAGTTTCTGTTTCAAATGCTAAATTTCTTCCTCCGCCAAGCAAAATCCTATTGTCAATATTTCGGAAATAATAATAGCCTTTATCCAAATGAAAAGTTCCTTTGATATCCAAATTTGGAATTGGTTCCGTAATCAAAACCTGTGCTCTCGCAGGCTTTACCTGATTGTTGGTTAATTGCGCTGCAAAACCATTGGTAGCAAATAATAGCTTTTTGGTTGTAAAACTAAAATCTCCTAAGGCTACTTCAACTTCATTATTTTTTTCCTGATAAGACGTGACTTCAACTTGATTCAGAATTAAAATATTGTTTGCAATTGCCTTTTGTAGTAAAGCATTCATCATTTTTCCGGTATCAATTTGGGCTTCAAACGGATTGAAAACAACATATTCCTGTATGCCTTGAAAAGCAAAACGGTCAACCTCTTTGGCAAAAACATCATTCCTAAAAAGTGGTTTTAATAAGTCATTAATAAAAGGTAGTTTTTGCAAACAATCAATATAAGTGTCTTCATCATTTTTAAGAAACAATTCATAGCCACCATAAGGTTTGAAATCTATAGTTTGGTCACCCAGATTTTTACGCAACAATTGCAATCCGTTCCATCTTTTTGAAATAAGCTGAATAACTTCTTCTTCGCTATGCGATTTCAAATCGTCAATAATTTCCGAAAGGCTTCCGAAACAGGCAAATCCTGCGTTTTTTGTACTTGCTCCTTGAGGTAAAATCCCTTTTTCTAAAATCAATATTTTACTTTTAGGGAATTTTTCGCGCATTGCCAAAGCGCAATGTAAACCTACGATTCCACTGCCAACAATCGTGAAGTCTATATTTGTGAACCAGGTTTTGAGTTCCCAATAGCTAAGATTCATTCTTTATTTTTTTCTAAAATTAAATTTTTTGAATAAACCCTAAAGCAAAATCCTGAAAAATTTATCATTTATATACGAATTTCTTTCATTTTTTACTTATCTGACAATAATATAGCGCGTAGCTTGTCGATTTGTTAATAGATTTATTAAATAATGCTTCTATTTATTAAAAATAATTTTACTTTTGGAGCGCTATTTTTAATAAACCTATTGAATTATGAAATTTAAATTACTCTTTACTGCATTATTGGCAATTACCTCTGTGGCTTTTTCTCAAAACAAAAGCACGATATGGAATGTAACCACTAAGAAAAATGACATGGTTGCACTTGATTCAAAAATGCGACTACCTGAAAACAACCTTTTCAACTTGAATCTATCAAGTCTGAAAACAAATTTGAACAATGCGCCAGCAAGAATGGCAAATAGTAAAGATTCGAGTACCATTTTATCTATTCCGAATGCGGATGGCATTTTAGAAAGATATCGTGTTTACGAAAATTCAAATATGGATCCTGCATTAGCTGCAAGATATCCTGAAATTAAATCCTATATGGGAATTGGAATTGACAATCCTGCTGCGACGGCTTATTTCAGTGTTTCGCCATTAGGATTTAAATCAATGGTACTTTCTCCTGATAAATCTGCTGTATTTATTGAGCCTATTTCAGCTGATTTAGGTACCTATACCGTTTATAGAAAATCAGATAAAGCGCAATCCCTTTCTCGTTTCGAGTGTAGTGTTATTGACGAAGTTGCTCCACAAATGGATGGTGCAATGGCACGACCTAATGCTGATGATGCTGTACTAAGAACATTCCGTTTGGCTATGTCTTGTACAGGAGAATACACTGCTTATTTTGGCGGTACAAAAGCCTTGGCGTTGGCTGCTATAAATGCCTCTATCACTAGATGTAATGGTGTTTTTGAAAAAGATTTCGGTGCACGTTTGATTATAATTGCAAATACTGATGCTGTGATATACACCAGCGCGTCAACTGATCCATATTCTGCTGCTTCAAGTATGTCGCAATGGAATTCACAATTACAGTCAACATTAACCTCTGTTATCGGTGAAGCTAATTATGACATCGGTCACTTATTTGGTGCTACTGGTGGTGGTGGAAACGCAGGTTGTATAGGTTGTATTTGCACCAATGGTTCAAAAGGAAGTGGTATCACTTCTCCGGCAGATGGAATCCCATCAGGAGATAATTTTGATATTGATTATGTAGCTCATGAAATTGGGCACCAAATGGGAGCAAATCACACATGGACACATGGTGGTAACGAAGGAACTGGTGTTCAGGTAGAACCAGGTTCGGGCTCAACTATTATGGGCTATGCCGGAATTACATCACTTGATGTTCAACCACATTCTGATGCATTTTTTCATGCGGTTAGTATCCAACAAGTAACTAATAATATTAAAGCAAAAACTTGTTCCGTCAATACTGCTACAGGAAATTCAGTTCCAACAGCAAGCGCAGGATTAGATTATACAATTCCAAAAAGCACTCCGTTTATGTTAACGGCTACAGCTACTGATGCCAATGGCGATGCGCTTACCTATAACTGGGAAGAAATGGATTCTCAAACGACTACTGCTGTGCCAAGTGCTACAAAAACTAGCGGAGTAAATTTCAGATCTTATAATTCTACTACTTCTCCAACAAGATATTTCCCTAGAATGGCTTCTGTTTTAACTGGCGCAACAACAACTGCAGGAAGTGAACTTACTGTAGAAGCATTGTCTTCTGTAGCAAGAACATTAAACTTCAGAGTAACTGTTCGTGATAACAGAGCTGGCGGACCGGCAAATAATAGTGATGACATGATTGTTACTGTTAACGCAACCGCTGGACCATTTAGCGTTAGTTCTCCAAACACTGCCGTTTCTTATGTTGGTGGAAGTACACAAACTATAACATGGAATGTTGCCGGCACAACAGCAAATAATGTAAACTGTGCCAATGTTGACATCTTAATTTCAACTAATGCCGGAACAACTTGGACAACTTTATTAGCGGCCACGCCAAATGACGGTTCAGAAGCAGTTACGATTCCAAATACAGCAGGAACAACTAATAGAATTATGGTAAAGGGAACAAATCATATTTTCTTTGATGTATCCAATACTAATTTTACTATTACTGCAGGTTCTACAGACACTGTTGCACCAACCGCTCCAACTTTATCAGCTTCAGGAACAACTCAAACTACATCAAGTTTATCTTGGTCAGGTGCTACGGACAACGTAGGCGTTACCGGATATGATGTTTATAAAGACGGTGTTTTATTAGGTTCAACTACTTCAACTTCTTATGCTGTTTCCGGTTTAACAAATTCAACAACTTATGTATTTACTGTAAAAGCTAAAGATGCTGCAGGAAATGCTTCTGTAGCCAGCAATGCAGTAAGTGTAACAACTTTAGCTCCGGCTCCGGATACAACGGCTCCAACAGCTCCAACATTATCAGCTTCCGGAACAACTTTGACATCGACTAATTTATCTTGGTCTGGTGCCACTGACAATGTTGCTGTGACCGGATATGATGTATATAAAGACGGTGTGTTCTTAGCTTCAACTGCAGCTACAACTTATGCCGCAACTGGTTTATCGTCTTCAACTGCTTATGCTTTTTATGTTCAGGCAAAAGATGCTGCAGGAAATGTTTCTGTCGCTAGTAACACTGTTAACGTAACTACATTAACACCGGATACTACTGCTCCAACAGCTCCAACATTAACAGCTTCCGGAACTACAACTACAACAACAAATTTATCCTGGTCTGGCGCCACTGATAACGTTGCCGTAACAGGTTATAATGTTTATAAAGGAGGTGTGTTTTTAGCATCAACTACTTCGGCTACGACTTATACTGCGACTGGATTGACTGCTTCAACTTCATATACATTCACTGTTAGAGCTAAAGATGCCGCAGGAAATATTTCTGTTGACAGTAATGTGGCGAGTGTTACAACTCTTGCTAATTCGGTTACTTATTGCAGTTCACTTGGAAGCAATACTGCTGACGAAAGAATTGGAAGAGTAGTATTCGGAACTATCAACAATCCTTCTACAGGAACTGCCGGTTACGAAAACTTTACAGCACTTTCTACCAATGTAACAAGAGGAACAGCCAATACAATAACCATTACTCCAACTTGGACTGGTTCCAGCTACAACGAAGGTTATGCTGTATTTATTGATTATAACCAGGATGGTGACTTCTCTGATTCCGGCGAAACTGTTTTCACAAGATCAAAAACCCGAACAACTCCGGTTTCAGGTTCGTTTACCATTCCGGCTTCAGCTACACTTGGAGCGACAAGAATGAGAGTTTCTATGAAATACAATGCTGTTCCAACGGCCTGTGAAACATTCACATATGGACAAGTGGAAGATTATACCGTAAACATTACTTCAGCTGCAAGAATAGATGAAACTAGCAGTGCTAGAATTTCATTTAACCTGTATCCAAATCCTGTAAAAGGAGATATTCTAAACATTGCTAATCTTGAATCTCCATCAACTTACAGAATTTTCAATATGATGGGACAAGAATTAGGAAGTGGTAAAGTTGAAAACGAAAGTATTTATGTTGGTTCATTGAAAACCGGGACTTTCTTAATTGAAGTTTCTAACGGAACTTCAACTATGACAAAACGTTTTATCAAAGAATAATTCTCTATAAAAAAAGACAAAGCCATACTGAAAAGTGTGGCTTTTTTTATTGATTTATTTTGCTACTTTTGGCGCTTTAAAAATCATCAATAAAAATGAAGAAAATAGTTTTTTTAATCGTTATCACAATGAGCATAACAGCAACAGCGCAACAAGTTTTATCTCCGGAAACCTTATGGAAACTTGGAAGAGTATCAGCTCTTGGCATTTCTAAAGACGGAAAATCGATCGTCTATAAAGTGTCGACACCAGCTGTAGCAGAAAACAAATCCAATTCCAAATTCTACATAGTTCCTGTAACTGGAGGAAATCCAGTTGAAGTTCAGGAAACTGAAACCAAGGATTTAGTAGCTGACAAAAATGTTTCTCCTGACGGCAACTATATTTTGTCTTCACAAGAAGTTAAAACCGAAAATGTTTTAGGTAAAGATTTCTATCCTGAATTAGACAAATCGGAAGCACAGATTTATGATGGCTTAGATTATCGTCATTGGGATACCTGGAATATCGGAACGCACAATCATGTTTTTTATACTTCAAATAAAGGAAATAAAGTAACTCCGATTGATATCATGAAAGGTGAGCCATACGATTCGCCACAAAAACCATCTGGTGGAGACGAAGATTATATTTGGTCGCCAGACAGTAAAAATATTATTTATGTTTCCAAAAAGAAATTTGGAACTGCTTATGCAATGTCTACCAATACTGATTTGTATGAGTATAATATCGATACAAAAACCACAAAAAACTTAACGGAAAACAATCCTGGTTACGATACTTATCCGGCCTTTTCTCCAAATGGAGATTTGACTTGGCTGCAAATGAAGCATGATGGTTACGAAGCTGATAAAAACGATATTATTGTTAGTTTCAAAGGAATGAAAATGAATTTGACTGCCAATTGGGATGGTTCTGTTGAAAGTTTTAAATGGAGTGTTGATGGAAAAAAAATCTATTTTACGGCAGCAGTTGATGGTACGATACAATTGTTTGAAGTTAATTTCCCAGGTTTAACCAAAATTGCTGTGACTGTAAAACAAGTTACTTCGGGCGATTTTGATGTTCACGCTATAGTTGGCCTTTCCGGTGATAACATAATAGTTTCAAGAACAGATATGAATCATGCTGATGAAATCTATTCTTATAACCTTAAGAAAAAAACGTTTACACAGCTTACCAAAACCAATGACGAAACCTATTCTAAATTGGCTTTGCCAAAATTCGAAAGAAGATATGTAACGACTACTGATGGCAAAAAAATGTTGGTTTGGGTAATACTTCCTCCAAATTTTGATAAAACTAAAAAATATCCAACACTACTTTATTGTCAAGGTGGACCACAATCTCCCTTAACACAGTTTTATTCTTTCCGTTGGAATTTTTCTTTGATGGCTTCACAAGGTTATGTTGTTGTGGCACCAAACAGAAGAGGAATGTATGGTCACGGACAAGCCTGGAATGAACAAATTTCAAAAGATTGGGGCGGACAATCAATACAAGATTACCTTTCGGCTATTGATGATGTGGCTAAAGAAAGTTATGTTGACAAAGCCCGTTTAGGTT
This sequence comes from Flavobacterium sangjuense, assembly GCF_004797125.1. Taxonomy (NCBI): domain Bacteria; kingdom Pseudomonadati; phylum Bacteroidota; class Flavobacteriia; order Flavobacteriales; family Flavobacteriaceae; genus Flavobacterium; species Flavobacterium sangjuense. Next base: position 493,211 of record NZ_CP038810.1, read on the forward strand.
GTGTTGGCGCAAGTTATGGCGGTTATTCTGCTTACTTTCTAGCCGGAATTCACAACAATCGTTTTAAATCTTTTATTGCTCATGATGGTGTTTTCAATACACAAAGTATGTTTGGCACAACAGAGGAAGTGTTCTTTAACAACTGGGATTTTGGCGGACCATATTGGGATAAAAATAATGCCGTTGCCCAAAAAGCATACAATGAATTCAATCCGATAAACTATGTTGATAAATGGAATACTCCAATTCTTATTATTCAAGGAGGAAAAGATTACCGTGTGTGTATTGGACAAGCGCAGGAAGCATTTCAGGCAGCACAGCTTCGTGGAATAAAAAGTCGTTTCCTATATTTACCCGAAGAAAATCACTGGGTTTTGAAACCACAAAATGGAATGGTTTGGCAACGTGAATTCTTTAAATGGTTGAAAGAGACATTATAAAATCAATTGATATAAAAACAGAAAACCCAACTTAAAAGTTGGGTTTTTTTATTTATTCAGGATCGTTCATTTTAAAACTTTCCATAAACTTGGTCGTATAATTTCCGGCAACATAATCCGGTTCGTCCATCAATTGTCTGTGGAAAGGAATTGTTGTTTTAATTCCTTCAATATAAAACTCATCCAAAGCACGTTTCATTTTGTTGATGGCTTCTTCTCTTGTTTGAGCCGTTGTAATCAACTTTGCAATCATCGAATCATAGTTTGGCGGAATAGTATATCCTGCGTAAACGTGTGTATCTAAACGTACTCCGTGTCCGCCTGGCGCATGTAAAACCGTAATTTTCCCCGGTGAAGGTCTGAAGTCATTATATGGATCTTCAGCATTGATACGACATTCTATTGAGTGCAATTGTGGCAAATAATTTTTACCTGAAATTGGCACACCGGCAGCTACTAAAATCTGCTCACGAATCAAATCGTAATCAATAACCTGCTCCGTAATTGGATGTTCCACCTGGATACGTGTGTTCATTTCCATAAAATAGAAATTTCTGTGCTTATCTACCAAGAACTCAACCGTTCCTGCACCTTCATATTTAATAAACTCGGCAGCTTTCACAGCAGCTTCACCCATTTTGTTACGCAATTCATCGGTCATAAATGGTGACGGAGTTTCCTCAGTCAATTTTTGATGACGACGTTGTACCGAACAATCTCTTTCCGATAAGTGACATGCTTTTCCGTATGAATCTCCAACAACCTGTATTTCGATATGACGTGGTTCTTCAATCAATTTCTCCAAATACATTCCGTCATTTCCAAAAGCTGCAGCCGATTCCTGACGTGCGCCTTCCCAAGCTTTTAATAATTCGTCTTCTTTCCAAACAGCACGCATTCCTTTTCCACCACCACCGGCTGTTGCTTTCAACATCACCGGGAAACCCATTCCTCTGGACAATTCTAGTGCTTGCTCATACGATTCTAACAAACCATCAGAACCAGGAACACATGGAACTCCGGCTGCTTTCATCGTAGCTTTAGCAGAAGCTTTGTCTCCCATTCTGTCAATCATTTCAGGTGAAGCACCAATGAATTTGATTCCGTGCTCCTGACAAATTTTAGAAAATTTAGCATTTTCAGAAAGGAAACCGTATCCCGGATGAATTGCATCTGCATTTGTAATTTCTGCAGCGGCAATAATATTGGACATTTTTAAATAGGATAAATTACTTGGCGGAGGACCAATACAGACCGCTTCATCAGCAAATTTAACGTGCAGACTTTCAGCATCAGCAGTAGAATAAACCGCTACAGTCTTGATGCCCATTTCACGGCAAGTTCTAATTACACGAAGTGCAATTTCTCCTCTATTGGCAATTAATATTTTTTTAAACATCTTGTGATTATTTTAAATTATAAATTATAAATTTTAAATGATTTTGTTTGAATGATGAAGAAAATTCATAATTCAAAATTTAAAATTTAAAATAACTAGGATGGGTCAACTAAGAATAATGGTTGGTCAAATTCAACTGGTGACATATCATCAACAAGAATTTTAACAATTTTTCCTGAAACCTCAGCTTCGATTTCGTTAAATAATTTCATGGCTTCTACAACACAAAGCACATCGCCTTTACCTATTGAACTTCCCACTTCAACAAAAACCGGTTTGTCCGGTGAAGGTTTGCGGTAGAATGTTCCAATCATCGGAGACTTTATAGTTATGTATTTTGAATTATCATCCGATGAAGCCGCTGGTGCAGCAGGTGCAGCCGGGGCTGCAGCCGGAGCTGACGGTGCAGCAATTGCTTGTTGCATCGGTGCTTGTTGTACATAAGTAATATCTGGTGAGTTCCCTTCTAATGTAGTTCTGATAGTAATTTTAATTTCTCCTGTTTCCAGTTTTACTTCAGCAACTCCAGAATTGGATACAAATTTGATTAGGTTTTGAATTTCTTTTAAATCCATGGTTAGTGTTTTTAGTTAGTTTATTGTTTTTTTCCGCTGCGCTCCGATTAATTAATTTTTCTTAATATCAAATGCCTCGAGTGTTAGTATGCCCATTTCAAGTAGATAGAACCCCAAGTGAATCCACCACCAAATGCTGCAAAAATTAAATTATCTCCTTTTTTAAATTTATCTTCAAAGTCGCTCAATAACAAAGGCAAGGTTGCTGAAGTTGTATTTCCGTATCGGTGAATATTTACCAATACTTTTTCCTCATCAACTCCCATTCTGTTTGCTGTAGCATCAATGATTCTTTTGTTAGCCTGATGCGCGATTAACCAATTCACATCGTCTTTGGTTAAGTTATTACGTTCCATAATTTTCTCACTTACATCGGCCATTCCCGATACAGCATATTTGAAAACCGTTTTACCATCCTGAAAAACAAAATGTTGACTGTTTTCCACAGTTTCTTTTGATGGAGGAAGAATAGATCCACCAGCATCAATTTTTAGATACTCTCTACCAATGCCATCGCTTTTTAAGAACTCATCCTGCAAACCAAGACCTTCAAAATTAGGCTCAAATAAAACTGCTCCAGCACCATCTCCAAAGATAATACAAGTCGCTCTATCTGTATAGTCAATAATTGAAGACATTTTATCAGCACCAATTAAAAGTACTTTTTTATATCTGCCCGACTCAATATATGCCGCGGCATTTGACATTCCGTATAAAAAACTTGAGCAGGCTGCTTGTAAATCGTAGGCAAAAGCATTAACTGCTCCTATTTGTGTTGCAACATAAACTCCCGTTGCTGCCACTGGCATATCAGGTGTTGTCGTTGCCATAATAACTAAATCTATTTCTTCTGGGTTGATTTTAGATTTAGAAATTAAATCTTGTGCCGCTTTTATAGCCATGAAGGAAGTTCCTTTTCCTTTTTCTTTTAAAAGTCTTCTTTCTTTAATTCCTGTGCGTGTAGTAATCCATTCATCATTGGTTTCTACCATTGATTCCAGTACTTGATTTGAGAGTACAAAGTCTGGTACATATGCTCCAACTGCGGTTATTGCGGCTGTAATTTTATTCATAAATTGGATGTTTTTCTTTTCAATTTTTAAATGCGAAAAGTTGTTGAAATTACAAAAAAAAATTATACCTAAGGTGTTTTAGGATGGGATATTTATTAATTTTCTTTAAAACAAAAAACTCCCACAAAGTGAGAGTTAGTTTTGTAAAAAACTTTACTTATGCAACAGCTACTGATTTGTCAATAACTACTTGCCCTCTGTAATACATTTTACCTTCATGCCAGTAAGCTCTGTGGTATAAATGTGCTTCTCCAGTTACTGGACAAGTTGCGATTTGAGCAACAGTTGCTTTATAATGTGTTCTTCTCTTATCTCTTCTTGTTTTGGAGATTTTTCTCTTTGGATGTGCCATTTTACTATATTATTTATCCGTTAATAGTTTCTTTAATTCGTCCCAACGCGGGTCACTTTCTTCTTCTCTTTTTATTACTTCTTCGTCTTTAACCTGCAACTCGTTTAATCTTTTCAATGCTTCTGTTTGTAAAGTTCCATCTTTAACTCCAGGATGAACCCTTTTTGGAGGAATAGAAAGTACAATCATTTCATAAATGTATTGTGCCAAATCTATTTGATGTTCACCATGAGGCAGAATTAACAATTCATCATTATCATTGTTGAATTCTTCACCGAACTGGACAACCAATTTAATTTTTCCTTTGATAGGCAAGTCAAATTGTTCTCCTGTCAAATCACAAGGAACATTAACGGTTCCTTTGTGTGCAAAGCTTACTTCCAGCATTGTTGCCTTTTTTTCTAAAACAACATTTACCTTTACAGCACAGCTTTCAAATTCATCAAAATTAAATTCGTCAAAGAACTTTTTCTCGATATTATATTCAAAGTGATGCTTCCCTATTTTTAACCCTATGAAAGGAATTAAATATTCATTCGTACTTTTCATCTAGACAACAATTTGAACCCTAATTCGGGAGTGCAAAGATATAAAATTATTGCAATTCCAAAAGCGTTATAAACATTTTTTTGTTTATAACTGCTTTTCCTTTGTTTTCATAGGATTTTTGCTTATTTCCTGGTATTGATTTCTCGAATTATAGATATCAATAGCAGTATAAACTGCTTCTTTAAACGAATTATAGTCGGCAATTCCTTTTCCGGCAATTTCGTAAGCTGTTCCGTGATCGGGAGACGTTCTGATTTTATTCAGACCTGCTGTATAATTTACACCACCCCCAAACGACAATGTTTTAAACGGAATCAAGCCTTGATCGTGGTAGATTGCAATTACTGCATCATATTTTTCATATTGGCTGCTGCCAAAAAAACCATCTGCAGCAAAAGGGCCAAAAACCAGCGTTCCTTTTTCGAATAGTTTTTTTATAACCGGTTTTACTATTTCATCATCTTCTTTCCCAATTACACCATTGTCTCCGGCATGTGGATTCAATGCTAAAACTGCAATTTTTGGTTTATTGATTCCGAAATCCTGTACCAATGTTTGTCTTATAGTTTCAATTTTTTGAACTATTAGTTTTTCGGTTAAATGTTTTGCCACATCATTTACAGGGATATGATCGGTTAATAAACCAACTCTTAAATTATCCTGAACCATCAGCATTAAAGCATTTCCTTCTAACTCTTTGTCCAAATAATCGGTGTGTCCCGGAAATTTGAACTCTTCCGATTGGATGTTGTATTTATTAATTGGCGCCGTGACCAGCACATCTATTTGATTTTCTTTCAAGGCTTTTGTTGCGGCAACGAATGATTTGATAGCGTATTTCCCGACAACAGGATCATTTGTCCCAAAATTTAAATCAACACCTTCACGCCAGATATTGAGCACATTTACTTTACCCAAAACAATTTGATCTAATTGGTCAATACCGTGAAGTGGTGTTTCTAATTCTAATGTTTTCTTAATAAAAGACATCACTTTTACGTTAGCAAAAATTACAGGCGTGCAAAGTTCTAACATTCTTGAGTCGTCAAAAGTCTTAAGAACTACTTCGCTTCCAATACCGTTTAAATCTCCGATTGAAATTCCAACGATTATATTTTCTGCTTTTTTCATAAGAAGTACTAGTTATTTATTGCTAATTTTGAAGTGCAAATTTAGTAAAATAAAACCATAATGTTTACAGGAATAATCGAAACCCTTGGAATAATAAAAGATTTAAAAAAAGACAATGATAATTTAAACATCACTGTTTACTCTACTATAACACCTGAATTAAAAATAGACCAAAGTGTTTCTCATAATGGTGTTTGCCTCACTGTAGTAGCAATCAACAATGACGAGTATACTGTAACTGCTATTAGAGAAACCATTGAAAAGACAAATTTAGCAGATTGGGAAATAGGCAATTTAATCAATTTAGAGCGCGGAATGAAATTGGGAGACAGGCTAGACGGGCATATCGTTCAAGGGCATGTTGACCAAACCGGGGTTTGTAAATCTATTGAAGAAGCTGGTGGAAGTTGGTATTTTACCTTTGAATACGATAGTACTTTAAACAATATTACCATTGAAAAAGGGTCGATAACTGTAAATGGTGTGAGTCTGACTGTTGTAAATTCTAAAGCGAATGAATTTAGTGTGGCGATTATCCCTTATACTTTTGAACATACGAATTTTAAAAATGTTAAAATTGGCACAAAGATTAATCTTGAGTTCGATGTTGTGGGAAAATACGTTGCTCGATTACATGCGTTAAACCGATAAACTATAAAAACCTGCGTAAAATAAAAAAGCTTCAAATTAATTTGAAGCTTTTTTTATATTTTTTATTTTATTCAATTTATAAATTCCAAAACACATTGAAAGTAGTGCCAAAAAGAATATTCCACCATCCAAAGGCAGTCCTGGTGGCGGTGGCGGTGTCGATGGCGGTGGTGGTCCTGGGTCAGCAAACACGCTTGTTACTGACAAGAAAAACACAGCCAGAATAATGATAATTCTATTCGGGACAATTTTCATAGTGCGTAAAAGTATAAAAAAAATCTATTTACCAAAATAAATTAAATATTTAATCGACAAAGATAATCAAAATTTAAACTGCAAAGTCCTTGATTCAATGTAAGGAACGAAGCTTTTGATTAAAAAAGCGAAATAATTTTATATCTATATGAACGATATTTCCACCTTATTGGTTTTCATATTAAACAAAAAAAGACCCCGTAACGAAGTCTTTTTTGTGGTCCCACTTGGGCTCGAACCAAGGACCACCTGATTATGAGTCAGGTGCTCTAACCAACTGAGCTATAGGACCCGCATAAAGCGGTTGCAATATTACTACTATTTTTGTTTCGACGCAAGTGTTTTTAACTGATTTCTTGACAAAGTTCAATCAGGACACCATTTGTTCCTTTTGGGTGTAAAAAAGCAACCAACTTATTATCGGCTCCTTTTTTTGGCGTTTCATTCAGAACAACAAAACCTTCCTTTTTTAAACGCTCTATTTCTTCAACTATATTTTCGACATCAAAAGCAATATGATGGATTCCTTCTCCTTTCTTTTCTAAGAATTTGGCAATCGGGCTTTCCGGATTTGTGGCTTCTAATAATTCTATTTTATTGGGGCCATTCATAAAGAAGGATGTTTTTACGCCTTCGCTTTCAACTTCTTCCTGTTTATATGGTGGATTGCCAAATAGTTTTTCGAAAAGTAAATTGGAAGTTTCTAAACTATTGACGGCAATTCCGATGTGCTCAATTTTACGCATTTTGGTTTTGTTTTTTTGCTAAACAAAGATAACAAAAATTCAAATGGCTTTTCCTTTAGCCCCGATTGGAGTGGCATCTCGTCTTTTGGGACGAGATATAGCGGAAAGCGGGTAAATGGATGGCTGATAATACCAAAACTTTCGCTTCTGGTGCTTATAAAATTTAAAAATTGTACTTTTGCAGCATGGAAACGAATAGACAGAAGAAAATTGGCAGTGTGTTGCAAAAGGATTTAGTAGATATTTTGCAGGGTGAAGTACGCAAAAACGGAATTTCAAATTTGGTTATTTCGGTATCTAAAGTAAGCGTAACTACTGATTTATCTATTGCTAAAGTGTATTTGAGTGTTTTCCCTCAGGATAAAGCAGCCGAGTTAATGGCGGCAATAAAAACCAATTCTCCTTTGATTAAGCATGATTTATCGCAGCGTGTAAAATTACAATTGCGAAAAGTGCCTAATCTTTCTTTTTATATTGACGACTCGTTGGATTATATCGAAAAAATTGACAATGCTTTGTCAGGAAAAGAAAATCCGATTGAAAACCGAGACCTTTTAGAAAAACGCAAGAAATTTTAATTTCACTTGAACTTCCCGCTATACATAGCCAAAAGATATCTTTTTAGCAAAAGTAAAAACAATGCTATCAATATTATTACAGGCATTGCATCGATAGGAATTATTGTTGGAACTCTCGCTTTGTTTGTTGTCCTTTCGGTTTTTAGCGGCTTGCGCGATTTTAGTTTGTCTTTTTCGAATACTATTGATCCCGATTTAAAAATTAATCCGCTTAAGGGCAAAACTTTTTTTATTTCTCCAAAACAAGAAAAAGAAATCGCAGCTATTGAAGGCGTTGCTTACTATAGTAAAACAGTGGAAGAACGCGTGCTTTTCTTTTTTGACGGAAAAGAACAAGTGACTTATCTAAAAGGTGTCGATGCAAATTACACTAAAATCAATGATGTTTCTAAAAGTCTTTTTAACGGAAAATGGCTTCGGTACAATACTGCCGAAGTAGTTGTTGGTTACGGAATTACAGAAAAATTATCGCTTGGGCTTTTTGATTTTAATAATGATTTTGAGGTTTATGTGCCACGAAAAGGTAAAGCTGTAATTGAAAGTGAAGCTGAAGCTTTTAATAAATCCGTTTTGATTCCGGTTGGAATTTATGCCATAAGTGAGGATTTGGATTCCAAATATGTTTTTGCAGATTTGAGATTGGCTCAGGATTTATTGGAATACAAACCGAACCAAATTTCGGGCGTTGAAATCAAAATAAAACCCAATGCCAACGAAGCCGAAATTATGGAGAAACTTAATACAGTTTTCCAAAATAAAGTAGAAGTAAAAAATAGAGCGCAACTCAATGCTACATTATATAAGATGTTAAATACTGAGAATATTGCCGTCTATCTTATCTTCACGCTGGTCATTATTATTGCGTTATTCAATTTAATTGGCGCGCTAATCATGATGATTTTGGACAAGAAAAGTAATCTGAAAACACTTTTCAATCTGGGTTCCGAAGTCAAAGATTTAAAGAAAATATTCCTGCTTCAGGGAAGTTTGCTGACGATTATTGGCGGAATTATTGGTTTGATTTTGGGAATAATCATCGTGCTGATTCAACAGCATTTCAAATTAGTCATGATTACCGAATCCTTGGCGTATCCGGTGGTTTTCACTATTCAGAATGTGTTGATTGTTTTCGGAACTATAGTCGCGCTTGGTTTTATTTCCAGTTGGATTGCGAGTAGTCAGGTGACTAAAAAGTTGCTGGATTAAAGTCTTTTTATTAATTCTTCTACCCTATCAAATACGAAATCTGCCTCTTTATCTGTGATAATCATCCTCAAATCACTACCTATAATATCACCTACTTCATTTTTAGTGTTTTTTTCAACTTTTCTAAAATATGAATCTTTCTTTTTAAGCCAACCTAATTGTTCATTTTTGAACTTTCTTTTCTCAGTAGTGTTAAGTTTTAGTCTGATTTTATTGTAAACTACATTAAGTAGGCTGTCTGTTTTTTTATAATAATCTAATGAACATCCCAACATGTAATCTCCTTTGTCAAGGCAACTTTGATGGTCTGTTTTTATTTTATTTAAAGTTTTAATTGTTTGCGATTGGCAAAAACCAAAACACAAAACAGTAATACTTATGTAAGCGAACTTAAACAAACTGATAATCTGCGTAAACTTCCTGAATTTCATCCAAGGCTTTGAATAAAGCTTCAGCCGATTCGAGCGTTACTAATTTTAATCTGTGCTCTTTGAAGTTGGAAACACCTTTGAAGTAATTCGTGTAATGTCGGCGCATTTCTACAATTCCAACGCGTTCGCCTTTCCAATCCATTGACCAGGTTAAGTGATTTCGTGTCGCTTCGATTCGGTCAGCCATTGTTGGTTGTGCCAAATGTTCTCCGGTTTTGAAGTAATGTTTGATTTCGTTAAAAATCCATGGATAACCAATCGCAGCACGACCAATCATCATACCGTCAAGGCCATACTTATTTTTGTATTCCAATGCTTTTTCGGGAGAATCTATATCGCCATTTCCAAAAATTGGCATGGTAAGTCTTGGGTTTTCTTTGATTCTTTGAATATGCGACCAATCTGAATGACCTTTATACATTTGAGCACGAGTTCTGGCATGAACTGTCAAAGCCTGCACACCTATATCTTGCAAACGTTCCGCAACCTCATCAATATTGATAGAACTTTCGTCCCAGCCCAAACGTGTTTTTACCGTTACCGGAAGATTGGTTCCTTTAATCACGGCTTTGGTCAGACGCACCATCAAATCAACATCTTTCAAAACGCCGGCACCAGCACCTTTGCATACTACTTTTTTTACCGGACAACCAAAATTAATATCCACCAAATCTGGGTGAACAGCGTCAACAATTTTGGCCGACATTTCCATCGCTTCTTCATCACCACCAAAAATCTGAATTCCGACCGGTCTTTCGTAATCGAAAATATCCAATTTCATTCGGCTTTTTATGGCATCACGAATCAACCCTTCCGAAGAGATAAATTCCGAGTACATCAAATCGGCACCGTGCAATTTGCACAGTCTGCGAAATGGCGGATCACTCACGTCTTCCATAGGCGCAAGTAATAGCGGAAAGTCAGGTAATTCTATGTTGCCGATTTTTGGCATTTTTTAATACTTTTTTGCAAAAGTACGATTTTTTAATTTTTCACAAAAAAGGCACTTTTGGTCCTGTCAGGAAATCTTTTGCTAACACGAGATTAATTTGGCTAATATCATTAGCTTTGCAGTCAAATATTTAATAGGTGAATTTTATGAAAAAGATTTTTGTGTGTGTTTTGTTATTAATGACGGCATTTGTTAATGCCCAGCGTCAAGCTGATAATTCGGTTGCTTTAGAAAATAATTTAAAAGAAGTATATTTCAATGCTTTTTCAGGAATTCCTGTAGTTCAGTCAAACAAAGAATTAATAGGAGTAGACCCTTACCAAGGAAAAGTGATTTGGAAACAGCCAATGGGTTCACTTGGTTCGCTTTCAACACTAAATGGTGAAGGTGATGCTGTTGTGAATAATATCAACAATACTCCTTTTATCATTTTGGAAAATAAAACCTTGTTGGACACCCGAAACGGAAATGTGCTTTTGAAAGGAAATAAAATAGAAGGATTTCAGTTGTTGCCCGAAATTTTCTCGGTTTTGGTTGCTACCAAAGGTGAAAAAGGAGAAAAAACCTTTTCAATGATTGACATGAAATCATCAAAAGTAAAGTGGTCATCACCTGTAAAAGTAAAAACAAGTCTTTTAGACAAAGCAATGGCTTTGGGTTCAACCGAAGGAACTCCGGAAAGTTTCAGAAATCTAATCCATACCAAAAACAATAAAATTGCTTTAATGTATGGTAAATCAATAATGATATTGGACGGTAACAACGGAAATGTCATTCTGAATGATAATATTAAGACCGGAATGCTGTTCACCGATAGTAATGAAAAAAATCTTTTTGTAGTTGAAGGGAGCCCGGGATTAGTAGCGGAGTTGAGAAGTTTTGACGATAGTGTTATCGTATTTGATTTCAATACAGGAAAAGAAATTGAAAAAATCAAACTGGAAGATAAATTTGGTTGGTACAATGATATTGATGGTCAAATTTTTATTAAATCCAAAGCAGACGGGATGATGTATGACTATTCAGGTAAAGAAGTTTGGAAAAGAAGATTCGACGAAAAAAGAATTTACAAGATTGAAAAAGATCCTCAAGGTTATGTAGTTTTTTATAAAAACGAAAAGATGTTGGTAGACAAACAAGGAAAGAAAGTTTGGAAAAAAGCAGAGAAAGTAGCACTTAACTTTGAAGATGACGATTATGATTGGTTAGAAGAAGATGGATATACAAAATATGAATACAAAGCCGGGACAATATATGTAACCAGTAATGTTTTAAGATATTTTGACAATAAGGACAAAACCAAAAACATAAAAAAGACTCTTAGTTACAAAACAAACCTGACTTCTTTTGACGAAGAAACAAAATCTCTTTTGGTTATTGAATGTGGCGTTGGTAGCGAAGCTTTATTTTTCTTTAATCCTGACAAAGGGCTATTGCCAAAAACAGGACAGTCTATTTCTATCAAAAAACCAGGGTTTTTAAATATTTTTGAAAAGACTGCGACTGGTTTTTTTGTTTCCAGTCCATGGGAGTTTATTGTGTTAGATGACAAAGGAAAGATTGTTACACAAAAATACTATTCTACGCCGGGTGAAACAGGAAGAAAATTACTAAATGTTGCCTCTGGAATCTTAGATACTGCCGGAGCCGTTTCAGAAGTAGAAGGTATCACGAATATGGTTGGTGGTACACCGGAAGCCTTAGGAAATTCAATGGGTGTTCCTGGAGCTACTACAGACCAAGCCGACAAAGGAGTGAAACAATTTAATAGAGGAGAATATTACACAGAAGCCGCCGACATGCTATATAATCCTAATCGATTGAACGCATTTACTCAAACAAACGATTACGCTTTCTTTTTCACCAAAGATAAAACCGGAAATAAATTCTTAGTTCAGGTTGAAAAAAAGTCAGGGAAAGAATTGGACAAACTTAAATTTGAAAGCAATACACCTAAATATGTAGTTGATGAAGTTGAAAAAAGAGTTTTCTACATCAACAAAAACAATTTAGACATTTTTTTAATTAAATAAATAACTTAGGTTATAACAGTATAAAATATAATTTAACGACAGTTGAATTACAGCTAAAAGAAGATGAAGCATATTAGAAATTTTTGCATTATTGCACATATTGACCACGGAAAAAGTACGTTGGCTGACCGATTGCTTGGTGCTACACAAACCGTTACCGCTCGTGAAGAGAAAGCCCAATTGCTTGACAATATGGACTTGGAGCGCGAACGTGGTATTACGATTAAGAGTCACGCCATTCAAATGGAATACAAATATAAAGGTGAAGATTATATACTAAACCTTATTGATACTCCGGGACACGTTGATTTCTCGTATGAAGTTTCGCGTTCAATTGCAGCCTGCGAAGGTGCGCTTTTGATTGTTGATGCGGCTCAAAGTATTCAGGCACAAACAATTTCTAACTTGTATTTGGCTTTAGAAAATGACTTGGAAATTATTCCGGTTTTAAATAAGGTTGATTTACCAAGTGCTAATCCGGAAGAAGTTAGCGACGATATTATTGATTTATTAGGTTGTAAACTTGAGGATATTATTCACGCTTCTGGGAAAACCGGTTTGGGTGTAGAAAATATTCTTGCAGCGATAATCGAAAAAATTCCAGCACCGAAAGGTGTAAAAGACGAACCTTTACAAGCTTTGATTTTTGATTCACACTATAATCCGTTTCGTGGAATCGAAGTTATTTTCCGTGTGAAAAACGGAGAAATCAGAAAAGGGCAGAAAATCAAATTCATGGCTACCGGCAACGAATATTTTGCTGATGAAGTTGGAACCTTGAAGTTAAATCAAGTGCCAAAAGATGTGATTTCTACAGGTGATGTTGGGTATTTGATATCCGGAATTAAAGAAGCAAAAGAAGTAAAAGTTGGTGACACTTTAACAGATGCAAAAACGCCAACAACGAATATGATTACGGGATTTGAAGATGTAAAACCAATGGTTTTCGCCGGAATTTATCCTGTTGACACGGAAGATTACGAAGATTTGCGTGCTTCGATGGAGAAACTGCAATTGAATGATGCAAGTTTAGTTTTTACTCCTGAAAGTTCAGCCGCTTTAGGTTTTGGTTTCCGTTGCGGATTCTTAGGAATGCTGCATTTGGAAATCATACAGGAACGTTTGGAGCGCGAATACGATATGACTGTAATTACTACGGTTCCTAACGTTTCGTATTTGGCTTATACCAAAAAAGAACCAGAAGTTGGTTTCGTGGTAAACAATCCATCGGATTTACCGGAACCTTCAAGACTAGACAGAGTTGAAGAGCCGTTTATCAAAGCGACAATCATTACCAAAGCTGATTATGTTGGTAACGTAATGAGTTTATGTATTGAAAAACGTGGAGTTATTACCAATCAAACGTATCTGACTACCGAAAGAGTAGAATTGAATTTTGATATGCCTTTGGCGGAAATTGTATTCGATTTTTATGATAGATTAAAAACCGTTTCTAAAGGATATGCGTCGTTTGACTACTCACCAATTGGTATGCGAGCGTCTAAGTTAGTGAAATTAGATGTTTTATTGAATGGTCAATCTGTCGATGCGCTTTCGGCTTTAATTCACGAAAGTAATGCTTATAACATTGGTAAAAAAATGTGTGAAAAGCTGCGCGAATTAATCCCAAGACAACAATTTGACATTCCGATTCAGGCTGCTATTGGTGCTAAAATCATTGCGCGTGAAACGATAAAAGCGTTGCGAAAAGACGTTACCGCCAAATGTTATGGTGGCGATATTTCGCGTAAGCGTAAACTTCTTGAAAAACAGAAAAAAGGAAAGAAAAGAATGCGTTTGGTAGGAAATGTTGAAATTCCGCAGGAAGCTTTTATGGCGGTATTGAAATTGAATGATTAAAAGGTGCTAAGGTACTGAGGTGCTAAGGCAGCATAATAAATGAGAACCTGATTGTGAAAGCAATCGGGTTTTTTGTTGGAATAAACCTTAGAACCTTAGTATCTTTGCACCTTAGAACCTTAGAAAAAAATGTTAGAAGATAAAACTCCGCAACGCACTTCACTTTCTCAATTGGGCGAATTTGGTTTGATTGACCATTTGACAAAAAACTTTGATGTAAAACAACCATCGACTTTAAAAAGTATAGGTGATGATGCTGCTGTTTTGGATTTTAAGGACAAAAAAGTTGTTGTTTCTACAGATTTATTGATTGAAGGTGTTCACTTTGATTTGTCCTATATGCCTTTGCGTCATTTGGGTTACAAGGCTGTTGTTGTAAATGTGTCTGATATTTGCGCGATGAATGCAAAGCCAACACAGATAACGGTTTCGGTGGCGGTTTCTAATCGTTTTCCGCTGGAAGCTTTAGAAGAATTATTTGATGGAATTGCTTTAGCAGCTAAATTTTATAATGTAGATGTTATTGGTGGTGATACAACTTCGTCCCAAAAAGGATTGATTATTTCAATTACTGCAATTGGAGAAGCAAATGAGGTAGACATTGTATACCGTGATGGTGCAAATAACGGGGATTTGTTGGTTGTCACAGGCGATTTAGGTTCGGCCTATATGGGATTACAAGTTTTGGAACGTGAAAAACAAGTCTTTCAGGTAAATCCGAACAACCAACCTGATTTAGATGCTTATACTTATTTAATTGAGCGTCAATTAAAACCTGAAGCGCGTCACGATATTAAAGATTTGTTGGAAAAACTCGAAGTAAAACCAACATCGATGATTGATATTTCGGATGGTTTGTCTTCGGAGATTATCCATATTTGTAAACAAAGCAAAGTTGGGTGTAATTTATATGAAGAAAAAATCCCGGTTGATCCTCAGTTTATCAATGTTTGTGAAGAATTCAATATAGATTCGACAACCGTTGCTATTAATGGTGGTGAAGATTATGAATTGCTGTTTACTATTGCTTTAGAAGATTTTGACAAGATAAAAGCCAATCCAAATTTTACTGTAATTGGCCATTTAACACAAGAAAGTGAAGGCATTCATTTGGTTACGAGAGCTAACACCAAAATCCCTTTAAAAGCACGTGGTTGGGATGCCTTGAGTGAAGAGTAACCTTCCTGATAAACCAAAAAAGCGATACCTTTTACAGTATCGCTTTCCCCCTAAATCATGTAAATAGAGTAGCTTTTTGAGATTACTACTCTAGTCTACAGGTAACCCTAAAATCATGCAGCTAAGTTACACTATGTAGACAAAATCGTTGTTACGGTTTCCCGTATAATCGTTAAATGACACCTTTTGTTTTGGCTTCATTAATCAAATCTACATCAGTTGATCCTTTTACTTCAAGAATTTCTCTGATGTTGAGTTTGCGTTTCTCAATAGCACTAAGGGATAGCGGTATATATTGTGGCAAATCTTTAGTTTTTACTCCTTTTGACAAATGAAATAAAATTTGTTTATCAAAAGCGTCTAATTCTATATTGTTATATTGGGCTTGACCCACTAGTTTAATAACCGTTTGGCTGTAGTAACTTTCATTGTTAATGATTTTATCAAAAGCAAAAATCAATTCGTCAAAAGTCAAGTCATTTTTAATAATCAATCCGTTCGGATTAATGTTTTTGATAATGTTATTAATTTTAAGCAGTTCAGTGTGCATCGTTAATAGTATGACTTTGCAACCCGGCATTTCCTTTTTTATTAAAGTTGCTAAGTCTTCGCCTGAGTAAATTCCTTTTTCTGCATATTCAGGCATACTGATATCAAAAAAAGCTACATCAAACTTTTTCTTGCCATCGACGATATTTTCATATCCCGATTTACAATTGTTTGCCTGGGTAACATCAAACTCATATCCTTGTTGGCTATACTTTTCTAATGCATTTTTATACGCCTGAATTATAAAAGGATGATCATCTACTATTAATATGTTCATTGATTTTATCATGCTTGTTCTTCAATTAGTTGTTTGGTTTCTGTTGGTATTGTGATTATAATAGTTGTCCCGTGATCTTTTTTAGAAGTAATGTCTATAATTCCCTGACAGTCGTTGGTTCTGGAAATCATGTTTTGCATTCCGATTCCTTTACTTTTTTTGTTAACATCAAAGCCGATTCCGTCATCTTGTATTTTCAGGAAGACATTTTCTGAATCTCCGCTAATGTCAACCTTAATTTCCTTTGCATTCGCGTACTTGTTGATGTTTTGTAACCCTTCCTGCAAAATCCGGTACATGTTAATTTTGATAGCATTGCCTATTTTATCCCAGTTAATAGAGGTGTCAATATGATAGATTACCTCGGCTTCATGTGAGGACTTCTGCTCTTCCAATAAATTATGAACGATTGACACAAAGTTATTAATTAAAACTAATTTCTCTCTATTCAGGTCGTGTGAAATTTCACGAATATCCTGTTCGATAGTTTTTAATTCATTTAATAATTCATTTCTTTTTTGCGGTGCATCAGGATCGGTACTTGAATTCAAACTATCCAGATTTAAACGCAATCCAAACATCCTCCCTAAAACACCATCGTGGAGATCTTGCGCCAAGCGTTTCTTTTCTTTGTTTCTGCTTTCATCAATGATAGACTGCTGCGACATCATGAGATTAAAAATTTCCTCATTTGCTTTTTGTTGGGCTTGTTTAAATAACAACTCTCGTGTTCTGGCGCGTTGCGCTCTTACTATAAATAATAATGCCACTAAAATGAAAGTTACTACAAAAATTAAAAGCAGGTTTCTATTTCTATTTTCAAGGACATCGTTTTGCTGAATGATTTCCTTTGTTTCGAATTGAATTCTACTAAAACGATCTTTAGAATTTCGTTCTGCAATTTGTAGACTATCACTAATTCTAATGTATTCATCAGAATATTGAACAGATCTTTTTTTGTCAACATTCGCTGCTTGTTTTAAAGATGCAATTCTAAAAATTGGTATATTAGATTTTTTAGAACCATTTATTGCTTGCTTTGAAAACTCAATCGCCTTTAAAGTATCTTTAACTTGCGAAAAATATTCGGATAAGTGAATGTATACTACAACTTTTGAACTCTGATTTTTGAGGTTATTTTTATATTTAAGTGAGTTATAAAAGAGTTCTGGAAGATTAGCAAAGTTGTTTGATTTTAATTCAGAATACGCCAGATTATCAATAATTATAGAATACAATTCTGGATTTTGGACTTTGAGTTTATCATTAGACAGCGCTTTTCTATAGGAAGCGATTGCTTTCTTATAATCTTTTAAATCACTATATACCAGTCCAAGATTATTTAAACTATTTGCTTCCTGATGTTCACTCGTCTGAAGCTTACCGGTTTTAATGGTTTCCAAGGCTTTTTGATAATAAAAAATTGCCCTACTATATTCCTTTAATTCTGATGAAACTGAACCGAGGCTACTTAAAGTCGCATAAATTCTTTGATAATCCTCTGTCTTTTTTAAAATACTATATGCTTTTCTTAGCGAAAGATCGGCTCCCAAAAAATCGTTCGCGTCTAATTGAACGACACCCTTTTTTAGTAGAACAACTCCATAATCTATATCATTAAAATTTTTGTATATTTTTTCAGATTTAAGATAATGATAGAAGGAACTATCAAGAACGTGTTCATTATAGTAATAATTGCCAAGGCATCTATGAGATCTGGCAATAAGGACACTATCACCCGATGATTCAGAAAGTTTAAGCAATTTTTGAGAAGAAGCCTTATATTTATTCCATTCTCCTAAACCAAAATAATTGTCTATTATTTGATTTAAGTTTTTCCTTTTATCTGAAGAGTTTTTTGCTTTAACAAGAATTATATATGCAGTATCATTTAATTTTAAAGCTTCTTTATCCGAATTAGAAGTCTCTATTTTTTTTAAATAAATCTCCGTCTTTTGAATATAATTGTCTTTTGAAGTTTTATCTTCATGATTATTACAATTAAATAAAAAGACGGTTAAGAATATTAAAAGATGAATTTTTCTCAAAGCAAAAAAAAGTTTTAACAAATATATATAAAAAAAACTAGTGAAAATTTTCACTAGTTTTCTTTAAAATTTATTAAAAATTATTTCCTTATTTTAGAATTAATTTCCTGTTCCTACTGTACCTCTTCCTCCTAGGTCAAAATCACCTGTTCCTACACCACCTCTTCCTCCAATGTCGAAACCACCTGTTCCAACTGTACCTCTTCCACCGATGTTGAAATCACCTGTTCCTACACCACCTCTTCCACCGATATTGAAATCACCTGTTCCTACACCACCTCTTCCTCCAATGGTTGGAGTTGTAAATGACGTGACAATAAGCATTAAAGCTAATAATCCGAATGTTGTTGCTAATTTTTTCATAATTTGAGACTTTTATGTGTTAATGTTTTATTTCGTTTTTTGTTGTGTGTCCTAACAATTGATTTGAGGCAATGTGACACTTACACGGTGTAAAACTAAAAAGGATGCCTCTGTGAATACCTATGAATATTGGTGTTTATGGTAGAATGATGCCGTTTGATAGTGGATGATAGCCAAATCTTGGTGGATGGTTTTTGAGAATTTTTGGTTTTTGACCAAAAAGCTTGTCATTATTGGCTTTGACAAAATTCATTTTGAAGTAGCGAGCATGAAATTTGGGTAGATGTACTCCTAAAACTATAGATTATATATAAAATAAAAACAAAACCTTACAGCTTTGTCTCTATCAAGAAAATGTATAGATGACAAAACTAAATTGTAAATGGGATAGTAATGTTTATGGAAGTGCTTATAGTATTTGATTCAATAAAGACTTCTCCTTTAAGAGATTTGACACGATGGTTTATATTATTCAAACCAATCCCTGCAAAGTTAACATTAGTGTCAAATCCTTTTCCGTTATCGGTAATACAAAGGCAAATATTGTTCTTATTTAAAGCCAGGCTAATAATGACATTAGAAGCTCTAGCATATTTGTTAATGTTGTGACTTGCTTCCTGGATAATTCGGTATAAATTCATTTTTATCCCGCTTGAAATATGATTCCAATCAATATTTTTAGATATCTCAAGTATGTATTGTGAACTAGTTGTAGTGTTTTGTGTAATTATAAACTCATTTAAAATCACTACAAAACTATTACTTTCCTTAAAAACATCTAAATTCAAATTGTGGGCAATATTTCGTATTTCTTGTTCTATTTTATAAATTTCTTGGACATGGATTAAGCACTTATTTATAGTTTCTTTGTCTTTTTGGTATGATAACATATTGAGATTAAGACGTGTGCTGGCCAATCTGTTCATTACACCATCATGCAATTCAATCGCTATTCTTTTTTTCTCACTTTGCCTTGCTTCTTCTTCTTTTCTTTTTTGGTTTAGCATCAAATCATAGATTTCTTCATTGGCTTTTTGCTGCTCTTGTAGTAATTGTAACTCTTTTTGTTTAGATTGTTGACGCGTTATGATAAGGATTAAAAGCACAAATAAAACAATAACTGTAGCTATTGTAGCTACAATCCATTTTTGATTAACTGCTTTGTCCTTTTCTTGAGTAATCTCTTCGGTTTCATAGGCTATTCGAGCAAATTTATCTCTAAAGTTCCGTTCCGAAATTTGCAGACTATTATTAACCCGAATATATTCTTGCGCATTGGTTGAGGCGTTTTTTTTGTCAACTTTTATGAGTTGTTCTAAAGTAACTAGAATATCCGAGGGATTGTTATAACTTTTTGAAAGGAAAAGTGCTTTTTTAGCAGCTCTTATAGCATTTGCAGTATCATTTATTTTCTCATAATACATGGAAAGATACATCTGATTGTAATTACTGCCATTTATTGTTTTACTATTTTTATAAATATTATCTGCTATAAAAAACACCTTAGGCAATTCTTTTAAATTATTCATTTTAAGTTTGGAATACCCTAAAAGACTTACAGCAGTAGCATAATTGCTTGGGTTTATTTCTTTAAAGTCTTTATTTTTTATAATTGAATCTAACTCATTATAAGCTTTTTTATATTCCCCTATTTCAATATAAGATGTAGAAATGTTATTAGCAATGATGTTTTTCATTTTTAAATTGCACCTTTTTCTGTTAATTTTTAGGTAATATTCAATCGCTTTATTGTCTTGTTTGAGACCTCCTAAATTATTACCTATTTGATTAAGGATAACTCCGTATGGAATATTACTTCTATATTTTTTTTGTATTTTTAATACTTCGAAAGCTGTTTTATTACTACCTAATAAGTCTCCCGCATAATATTGAGTAAGGCTAATATTAAATAGCAAACTCATAATTTCTTTGTGTTCACTAAGTTGAAATAAATGCTTTTTTGCTTTAAAAAAATAATATAACGCTTTTTCGTTTTCTGAGTTATTCATATAGTATAATCCTAATACTTTATAGCTCAAACTAATCCAATAATCATCTTTTAATAATAATGCTTTTTTTAGCATTAAAGCAGAATTAAACTTCAATTCTTTTAATTGATTAAATCGATGAAAGTTCATAGTTGTTTTATACAACGATGAAATTGATACCGTATCATTCATATTCATATTAATCATAGAATATGCCTTATTATTATACCCTTTTCTTTTTCCATAGGACATGTTGTCATTACCCGCCAAATCAAGATATTTCTGAATAGAATCATTCCTGGCCTGAGCGTCTTTATCTACAGTTTTAGAAGTACAACCATATAAAGATGTCAACAAAATAATAACCCAATAAGAGAGTAGTCTATTCATAAAGCCAATATAGTAAAAACGAATTGAGTCCCGGTTTAAAAAACCGGAACCCAATTCTACCACAATTTAATTTATCTTCATCAAACTTGTATTGTTAGTTATTGCAAATTTCTTTCAATAAGAAAAATACGCTCTTGATTTTGACATTGTAAAAGTAAATCGCGATTTTCACATTTTGGTACACTAAAAGTGTACATTTTATAAATTTTCAAATTAATTGTAAAATATCTTATTCTTCCTTTACCGTAATTACAACATCATCCTCAAACTTGTACTCGCCTTTCTTATAAATTTCTTTATTAGTCAGTACAATTTCATACGTATAAATACCTTTAGGAAATTGAAATAGACATTCCTTCCCATCTTTTGGGATAATGAGTTCTTTTTTAAAACTGTCTCCGTCTTCTTTTTTACCTGTAATTATAAAAGTAATCCTTTCGTTAAGTTTGTTTTTTACGCATACACTTTCAATTACTTTACTGTCCTTTTTAGCTCCTGATTTGCTTGTCTTCAGTACCGACAAGCCACTTAATAAAAGTTCGCCTCCCTTGATTACATTGTTAAGATCCGTTTGGGGAAATAATGATTGGCTCATAAATAATACCAAAAGCAGTATTTTGTGTTTCATTTTTTTATTGTTTTCAATTAACCCATTACTGCGGCAAGTATCATTGCTTTGAGCCTTTTTGTAGCTGTTGTAGTATCAACACAATTGACATTAATCAATCCGGACATTAATCCTCTTCCAGCTCCAATCGCTACTTCAACCTTGATTTCTATTGTTATCTCACAAGTGTTTTGCTTGCTGTTTTCAGAGTTGCTAAAATCTAATCCATCGATAATTTGTTCAGCTTCTTCATTGAGTTCCTCTAGAGACAGAAACTTATATTCTATAACCTCTTTTTCATATTTCGTTATTAATGACGCACTTTTGAAATCAGCTTTTTGATTTACATCGTTTTTCTCTTGTGCAATTCCATTAAATACAAATGAGACTATGGCTATTAAGCCAAATAATGGTTTTTTCATTTCGTATAATTTTAATTATTGCAGTCCGGCTTTGTGTCGTCAAACATTATAAAGATGCACTGCTTTTGTGCTTAAAAAGTAACCTTTATTTAAATCCGTGTTTTAACAATTCTTCCCGAATTCCTATAAAATGTTTAGCTCCATATATAATTGCCACTTTCTTATGACTATCATTTAAAAGCGTTTTTATAACATTTTTATTTCTAAAATTTACATAAACATCATCTGTGATTTTTTTACCCGCTGGCTTATATTTACAGTTAGGTTTTTCATAAAAACTTTTCTCAAAATCACACGGTTCTAATTTTATTTCACCATACTTACTTTCGTAATAATCAATCATTTCTTTTAAAGTAACATCGACAGTTTTACTGTTTGATTCGTCTAAGCCAAATTTACCTGAAGAAGGTTGATCCAATATTTCCTTCTTAAACTTCACTTTTCCTTTATAAATAGAGTCAAAAAAATGTTTGTAACCAATATTATTTCTGCTAAATGGAATTCCGGATATTTTAATTGATTTCCTAACAGTTATAGAATCCTTTTTATTCCCTTTAACCTCTTCTGTATAAAAAAAGTAACCAATCCTTTTAAGAGAATCTATTTTAGCTTTAACATCATCATAAAAAAGTTTCGTCCCTAAATGATGCATCGGGATAAAAATTACTTCTTTTTCTACATTACTAACTTTAGATAGTTTTACATTGTCATCGTATACTCCCGTGAGTTTAAATGCCAGATTAATTTTATAAGAAGTGCAGCATATTAAACTAAATGAGGTTAAATAAATTAGAATCTTAATTTTTTTCATAACAATTTCGAATTAAATCAACGGTGCATACTTTATGCATACACCATTGATTACTTATTTTAAATTTGATAATTAAAGGCCTGCTATTAGTATAGTTAATACTGTTACAATTGTATCCATAATTTTTCCGCCTCCTTCATCTCCAAAAATCTCTTTAATCCAGCAACTCAACTGATACCATCTGCATTTTGCACTAACAGCATTAGCAGCATAAGGATTGAAATCTCCTGTGGTACCACCAAATAATTCGCTGCCATCTGTTTTTACCCCTTTTACGGAAAGATTGTGAATATATAATAGAGCAACTGCCATTTCTTTCCCATTATAACTTTTTAATATTTCTGCTTGAGAAGTTTTACTAATGAGTAATTTGTATGAAGCGTTTAATAAATCATTCCCCTCTTTGGGTATTTTAGAATACCAGGAACCTGTAATTGTTTTCTTGAAATCTTCAACATTGGTGGTTTTGTCAAATGCTGGTTTTAATGAAATTGTAAAATCTGACATTCCTTGTGCCAATTGTAATCTTACACTTTCTTGAGTTATTTTTTGTGCATTCCCATTGAACGCAAATAAAACTGTGGCAATTAAGCCAAATAATAAATTTTTCATAAATTTGTGTATAATTTTAATTATTGCAGTCCAGCTTTGTGTCGTCAAAACATTATAAAGGTTGGGCTGCTTTTTTTGGTTGGTTTAGTCTTTCTACTATTTAATAACAAACCTCTAAAATAAATAGTGCGTTTCTGTGTTCATTTTCTCTACAAAAAACTAGAAAAGCATTCTTTGCATCGTGTCACCAATGTGGTGGTAAGCCACTTATAACTACCTAATAATCAAGTTAAATTATTATTATTTGATTTTGATATAGTAAAAGTAGATTGTTAATTTCACAATCAAATACACTAAAAGTGTACATTTCATGAAATCTCAAATTAGTGCTAAATATTATGAAATACGGCGCTTTTTTCTGAAGGCTGAGTGGTGGATTCTATATCAATCCTTGCTTTCTTGCTTCTTTAAGAATATCTTCATCGTTTCCTTTGTCAATTCCTAAAAGCTGCTTGAGAATAGCTTTTCTTTTATCAATTGCGCTTTTCGAAAGATGTAGCAAATCAGGAAAGTTTTTGGTTTTAACACCTTGTGCAAGCAAAGAAAGAATTTGGCGGTTATAACTATCCATAACTTTATTCTTTTCTCCCCAAGATTTTTGGTGATGAAGGACCGTTTCGCTAAAATAAGTTCCTCCTTTGACAACTACATCGAATGCTTTAATTAATTCTTGGGCCTGAAAATCACTTTTTACTAAAATCCCATCCGGATTGTGTTCTTTTATAATTTTAAAAAGAACTATCGACTCATAGTGTGAAGTAAGAATGACAATTTTAGCATTGGGATGCTGTTTTCTCACAACCGGAATCAAATCATCTCCTGTATTAAGGTTTTTTTCTAAAAAGGGAGGTAAAGTCAAATCTAAAAACACAATATCAAAAGGATATTTTACCTGAAAAATTGTGTTATAAGCCTCTTCACAAGAATGTGCAGCTATAGTATTTAATGTATATCCATAAGAATTGTAGGCCAGAATAGATCTATACCCTTCAATAATTGGTGGATGATCGTCAACCATTAAAACTTGTAGTTCCATGACAAGATTTTTATCGAAACTACGAATTTTCTTCTAAATCTCCAAATAATTTCCGGACGCTATTCTGCTGATAATCAAATCGACGTTCTCTTTATAAGATTTTGAGAATGGAAGTTTGGTGGTCGAATTTTTAATATAGCAAACGGTATTTCCGGTATGAATACGCGATACCTGGTTTACATTTATGATGTAACTATTGTGAATTCGAAGGAATTGCGTTGGTGGTAAAACGGTTTCAAAATGCTTAAGGGTTTTAAATGCCGTTATCATTTCACCATTGTTCAAATGGATATCAGTAGAGTTGTTGTCAGCTTCAAAATAAAGCACATCTTCCGAGTCTATATAACGATAATCACCATAGGATTTCACACAAATGACCAGCGACTGCTGCTGCGCCTGAACGGTGCTTACGACGGCAGTTGGATTTTCGGCTGCCGGGATAATTTTTACTTCTCCCTCATTTTCATCTGTCTCAACTGCTGCTGTTTCCAAATCTTCGGTAAGTGTTTCGTCTAATACCTCAAAGGTTGCCACAGGATTTTTTTCCTCAAAATACGGCAAGTCCGATTGTATTGCGCGGTCAAATTTTAGAATCGCTTTTCTAAAATCATTTATATTCAAAGGTTTTAGCAAATAATCAATGACTTCATACTGCAAGGCATCATACGCCAAATCCTTTTTTGATGTTGTTATAATGATTTTTGGAACTACACGTAAATAACGATAAAGTTCATTAATCAGCGCTAAAGACAGATTGCTCTTTTTATCGGTTGGATCAATTTCAAGAAAAACTAAGCGGGGTTGGTGTTCCAAAATCAAATTCACACCATCATCATAGTTATTGGCAGAGGCGACAAAGCTAAGGTTCCTAAAACGCTCGGCAATTGCCTGTGTTTTAAGGACGCTGTCTTTATCATCGTCTATAATGATGTACGTTTGACTCATTAATGCTTTTCCGTTTTTGATTTAGGGAAAGCATTAGATTCGGTAAAAATAACTGGTAGTTTTGGGGAAACTATTTGTTAGCGCTAAAGATTACATTTAATATTTAACTACAAAAATAAATTCGTTTAAACGTATCCATTTTCGTTGTAACGAAAGTAAGATTTCGGGGTTTTAGTTTTGGAAAATGTTGACAGATAACGCTAAACTGTTAATATGTGGGTTTTTAACAGGGTAAATACTTACAAAATGTGAAAAAAATTACGGGAAACCGTAATTGCGTTTTATAACCAATAAAGTCGTTCAATAAAAAAATCCAAACCCTTTTCGGAGTTTGGATTCATCTATAATTGAAAAATAAAATTACATTTTCATCAACCAATTTCTAACAGAAACTTCATCATTAATGATTTGGCGTAAGTCAGAAATTTTTACTCTGTCCTGAGCCATTGAATCTCTGTGACGGATTGTAACCGTGTCGTCTTCTAACGTTTGGTGGTCAACCGTTATACAAAAAGGTGTTCCCAAAGCATCCTGTCTTCTGTAACGTCTTCCAACAGCATCTTTTTCATCATAGGCCACATTGAAATCCCATTTTAAGTCTTCAATGATTTTTTGAGCCACTTCCGGCAAACCGTCTTTCTTTACCAATGGTAAAACGGCTGCTTTTGTTGGTGCCAAAACGGATGGCAAACGTAAAACGGTACGTGTTGAACCATCTTCTAAGGTTTCTTCCTGTAATGAAGTAGCAAAAACGGCTAAGAACATTCTATCCAAGCCAACCGAAGTTTCTACTACATAAGGAACGTAGTTCGAATTGGTTTCGGTATCAAAATATTGCAATTTTTTACCTGAATACTGTTCGTGTGCTTTTAAATCGAAGTCGGTTCTTGAGTGAATACCTTCTAATTCTTTGAAACCAAAAGGGAAATTAAACTCAATATCAGCAGCTGCATTAGCATAATGAGCTAATTTTTCGTGATCGTGAAAACGATAATTTTGTCTTCCTAAACCAAGTGACAAATGCCAGTTCAAACGAGTTTCTTTCCAGTATTCGTACCATTTCATTTCTTCGCCCGGCTTTACAAAAAACTGCATTTCCATTTGTTCAAATTCACGCATACGGAAAATGAATTGTCTTGCTACAATCTCATTTCTGAAGGCTTTTCCGGTTTGCGCAATTCCAAACGGAACTTTCATTCTTCCGGTTTTCTGAACATTTAAAAAGTTCACAAAAATTCCCTGTGCTGTTTCCGGACGTAAATATAAATCCATCGCATTTTCTGCAGAAGCACCTAATTTTGTTCCAAACATCAGGTTGAATTGCTTTACATCTGTCCAGTTTCTTGAACCAGTTTCAGGATCGGCAATTTCTAATTCTTCGATAAGATTTTTTACATCTTCCAAATCTCCTGAACCTAATGAACGTCCCATTCTTTCAAGGATTTCTCTTTCTTTCGAAAGATATTCCATCACTCTTGGGTTCGTAGTTTTGTATTGTTCTTCGTCAAAAGAAGCTCCAAAACGCTCGCGGGCTTTTTCGATTTCTTTTTTTGCTTTCAGATTTAATTTTTCGGCATAATCCTCAATTAAAACATCGGCACGATATCTTTTTTTAGAATCTTTGTTGTCAATCAACGGGTCGTTAAACGCATCAACGTGTCCCGAAGCTTTCCATGTGGTTGGATGCATCAAGATTGCGGCATCAAGACCAACAATATTTTCATGCATTTGCACCATGGCTTTCCACCAATATTCTCTAATATTCTTTTTTAATTCTACTCCGTTTTGCGCATAATCATATACTGCGCTCAAACCATCATAAATTTCGCTTGACGGAAAAATAAATCCGTACTCTTTTGCATGCGAAACTACGTTCTTAAATAAATCTTCTTGTTTTGCCATAATGCTGCAAAAATATAAAAACCGATTATAAAAAAAGGTTTAAAAATCAATTAGAATACAATTTTTTTATACTTTTATGTAAGAAAATTATCTTTTTTATGTGGAATCATCTTCTAAATCTATTTTTTCCAAAGTCTTGTGCTGGTTGCCATTCGTTTTTATTGCGTGATGAAAAAGTGATTTGTACGCAATGCCGCCATGAAATTCCGCTCACCAATCATCATAAAATCGAAGAAAACGAAGTCATTCAAAAATTTTATGGAAGAATTCCGTTGGAATTTGGAGCTTCTCTATTCTATTTCCATAAAAAAGGAATTGTTCAGGAAATGATACACAAATTGAAATATAAAGGACACGAAGAAATTAGTGAAACTATTGGCAATTGGTATGCTGAAGAATTGAAAGATTTGAAACAAATGGCAGCTATCGATTATATTATTCCGGTTCCGTTGCACAAAAAAAGACTGCGGGAACGAGGCTATAATCAAATAGAAGGTTTTGGAAAAGCGTTGTCGGCAAACCTGAATATTCCATACGAAAGTCAACTTTTATATCGAAAACTATACACTAAAACGCAAACCAAAAAGAACCTTTTAGGAAGAACTGATGTTATTGACAATGTATTTGACATTTCGTTTTCGGAAGAGCATCACGGCAAACATTTTCTAGTCATTGATGACGTAATTACAACAGGTTCAACCTTAGAATCCTGCAGTCGCGCTTTGTTAAAAATTCCCGACGCTAAAATTAGTGTTGTCTGCATGGCGATGTCGCACAGTTAAATGTTAAGTTTCCCAAAAAACATTTCATTCACACTAAATATAATTGTTATTTTGTGCTTTGATAAAACAGCAGTATGCCAAAATCTATATTCAAGTTAATTTGCTTTCTTTTTGTACTGTCAATGGCTAGTTGTGCCAAACGTGGTTCGATTACCGGTGGTGATAAAGACACGATTGCTCCTGTTTTAAAAGCAAGTTTTCCCAAAAATTTCTCAACTAATTTTAATGGAAAGGAAATTAAATTGGTTTTTGATGAATATGTCAAATTGAAAAACATCAACAAACAGTTGATTATTTCACCACCAATGAAAAATCAACCTGATATTTTGCCGCAAACTGCAAGTAAAATATTGACTATTAAATTAAAAGACACACTTCAGCCAAACACTACGTATAGCTTCAATTTTGGACAAAGTATCGAAGATTATAACGAAGGAAATCCGTATCAACAATTCAAATATGTATTCTCAACCGGAGCTTATATTGATTCGTTGAAAATAAATGTGAAAGTGAAAGATGCATTGGAAAAGAAAGTAGATAATTTCGTTTCGGTGATGTTGTATGAAATCAATGAAAAGTATAATGATTCGACGATATACAAAGAATCTCCGAGATATATCACGAATACTTTAGACAGTCTGGAAGTCGTTACCCTTGAAAACATCAAAGCCGGAAAATATCTTTTGGTCGCTTTAAAAGACAATGGGAATAATAAGTTTGACCCAAAAAAAGATAAAATTGGTTTCCAAAAACAATATATTACCATTCCAAATGACACTGTTTTTGAAGTAGAATTGTTTAAAGAAAAGCTTCCTTTCAAAGCTATAAAGCCAACACAGGATTCCGGAAATAAATTAATAATGGGTTATGAAGGTGATCCAAAAAACATAAAAGTTACCGTTAAAAATGGTTCCGAAATTATTCCGAGTTTGATTACTCAAATTCAGAAAAAGGATTCCGTTCAGGTTTGGTTTAAACCCATAAAAGCCGATTCGCTGACTGTTGCCGTTGAAAAAGACAACTTCAAAAAAGATTTTATCGTAAAATTGAAAAAGCAAAAAGCAGACACGCTAAGGATAAGTGCGGATTTTGCCGGTGCGCTTTTAAGAGAGCGTTTTGCATTGAACAGTTCGATTCCTTTAGTGAAGTTTGATAAATCGAAAATTTCGATTTTTAATAAAGATTCCATTGCTGTGCCTTTTGAAACAGAATATGATGATTTTAACCAAAAACTGTATTTCAATTTCAAAAGAGAGCCTTTAGACCAATATAAAATTAAATTATTGCCGAATGCTTTGACTGATTTTTATGAAAAAACACACGATACTTTAAACTTTAAAATTGCAACTAAAAACGCATCTGATTATGGTAATTTAAGAGTGATTTTAGAAAACGCAAAAAGATTTCCAATCCTTGTTGAACTCACTGATAAAACCGGAAAGGTAAAAGCAACAGCATACACCGAGAGTAATCCAACGATTGAATTTTTGACACTTGAGCCCGATAAATATACGCTACGTATTATTTATGATGACAATAAAAATAAGGTTTGGGACACGGGAAGTTTCCTGGAAAAACGCCAATCAGAAGAAGTAATTTATTTCCCAAAAGAAATTGATGTTCGAACCAATTGGGATGTTGAACAGCCTTTTAATTTGAAAATTACGAATTAGAAATTACGAATTTCAAAATTATCCCTATCGTCTAAAAAAGCCATTTTGCTTCTGGTTTCCAAAAGTTTTTCTTTATCTAAACTTACAATAAAAATCCCCTCTGTTTCTTGCGGTTCAAGCAAATAATTTCCAAGAAAATCAACCGCTTGTGAATGTCCAATGTATTCCAGATTGTTGTTGTCGGTGCCAATTCGGTTGACTCCAATCGTGTAACACATATTTTCAACCGCTCGTGCTTTTAGTAAAATATCCCAGGCACTGATTCGAAGTTTTGGCCAGTTTGCGACATAAAGCAAAACATCATAATTTTCTACATTTCTGGAAAAAACCGGGAAACGCAAATCATAGCAAACCAGCGGACAAATTCTGAAACCTTTATATTCGACAATCAATTTTTCTGTTCCGGCCGAATATGATTTATCTTCTCCAGCCAACGAAAACAAATGTCTTTTGTCATAGGTTTTGATATCCCCATTTGGAAAAACAAAAACCAACCGATTGTAATAATTCCCTTTTTCTTCGATAACCAAACTTCCGGTTATAGCGCAGTTTTTGGCTTTCGCCAAATGTTGAAGCCATGAAACCGTTTCACCTTGCATGGTTTCAGCAACCGCTTTTGGATTCATTGTAAATCCTGTAGAAAACATTTCGGGAAGAACAATCAAATCGACTTCTTCTATAAAACCATTGATTTTTTGAACCAAATGACTACGGTTTTCCATTGGGTTTTCCCAAGCTAAAGTGGTTTGTATAAGTGCTATTTTCATCATTATTTGATTATTATCTCGTCAATAAATATAAAAGCATCACCACCTGCGCCTTGATGCCATTCGGGTAATTTTCCATAATTATACGCTTTGACTTTTACATATTGTGCTGTCATTCCTTTTACGAAAGGGAAGTTTTTGATAATGTTTTCACCTTCATTTGCATCAATATCGTTTGTAATTGTCCCTACTAATGTAAAGTTACTATTATCTTTCGAAATATAATACTCAACTTTGGTTGGCATCAAAATCCAGGAACGTGAATCCTGCAGAAATAAGCTGGCTATATAATTAATCGGAATTTCTTTCTGCAAATCAATTACGGCTTCAAAATCCTGTCCCTGATAACCTTGCCAGTCACCTTTACG
The DNA here is from genome assembly GCF_004797125.1 of Flavobacterium sangjuense. Taxonomy (NCBI): domain Bacteria; kingdom Pseudomonadati; phylum Bacteroidota; class Flavobacteriia; order Flavobacteriales; family Flavobacteriaceae; genus Flavobacterium; species Flavobacterium sangjuense. The sequence continues at coordinate 524,161 of NZ_CP038810.1, forward strand.
CCAGTTTGTTGTGCCATAAATCCCATCTATCAACCCTTCTGGTCCGCCGGCATGATACTGCGGATTGTATTTGGATTTGATATCAATGGTGTAATTATTCGGTTTTTTGAAGAAAGTAGCGGAAACAATGTTGCTTCTTGAAGCTTCTTTGTCAATCATCTCGGCAAATCTTGCATCTATTCTGGCAGTTTCTTTCAATACGATTTTTTCACCTTCGTATTGTTTAAAAGGAACACCTTTTTCAGAATTATAAACAATTCTATAGAAATGACTACCAAAATAATCCGGATGTTCTAATTCAATTTCTAAAGAATCCTTAAACGACTTGCTTTCCGCTTGAATAACCGGAACAGGAATTATTAGTTGATGAGCAAATCCATATGTTCTTTCCTCGTGGTTTAATCCAAAATATTTTTTGTGATTGTCAGCTGTTTCAGCACTGATTTCTTCCGAATTTCCATTTTCAAAATTAACTTTAACTTTATTAAAATAAGGTGTCGTCAAACTCCATTCAGGGTTTCCGGGCGTTACCGCATAAATTCCCATCGAACTCAAAACATACCACGCACTCATCTGCCCACAGTCTTCGTTTCCAATCAAACCATCAGGTGAATTTTTGTAGAAATTATCCAAAATGAAATGCACTTTCTCAGTAGTTTTTTCGGGCTTTTCGACATAATTATACAGATAAGCCATGTGATGACTTGGCTCATTTCCGTGCGCGTATTGCCCAATCAAGCCGGTAACGTCTGCCTGTTCACGTCCTGTTGTTTTGCTTTCGCTGTTGAACATTTCGTCAAGTTTGGCTTCAAATTTATCGGCTCCTCCATAGGCTTTAATCATTCCCGGAATATCCTGTGGCACAAAAAACGAATACTGCCAACTGTTGCCTTCAGTAAAATTGTTGTTGATTTCCTTTGCATCAAAAGGTTTGTCCCAACCGCCATTCTTTTTCGGGCGCATAAAGCCGGTATTCCAATCAAAAATATTCTTCCAACTTTGAGAACGTTTCATGAAATAATCATAGTCATCTTGTTTGTTCAGAATCAAAGCCATTTGCGCAATACACCAGTCATCATAAGCATACTCCAAAGTTTTGGAAACGCTTTCATGTTCATCATCCATCGATATGAAACCTTGTTTTTTATAAGCATCCAAACCTAAATGGTCGAGCATAGCAGAATGTTTTGCCGCTTCAAATGCTTTTTCATAATCAAAACCTTTGATACCTTTTGCCATCGCATCAGCCATCACAGAAACGGAGTGATACCCAATCATACAATCGGTTTCATTGGACGCCAATTCCCAAACGGGTAATCTGCCGCCTTGCTCGTATTGTTTTAAAAATGTATTGATAAAATCAGCGGTGCGTTTCTTTTCTATCAAAGTATAAAGTGGATGCGCCGCTCGAAACGTATCCCAAAGTGAGAAAACCGAATAGTAATCAAACCCTTCCGCCTTGTGGATTTGGTTATCTCTTCCGCGGTATTTTCCGTCGATATCCTGAGCAATATTTGGCTGAACCATCGTGTGATATAAAGCCGTGTAGAAAATCGCCAGCTTGTCTTTATTACTTTCAGTTACTTCAATTTTAGAAAGTTGTTTGTCCCAAAGTTGCTCGGCATTTAGCTTTACTTTTTCAAAATCCCAATCAACGATTTCACTCATGTTAAGCCTTGTCCCTTGATAAGCTGTTGGCGAAAGCGATACTTTCAATAGAATTTTTTCTCCTTTTTTTACTTTTTTTGAAAAGCTCAACGCCAATTGGGTTCCGGCAAAGAATTTATCAGTGTTTCTCGCTGGCGCAAATCCATTATTTCTAACGTTATTGATTTGCATAGGAACACTGAATTCAATTCGGGCAAAAACGTATTGGTCTCGAGCCCAGGCCTCACTCCGGCGTAGGATTTCAATTGTTTTATTGTTAATGATTCTTACTTCGCCTTGTAATAGTTTATCACGGTGATTTAAGTCCAGAATGATATTGGCTTGACCGTCATTGTTGAAAGTATATTCATGAAATCCAACTCTCGTTGATGCTGTCAATTTCACATCAATATTGTGCTTATCCAATTTCACAGCATAAAATCCGGCAGTTGCTTTTTCATTCGAATGAGAAAATGTTGAGCTGTATTCCTTTGGGTTTAATGTTGGTTCACCCATCGTTGGCATCAGCATAATATCGCCATAATCGGTGCAACCTGTTCCGTTTAAATGTGTGTGCGAAAAGCCATAAATTATAGTGTCATCATAGTGATAACCCGAACAGCCATCCCAACTTCCGTCAATTCGAGTATCTGGCGAAAGCTGTACCATTCCAAACGGAACTGTTGCTCCGGGATAGGTGTGTCCGTGACCACCGGTTCCAATCATCGGATTGACATATTGGTGATAGTTTTGACCGAAAATGGAAAATGAGAAAAATAAAAGTAGGCCTGAAAGTTGTAGTTTACTCACGTGTGAATATTTTTTTTTGTGTTCGTGAATCTGCGATTTCATCATGTTATTTGTTGCATCTCAAAGATAAAAAAAACGCACCCAAATTGGATGCGCTTTTGTATAATTTAGGCAAGAATAAAAATTATTTCAAACTTGCTGCTAAGTACTCCCTGTTCATACGAGCAATGTTTTCCAATGAAATTCCTTTTGGACATTCCACTTCGCAGGCACCGGTATTAGTACAGTTCCCGAATCCTTCTTCATCCATTTGACGCACCATGTTTAATACACGCGCTGTCGCTTCCACTTTTCCTTGTGGTAACAACGCATATTGCGAAACTTTGGCTCCAACGAATAACATAGCCGAACCGTTTTTACAAGTCGCCACACAAGCGCCACAACCGATACAGGCAGCCGCTTCAAATGCTCTGTCGGCATCGTGTTTTGGAACCGGAGTTGCATTCGCATCAATTGTTCTTCCTGAAGTATTTACTGAAACGAAACCACCAGCTTGTTGAATTCTGTCGAAAGAACTACGATCAACAACTAAATCCTTAACGACTGGAAATGCTTTGCTTCTGAATGGTTCGATGAAAATGGTATCACCATCCTTGAATTTACGCATGTGCAATTGACAGGTTGTTGTTCCGGTTTCCGGACCGTGTGCTCTACCGTTTATGTATAACGAACACATCCCACAAATTCCTTCCCGACAATCGTGGTCGAAAGCAACAGGCGATTTTTTATCGTTGATTAGTTGCTCGTTTAATTGGTCTAACATTTCCAAAAACGAACTTGCTGTAGAAACATTATCTAATTTATAAGTTTCCATGCTACCTTTAGCCTGAGCGTTTTTTTGACGCCAAATTTTAAGGTTTATATTGATGTTTTTTGCTGAAGACATAATCTGTTATTTATAATTTCTAGCTGCAATTTTGATAAACTCGTATTTCAATTCTTCCTTGTTCAGGATTTCTTTGCTGATGTCGTAACCCATATATTCCCAAGCTCCAACGAATGAGAAGTTTTCGTCGTCACGAAGCGTTTCTCCTTCTGAATCCTGATACTCTTCGCGGAAGTGACCACCACAAGATTCTTTACGTTGCAATGCATCCATCGCCATTAACTGACCTAAATCGATGAAGTCAGCCACACGTAATGCTTTTTCCAACTCAGGATTTAATTCGTCCGAACTTCCTGGAACGTAAACATCTTTGTAGAATTCTTCTTTTAAAGCAGCGATTTCAGAAATAGCTTCGGTTAAGCCTTTTTCATTTCTTCCCATTCCAACTTTATTCCACATAATCAAACCAAGTCTTTTATGGAAATGGTCAACCGATTTAGAACCGTTGTTGTTTAGGAATTTATCGATAGCATCTTTTACACTTTTTTCTGCTTCTGCAAATTCAGGCAAATCAGTCGAGATTTTTCCGGTTCTGATTTCGTCTGCCAAATAATTGGAAACCGTGTATGGCAATACAAAATAACCATCTGCCAAACCTTGCATCAAGGCTGAAGCTCCCAATCTGTTCGCTCCGTGATCCGAGAAATTAGCTTCTCCGGCAACGAAACAACCAGGAATTGTTGACTGTAAATTATAATCAACCCAAACGCCGCCCATAGTGTAATGAACCGCAGGATAAATCTTCATCGGTGTTTCGTATGGATTTTCGTCAGTGATTTTTTCATACATCGCGAAAAGGTTACCATATTTTTCTTCCAACCATTGTTTCCCTAAAGAAGTGATTTCATCCGGAGTTGGATTGTGATTTCCTTTAGCGTAAGCGGCTTGTTTTCCTTTGCTTTGAATCTCAGTAGAGAAATCTAAATAAACTCCTTCATTGGTATCATTGGCCTCAATTCCGAAACCTTCGTCGCAACGCTCTTTGGCAGCTCTTGAAGCTACGTCACGTGGCACTAAGTTTCCAAAAGCAGGATATCTTCTTTCTAAGAAATAATCTCTATCGTCTTCGTTTAATTGGGTTGGTTTTAACTTTCCGGCGCGAATAGCTTCTGCATCTTCTTTTCTTTTTGGCACCCAAATTCTACCAGAGTTACGCAATGATTCCGACATCAATGTCAATTTCGATTGGTTAACTCCGTGAACCGGAATACACGTTGGGTGAATCTGAACAAAACAAGGATTTGCGAACAAGGCCCCTTTTTTGTGGATTTTCCAACCCGCTGTAACGTTACTTCCCATGGCGTTTGTAGAAAGGAAATACACATTTCCGTATCCGCCAGTCGCAATAACAACAGCATGCGCCGAATGTCTTTCTAATTCTCCTGTAACCAAATTACGAGCAATGATTCCACGAGCTTTTCCGTCAACTTTTACTAAATCTAACATCTCGTGACGGTTGAACATCTTAACACGGCCTAAACCTATTTGTCTTGATAAAGCAGAATATGCTCCAAGTAACAATTGTTGTCCTGTTTGTCCGGCAGCGTAAAAGGTACGTTGCAATTGTGTTCCGCCAAACGAACGGTTATCTAACATTCCGCCATAATCACGGGCAAAAGGAACACCTTGCGCCACACATTGGTCGATGATGTTAGCCGACACTTCAGCCAAACGGTGAACGTTTGCTTCACGTGCTCTATAATCGCCACCTTTTATTGTGTCGTAAAATAATCTGTAGGTACTGTCACCATCATTTTGGTAATTTTTGGCAGCATTAATTCCACCTTGTGCCGCAATTGAGTGCGCTCTTCTTGGTGAATCCTGGAAACAAAATGCTTTAACATTGTATCCCATTTCTCCTAAAGATGCTGCAGCAGAAGCTCCAGCCAAACCGGTTCCAACAACGATAACATCAATTTTTGGTCGGTTGTTAGGCGCAACTAATTTTAAATGATCTTTATAATCTGTCCATTTGTCCGAAATTGGACCTTCAGGTATTTTTGAATCTAGTTTCATCTGTTTTTTATATTGTTTTTTATAGGTCAGATGGAACGCTTAACAGCGTTTCATTTAAAACTGAAATTAATGATTAAAATGATGGAACAATGCAATGAATACGAATCCGAATGGGACAATTATTGCAAATGCATATCCTAGTTTGTGAAGTGCTCTTGAGAATTTATTATTGAATCCAACTGATTGCATCGATGAATTGAAACCATGCCATAAGTGTAAAAACAATAACACAAAAGCCAGGCAATACAAACCTGTTCTTATCGGACTTTCAAATTTGTGAACCAATTCACCATAATATCTTGTTGGATCTTGTGGAAGTGCTTCAACATATTTGTAATTCATTTCAGGAAACCAAAAATCGTAGAAGTGTAATCCCAAAAATGCTAATACAACCAATCCTGAAATAATCATATTTCTTGATGCCCAGGAAGAGTTTGCCGCACCATTATTTTTAGCATAACCAATTGGTCTTGCCGCTCTGTTTTGAAGTTCCAAAACAAAACCCATTACAAAGTGGAATACAACACCAAAAGCTAAAATTGGCTGCATTACGTATTGAATTAATGGATTATATCCCATAAAATGAGAACATTCATTGAATACTTCTTCGCTGAAAACTGATGTTAAATTAATCGAAAAATGAAGTGCTAAAAATGAAATTAAGAAAAGCCCGGAAAGTGCCATAGCAACTTTTTTTGCAATGGACGAGCCCAAAACGGAAGATTTTGCCATAAGATTGTGTAATTTATTTAAAAAAATCACACAAAAATACAGCTATTTGCTAATAACTACAACCTTTTCGTTGTAATTTATAATCAATTTAAAGTGAGATTATCAGTTGTTGATTATTTGTAGGCAATCGATTGCATTAAGTAAGACTATCTACTTCACATAAGTCGGAATTAAACCACGTAATCCCATATCGACAACCTCCTCACCGGCAGCAGGTTCATACTTCCCATCAGCATTTACTTCGTGCCATTCAAAACTATTGTTGCTAGACAATGATAAAGTAATCACCACATCATTAGTTTCTGTTCCATCAATTACTAAATTACTGGCAAATCTTCCTGTCACTACGCAGGTATTTAAGTTTCGCGGGATTGGAGAAGTTGCTTCGATAGGGTTTGGAACAGTAGTCGCTCCTGGAAGTGCTTGTCCCGAAGTGGAATAAGGATGATCATTCAAGGCAAAAGCCCAATATCCTTGTGCTCTGTTTGCGTTTACAGGAAAAGTAGTATTCTCGATATCAAAAGAAGTTATATAAGTATTAAAACCAACAAAACTGGCTAAAGTTCCGTCGTAATCATTCCCGTTAGCGGCACGAACACTGATTTGGTAATTCTGATACGATAACGATACGCGCATCCATTCATAACTTCCAGCTGCAACCTGACTTAAAGGTATTCTCAGAAAAGTTTCTCCTTCCGAAACTATTTTTGATTTACTAAAATCTATGGCATTGCTTCCTCCAAGTGTCGTTTCCGGAGCGTGATATAAAATAGTTCCATTTCCAAGTTGGGTGTTGGCGTTTGGCGCTAATTCTACATAATGTGACGAAATCAAATTAAAAATAGGTGATTGCGCAGCATTTCCGGCGGCAACTGTTGAAGGTTGACCTAAATTATTCAACCTCGCTTGAGTTGGATCAAATTTGAATTTGATAATCAACATCGGTTCCTCTACTAGGTCATCTGCATCTTTCGAGCAGGAAACAAAAGGAATTGCCGCGGCTACTAATAAAAGGATTACATATATCTTTTTCATTTTTTGATTTTATTGGAGTTAGTGCGTTTTTGTAACGTCTTCATCTATAACGAGAATATAGTCTGCTTTATTGTATTCTTCCTTCATTATTTTTTCTAAATCGTTTTGCTCTACTGTCGCAATGGTTATTATTTCTATGCCGGAAACATATTTTTTTAGGTACCAACCAATGCCTTCAAAGTTGTCAGAATGATAGGTTCCATTGTAGTGAATGAATACGGTATCTGCTTTTAAATTCTTTTGAATAAAATAAGCCATCGTTGCATCTTTTATTGCCTGAGCTTTTGGCATATTAGGGCTGGCGTGATCTCCCATCATTTTCATCATATTGACATAGCCTGGTAAATTGGCGTCAAAAGCGATAGGCAGCGGAGCAATCCACATTTTTTCTTCAGGAGTCAGATTCTCTAACCCTTCAAATCCTTTTTTAGAAACGATTGAAGCATATCTTCTTGGAATATTTGTAGCTATAAAAGACAATTTATTTTCCCTGGCAAAATCAACTAAAGGCTTGTAATCCGTTTTGTAATTAGGCCAAAGTCGCGCTGCTGAATCCAATTGCTTTTGATTAATCTCTTCTTTTAAATATTGGTCAAGCTGTTTTTGATTGTCGGCTTCAAGCATTTCGGCACCTAAAATTACTTTCTTTTTCTGTGACAAATCTTTGGTTAATTCCAATTCCAACCAATGCGCAATTGCGTTGTTGTGGTATTCTCCAAATAAAACAACTTGTGTATTCCCGGCAGCTTTCAATAATTTGGCATAAGAAACCTTCTTGCCTTTTTTGTCAAACAACTGATAGGCTTTCTTTTCCTGAGCCAAACCAACTAATGAAATTAATAAAACAATAACAACAAAAAATAATCGTTTCATAGCAGTCTGTTTTAATCCATTGTTTTAACTTTGGGACATACAATATTAATCATTTCATCATGAAATATCATCAAATAGACCGCAATTTGTTCATTAAAAACAGAGCAAAATTCACGTCACAAATGAAACCTAACAGCGTTGCTGTTTTTAATTCCAACGATATTTATCCGGTTTCTGCCGATAGCTCGCTGCCATTTGAACAACACCGCGATATTTTTTATTTATCCGGAGTTGATCAGGAAGAAAGCATACTGTTGCTTTTCCCGGATGCGCCTTATGAGCATTTGAAACAAATATTATTTCTAAAAGAAACCAACGAGCATATTGCGATTTGGGAAGGCGAAAAACTTACGAAAGACAGAGCTTTTGAAGTCTCCGGAATTAAATCGGTGATTTGGTTACAGGATTTTCACAAGACGTTGAAAGAAGTTATGGCTTACGCCGAAACGATGTATATCAACACCAACGAACATTATCGTGCCTCGATTGAAACCGAAACCCGTGAAGCGCGTTTTGTAAAATGGTGGAAAGAAAACTATCCTGCACATAAAGTGGAAAAGTCGAATCCTATTTTGCAACGCATTCGCTCTATCAAAGAAAGCGAAGAACTTGACTTGATTCAGGAAGCGTGCAATATTACTGAAAAAGGATATCGTCGTGTATTGCAGTTTGTAAAACCAAACGTAATGGAATATGAAATCGAAGCCGAGTTTGCTCACGAATTCCTGAGAAATCGTTCCAAAGGTTTTGCCTACACGCCAATCATTGCTTCGGGAAATAACGCTAATGTTTTGCACTATATTGAAAACAACCAACAATGTAAAGCCGGTGATTTGATACTGCTTGATGTTGGTGCCGAATACGCTAATTATTCCAGCGACATGACCCGAATGGTTCCGGTTTCAGGAAAATTTACCGACAGACAAAAACAGGTTTACAATGCGGTTTTACGTGTAAAAAACGAAGCAACCAAAATGCTGACCGTTGGTAATTTATGGAAACAATATCATGTAGAAGTTGGTAAAGTAATGACTTCCGAATTACTTGGTTTGGGACTGATTGACAAAGCCGATGTGCAAAACGAAAACCCGGATTGGCCGGCATATAAAAAATATTTCATGCACGGAACGTCCCATCATATGGGATTAGACACGCACGATTACGGTCTTTTACACGAACCAATGAAAGCCAATATGGTTTTCACTGTGGAACCTGGAATTTATATTCCGGCGGAAGGTTTTGGAATCCGTATTGAAGATGATGTAGTGATTCAGGAAAAAGGAGAACCTTTTAACTTGATGAGAAACATTCCGATTGAAGCGGATGAGATTGAATCGATAATGAATTCTTAGTAAGAGAAAAGAAGAAAGAGAAAAGAAAAAAGACGGCTCACGGAAGTGGGTCGTTTTTATTTAAGTTGGAATGGTTTCCACCAAAACCACATTTCCTGCTTTGTCATAGTAAGTGCAGGTCATTTTATCCATAACAACAATCCATTTTTCCACACCTGATTTGGCACAATCCAGCAGAAAGGTTTTATAATCTGTTTTGCCTTGCTGATGTATTTTTAAATCGGATTTGAATTGTTCAATCTTGGTTTCATCTGCTATGGAAAGTGTTTCTGAAAAACCTTCAGATGAAACTTTAAAATTATCTTTCCCATAATAATTGGTGTGGTTGTCAAAAACAAAAGTTTCAAAAGACGTTACGCCAAGCGCAATAATATCTTGCATGTATTTTGGGAAATCGGCTCCGCTTTTTACTTTGGAATGTGCTTCTTTGATTTGTTGGATGGTGAACATAATTATTTATAATTTAAAATTCAAAAGTACTTTTTTAATTTCTAAAATCTATTTTTGCATCTATGAAAACCATCATCTATAAAAACACAAAAATCTCCTTTACCGAACAAGGCAAAGGAACTGCTGTGGTTTTATTGCACGGTTTTCTCGAGAATAAAACCATGTGGAGTGCGTTCATTCCTGAACTCAGCAAGAAACACAGAATCATCACCATCGATTTATTAGGTCATGGCGAAACCGAATGTTTGGGTTATGTTCATTCTATGGAAGATCAAGCCGATATGGTTCATGCCATTTTGCAAGATTTGAAAATCAGAAAAGCGGTATTTGTCGGTCATTCTATGGGCGGTTATGTGGCGTTGGCTTTCGCCGAATTATATCCGGATTATATGAAAGGTTTGTTTCTTTTAAATTCTACTTCGCGAGCTGATAGTGATGAACGAAAAATCAATCGTGATAGAGCTATCAAAGCCGTGAAACAAAACTATACCAACTTTGTGCGCTTGTCTATTGCTAATTTGTTTAGTGAAGACAATCGTGAAAAATTAGAAACTGAAATTGAAAAAGTAAAATTAGAAGCTTTAAAAACGCCGTTACAAGGCATCGTTGCTGCGCTCGAAGGAATGAAAATCAGAAAAGATCGCGAAGTGTTATTACATTTTGCACCTTATCCTATTCAGCTGGTTTTAGGGAAAAAAGATGGCGTCTTAATCTATGATGAAAACGTTGACCAAATTGAAGAAACCAAAGTTGAAATCACCACTTTTCCTGACGGACATATGTCGCACATCGAAAACGAAAAAGAATTGAAAAAAGTATTGGTAGATTTTTTGAAGAAAGTTTAAACACAGATTTCACAAATTAACACAAATCCATTTGTGAAAATCTGTGAAATCTGTGTTCTAATTCGTTTTCTCCTCAAAAGGAATTTCCATATTCAGTATTTCCTGCAGTAGAATTACAATTTGTTCCAGATAGTTTTCCATGATTTCGCTTGAAATTATTTCTACAACATCTTTAGCTTCGCTCCGTTCGGCTATGCCTCGGGTGTCCTGCTTAAACTGAAATGGTAAAAATCCTGTTTTTAAATTTTTAAACGATACAATTCCGGCTTCCATTTCCTGGCCTTTTACCTGTTCTTCATACATAAAAGCATACGCCAAAACCTGAATTATTTTATCGTTTTTGATGTCTTCAGTTAAACCATTCCAATCTTTTAAAACAACATTGTTTTTATCAACTTTTCCCGTTTTGTAATCGATGATTCTAATCTTTCCGTTGCGAAGTTCGATTCGGTCCACATTTCCTTTTATCAGCACCGGAAAAGGCAAGCAGGCATCGGTTAAAACTCTTTCATACGTAGTTTCTAAAGATACTATCTGAATTTCATCACCCTTTTCAATAGCTTCTAATTCTGTTTTTAGAAAGTTCAGCACATTTCGCTTGGCAACTTCAAAAGCCAACAGGTTTCTGCCTTTTTTGATTTCACCTTCTTTGTATACTTTTTTAAATTGATTTAAAACTTCGTCGTCAATTTTAGAAATGCAACTTTTGATATCTTCACTAGTTAAAAGTCGTCCGATAGTTGGTTTATACAATTCTTCTAAAGTTCCGTGAATAATGGTTCCTAACGTATTAACCGCAATATTCTCTTCGACTTCATCCGTTTCTGAAATGCGTAAAATCCTTTGGAAATAAAACTGTATCGGATTGCGGATATAGGTTGTCAAAGATGAAGGTGAAAATCCTTTTTCTGCAATTTCGCGCAAGCGTGTCATAACGCTTTCTGTTTTTGGAACAACAATCGGTTGGTGCGCAATATTAGGCACATCCGGATTGTAATATTGAAATGTCAGGTTGTGATTGGGCTGCTTTTCGATTTCCAATTGCGTGATGAAACGACTCTTTTCGCCGGCATCAAAACCCTGGCTATCGGAATTATAAATCAAATAAACGTTTTTGGCACGTTGCAACAAATGATAGAAATGATAGGTGTAAATCGCATCTTTTTCTTTATAGGTTGGCAAACCATATTGCAATTTCACATCATACGGAATAAAAGAATTAGTGCTTTTACCAGCCGGAAATTTGCCTTCGTTTACTGAGGTAATGATTACGGTTTCAAAATCCAAAACGCGACTTTCTAAAACTCCCATAAGCTGTAAACCACTCAAAGGCTCACCTTCAAAAGAAACCTCAGCCACTTCAATGACTTGCTTGTAAATAGCTTGTAATGTCTTAAGGGCGTTTATGGATTGATGTTCCGAGAAATACGAAATCATTTTGTTGATGACTTTAAAAATCGAATACACAAAAGCATTCGTTATCTTTTCTTCTTCATTTTCATAACTCAGATTGGCTTTAATTTTCAGCAGAATTTGAGCAATATTTCCTAAAACAGTGACAGAATCAGCTTCCCATTTTTGAAACAATAAAGAAAACAACGCATTGTCTTTGGCATAAAGCTCTTCGAGTTTTTTATGGGTAATAAACGAATAGTTGTTTTTATTAATTATTGAAACCAAATCATTGGCCAAAACATAAGGTTCAATAAGCGGATGCGTTAATACATCAAGCACATCTTTGTAGTACATCACATAACTTGACGGATTTCTGGTCAAAGCGTTGGTGTGCAATTTGAACAATTTGGCTATCAGCAATTGCGCCGGATTGTTTTTGCTTGAAAAACCCATAGTAATATTCAACGCATCAACATTCGACGGCAGCGAATACAACATTGGCAACAATAAACTTTCTTCTCCGAGCACCAACGCCACATTCTGTAGATTTCCTTTCTCTGCTTCTTTTTCTATGATACTGCCTGCTATTTTAGCTTGCCCAATGGATTTTGAAGTAGCAATGACATGAATATTCTTTTCGGCTTTAAAATCGTTCGAAATCCATTCATAAGGATGTGTTTTATAATAAATCCATTCCGATTTAAACTTTCGTTGAAAATGTCCGGCGTCGTGAAATGAATCGTTAAGTAAGGTTTCATCAATATCCCAATAGATTTTGGCAACATCAAGCGCTAAAAGATGCTGAATAATCTTTTCTTCGGCTTGATTAAGGGCATTGAAACCTGCAAAAACAAATTGTTTTCCGTTATTGTTTTCAGAAAAGTGATTTAGGTTTTCAACGGCTTCGCGATAAATCAAGCCTTGATAGCCAATACCTTTATTTACTAAATGCTGATACAATGAATGATAATAGTCCGGCAGTTTTTTCCAAAAAAGCAGGTGCTTTTCTATCAAATCTGTTCTTTTATCTACATCAACTGCCCAGTGTTCAATTTCTTTTATGTCTTCAAGATATTTTAAAATCTTGTCCGGGTCTAAAAGATAGCGGTCGATTTCATTAAAATCCTGTAATAATGTTTTGGCCCAATTGGCGAAGTTTTCAAAGGAATCGGGATTGTCTTTTGTTAATGAAAGATACACTTCATAAAACTCAAACAGCAATTCAACGCTATCAATGGAACGAATGCCGGCAATATCCTGAATAAACTCTTCGATGCTTATTATCTCAGGCGCAAAAACATTGTTGGAAACTAACTTTTTAAATTCCTCAAGCAAAAAGACTTTGGCTCTTTTGTTGGGTAACACGATGATCAATTCCGATAAATTGTCGGAATTATTTTTTAGAATTTCTTGTACTAGTTGGTGAAGAAAAATTGGTTTTGACATTCTATAAAAATAAAAAAACGCCCCGAATATCGGGGCGTTTTCTTGAAATTATTTTGGAAGAAATTATTTTACTAATTTCACTTCAACTCTTCTGTTGTTAGCTTTACCAGCTTTAGTTTTGTTAGAATCAATTGGTTTAGATTCACCGAAACCAGCTGAAGCTAATCTTGAACTAGCAATACCGCTTTCAATTAAGTAATTTTTAACTGCTGCCGCTCTGTCTTCAGACAATTTTTGGTTAGCAGCATCAGTACCATCGCTATCTGTGTGACCTTCTATAGAGAAGTTAGAGTTTGGATACTCTTTCAAGATAGCTGTAATAGCTTGTAATACTGGGTAAGTTTGTTGTTTGAATGAAGCTTTACCACTATCGAATAAGATAGTTTTAGCATAGTCATTTAATCTTTTGATAGCTTCTTCAGTAACTTCTGGACAACCATTGTTAGCTACAGTTCCAGCTACGTCTGGACATTTATCATCTTTATCTAAAACTTTATCTCCGTCTCTGTCTGGCCAAGGACAACCACCGTTTTCTTTTGGACCTTTAACATCTGGACATTTGTCTGATTTATCAGTAACACCGTCACCGTCAGTATCAGGACAACCACCTAAAGATTTTAAACCAGCAACATCTGGACAAGCATCATCTTTATCAGCAATTCCGTCACCGTCAGTATCAGGACATCCGTTAAATTCAGCTGGACCAGCAACTTCAGGACAAGCATCAGCAGCATCAGTAATACCGTCAGCATCTGTATCAGGACATCCGTTAAATTGTTTTAAACCAGCAACTTCCGGACAAGCATCATCTTTATCATAGATTCCGTCACCGTCAGTATCTTTTCCTCCAAATTTGAAAGTAAGACCTGCGAAGTGTTGCATGTGTGATGGCATATCCTCACGTACATCTTCGAAAGATTGTTTGTAAGTTGAACGCCAAGACAAACCTATCATTTCAGTAAACCAATACGTTAAGCCTAAACCTCCGTTTAATGTACCTGCATGTAACTCATCACCAATCCAAGTGTAACCTCCACCAATATGGATAGATGGTTCAATTGTTTTAGATTTGATTAAGTTCATCAAACTATAATTGATTACCGCATCAGCTGCATAATAGTTTTTATCTCCAGGATTAACTACTGTATATGGCCCTTCACCAACTCTAGGCAATACATACCTTGTTATTCTGTTAACAGATCCTGTAACTCCAAAAGAGAAATTACTTCCTACGTATTTAGATACGCTTAAATAAGACACTGAATTAGTGATGTTCCAGTTATCTTTAGCATTAAAGAACTGAGATAATTGGTCTTCCAATTTAGAAGCAGCACTTATCCTAGTATCTACTGCATTAGCCCCAAACGAAATCGCCCAAGGGTTGTTACTGTCTTGAGCTTGTGAGCTGAACCCAGCTAACATTACCAAAGCAACGAATAATTTGTTAAGATGTTTCATACTTAATTTGATTAGATTATAAGAATTATAATAAGACAAAAGTAATACCTTAAATTCTAATAACAAAATCAAAATGTTAAAATGTGTGAATTATATAATGAATCAATACCAATTATGAAAGTTTTAGTGTTTTTTTTCAATGTTTAACATTTTTCCAACCTCCGTAAAGGCTTCAATTGCTTTGTCTAAATGTTCTTTGGTATGAGCGGCAGATAATTGAACCCGAATCCTTGCTTTATCTCTTGGGACTACGGGGAAAAAGAAACCAATAACATAAATTCCTTTCTTTAAAAGTTCGTCTGCCATGACTTGGGATAACTTTGCATCGTATAACATAACCGGAACAATTGCCGAATCGCCATCAATAAAGTCAATTCCGGCTTTGCGCAAACCATCTTTGAAATAATTGGTATTCCATTCTACTTTATCACGCAGTGTTGTGTCTTTTTCTAATAATTCGAAAACCTTAATAGAAGCACCAACTATAGCCGGCGCCAATGAATTGGAAAACAAATAAGGACGTGAACGTTGACGCAAAATTTCAATCACTTCTTTTTTGGCTGTAGTATAACCACCCATTGCACCGCCTAATGCTTTCCCTAAAGTTCCTGTGATGATGTCAACTCTTCCCATAACTCCTTTGGCTTCGAGTGTTCCTTTACCGGTTGCTCCGATGAAACCGGCAGCGTGACATTCGTCAACCATTACCAACGCATCGTATTTATCGGCCAAGTCGCAAATTTTATCTAATGGCGCAACCAGTCCATCCATAGAAAAAACGCCATCGGTTACAATAAGTTTAAAACGATGTCCGGCTTCAACTGCTTTTTTTAGTTGGTTTTCCAAATCTTCCATATTGGAATTTTCATAACGATAACGCGCCGCTTTACATAAACGAACACCATCAATGATAGAAGCGTGGTTCAGACTATCAGATATAATACAATCTTCTTCTCCTAATAAAGGTTCGAAAACGCCGCCATTGGCATCAAAAGCTGCAGCGTATAATATAGTGTCTTCTGTGCCGTAGAAATCGGCTATCTTTTTTTCAAGGGTTTTGTGAATATCCTGCGTTCCGCAAATGAAACGCACCGATGACATTCCGAAACCATGCGAATCCAAAGTGTCTTTGGCCGCCTGAACTACTTCAGGATGCGATGACAATCCAAGATAGTTATTGGCACAAAAGTTTAAAACCGTTTCGCCGTTTACTGTAATTTCTGCGCCTTGTGGTGATGTGATAATGCGTTCTTTTTTGAAAATTCCATTTTGTTCAATGGTATTCAATTCGTTTTGTAAGTGTTGCTGAATTTTTCCGTACATGTTGTTTAGTTTTTTCTCGCGAAGACGCTAAGCCGCGAAGAGTTCATTTTTATAGTTGTGGCTACAAATTTACTATTTCCAAAGTTTCTCCAATATAAACCAACGCTTTTTTAGTGACTTTAAAACCCATTTTTTCAATGGCGCTTTGGTAATTTTCTAACTGCAATTGGTATTTGGTTTGGTGTGAACCTGTTTTATAATCCAATAAGTAGATTTCGTTTTGCTTATTAAGCACCATTCTGTCTGGCTTTACAAGATTTCCTTCTTTTTGGATGATGGTTTTTTCGTTTAAGATTTTATGCTCGTTCGAGAAATACAATTGTAAATCCTGATGGTTTACAATTTCGCGAATGGTTTTTAAAACTTCCTCTTTTTGCGAAGAAACTATCAATCCGTTTTCGATGGCTTTGGTCAATGCCAAATCAATATCCTCTTTGGTTTTGATAAATGACAGGATTTCGTGCAGTATGTTTCCGTATTCAATGGCTTTTTGCTGTTTTGTATTCCACATCAAACTTTCACGTTGCGCAATTTTGATATTCTTCGGATTTAATGTTGCTGAAAGTTGCGGAATTGTTTCGGTTTCGTCTTTTGCTTCTTTGGTTACCGATAATTTTTCGGCTTTGCCAAATTCATATTCCAATTTATTTTCATCAAAGCCTTTGTCTTCCAAAAATTTGATAAAAAACGTCGCCATATTATTTGGATATTCGCCCGAAGTTTTGCTTCTGCTTTGCATCCCGGAAATGACATGCAATTGTTCTTCGGCACGCGTCATTGCTACGTATAAAACATTGATATCATCTAATAATTCTTCCTGCTTTTTCTGATTGTAAATTAGTGCTGATTCCTCGCCGTAAGTGGAAACGTTGTTGTTTTTATCCACTAAAACTTTGGGCAGACCAACTTGTTCTTCATCGGCGTTAAGCCAAATCTTCTCTCTTGGTCCTTTGCTGTAATCTTCTTCGGCAAACGGAAAAATAACGACCGGAAATTCCAAGCCTTTTGAAGTGTGAATGGTCATGATGCGCACAGCTTCTTTACCTTCGGGCGACGGAATGCTCAACTTCCCGGAATTAATATCCCAATACGACAGAAAATCTGAAATTCCGGCCTGCTTTTTTAAATCCTGTTCCAGAACAATATCTAAAAAATATTGAACGTAAGCATTTCGTTTTTCAATTGGGATAATTTTGGAAATGATGCTTTCTGTCGCTTCGTATAATGATTTTTTTCTGGTGTTTTTAAACGAAAAATGAATATCAAAACCAGCTAACCATTGCTCAAAATCGGCTTCGGTATTTTGTTCCATTCCAAGCGCAATAAAATCATGAACAGCCATTTTTGGTTGCCCGTTTTTAGCAATATAATACAGAAAATTTGCTTTGGATTCGCGATCATTATTGTTTTTTAAATAATATAAAACATTAACGATGCACTGCACTTCGGAAGAAGAACCAATCAGCAAACTCTCCGAAGACAAAATCGGAATGCCTTGTTGCGTCAAATAATTGGCAATCGCAATTCCGTTGTCTTTTTTTCGGGTTAGAATGGCGATGTCTTTATAGCTAAACCCGTTGGCTCTTACTTTTTGGATGGTGTTTAATGTTGCTAATAAATACAACTCTTCTTTTGCGGGATTTTCTTCTTCGCCATATTCTGATTTCGGAACAAAAGAAATGTTGACATAACCGCCTTTTTTGGCATTTTCTTCCTGATGACTATGGTATTTGTATAAATCTTTATAATCTTCATGCGCAAACTCATCGGCTATAAAACCAAAGAAATTGTTGTTGAAGTCAATCACTTCCGAATAACTCCTCCAATTCGTTTTTAATGGAAACAGTTCCTTTTCCGGGTTGTTAAACGGATTTTTGTCTTTGCTTAATTCGATAAATTGCTCTGCTTTTCCGCCACGCCAACGATAAATGGATTGCTTTGGATCACCAACAATCAGCAAGCTTCCTCTTTCACCTAATAAATCTTCGCTCGAAGTCGCATTATCTATCAGCGGAATCAGGTTTTGCCATTGCATTTCGGAAGTGTCCTGAAATTCATCTATGAAAAAATGTTTATACTTTTCGCCCAAACGCTCATAAATAAAAGGCGCGGGTTGATTTTGAATTTGCTCGTGAATCAATTTATTGAATTCCGTTATGGATAAAATTCCCTGCTCTTTTTGAATGTCAGTTAGTTTATTGCTCAACGTATTTAGCAAGGAAAGCGGCGTGATGTTTTTTAGGAATGCTTCGTAGAAATTCTTGGTTTCAAATTTTTTATAAATCGATACCAAAATCTCGAGCAATTGCGGAATTATTGCTTCAATAATTTCTTTGTCGACAGCATTTTTATTGATGGCTATGTCTTCAAATTGGTGAAAGGTTTTGTTTTTCGGATTGAATCTTTTTTCCTGAATGCTTAACAAATGATTCGGGAAAGTTTGTCGCGAAAACGAATTCAAATCGATGCCTTTGTTTTCAATCAGCAAGAGCATTTCTGTTGCCAATGCTACGGTTTCGGATTCTAATTGCTCACAAAGTTCTACGAGCTTATTTTTGATAACAATAAAATCTTCAATTTTCTTTTTATCAAAATGTCCAATTTCCTCGCGATTGTTTTCGTTTAAAATCAATTTCCCGGTTTCCATAATTTCACGTGAAATGTCCCAGGATTTATCATCATCTGTTTTCTCCATGGTGAAATCAACTAACAATTTTGTCAATTCGGCATCATTTCCAGCTTCAGCAATAATGGCATCAACGGCTTCGGTCAACAAACTTTCGGTATCCAACGAAACTTCAAAAGTGATTGGCAAACCCAAATCGTGAGCAAAAGAGCGAATAACTTTGTGGGTGAATTTATCAATGGTCGAAATGTCAAAAGCGGCGTAATTATGAATTAAGTTTTTGATAATGCCTTTGGCTTTTTCGGTAATCGCATTCAAACTCAAACCTGTATCTGAACTAATAACCTGCATCAATTGCAATGCTTTTTCGGATGGATTTTCTTTGCTGAATTCGGAAAGATTTTCCAAAACACGGCTTTTCATTTCGTGCACCGCTTTGTTGGTAAACGTAATGGCTAGTATGTTGCGATAAGCATCA
Organism: Flavobacterium sangjuense; assembly: GCF_004797125.1. Taxonomy (NCBI): domain Bacteria; kingdom Pseudomonadati; phylum Bacteroidota; class Flavobacteriia; order Flavobacteriales; family Flavobacteriaceae; genus Flavobacterium; species Flavobacterium sangjuense. The sequence continues at coordinate 543,533 of NZ_CP038810.1, forward strand.
GGCCTTTTGGACAGCAGAATAATTTTCAGATATTCCTTTACCAAAGTATAGGTTTTACCCGAACCTGCCGATGCGTCGTATATGGAAAAAGCTGGTTTTTGCATTAGTTTTTAGTAATCAGATAAACAAAATTCAACTTGCTGGGTTCGCCGTAATACTCGACTTGATATTCGTCCACTTTGACAGCACCTATTTTTCCGATGGCTTTTTGAGAACGAATATTAAATGCTCCAATATGGAAATAGACTTTATCCACAAACTGAAACGCATAATCAAGCATTAGTTTTTTCAACGCTTTGTTATAACCAGTGCCCCAAAATTTTGTTCCAATAAAAGTATAGCCAATCAAAACCGAACTGTCGTTTTCGTTATAATCATAATATCGGCTACACCCAACGGTTTCATTGGTCGCAGCGTCAACAATTAGAAAAGCCCCTTTTGATTCTATTGCTCCTTTAAAATAATTGGTGAAATCTTCTAATTTATATCGGTTCGGATTTGGATGCTGTTCCCATACTAACGGATCAGAACCTACATTGTATAATTTTTCAAAATCAGATTCTTTGAGTGGAGCTAATTTTATCAGGTCATCCTGAAGAAACTTTGGCTGTAAATCAAACTGCATTATAGCTCTATATTAAATATTTATTAAGGCACTTCCTTTTCCGAAGTTAAATGTATAAATTTGAATTCATTTTAATACTAACTTAATTTAAAAATATCATGGCTTTCGAATTACCGCAGTTACCTTATGCATATGATGCATTAGAACCACATATTGATGCCAGAACGATGGAAATTCATCATTCAAAACATCACAATGCATATACGACCAATCTAAATGCTGCTGTTACAGGTACCGATTTAGAAGGAAAAACAATAGAAAATATTTTGATAAATTTGGATATGAAAAATGCTGCTGTTAGAAATAATGGTGGTGGATTTTATAATCACAATTTGTTTTGGAGAGTAATGTCGCCAACCGGTGGCGGAAAACCTTCGGGAGATTTAGCAGACGCCATCGATGCTGCATTTGGCTCGTTTGACGAATTTAAAGCGCAATTTTCAAAAGCCGGTGCCACACGTTTTGGTTCAGGTTGGGCTTGGCTTTGTGTTCACAAAGGCGGAAAAGTTGAAGTTTGTTCAACGCCTAATCAGGACAATCCGTTAATGCCGGAAGTTGGTTGTAGCGGTTTTCCAATTCTTGGAATGGATGTCTGGGAACATGCTTATTATTTAAACTATCAAAATCGTCGACCGGATTATATTGAAGCATTTTTTAATGTAATTAACTGGACAGAAGTAGCAAGATTATACGCTATAGAAAAATAAAATTTACTTTTTTAAACTCCCAAAACCGATTGTGAAAGCAGTCGGTTTTTTTATTTGGGACAAGTATAAAAAATAAACAGGCGGAATTTCTTCCACCTGTTTGCCCCAAATCTACCATAACTTACTTAACCTACTAAATACTATGGTAAAGCAAAGCTAATAACTAGATTTAAATAAATGTGATTTTTGTTAAAATATATTGGGATGATAGGCAAATGAGAGGTTAAATACCTTTTTTTTAATGATTTTCAGACAATTATAAAAATAAAAAAGGTGAAAATTTCTTTTCACCCTTTTTGCCCCAAATCTACCATAAACTTAACCTACTAATGCTATGGTAGACCAAATATAAAGTGATTATAAATGTTAAAACAAAAAATATAGATGAAATGCACCAATAATCGTTTAAGTTCAGAAAATGTTAAAATTTTAGTAAGCACGAGCATTTTTTCCCTCGTAAAAATTCATAAATGCCTTATTAGCAACACGGTTACCTCCAGGAGTTGGATACTCGCCTGTGAAGTACCAATCACCTAGGTTTTTTGGGCAGGCAAGATGTAAATTTTCTACCGTTTGGAAAATGATTTTTACTTCTGCATTTATATCTTCAGAAGTCAATAATTGCGCTATTTTATCTGAGATTTCCTTATCTGTAAAAGGCTTGTAGATTTCAGTTACATAATTAATAACATCGTTATCTTTATAATTAGCCTGTGCTTTGCATTTGGCATAAACTTCATCCACTATATGATATAAATTGCGTTCTTTCAATAAGGCTAATGTCGCCTGAAAAGCAACTAATCCTTCCAATCTTGCCATATCGATACCATAACAATCCGGAAAACGAATTTGTGGTGCCGATGAAACTACAACAATTCTTTTTGGATGTAGTCTGTCCATCATTTTGATAATTGACATTTTCAAGGTTGTTCCCCGAACGATACTATCATCAATAATGACCAAATTATCGGTTGGCTGAATAACACCATAGGTAACATCATAAACGTGTGCGACCAAATCATCCCTACTGCTGTCTTCTGTAATGAATGTTCTTAGCTTGGCATCTTTTATCGCAATTTTTTCGGTTCTGATTTTTACCGAAAGGATTTGTTCCAATTTTTCTTTGGTTAATGTTTTTCTGTTATCCAAAATGAACTGATTCTTTCTTTGATTCAGAAAATCATTCGCCGCTTCCACCATTCCGTAAAACGAAGTTTCTGCGGTATTTGGAATATAAGAGAAAACGGTGTTGTCGGTATCATTTTCAATTGCATCCAAAACTGCAGGAAGAATTAATTTACCCAATTCTTTTCGTTCCTGATAAATTTCGGCATCACTTCCGCGGGAAAAATAAATACGCTCAAAAGAACAGGCTTTCTTTATTGTTGGTTCAATAATTTCTTCTTCGCTTATGAATCCGTTTTTCTTGATGATTAGAGCATGTCCCGGTTGCAACTCCTGTACTTTTTCAAAAGGAACATTAAAAACCGTTTGAATTACCGGTCTTTCAGAAGCCACAACGGCAATCTCATCATCCTGATAAAAATATGCCGGGCGAATTCCCGCAGGATCACGGAAAACAAATGCATCGCCATGACCTAAAAGTCCGGCCATCGCATAACCGCCATCCCAACCTTTAGAAGCGCGTTTTAAAATTTTAGTAATGTCTAATTTCTCAGCAATAACCGGAGATGCTTCTCTTTTAGATAAACCGTTGTTTTTACATTCCTGATACAAATCGGTAACGGCATCATCCAGAAAATGACCTATTTTTTCCATTACGGTAACGGTATCTGTCATTTCTTTTGGATGTTGTCCCAATTCTACCAAACTATTAAAAAGCTCGGTAACATTAGTCATATTAAAGTTTCCTGCCAAAATCAGGTTACGATGCATCCAGTTATTTTGACGCAAAAATGGATGAACACTTTCTATGCTGTTTTTACCAAAGGTTCCGTAACGAACGTGTCCCAAAAACAATTCACCGATGTACGGGATATTTTCTTTCTGCAACGCCACATTATCCTGATATTCCGGGTGCGATGTCAATTCTTCATTTATTCTTTCATTGATTTGAGCAAAAACATCCTGAATCGCCTGCGCTTTGTTAGAGCGAACCCGGCTTATGTATCTTTCGCCGGGATCAACATCTAATTTTATTGAGGCAAATCCTGCTCCGTCCTGACCCCGGTTGTGCTGCTTTTCCATTAGCAAATACATTTTTTGTATGCCATAGAAAGCGGTGCCGTATTTTTCTTTGTAGAATTCTAACGGCTTTTTTAATCGTAAAAGTGCAATTCCACATTCGTGTTTTAATGCGTCGCTCATTGTAGTTGTTGTGTTGTAAGTGGTTTAATCTTTTGTTATTGTAAATAAAAATGCCCCGAAATTTCGAGGCATAAATTTATGATAATTCTATTTCAAATTGTGTTAACGCTTTGAATTGTTTTAGTCGCTCGTTAACTTCGTGTTTTGTCAAACTCAACATTCTTTCAGTTCCGAATTTCTCAACGCAGAACGAAGCCAAGTTTGAACCTTGTATGATTGCCGTTTTCATGGTATCGAATGAAATGTCTCCTTGTTGCGTAATGAATCCTGCAAATCCACCTGCGAAAGTATCACCGGCGCCTGTTGGATCAAAAACATCTGCTAAAGGCAAAGCCGGAGCAAAGAAGATTTCATGGTCATGGAAAATCAACGCACCGTGTTCTCCTTTTTTAATCACTACATATTTTGGCCCCATAGTGTGAATTTTTTTTGCCGCTTTCACCAATGAATATTCTCCCGACAATTGACGCGCTTCTTCATCGTTGATTGTAATTACATCAACACGTTTGATTACATCTAATAATTCAGGTAAAGCACAATCCATCCAGAAGTTCATTGTATCCAATACAACTAGTTTTGGTTTTTGTGTCATTTGGTTCAAAACGCCGGTTTGTACAATTGGATGTAAGTTCCCTAACATCACAACATCAGCATCTTTAAAATTTTCAGGAACAATCGGATTGAAATCTGCTAACACATTTAATTCTGTAGCCAATGTATCTCTCGAGTTCATATCGTTATGATAACGACCGCTCCAAAAGAAAGTTTTTCCGCCCTTAACAACTTCTAATCCTGAAATATCAATGTTTCTTGACGTTAATAAATCTAAATATTCTTGTGGAAAATCATCCCCAACAACCGAAACAATAGCTGACTGAAGTTTAAAATGAGAAGCTGAAAGTCCGATAAACGTTCCTGCTCCACCTAAAATTTTATCTGTTTTTCCAAAAGGCGTTTCGATAGCGTCAAAAGCAACTGTTCCTACTATTAAAAGTTTGTTCATTAAATTGTCATTGCGAGATTTCGAAGTAATCTCAAATTAAAGGCGCAAAGATAAACTTTAGTTTCAGAGTTACAAAGTTTCAAAGCCGCAAAGTTTTTACAACAACTTTTGCTCTTCCTTTTCATAAAAAGTATCGACAGATAAATTGGGTAAACCTGAAGCCATTACGGCCAATTCATCACAACGCTCGTTTTGCGGATGATTGTTATGTCCTTTAATCCATTTAAAATCGACTTGATGCTGACGGTAAATTTTTAGAAAACGCATCCATAAGTCAGGATTCTTTTTGTCTTTGAACCCTTTTTTCTCCCAGCCAAAAACCCATTTTTTCTCTACAGCATCAACCACATATTTCGAATCGGAAATAACCAAGACTTTCATGTTGGGTTTTGTTATTTTTTCCAAGCCAACGATTACGGCAAGTAATTCCATTCGGTTATTTGTCGTATACCGAAAACCTTCGTAAAATTCTTTTTTATAAGTTGTCCCGACCAATTCCATCACAACGCCATAACCTCCGTTTCCGGGATTCCCTTTGGCTGCGCCGTCTGTGTATATGTGGACTTGGTGTGACAATTATTTAGTTAAAAGTTTTTCAATAATTTCCGGGAAATGCTTGTGTTCTAATTCGTGAATTTTGTTGGCTATTTCATCTGCAGAAGCGCAATCTTCGATGTTTATCTTTTGCTGAAAAATGAATTCGCCTTCATCATAATGTTCGTTGACATAATGAATGGTGATTCCGGTTTCTTTTTCTTTATTATCCAAAACGGTTTGATGCACTTTCATACCATACATTCCTTTTCCACCATATTTTGGCAACAATGCCGGATGAATATTGATAATTTTATTTGGATAAGCTGCCACAATTTCTTCGGGCATTTTCCAAAGAAAACCTGCCAGCACAATCAAGTCGGGTTTGATTCCTATAATTTTATCCAAAACAAATCCTTCTGAAAGTTCTTCTCTATTGAAGATAAGTGTTGGGACATTATGCTTTTTTGCTTTGTCTAAAACTTTGGCATGTGGATTGTTAGTGAAGACGCCGACTACGATAATATCATGGTGGTTTTTGAAGTATTGAATAATATTTTCCACATTGGAACCAGTGCCTGAAGCAAAAAGCAAAATCTTTCTCATTTGAAAATAAAATTACAGCACAAAAAAAAGAATAAATACTCGAATTAAAACCATGATATGACAAGATAATGAAATAAATTTTTTATTTTCGTGGTACATTTACTAACAAAAATGTTGTTTTAAGATAAAGTTTTTTATTTTTGCCAACAAATTAAAAATTAAAATTAGAAATTATGTCAGACATTGCATCAAGAGTTAAAGCGATTATTGTAGACAAATTAGGCGTTGATGAAAACGAAGTTGTAACAGAAGCTAGCTTCACAAATGATTTAGGAGCTGATTCATTAGACACTGTTGAATTGATTATGGAGTTCGAAAAAGAATTTGATATTCAGATTCCAGACGACCAAGCTGAAAACATTGCTACTGTAGGTCAAGCCATTTCTTACATCGAAGAAGCAAAAAAATAATAATTACTAATCCGTGAGACTTGAACTAGTTTCACGGATTTTTATTATTTTTACTGAAAAGAGTAAAACTGATTGACATCCAATCTCAAAAATATTGAAATACCCTTGTCTCTTTAATGATTATATTTGAAGAAAACATGGGTATTATTTGTTTAAATACAATTGTAAAAAATAAATTATGACATTAAAACGAGTTGTAGTAACCGGTTTGGGCGCAATAACACCAATTGGGAATTCCATCGAAGAATACTGGAAAGCCTTGATAAATGGCGTTAGTGGTGCTGCTCCAATTACTTATTACGATACCGAAAAGCATAAGACTAAATTTGCCTGCGAAGTCAAAAACTTCAACATTGAAGATTATATGGATCGCAAAGAGGCAAGAAGAATGGACAAATTTGCCCAATATGCTGTTGCAGCAAGTCAGGAAGCCATTGCAGATGCCGGAATTACGGATACTAATGTCGACAAACAAAGAGTTGGTGTGATTTGGGGTGCGGGAATTGGCGGATTAGAAACTTTTCAGGAAGAAGTAATCAGCTATGCACAAGGCGACGGAACGCCGCGTTTCAATCCTTTCTTTATTCCAAAAATGATTGCCGACATTGCTCCTGCTCACATTTCGATGCGAAATGGTTTTATGGGTCCAAATTATACTACTGTTTCTGCTTGTGCTTCTTCTGCCAATGCCATGATTGATGCGTTCAATTACATCCGTTTAGGAATGTGTGACGTCATTATTTCCGGTGGTTCAGAAGCTGCAGTTACTATTGCCGGAATGGGTGGATTTAATTCGATGCAAGCCTTATCAACAAGAAACGATAGTCCGGAAACTGCTTCAAGACCTTTTGATGCAACCCGTGACGGATTTGTGCTTGGTGAAGGTGCCGGCGCATTAGTTTTAGAAGAATACGAACACGCAAAAGCACGTGGTGCTAATATCTATTGTGAAATTGGTGGCGGCGGAATGTCATCTGATGCATATCACTTAACTGCTCCACATCCGGAAGGAATTGGCGTTATCGCAGTTATGAATAATACGCTTCGCGATGCCGGAATGAAACCGGAGCAAGTTGACCACATCAATACACACGGAACCTCAACGCCACTTGGTGATGTTGCCGAATTAAAAGCGATAAGTGCTGTTTTTGGAGATCACGCTAAAACTATCAATATCAATTCTACCAAATCAATGACTGGTCATTTACTTGGTGCAGCTGGTGCGATTGAAGCGATTGCTTCTATTTTGGCAATGAAACACAGCATTGTTCCTCCAACAATTAACCACACTGTTGTGGATGAGAATATTGATCCAAGTTTGAATTTAACATTGAACAAAGCTCAAAAAAGAGAAATCAATGTAGCGATGAGTAATACTTTTGGATTTGGTGGGCACAACGCTTGCGTTTTATTCAAAAAAATTGAAGCTTAATTACTAGATGAAAATTCTAAAAAATATATTTCAAAAATCCCGTTCAAAAGAGGACGGGATTTTTTTTAACGAAATTCAAACTATAATAGGTTTCAAACCCCAATCTATTATTTATTACCAAAAAGCCTTCACCCATCGCTCCACAAATCAAATGGATTTAAAAGGAAATCCGATGAATTATGAGCGCTTGGAATTTTTGGGCGATGCTATGTTAAGTGCCGTAATTGCTGCACATCTTTACAATAAAGCTCCTGCCGGCGATGAAGGTTATTTGACCAAAATGCGCTCCAAAATTGTGAGTCGGGAACATTTAAATGAATTGGGAAGGGACTTAAACTTAATCCGATTTGTCGAAAGTAAAGTGCCTACACAACACTTTGGCGAAAACATACACGGAAATATTTTTGAAGCATTGGTTGGTGCCATTTTCCTTGATAAAGGCTATGATTATTGCGAAAAGTTTATCCAAAAAAGCGTCATCATTCCGTATGTTGACATTGCCAAACTCGAAGGAAAAGTTATTAGTTACAAAAGCCTGCTGATTGAATGGTGTCAAAAAGAAAAAAAATCATTCTTTTTTGATGTTTTTGATGACAACGGAAACGATGGGCAAAAATATTTTGGCGTTAAGCTTAGTATTGATAATAAAGTAATTGCCAAAGCCAGAGCAACATCAAAAAAGAAAGCCGAAGAAAAAGCAGCACAACGCGCTTATTTTGCATTTCAGGAAAAAATTGACAATAAATAATGCAGATTCTTAAAAAGCTACAACGTTAGAGTTCATAAAATATCGTTAAGCTAAACTTTTGTGTGTGGAAATCTGTTACAGATAAACTATATTTACATCTAATTTTGCTAATTTATGGCTGTTCACAAATTGCATCTTGAAGAGTTTGACGAAATAGATTATCAGTTAATTGCGATACATTCCACTTTAGAAGATTATCGATTGGCATATTATATCAATCAAAATTTGCCAATTAATCTCAAAAAAGGCAATTGTAATATTCAAATTAGCAATAAAGAAGGTGAAACACAGTTTACGAGATTTGTTTTTGAAGATTCAAAAGATATTTCGTGGAATTTAGTTCAAAATCAAAATGATGTTTTTGTCCCTTCACAAAATAGCAATCAAGGGTTATTTGCCGAAAGCAACAACAAATTTTCGACAAAAATTTATTTGATTCCCGAGTTTAAAAAAGTAGATTATTTTTTAAAAATCGAAAATGGTGAAGTCAAAATAGATGTGGCAAAAATTACAAATAGTATTAAAAAAATAGATAGGGTAAGCACTGTTTACGCTGTAGAAGTAGAAAAAATAAAATCAAAAAATAATTTAATTTTTTAAGTATAATGCCAACTAGAAAAAAAACCAAAATCGTTGCCACACTTGGTCCCGCATGTAGTTCGAAGGAAGTGATTAAGAAAATGATTGACGCTGGAGTAAATGTGTTTCGTGTTAATTTTTCTCACGCCGATTACGCCGATGTAAAAGAAAGAATAGATATCATTAGAGGTTTGAACGATGAATTTGGATACACCACTGCAATTTTAGCCGATTTACAAGGTCCAAAACTTCGCGTTGGTGTGATGAAAGAAGATGTGGTCGTTAACCCAGGTGATATCATCACTTTTCAAACTGCCGAAGATGTTCCGGGAACAAAAGAACGTGTTTACATGAATTATAAAGAATTTCCACGTGATGTAAATCCGGGTGAATTTATTCTTTTAGATGATGGAAAACTAATGTTTGAAGCCTTGGAAACAAATGGTGAAACAGAAGTTGTTTGTAAAGTAATTCAAGGCGGACCGTTAAAATCAAAAAAAGGAGTTAATCTTCCAAACACAAAAGTGTCGCTTCCGGCTTTGACCAAAAAAGACATCAAAGATGCGCTGTTTGCCATCGAACAACAAGTAGATTGGATTGCACTTTCCTTTGTTAGAACTCCAAAAGATTTGGAAGAATTACAGGATTTGATTGCGAAAAATTCTTCATATAAAATTCCGATTGTTGCCAAAATTGAAAAACCGGAAGCTGTAGAAAACATTGATAAAATCGTTGCGTTTTGTGACGGATTGATGGTTGCCCGTGGTGATTTGGGTGTGGAAATTCCGGCACATGAAGTTCCGTTAATTCAAAAAAAATTAATTCACAGAGCAAAAACTGCCCGTATTCCGGTAATTGTGGCAACACAAATGATGGAAACGATGATTACGAGTTTAACGCCAACGCGTGCCGAAGTAAATGACGTAGCGAATTCTGTTATGGATGGTGCTGACGCGGTGATGCTTTCGGGAGAAACATCGGTTGGAAATTATCCCGTAGAAGTAATCGAAAAAATGACGCAAATTATTGAAGCTGTTGAAGATTCTCCATTGATAATTGTACCTCAAAATCCGCCTCATGTTAGAACAAAACGTTTTATCACAAAATCGATTTGTTATCACGCGGCGATTATGGCTAATGAGATTAAGGCAAAAGCAATTTCTACGTTGACTAATAGTGGTTATACTGCTTTCCAAATTTCGGCCTGGAGACCAAAATCACATATTTTAGTGTACACTTCTAACAGGAGAATTTTGACGCAATTGAGTCTACTTTGGGGCGTTAATGCGTTCTTTTATGACAAATTTGTAAGCACCGATGATACTGTTGGTGATGTGAATGAAATTGCAAAAGAAAAAGGATACGTAAAAAAAGGCGACATGCTTATCAACCTTGCAGCTATGCCGGTTGTCGCTAAAGGAATGGTAAATACGCTGCGTGTATCTGAAATAGAATAGTTAAATTTACTTTTTTAAAAATATTATTATGAATTCAAACAATCCGTTTTTTAAAACAAAATCGTTTAAAGAAAATGACGATGTTGTTACACATGATGCTGTTATTATTGACCGTAATGAAACGATGACAGTTTCAGGAACTATCAATAAAAGTTTCCTAATGTTGATTTTATTAATTGCAAGTGCTGCAATAACATGGTCAATGGCAAATCCAATTGTTTTTGCAATTGGCGGCGCTATTGTTGGTTTTATTTTAGTGCTTATTGCTGTATTCAAACCACAATATTCAGGATTTTTAGCGCCTGGTTATGCAATTTTTGAAGGCCTTTTTATTGGTGGAATTTCAGCCATTTTTGAAGTAATGCATCCGGGAATTGTGATACAGGCTGTTAGTTGCACTTTCGTAACGTTTATGGTTTGTTTTGGACTTTATAAATATGAAATTGTAAAAGTTACCGAGAAATTTAAATCGGTAGTTTTTGCCGCTACATTGGCAATTGCAACTTATTATTTGTTCTCATGGTTGTTATCTATGTTTACAAGTTTCCAACCGGTTCATTATGGAAATTCAATGATGAGTATCGGAATTAGTGCTTTTGTGATTGTTATTGCGGCATTAAATTTATTCCTGGACTTTGACCAAATTGAAAAAGGTGTACAACAAAAAATGCCGAAATACATGGAATGGTATGGCGCTATGGGATTAATGATTACTCTTGTTTGGTTATATATAGAATTCTTACGATTGCTTTCTAAACTTAACAGAAAATAATCTCATCTGATAAAAACAAAAAAGCTGCCGTTTGGCAGCTTTTTTTATGCTTAAAACTCAAACCGCAATTGTACCACAACCGTTTTTTTAATTTCAGTATTTAAATTGTTTAACGAAATTCCGAGCAACCGAACGGATTCTTTCATTCGTTCCTGATACAATAGCTCTTTTGCAGTCTCCAGAATCAACCCTTTATCAGAAATAAAGTAAGGCAGGGTTTTACTTCTGGTTTGTGTTGTAAAATCGCTGTATTTGATTTTGAGCGTTATCGTTTTCCCTGAAATGTTATATTTCTTCAAGCGGTTTTCGAGTTCCGAAGCAATGCGTTCCAGCTTTTCAATCATAAAGATTTCCGAAGTGAGGTTTTCATTAAACGTATGTTCGGCAGCAACCGATTTTGTAATTCGATTGGGTTTTACCTGACTGTTATGGATACCGCGGACAATATTATAATAATACAACCCACTTTTATTGAAGTGTTCCTCTAAAAATTCGGCTGATTTTGATTTCAAATCTTTCCCTGTAAAAATACCCAAATGATACATCCTGTCAGCCGTTACCTTACCAACTCCATAGAATTTTTTAATGTCTAAATTTTCCAGAAAAGGTTCTACTTCTTCCGGGTTTACCGTTTTTTGTCCGTTGGGTTTGTTATAATCGCTCGCTACTTTTGCTACGAATTTATTGACTGAAATTCCGGCAGAAGCGGTAATTCCGACTTCTTCAAATATTCGCTTTCTGATTTCCTGTGCAATTAATGACGCGCTTGGATTTCCTTTTTTGTTTTGGGTAACATCGAGATAGGCTTCATCTAAAGATAAGGGTTCAACCAAATCGGTATAATCATGAAATATCTTTCGAATTTGTTTTGAAATTTCTTTGTAACGGTCAAATCTTGGTCGGACGAAAATCAGGTCTGGACAATTTCTTTTGGCCTGAACACCGCTCATCGCACTTCTCACACCAAATTTCCGGGCTTCATAACTTGCTGCCGAAACAACGCCTCTCGTTTCGCTTCCACCAACAGCCAAAGGCTTTCCTTTCAACTCGGGATTATCCATTTGCTCAACAGAAGCATAAAAAGCGTCCATGTCGATATGAATAATTTTTCTGTATGAAATTGGTTCAGCCATATCACAAATTTATAATATCTTTAGCTACTTATTCATTACAAATGATAGAAATAGAGCGTAAATTTTTAGTGCTTTCGGATGATTTTATAAATGAGGCTTTCGCCAAAAAAAGAATCGTTCAGGCGTATTTGAATTCGAATCCTGAGCGAACCGTTCGCATCAGAATTAAAGAAGAAAAAGGGTTCCTAACAATCAAAGGAAAAGGAAACGCAACAGGCACAACCCGCTTGGAATGGGAAACTGAGATTCCGTTACAAGATGCTGAAAAGCTATTGACTATTTGCGAAAGCGGCACTATTGACAAGATTCGCCACGAAGTAAAAGTGGGAAATCACATGTATGAAGTTGATGTTTTTGCCGGAGAAAATGAAGGTTTGATTGTTGCCGAAATCGAATTGCAATCCGAAGATGAAATTTTTAAAAAACCAAGTTGGCTAGGTAAAGAAGTCACTAATGACGAACGTTTTTATAACGCCTATTTAAGTGTAAAACCCTTTAAAAGCTGGTAATTATTTTGGCTGAATCACTTCTTCTATAGTTACGATTACGACTCCTGAATTTTTGTTAGAAGTGATGTCCATAAAGGCTCTTCTGCTTAAATCTATTTCACGTGCTTTTGAAAAAGGTCCGCGGTCAGTAACCTCAACTATTACTGATTTTCCATTGGCTTCATTGGTCACTTTTAGCCTTGTTCCAAAAGGTAGTTTTTTATGAGCTGCTGTGTAACCGTCATTGTCAAATTTCTTTCCGCTTGCGGTTCGCCTTCCGTTAAATTTATTGTGATAATAAGAAGCGTGTGCATTTTTCTTGAGTAGCTTTAACTTTGAATTGGCAAGGTAAAAGTCTAAAGAATCTATTTCTAAAATTGTTTTAAATTTAGAGGTGTCAACTTTGACAGCGGCGGCAACTTTTTCCGGCTCTTTGGTTTCAGTAATTTTGGCTGTTTTTGCTTTGCTTTTAGCTTTTTTGTGATGCTTGCTTTGGGCTGAAATACTTGTAAATAAAGAAGTAAACAGTACAAAAAACAGTATAAATATCTTTTTATTCATAAGTGGCATTTTAATTTGAGGGCTTGATTACAAAAAGCGTACCTTGATAAAAAAAGTCCTTTTCAGGACTTTTAGTTTTACTTTTTTAAAACCACAACTTCCATGGTATTCTACTCAGAATAAGCAATAATCCTAAACCGTAGAATATGAAAATACTATTAAATTTTGCTTCGCTGGTGGCTGCTTTTTTATGTTTTGACCAACCAACAGTTATTAAGATAATCGCGATAATATTAATTAATGGGTGTTCCAACCAAGTCAGTCTTACATCTGATTCTGCCATTTGTCCAATTGAGGCTGAGCCAAGCGGTGACACAAAATATAAAATCAAACCAACAACTAATTGTATGTGTGTTGCAATAAGTCCAAACAAGGCAATTCTTCTGTCTTTAGCTGTAAATTCTCTTTTAGAAGATTTTCCAAGGAATGAATTTACCACTGCAAAAACTAATAATAACAAAGCTAAATAAGCCCAGCCTGAATGGAATTTTTGAACAAAAGTGTACATCGTTTTATTTTTTAGAGTAACAAATATAACGAAAAAGGCATAAAAAAACGGTCTAGTTATAAATAACGAGACCGTTTTTTTGATAATTATTTGTTTTTCAGGAAGTGGCTGAGCAAAAATTCGGTGGAACTGTCGTGCTGTTTCACTTTTAAATCATGTATTTCATCCAAAATAGAATTGGCTAATTGTTTCCCTAATTCAACGCCCCATTGATCATAACTAAAAATGTTCCAGATAATTCCCTGAACAAATATTTTATGCTCATACAGCGCGATTAAAGAACCCAAAGTTTTTGGCGTGAGTTTTTCTATTAAAAAAGTATTTGTTGGCTTATTGCCTGTAAAAACCTTGAATGGAAGCAAGAATGCCGCTTTTTCTCCACTTATGTTTTGCTTTTCGAATTCGGCTTTGACTTGGGCTTCGGTTTTACCGTTTAACAACGCTTCTGTTTGTGCAAAAAAATTAGACATCAACTTGTCGTGATGATCTTGGTTTCCGTAAAGTGGTTTTACAAATCCAATAAAATCAGTTGGAATTAATTTTGTTCCTTGGTGAATTAATTGAAAGAATGCGTGTTGTGAATTGGTTCCAGGTTCGCCCCAAATGATTGTTCCTGTTTGATAATTTACCGGTTTCCCATCACGTCCAACGCTTTTCCCGTTGCTTTCCATAATACCTTGCTGCAAGTATGGCGCAAGCTTTTGTAAATATTGTGTGTATGGAATTAAGGCTTCGCTTTCGGCTCCAAAAAAGTTGTTATACCAAATGCTTAACAAAGCTAAAACAACCGGAATATTTTCTTCGAAATCAGTCGTTTTGAAATGTTCATCCATTTCGTTTGCTCCTTTCAGCAAGTCATCAAAATTGTCAAATCCAACCGCTAAACTGATAGACAAACCAACAGCACTCCAAAGTGAAAATCGTCCGCCAACCCAATCCCACATTGGGAAAATGTTATTTGGGTTAATTCCGAAATCAGTAACTTTTTGAATATTTGTTGAAACAGCCACAAAGTGTTTGGCGACATCTTCATGCTTTGCCGATTTCAAAAACCAGGTTCTGATGGTTTCTGAATTGGTTAACGTTTCCTGAGTTGTAAAAGTCTTGGAAACGATTACAAAAAGTGTCGTTTCGGGATTTAATTTTTTAATGATTTCGTTTACGTGATCGCCATCAACATTAGAAACAAAATGAACATTCAAATGGTTTTTATAGAATTGCAACGCTTCTACAACCATAGCCGGACCAAGATCTGAACCGCCAATTCCGATATTGACAACATCAGTAAATGCTTTGCCTGTAAATCCTTTTCTTGCTCCAGAGATGACTTCGTTACTGAAACCTTTTATTTTATTTTTTACTTCAAAAATTTCGGGAAGTACATTTTGACCATTAACCAAAACCGTTGCGTTTTGTGGTGCACGCAAAGCGGTGTGAAGTACTGCTCTATCTTCTGTTTGGTTTATGTTTTCTCCAGAAAAACAACTATCAATTGCTGATTTTAAATTTACTTCTTTAGCTAAATCCTGAAGTAACGTCAGCGTTTCCTGATTGATAATATTTTTAGAATAATCAACTAAGAAATCATTCCATTGGATGTGGAACTTCTCTGCTCTTGATGTATCAATGGCAAACATTTCCGTCATGGAAACATGCTTCAGTTGAGCGTAGTGCTGATTGAGTTTTTCCCAGGCTTTTGTGCTTGTCGGATTTATATTTGGTAAAGTCATTTTAAAGATTTTAAATGACAAATTTACAAATATGATTGGTATAAAATTTAGTAATCTTTTACGCTAACGTTGTAGTTGGAAAATTATTTTATGGAAGCGTCGGAAACACTATCTAATTCTCTTTTTAGCGGATTCATGTATTCCATATATTTTTGTCTATACTTTGAATCCATTGGAGTAGATGTTGGCAATTTCAATCGTAAGGCATCAACCTGCACACCATTTTTCCAAAAACGATAGCAAACATGTGGACCGGTTGCTAAGCCTGTGCTTCCTACTTTTCCAATAACCTGACCTTGCGTTACTCTTTGACCACGTCTGACTAATATTTTTGACATGTGTAAATATTGCGTTGCATAGGTTCTGTCGTGTTTTACTTTGACAAAATTTCCATTCCCTGTAGTGTAACCTGCCTGCTCAACAAATCCGGCGGCGGTTGACATAATTGGCGTTCCTGTTGGTGCCGCATAATCTGTTCCGTTGTGAGCTTTCCATCTTTTTTGAACAGGATGGAATCTGTTTTTAGTGTATCTGGAAGTGATGTTTACGAATTTCAATGGTGCTTTTAGAAAAAAGTTTTTCAATGTTTTCCCTTCTTCATCAAAGTATTGCTGCTTTTTGGTATTGGTATCCGGAGCAAAAGGGAAAGCATATACTTTCTTTCCTTTGTATTCAAAAAAGGAAGCTTTCAAACTATCTACACCATCATAAATCGTATCATTGATGTATCTTTCTGTAAACTTTAAGGCAAACTTATCTCCTTTTTTTAATTTGAAAAAGTCAATCGACCAGGCATAAATTTTTGCAATCCTTGAAGCCAATGCTGGATCAACTTTAAGATTTCCAAGAGTTTCAGAAAGCGAACCGTTTAATGCCCCTGCAATTGTCCGTGTTTTATAGGTTAATGGTCTTGCTTTTTTATGAGCTACTATTGAATCTCTGAAATCAATCACATAAAAATTCAATCGGTCCGGTTGGTATATAAAAACCTGAATTTTATTGGTTTTGTCTTTGCTTCTGAGAATGGTAAATGGTTTTCCTTTTCGGATGCTTCTAACATCAAAAGTGTCTTTTACTTTGGCTACAATATCGTAAACTTCCTTTCCGTTTAGGTTTTGTTTTTCTAACAAACTTCCAAAAGTATCACCTGATTTTATAGTGTCATTCACTATGTTAAAATCGTGTATATTGAATCCGAATTCAACCAATTTTGGTTTGGCTTTTGGAACCGTAATTTCTTCTTCTTTGGCTTTATTACATGAGATTATAAATGTTGAAAGAAGAAAAACGAGAAATACTTTTTGAAATATTTTTGACATCATACTTACCTATGCACCTTCGCCCCAGTTTTTTAATTCTTCTTCGCTCCATAATTCAGGGAAAAATATTCTGCGTTGGTATTTTGGATGCATGTATTTTTTCCAATCGCTTCCTCCGGTTGCTTCGCCCGAACCTTTTCCGCTGTCAATATATTTTCTGGCAGCATTCAAATGTCCCATTACCCAAGTGATGTTTACTGTATGGTCATAATGACGCATCGCTTTTACAAGTTCGCTATCTTTTTGGTCTTTTTCAGGCAATTGCTTGAATTTTTGCCAAATATTAATAGTGTTGTACTCTTCCATATAGCGAAGAAATTCTTCACGATATTTTCTTTCGAATTCTAAAATCAAAAATGATTTTTCACCTGTTGTGTGGTCTTTCCCGGCAGCTTGCCAATACAAATGTTCAAGTGCGTGAGAATAAGGTGTATTTCTGTCGATGTTTGCTCTGAAACGATAATCAATTAGGTTTATCAAATCTGTTGATGAAAATTCGATTAGTCTGTATTGAGCGCTTTGAAATCCACTTGCCGGAGTTAAAGTATTTCTGAATTTCATGTATTGTTCTACTTCCATTCCGTCACCCATGATGTCGAAAGAAGTCGTCAACATATCAAAATAGCGGCTGATTCGGCGTAGTTTTTCAGTAAAGAAATCTGTTTTGGGTTTATCGGTATGACACAGTTGGTTGATTTCCCAAAGTATCATTTTGAACAGCAATTCATTAACCTGATGATACATGATAAAAACCATTTCATCGGGAAGAACGGTTCTTTGTGTTTGCAAATTCAGTAAAGCATCCGTTTGAATATAATCCCAGTAGGTTATTGGCTTTGCCCAGAGTAAACCTTCAAGATGTGTCTCGGTTTTTTGATTTATGGCATCAAATTTTTGTTCTAATGCTTCTAATATTGCGTCTGAATTTGTTTTAGTATTCATTAATTATTTTAATTTAACCATAAATGGATTTTTTAATCCTTTATAACTTTCTAAATCTGCTTTTATAGATCCAACGGCTAAGCTGGCTTTTATTCGCAACGGAATTTTGTTTTCATCATCTGAAATCCAAACTGTAAGACTTTCTTCTTCTTTGAACACTCTTCCCGACTGTACAATAGGTCTAAACATCATGGTTGATGCGGTTCCAAATTTAGTTTTTAAATTTTCTCTGCCTATGAATTTTAACTTAAACTTAAATACTTCATCATCAAAAAACATATCTACTACAATCGATTCTCCAACTTTGAGTTTATCAATGTTTGGATGGTTTCTTAAAAAGTAAAATGTTGAAATTATATCCTGAACGTTTTCGGTAACTGAAAAGGTCTTCTCTGTATTTTTTTTATAATCTTTTACCAAAACCTTATTGACATCCTGATTAAAAAAACCTTCCTGATTTTTAGTGTAACCTCCTTCATCAATTTTTCTAATAAATTGAAAAGGTTTGTTAGTAACTTTATCAAAATAACTTTCATAGTTGTCATCTACCTTAAAGAAAAAACGTGACATTCCGACTGTATATCCTTTACCGATGGCATGGTATATTTTTTTATTGCCTTTGAGAGCTTCCTTTACTTCTAGAGTAGCATAGCCCGCATTTACAAACCCGTAATGGATTCTGAATTTAAACCATTCCCCTGAATCATAGGCATCGGGCTTTTGAGAATCGAAACTTACAGTTATAAAAACCAATAATAATAGAAAATACTTTTTCATGTTTGGGGTTATTTTTATACTGCGATTGCAATTTCTGTTCCAAATGTATTAAAACAAAAAAACCCAGTCAAATTAATGACCGAGTTTTTATGCTATTAACCAACCAAAAAACTATAAATTATGAAAATTTATCCAAAAATTAGAGGAAACCACTCCTCGTTTTTTTGATGGTGCAAATATAACTCAATTCATTGCAGAATTCCAAGTGATTTGTCAACTTTAACAATTAATTAATAAGGAATAGCTATTTTGCTGGTTATTTTTTAAATAAAATTCAAAGAAATTTGACTTTTACAAAGTTCCTCGTAGCATTTGTTCTCTTTCGATTGATTCAAATAATGCTTTGAAATTTCCGGCACCAAAACCTCTGGCTCCCATTCTTTGAATGATTTCAAAAAATAGTGTTGGTCTGTCTTCGATAGGTTTGGTGAATATTTGTAGCAAATAACCTTCGTCATCAGCGTCAATCATAATCCCTAATTTTTGAAGTTCTTTGATATCTTCTTTGAACTTATGCATATGATCTTTTAAACGTTCCGGAATAGCATCATAATAAGCTTGTGGTGGCGTGCTAAGGAATTCAATACCTCTTGAACGCATGTCGGCAATTGTTTTAATGATGTCATCAGTGGCAACTGCGATGTGTTGCACGCCAGAACCTTCATAGAAATCTAAATATTCTTCAATTTGGGAACGTTTCTTTCCTTCTGCGGGTTCGTTGATTGGGAATTTAATTCTTCCGTTGCCGTTGCTCATTACTTTTGACATCAATGCCGAATATTCGGTAGTGATTTGTTTGTCATCAAACGAAAGGAAGTTTACAAATCCCATCACATCTTCGTACCATTTTACCCAAATGTTCATTTCATTCCAGCCTACATTTCCAACCATGTGGTCCACATATTTTAAACCAACGGGTGCCGGATTATAATCAGACTTCCATTCTTTGTAGCCTGGTAAAAAGGCTCCTTTGTAATTTATACGCTCCACAAACATGTGAACCGTTTCGCCATAAGTGAAAATTCCTGCTCGAACTACTTCACCGTGTTCGTCTGTTTCAACCGTTGGTTCCATAAATACTCTGGCGCCACGTTTTGTAGTTTCTTCAAATGCCGAACGCGCATCTTCAACCCAAAGCGCTACAATTTTCACACCATCTCCATGTTTTTTAACGTGTTCCCCAATAGGTGAATCGCTTTTCAAAGCTGTTGTTAGTACCAAACGGATTTTATCCTGCTTCAAAACATAAGACGCTCTGTCTTTCATTCCGGTTTCTAATCCTGCGTAGGCATGTGATTGAAATCCGAAAGCTGTTTTGTAAAAGTGTGCTGCCTGTTTGGCGTTGCCAACGTAAAATTCTACGTAATCTGTTCCTAAAAGCGGAAGGAAATCCTGTGCCCCTTCAAATATTTTTTCGAGTCCGTAATCAACGGATTTTATTTCTTTTGACATAATGTTTCTATTTTAAGAAAAGTTGTGTTTATGTTTGTTTTTTTAGCCCCGATTGAAGCAAGCTACCGTGTAGCGCGGAAAGCGGGAAATAGCTCCTAATTACTCTACCCAAGATTTATAATATTGTCCATCGTCTAATCCCATGGCTTCTTCGGTTACCATCAATGGGCGGAACGTATCCACCATCACGGCTAATTCTTGTGTTACGGTTTGACCAATGCTTCGTTCCATTGCGCCGGGTGCTGGACCATGTGGAATTCCTTTTGGATGCAACGTAATATGACCTTGCTCGATATTGTTTCTCGACATAAAATCGCCATCAACATAATACAAAACCTCATCGCTGTCAATATTGCTGTGATTGTATGGCGCCGGAATTGCTTTTGGATGGTAATCATAAACTCTTGGACAAAACGAACAAACTACAAAAGTTGCCGTTTCAAATGTTTGATGCACTGGTGGCGGCTGATGTACGCGACCTGTTATTGGTTCAAAATTATGGATGCTGAATCCGTATGGAAAATTGTATCCATCCCAACCAACAACGTCAAAAGGATGCGTAGCATAAACCATTTCGTGTATCATGCCTTCCTTTTTGATTTTGATTAAGAAATCTCCTTTTTCATCGTGTGTTTCTAACTCGGTTGGCAATTTGAAATCGCGTTCGCAAAAAGGTGAATGTTCCAAATGTTGTCCCGATGCATTTTTATATCTTTTTGGTGTATAAAAGGGCGTATAAGACTCGACATAAAACAAGCGATTGTCAGAGCTTTCGAATTCGATTTGGTAAATCATTCCGCGTGGTATAATAAGATAATCTCCGTATTCAAATGAGATATTTCCCATCATCGTGCGAAGTTTTCCTTTTCCTTTGTGGATGAAAATCATTTCATCGGCATCAGCATTTTTATAGAAATAAGATGTCAATGAATTTTTTGGTGCTGCCAATCCGATAATACAATCACGATTGACGAGCATGGCTTTTCGGCTATCCAGGAAATCATCTTCGGGCTTTAATTCAAAGCCTTTCAGTAATAATGATTTTATGTTTTTGCCAATAGCAATTTTTGGTTCTACTGAATATGATTTGGTTATTTCCTTGACTTGTGTTGGTCTGTGGACATGATATAGTAGCGAAGCATGTCCGTGAAAACCTTCGGTGCCAAAAAGCTGTTCGTAGTAGAAACCGCCGTTTGGTTTTTCAAACTGTGTGTGTCTTTTTTGTGGAAAATCGCCAAGTTTATGATATAGTGGCATAACTTAATTTTTAGATTTATAATTTGTTTACGATTTACAAACCATTAAATCATTCCGGATTTCTTTTAATCAGGAATTTTAAATGTGACAATAAGTTGTTCCAAGTAGTTTTCATGTACACAAATATCGGAAAAATATAACTTTTAGAAATGATAATTATCAATTTTTAATGCAACAAAAAAGGATTAAAGAGCGAACCCTTTAATCCTTCTGTAATTTATTTTAAACTAAATTATTCTTTAGGATTATTCAAACGGCTATTTTTCTTGCTATAGCCAAAATAAACAACAAAACCGATAGCCAACCAACCGATAAGTCTTAACCAGTTTGTCCAACCTAATCCATAAATCATGGCAAGACAAACAACAATACCTAGAATTGGCACTAAAGGCACAAAAGGTGTTTTGAATTCACGCTTCATATCCGGTTCTGTTTTTCTTAAAACAATAACTGAAATACAAACTAATATGAATGCAAACAAAGTTCCGATACTGGTCATATCACCTACGATGTCACCAGGAACAAAGGCAGCGAAGAGACCAACAATAACTAAGATTACTAAGTTAGCTTTATAAGGTGTTTTGAATTTTGGATGTACATCGCTAAATGCTTTTGGCAACAAACCATCTTTACCCATAGAGTAGAAAACTCTGGATTGGCCTAATAGCATTACTAAAATTACTGAAGAGAAACCGGCCAAAATAGCCACCGTTACAAACTGACCTAACCATTCGTATCCTGGCATCGCTGAAGCAATAGCATTGGCTACAGAAGCTTCTTTTCCGCCGGTTCTAAAAAATTCTACATCTTCAAGACCTGTTAACACATGTGCAAAAAGAATATATAAAACGGTACAAATAGCTAATGACCCTAAGATCCCAATTGGCATGTCACGTTTAGGGTTTTTAGTTTCCTGTGCGGCTGTACTCACGGCATCAAATCCGATGAAAGCAAAGAAAACTGTTCCGGCGGCACCAAGAATTCCCAAAATACCACCATAACTATGTCCTACACCATGTTCATCAGTAAAAATCCCCGGTTCCGGAATATATGGAGTGTGATTGGCATCGTCTATAAAACTCCAGCCAAAAACAATAATCATTACTACGATAGCCACTTTTACCACTACAATGATTCCGTTTACAAAAGCAGATTCCTGGGTTCCTTTGATTAAAAGTAAACTGATTACGGCAACAATAAACAAAGCCGGTAGGTTGATAATTCCGTTAACGCCATCTAATGATGTTTGGAAAGGTGAATGACAATATTCATACGGAATTGGGCTCACATGGAGCACATTGACCAGCAGATTATTGAGATATTCACTCCACGCAATTCCAACAGTTGCGGCTCCAACGGCATATTCTAATATTAAATCCCAACCAATAATCCATGCAAGGAATTCACCCATAGTTGCATAAGTATAAGTATAAGCGCTTCCGGCAATAGGAATAGAAGAAGATAATTCTGCATAGCATAATCCTGCCAAAGCACATCCAACAGCTGCTACAATAAATCCTATTGTAACTGATGGCCCGGCATTTTGAGCTGCGGCTGTTGCTGTTCTAACAAAAAGTCCAGCGCCGATGATTGCTCCAATTCCTAAGGCAACAAGTGACCAGGCGGTCAGTGTTCTTTTTAATCCTTTTTCAGATTCAGACGCTTCAGCAAGTAATAGCGTCATGGGTTTTCTTTTCCAAATAGACATATTGTGGTTTTTTAGTTAAAAAATAATAGCTTTCAAATATAGTTTTTTATGTGTGAAATATATAAAAAATGTTTTTCGGTTTTTTAAAACCAAAAGCCAACGCTAAAATAAGTAAATCCTTTTGTCAGCTCCGGCGACCATGAATATTTAATTTCGATTGGTCCGACAACTGATTCTAAAGCATAGCCAATTGCATAACCGGTATATGTTGGTTTCGACAGCCAATTCCCGTTTTCGAACAATTTGTCTTCAACATTTGCATAGTTTGCTGCAAAATTTATGTGGTTCTTTTTGTAAATCTCATAATCCAAAGTGAAGCATGATTTAATATAACTATCCGCTGATATACTTAAAAAGTCATAACCATAAAAATGTTTGAAATTATTAATTGTATTAAAACCATAACCTCCTAAAACAAAGTCGAAAAAGTGAACGCTATCTTTACCAATTAAAAAACCGGCATCGGACTGCACTTTTAATGTTACCTTGTTATAAAAAGATTTTACAATTCCAATTTCGCCTTTGGCAATAGAATAGCGATTGAATTCGTTAGTATAATCAGAGGAATAAAAATAGGATTGAATATCTCCACAAAACAGCCATCCTTTTTTTGGAAATAGTTTGTTATCAAAAGAGTCGTATTTCATATAACCAAAAACACTTGCATAGCTGCTTTTTTCAAAAATGGGATTAATTTGTCCGAGATTTTCCGATTCTATTCTCAAATATTTATGTTCTACTCCGGCTCCAATTAAAAACTTTTGGATAAAAACCGTTTGCAAATAGGCTTGATTGGTTAAATCTGAAAAATCAATATTTATGCTGTTTAAACCCAATTGCGTCAACAATTCTCCATCTCTAAAATCGGTAGTTACATTTTTGTTGAAAGCATTATAGCGCGATTTGAAGCCAAAGCTCCAATAGAAACCATTGTCAATATAGTAATCAAAATTGTATCGAATATTATCTCCAAGTCCAACATCCAGTGATGCCACATCATTTTTAAATAGTGATTTTTTTTGAGTGATATTCGCCAAAACAGCACTTTTGTACAAGCCATCATAATGGAGTCCAAACTTCAAAAAGGTTTTCGTCGGATTCTCAGTCAAACTCAGTTTTAATTCATCCTCGTCTTGATTTGCCCCAATGGTGTAACTAATTCTGCTAAAATTTTGAGTTGCATTTATGTTATTGATTCCCGTTTTCAAATCTTCATAACTTATTTTACTTCCGTTTTTAAAATGCAGTTTCCCTATCACATAGGCTCTGGTATAATTGTCCAATTTGTTTATCGAAATATTTTTAATTTGTAAAAAATCCTTTTTAACTTTTTCTGAATTGACGTGGTAATTGGCGGTGTCGCCAAGTTTTTTAATTTGTTCATAAACCCCAAATGCCGCAACTTCGCCTTTCTTAATAATTTCTCTGCCTTCGTCAAAAGAAATTACGCCATAATCAGAAACATCAGGTTTGATATAAATATCGGTTAGTTTTATTTTATCTTTCATCACCTTTATCATGTCCAGATTCGTTATCTGAACCAAAATCCGGGTAGCATCTTTCAGCGAATTTCTGTCTTTTAAATCGTCTTGTACATCAACGCCAATGATAATATCCGCTCCCATTTTCCGAATTTCTTCTACAGGATAATTATTAACAACACCTCCGTCAATCAAAAGTTTACCGTCAATTTCAACAGGAGAAAATAAAGAAGGAAAAGCCGAACTGGCTAACATAGCCTGCGCCAAATAACCATTTTGCAAAACCACTTGCTCGCCTTTTTCGATATCCGTAGCAACGCATAAAAACGGAATGGGAAGTTTATTAAAATCGTTAACGTTCCTTACATTATGCGTAAGTTTTGACAACAAATTATAATTATACATTCCTTTAGAAAGCGCTATAGGAATACCTATTTTGAGTTTATTAAAAGGAAGCGTAATCGCATACATTTCATCGTTGCGCTTTTCATAAAAGTTTTTGGATGAACGGGGAATATAGTCCTGAAGCAATTGATCAAAGTCGGTATTGTAAAAAATAGAATCTATTTGAGTAGCATTATAACCTGAAGCATATAACCCACCAACAACAGCGCCCATACTTGTACCGCCAATATAATCGATTTTTACGCCTGCCTGTTCTAATACTTTTAAGACGCCAATATGTGCAAATCCTTTGGCACCACCACCGCTAAGCACCAAACCAATTTTTGGCCGGGTCTTTTTAATAGTGTCTTGCGCAACAACAGTCTGAAGGAAAAGAATACCAATAAAAACAAGTATTATTTTTTTCATAAAACGGTTTAGGGTTTACTTATGTTGTAAAAGTCGGAAATTTTTTTTGCTTTTGATACTCCAACAACATCCGAAATTTCTTTTTCTGTGGCTAATTTCAATCTTTTAACACTTTTGAAATGTTTTAGTAACGTGAGCATCGTCTTTTCGCCAATTCCCGGAATCAGTTCTATGGTCGAATTTAATGCCGATTTACTTCGCTTATCGCGATGATGTGTAATTCCAAAACGGTGTGCTTCGTTTCGCAATTGCTGAATGATTTTTAATGTTTCCGATTTTTTATCCAAATACAGCGGAACAGAATCGCCAGGATAAAACAATTCTTCCAATCGTTTGGCTATTCCGATAATGGCTATTTTTCCACGTAATCCCAAATCATCTATGCTTTTCAATGCCGATGACAATTGTCCTTTCCCGCCATCAATAATAATCAATTGTGGCAATGACTGGTTTTCATCCAAAAGTCGTTTGTATCTTCTGTACACCACTTCTTCCATCGAAGCAAAATCATTTGGCCCTTCAACAGTTTTGATATTAAAATGACGGTAATCTTTTTTGCTCGGTTTCCCATCTTTAAAAACCACACAGGCCGAAACCGGATTCGTTCCCTGAATGTTCGAGTTGTCAAAACATTCTATATGCCTTGGCTCAACCGAAAGTCTTAAATCCTTTTGCATTTGCGCCATAATCCTGTTGGTGTGGCGTTCCGGATCTACAATCTGGATTTGCTTCAGTTGCTCTAATCGTTGGTATTTTGCATTTCTTTCAGAAAGGTCTAATATCTGTTTTTTGTCTCCGAGTTGCGGAACCGTAACTTTTATTGTAGAACCAAAATCTAAAGCAAACGGCAGGATAATTTCTTTTGACGTCAGGTTAAAACGTTCCCGAAGTTCAACAACCGCAAGTTCTAATAATTCTTCATCGGTTTCGTCCAGTTTCTTTTTGAGTTCTAAAGTAAACGACCTGATAATCGCGCCATGTGAAATCTGTAAAAAATTTACATACGCCATCGTCTCATCGGAAACAATTGAAAACACATCAATATTCGAAATTTTTGGATTCAAGACTTGAGAATAAGATTGGTAATTCTCAAGCACATTAATTTTCTCCTTGATTTTTTGTGCCGCTTCAAATTTCATTTCAGATGCATAATCGTTCATCTGTTTCTTGAAATCGCGCATGCTGTCTTTAAAGTTTCCTTTCAGAATTTGACGAATCGCATCGACTTGTTTCTGATAGTTTTCTAAGGTTTCCAATCCTTCACATGGGCCTTTGCAATTTCCGATATGATATTCCAAACACACTTTGAATTTTCCCGCTTTGATGTTGCTTTCGCTCAAATCGTAATTACAGGTTCGCAACGGATACAATTCTTTAATCAAATCCAAAATAGTATTTACCGTTTTGAAATTGGTATACGGACCAAAATATTCCGAGCCGTCTTTGGTCATTCTCCGCGTTGGGAATATTCGGGAAAAGGGTTCTTTTTTGATGCAAATCCAAGGATAGGTTTTATCATCGCGGAGCAAAACATTATAGCGTGGCTGAAGTTTTTTTATCAGATTGTTTTCCAGTAAAAGGGCATCTTGCTCCGAAGAAACGACGATGTGTTTAATGGTAACGATCTTCCTGACTAAGACATTCGTTTTGGCATTGTCATGAAGTTTGTTGAAATAGGAAGCAACTCTTTTTTTGAGGTTTTTGGCTTTGCCAACATACAGGATTTTGCCTTCTTTATCATAATACTGATACACGCCGGGATTGTCCGGAAGCGTTTGTATTTGAAGTTCGATAGAAGGAGTTTCCATAGTCATTGCAAGGCACGAAGCAATCTCATTATAATTTGAATTGGAGACCGCAGATTTCAAAGTTATAAAAATTAAAGTACTTTTGAAGTATGAACAAAAAAGAACTCAGAGCTAAGTATAAAGCCTTGCGTCAGGAATTATCGGCTGACGAAATTGAAGACAAGAGTTTGGCAATAGCCAATAAGATGTTGCAGCTAGACATTTGGGAGAAAACTTATTTTCATTTATTCCTGACAATCGAAGAACAAAAGGAAGTAGAAACAGAATTCGTTCTTCAAATATTGGCAGGAAAAGACAAGGAAATTGTAGTGGCCAAAAGCAATTTTGACACGCTTGAAATGACCAATTATTTGTTGACCGACAATACTAAATTTCAAAAAAACGAATACAATATCTACGAACCTGTTGATGGAATTGAAGTTCCGAACGCTAAGATTGAAGTGGTTTTTGTTCCGCTTTTAGCGTATGACAAACTGGGGAATAGAGTAGGATATGGCAAAGGATTTTACGACAACTTTCTTTCGAAATGTCCTGAAGATGTAATAAAAGTTGGGTTGTCCTTTTTTGAACCGGAAGAAACTATTGACGATGTTTCTCCAACCGATATTCGGTTAGATTATTGCGTAACGCCTACAACTAGCTATTCGTTCCAATAGATGTCTTTTTAGCAAATGCTCTTTTGTTAAACACTATCAAAATTCCAACACCTGTTGAAATCGCCATATCGGCAATGTTAAAAATAGCATTAAAAAACTTGAATGGCTGTCCGCCCCAAATAGGCAGCCATTCCGGAAAATGACCTTCTAAAATTGGGAAATATAACATGTCGACCACTTTACCATGAAACCAAGTTCCGTATGGGTTTTCGGCAAATAAAGTTGCTAAGTTATTGTAGCTGTTGTCGAAAATAACACCGTAAAAAACAGAGTCTATAATGTTCCCAACAGCACCGGCAAAAATTAAAGAAATGGCCACCATTAAATAATTAGAACTGTGTTTTGTGCTCGCGTCATACAACCAATAACCAATTCCAAAAACTGCTAAGATTCTAAATACAGTTAGTGTTAATTTGCCATATGCTCCCGGGATTTTTGTTCCCCAAGCCATTCCTTCATTTTCAATCAGTAATATTTTAAACCAACTGGTAACATCAATTTGTCCAGGTTCGCCATAAACGAAATTGGTTTTGATATAAATTTTGACGAATTGGTCAACCAATAAAATAATGGCAATGATTAAAATGGAATTTCTTAAGGACATTTATAGGGTTTTAATGGCGCAAAAATAGTAATATTATTATACAAAAGACAGAATATTTTTTAGTTATAAATCTCATTCTATACATTTTATGAATGTTAGTAAAAGATTTGTTAACTTCACCATCAAAAGCAACCAATTTCGTTTTTTTACATCCAAAAGAAACCAACCAATAAAATAACAGATTATGAAAAAAATTTATTTAATCGCTGCTTGTGTTTTTTCTATTCTTATCTCTTCATGTGATTCTGATGATTCTCAGAAAGAACAGGCAAAATTCGCGGTTCCGACTTTAAAATCGTTAGCGGAAATTAGAGGGAATGTCTCTGTGACCTCAGCTAGACAAACCAATTCTGACGGTAAAATTTATGTTGCAGAAAACTATCTTTTCTACATTGCAAAAGAACATGGCGTTCATGTTTTTAACAACACCAATCCATCTGCACCTGTAAATATTGCATTTATAAATATTGAAGGCGTTCATGATATTTCTGTAAAAGGAGATTATCTTTTTGCAGACAACTTTGTCGATTTATTGGTTTTTGACATAAGTAATATTCAAGATATCACCTTAGTAAGAACGGTTGAAAATTCTATTGGTTTTAGTCCGGTTTTTCCTGATGATGCAGAGTTTTATGATTATACCGTTGTTGCTACCGGAGACGAAATAATTACAGGTTTTGCGATTGAAATGAGAGACAGACCTGAAGCACCGGAAATAGTTATGTCAGAAGGTGCTTTGGCATCATTTGATGCGTCCAACGGGAATGTTGGCCTTGGAGGTTCTTATGCCCGTTTCCAAATAAGAAACAATGCGCTTTATACTATTGACTCTTATAAATTGAATGTTTTCAACATTACGAACCCTCTTACTACTTTTTTTGACAAAGAAATTTATATGACGATGTGGTTTGGAGGCGGAGAATTTGAAACACTGTTTATCCAGAAAAATATATTATTTGTAGGTTCAACTACCGGAATGTATACGGTTGATGCCACCGATGAGTTCAATCCTTATTTTGTTTCTGGATTTTCTCATGCAACAGCCTGCGATCCTGTGGTTGTATATGAAGACACTGCTTATATTACAGTTCGTGGCGGTTCCAGCTGTGGGGCAATCGAAGATCAGATTAATGTTATCGATGTTACAGACATCGCTGCTCCAACATTACTATCAACGTATCTGATTGACGAACCTTATGGCTTAGGAATTAAAAATGGTGCACTGTATGTTGGTTGCGGGAATAATGGCTTAAAAGTATTTAATGCGGCTAATAGCGCTGGTCTTACTTTAGAAAATACCTATGAAGGAAATGTAAAAGACATTATTCCTTTAGACAGCCATTTAATTGTTATTGGTGATAATAAAATAACGCAATACAGTTATGGTCCTAATTTTACGCTGACTCAATTAAGTCAAATTAATTTATAAATAAAAAAGCCCCGATAATTCGGGGCTTTTTTATTAAAGTAAAGTTGTTATCGTTGCAGGTTTTTTGCTTCAATACTCATCGTAGCGTGAGGAACAACGCGCAGTCTTTCTTTCGAAATTAGCTTTCCTGTAACTTTACAAACGCCATATGTTTTATTTTCAACACGGAAAAGTGCATTCTTCAAATCGCGGATAAACTTCTCCTGACGAATAGCTAACTGTGAGTTCGCCTCTTTAGACATTGTTTCGCTGCCTTCTTCAAATGCTTTAAACGTTGGTGACGTATCGTCAGTTCCGTTGTTTAAATCATTCATATAGGCACTCTTTATCAACTCTAAGTCAACTTTTGCCTTTTCCATTTTGTTTATAATAATTTCTTTGAACTCTGCTAAATCTGCATCTGAGTATCTCATTTTTTCTTCTACCATCTTTATGCTATTTTGAGATTAATATTCTTGTTTTTATGTCGTCAAATTCTATTTCTGTTCCGTTGTTCAAATCATCCACAAAAACTAGGGTTTCTGTTAGTGTTTCCGATTTGATATAATTCTCATTGGCAGCTACTGCTTTTTCTAAACCATTGCTTGTCTGCAAATGAACCTTAATTTTATCCGTTACTTCAAATCCTGAATCTTTTCTAAGGTTTTGAATTCGGTTAACCAATTCTCTTGCGATTCCTTCTTTTACCAATTCCTCCGTTAAGGTAATGTCTAACGCAACAGTTATGCCATTTGCATTTGCCACTAACCAACCCGGAATATCCTGAGAGGAAATCTCAACGTCATCGGATGTTAAAATTATACTATTTCCTGAAATAACAAGCGTTAGGCTTCCTTTGCTGTCTAATTCGTTAATTTGTTCTGCCGATAAATTTTGTATCTCTTTGGCAATCAACCCCATGTCTTTACCAAAACGTGGTCCAAGTGCTTTGAAATTTGGCTTAATTTGCTTCACTAAAACACCTGATGCATCGTCTAAAAGTTCTATTTCTTTAACGTTAACTTCGGCTTTTATCAGGTCTGAAACTGCCTCAATTTCAGCACGCTGATTGTCGTCAAGTATAGGAATCATAACCTTTTGCAACGGTTGGCGCACCTTTATCATTTCCTTTTTTCGAAGGGATAAAACCAGTGATGAAACCGTTTGTGCTTTCATCATTTTGCTCTCGAGTGATTTATCAACAAAGTTTTCAACTATTACAGGAAATTTTGCCAAGTGAACGCTGGTAAATTCCTCACTATTAGTAGTGTTAACTAAATCGCGGTATAATTTATCCATAAAGAACGGAGCGATTGGTGCCGATAGTTTTGCAACTGTAATCAAACAAGTATACAGTGTTTGATAAGCCGCAATTTTATCTTTTTCGTATTCGCCTTTCCAGAATCTCCTTCTGCACAAACGAACGTACCAGTTACTCAAATTCTCCTGAACGAAATCAGAAATCGCTCGAGCTGCTTTTGTCGGTTCGTAATCGGCGTAAGCTTCATCAACCACTTTTATCAAAGTGTGTAATTCTGATAAAATCCAACGGTCAATTTCCGGTCTTTCTTCTATCGGAATTTCCGCCTCAGCGTATTTAAAACCATCTATATTAGCATATAACGAGAAAAACGAATACGTATTATATAAAGTACCGAAGAATTTACGACGAACCTCAGCAACACCTTCAATATCAAATTTCAAATTGTCCCAAGGATTGGCATTTGAAATCATATACCAACGTGTGGCATCTGGTCCATATTCTGCCAATGTTGTAAACGGATCAACGGCGTTTCCTAAACGTTTGGACATTTTTTGCCCATTTTTGTCTAAAACCAAACCGTTTGATACTACATTTTTATAGGCAATTTTATCAAAAACCAAAGTTCCGATGGCGTGCAACGTATAGAACCAACCACGAGTTTGGTCGACACCTTCCGCAATGAAATCGGCCGGAAAATCTTTATTCTGATCAATTTTATCTTTGTTTTCAAACGGATAATGCCATTGCGCATAAGGCATCGCGCCCGAATCAAACCAAACATCAATCAAATCAGCTTCGCGTTTCATTGGTTTTCCTGAAGCCGAAACTAACGTAATAGCGTCAACTACATTTTTGTGCAAATCAACCAAATCATAATTGGCTTCGCTCATGTTTCCAATTTCAAAACCTTTGAACGGATTCTCTTTTTGGAAACCTGCCGCAATAGCTTTTTCGATGGCGTTGAATAATTCTTCTACTGAACCAATCAATACTTCTTCTGTTCCGTCTTCAGTTCTCCAGATTGGCAATGGAATTCCCCAATAACGTGAACGCGATAAATTCCAGTCGTTGGCATTTTTCAACCAGTTTCCGAAACGACCTTCACCAGTTGCTTTTGGTTTCCAGTTGATGGTTTCGTTTAGGTCGAACATTCTGTCTTTGACTTCGGTTACTTTGATAAACCAGGAATCTAAAGGATAATATAATAATGGTTCATCTGTTCTCCAACTGTGTGGGTAACTGTGAACATATTTTTCAACTTTAAAAGCTTTGTTTTCTTCTTTTAATTGGATAGCGATTTCAACATCAACTGAACGTTCCGGTGCTTGTCCCGCATCGTAATATTCGTTCTTTACATATTTTCCGGACAAATCACCCAAACCTTGGATAAACTTCCCTTGTAAATCAACCAACGGCACTGGATTTCCATTCGCATCCAAAACCAACATTGGTGGCACTTCGGGTTTTGCTTCTTTCGCAACCTTGGCATCATCAGCACCAAAAGTCGGCGCAGTATGCACAATTCCGGTTCCGTCCTCTGTAGTAACAAAGTCTCCTGAGATTACCCTAAAGGCATTTTCCGGAGTTTGATATGGCAATGCCAATGACATCAATTGCTCGTATCGAATTCCGACTAAATCCTTTCCTTTGAATTCAGTTAAAACTTTGAACGGAATGTTCTTATCACCAGCTTTGAAATTAGCGAAATCATCGCCGCTTTCACTTGCAAAAAATCCTTTTCCGAATTGTTTTCCGACTAAGTTTTTAGCCAAAATAACTTTTACAGGATGGAACGTATATTGGTTAAAAGTGTCAACCAAAACATAATCGATTTTTGGCCCGACTGTCAATGCTGTATTACTTGGTAACGTCCAAGGTGTGGTCGTCCATGCCAAAATATGAACATCTCCAAAGCCTTGCAAAAAGCTTGGTAAGGTTTCTGCTAAAGTCTTGAATTGCGCTACAACCGTTGTATCCGTAACATCTCTATAACTTCCCGGTTGGTTTACTTCGTGTGAAGACAAACCTGTTCCGGCTTTTGGAGAATAAGGTTGAATTGTGTAGCCTTTGTATAGTAAATCCTTATCGTAAATCTGTTTTAGTAACCACCAAACGCTTTCCATGTATTTGGATTTGTAGGTTACATACGGATCTTCCATATCAACCCAATACCCCATTTTTTCGGTCAGGTCATTCCACACATCGGTATAACGCATAACGGTTCGTTTACACGCTTCGTTGTATTCTTCGATGGAAATTGTTTTTCCGATATCTTCTTTGGTGATGCCTAATTCTTTTTCGGTACCTAATTCAACAGGCAAACCGTGGGTATCCCATCCTGCTTTACGCTTAACCTGGAAACCTTTTTGCGTTTTATAACGACAGAAAATATCTTTGATAGCACGCGCCATCACGTGGTGAATTCCGGGTAAACCATTTGCAGACGGTGGCCCTTCAAAAAACACATAAGGTGTAGCGCCTTCGCGAGACGTCACGCTTTCTTCAAAGATGTTGTTTTCTTTCCAAAAATCAAGAACATCTGAGGCCACTTTTGGCAAATCAAGTCCTTTATATTCAGTAAACTTAGTACTCATTTTTGTCGTTTTCTTTAATCAAGTCTGCGAAAGTAATAAATAGTTATGAGTTACAAGTTATGTGTACGGTTTTTTTGCGTTAGTGATTGAAACGGAAATCCTTTTTTTAAAAAGATTGAAGTGAAAAGCACGGCCCGAAGGGAAACGCCCAAAAGAAATTTAAGCAAAAACCTCTTTTAAAACCTCGAGAGATTTTGGCTTTTTGAAACCATCGAGATGAATGGCGTAATAGTCGAGGAGAATTTTTAATAGGATTTGACGCTCCACCCCGGCGAAGACTTTTTGGTCGGAGTCAAACTTTAAATCGATAAGTTTTTTGAACAGAAACGTTTCGTGTTCGGATAGGCAATTGGTTCCCTGAAAGGCTGAAAAGTTGCCCTCTTTGCAATCGAAAAATTTAAAAACAGCCTCCGAATTGTCGGGATAAAAGCCAAAAAACTTGGTCATTTCCAACATCAGAATCAGATGAAAATTGGCCATTTCATCGTGAGCATCAAGCCAAAGCAAAGCGGATTCTAAAAACTCAAACAGGTTTTCGTTTTTCTCTTCTTCGTGTATGCTGTGATGGATGATTTCGGAGAGAAACATCACTATAGTGCTTTTGACAATATCGGTCGAAATCGTTTGATATGCGTGCGCAAGTTTTATTTCTTTGAAATGCTCGAGTGTGCCTTTGTTCTTGTGATTGGCTTCGATTTCGAGTAAAGACAAAGGCTGGAAATACGCAATCTTTTGATTTGATTTTTTAGCTGCAAAAGCATTGGGTACAAAGTAACTTTTCAAGCCGTCACTTTTGGTAAGGCATTTTACTATCAGGCTTTTTTCCTGATATTTTAGAGAAGAAATTACGATGGCTTTTGTTTTGACAAGCATTATCTGATAATCATCACTTTTTTAACAGCAGTTTCGGAAGCGTCTTCTGCGGCGATAAAAATCATATAAACTCCTGAAGCTACGCTGTATTTCCCAAAAGCCTTGGTATCCCATTCAACCGTTCCACCTTCGGAAGTGGTTTCGTAAACCAAATTTCCTTCGATATCAGTTATTTTGATATTGGCTTTCGAAATTAATCCGGCAATTTTTACTGTCCCTACAAATTCGGGGCGAACCGGATTTGGATACACATAGACTGCATCTAAATTATCTGCTGGTTTTGTCGCTGTGCCTTGAAAAGAAACCATTCCTCTATCGGTAGCAAAAAAGATTTCACCGGTAACTGAATTAATATCGATATCATTTATAACATTGCTTGGTAAGGGCGAATTGTCTTTTGTGAAATGATAAATCGTTTCCTGACCATTGGAAGAAAACAGAAAAACTCCTGAATCGGCAGTTCCAATCCATTTTTGATTCGAACCATTCACGGCAATATCGGTAATAAATTGTTCGTATAAAAGTTCTTGTGCAAGGCCATCT
Source organism: Flavobacterium sangjuense (assembly GCF_004797125.1). Lineage (NCBI taxonomy): Bacteria > Pseudomonadati > Bacteroidota > Flavobacteriia > Flavobacteriales > Flavobacteriaceae > Flavobacterium > Flavobacterium sangjuense. Next base: position 578,653 of record NZ_CP038810.1, read on the forward strand.
TCCAAAATTATAATTGCATTGGCTTTCATTTGATCGGAACTATTGTAGCTTCCGGCACTTGGCAATACGCGTAATCCTTTGTTTGTTCCAATCCAAACTTGGTTTCGATTGTCTACCGCAATAGCTCGTACATCTATTGAGGGAAGATTCCCGGAATCAACTCCTTCTGTTATTTTTTTAAATCCTACACTCGTATTTTCATTAAAGGCCACAACTCCGTTTTTATATGAAGCGATCCATTTTGTGCCGTTCTTATCAATAGCTATTTTACAAAAATCATTGCTTGCATAATCGGTTAAAATGGTTTGCATAGAAAAAGTCTGCCATGTTCCGTCTGATTTTAAAACATGCAATCCTTTTTCTACCCTGCTTTCAGTCATCCATAAATTGCCGGATTTATCATATGTACTACTGTTTACCCTTGGCGCGCCACCTTCCATTGTACTGTTTGCTGCATTGTATAAAGTCGTTGGAACATTGCCTACTACTTTTAAGAGTCCATCATTATACGAAGTAATGCAAACCTCATTTTCATTGTTAGGGTTTACGGCAATTCTGACCAAGGATGTTGCGCCAAGAACATCGCTATAAGGAATGTTTAGCCAGCCGTTGGTTTCATTGTACTTACTTATTCCAAATTGAGCCAGTCCATTTGGAACATAGGTATATGGGTTATAGAAAATATCATATCCGCCATAAACTACCCATAAGTTGGACGAGGAACTGTTTATAGAAAACATATTGTTCATCTTCGGGCCATTTGGCATAATAAATTCGAAATTGGTTGGCGAACTAATAGGTGAGGAAACGATTCCATTTTCATTTGTTCCGATATAGATAATTGAATTGATGACCGTTGCACAGGTGAATGTTACCGGAATAGCAGTTATCTGGGAATTCTGAATCGAAACAATTTGAATTAATGCCGGATCAAAAATTAAAACTCTTCCTGCTCCGGTAACTATTAAATTATCTGTAGTTGCCCTTATATCCAGACCAATTTGTCCAAGACTACCAATTTGCAGAAAACCACCGTTTAACTTGTAAATATTGGTGTTGGCATTCATTCCAATCAATTGGTTATTAAATGTCGCCAATCCTGTCCAAAAGCCCCCATCAAAAACCTGCCATTGGGCATAATCAATAAGATTTGGATTGGCTATACTCGCTTTCCTAATACCATAATTTTGTGTAGCGGCATAAATGTCACCATTAAAAATAGCTGTTTGGTATACCTTAATTTCCTGTCCGGCCGGGCCAATAAAATAAGTGTCGCCAAATTCTAAGGTTGCCAATTTATATTGCACAATTCCAAAATCGCAGGATACATATACAATGCCATCATATTCCATGAAATGATTTACCCTTTTGATATTCGATGGAATGTTTTTATTGATGATATCTACAACATTTAACATGCTTCCATCGGCATCATTAATGACAATCATTAATCCATCTTCATAACCTACAATTGTTTTATTAAAAGTATCGCTGTGATAAATCGCGGAAATGGTTTGTCCCGAAAGACCATCAACTGTATTTACAGTTTTTACATCGTTAGAAGCAAGGTTTTTGGTAAACAGCGCATTTTCGGCAGCAGCGTAAATTTTGGTGGTTGATTCTGAGATATCTTTAATTTGATTGTATGAAAAATAACCCTTCCAGTTTTGAAATGGCTGTGATAAGCAAATTTGAAAAAAAAGAAATAAAACCCCGAAAAAGCACTTTTTCATCTGAAAAGAATTAGCATACAAATATAGTATAAACGTAAAAATTATCTAATTGTTGTATTTGAAACAAAAAATGCCATCATTTCTGATGGCATTTCAAGGGTCTATTGGTTGGTTTATTTTAATTATACTATTCCTTGTGCTAACATGGCATCGGCTACTTTTACGAAACCGGCGATGTTTGCTCCTTTTACGTAATCTGTATATCCCGTTGCGTCTGTACCATATTTTACACAAGCTTCGTGGATGTTTGCCATGATGTTTTTCAATCGTTGGTCAACTTCTTCAGACGTCCAGCTTAAACGCAAAGAGTTTTGCGACATTTCAAGACCTGAAGTAGCAACTCCACCCGCATTTGAAGCTTTACCAGGAGCGAAAAGAATTTTTGCATTTAAGAATTCGGTAACTGCTTCCGGAGTTGATGGCATGTTTGCACCTTCAGCAACACAAATACATCCGTTTGCGATAAGTGCTTTTGCTTCGTCACCGTTTAATTCGTTTTGAGTAGCACATGGCAATGCGATATCGCATTTAACTTCCCATGGACGTTTTCCGGCTACAAATTTTGCAGAAGGATATTTAGCCACATAATCAGATATTCTTCCGTAGTTTACGTTTTTGATTTCCATGATGTATGCTAATTTCTCAGCACTGATACCATCTGCGTCATAAATATATCCTGAAGAGTCAGAAGCGGTAACTACTTTTCCGCCAAGCTCAGTTGCTTTTTGGATAGCGTATTGTGCTACGTTTCCAGAACCGGAAACCACAACAGTTTTCCCATCAAAGCTTTGACCTTTGGTTGCTAACATGTTTTGAGCGAAATAAACATCACCATAACCTGTAGCTTCCGGGCGAATTAATGAACCTCCGAAAGTAATCCCTTTTCCGGTTAAAACTCCGGTAAATTCGTTTCTTAATCTTTTATATTGACCAAACATATAGCCAACTTCTCTTCCTCCAACACCGATATCTCCGGCAGGAACGTCAGTATCAGCCCCAATATGTTTAGATAATTCCGTCATGAATGCCTGGCAGAATTTCATGATTTCGATATCTGATTTTCCTTTTGGATCGAAATCAGAACCTCCTTTTCCACCACCCATTGGTAATGTTGTCAAACTGTTTTTGAACGTTTGTTCAAAAGCAAGGAATTTCAAAATACTCAAGTTAACTGAAGGATGAAAACGAATTCCGCCTTTGTATGGTCCGATAGCAGAGTTCATTTGGATTCTGTAACCACGGTTTACCTGTGTATTTCCCGCATCGTCAATCCAGGTTACACGAAACATGATTACTCTTTCCGGCTCCACCATTCTTTCCAAAAGCATTTTGTTTTGGTATTTTTTATTTTGTTCGATAAACGGAATTACTGTTTCAGCAACTTCCATAACTGCTTGCATAAATTCCGGTTCATGGCCGTTTCTTTTTGCAACCAAGTCCATAAATGCGTTGATACTTTGTGACATAAAATTAGCTAATTTATATTTTTAAGAAATCGATTTCGTAAAATCGGACAAATATACATTTTATTCAAATAATGACATCTTTTTTTTTAAATTCTCATTGCTTTTATTGTTATCCCAAGAAAACTTGAATAAACCTATTAAAGTAGTAGCTTTTAAAACTTTTTGTTTATTTCTTCGTATATAAATCAAGTATTTTTTATTTATTTTTTATAACTGATTGATGTTTTTATATATTTGTCGAGATTTGAACTAATTAGTATGCAAATGCCCAAAAATTTTATCATAACCTTACTGCTGTTATTTGGCTTGTCAAATAACATAAATGCTCAATTTGGATTTTCACATGAAGTTGGTGCAATCCTCGGTCCTGTTGCTTTTCAATCGGATTATGGCGAGCGTCATGATTTTTCTACAAATGCCGGTAATACCGGATATGGTATTGGAATAATTCATTATTTGAATTTTTCCTATAAAGCTGAGTGTAACTGTTATACTCCTGAAACTTATTTTAACGACCACTTTAAATTAAGAAGTGAGTTATCATACAATAAAACCGAATTGCAACATTTCGGGCAATGGGTTGATCCTGACAAAACGAGTTTAATGGCCAATCAATTAAGAGCTATGAGAGGTAGCACGGCTGTTACCAATGTTGGTATGCAACTGGAATTTTTCCCGTTAAGTATTAGAGAATTTACGGCTACTTTAGGTTCGTTTGCTCCATTTATTAGTTTAGGTGGACAATTTAGTTTTTACAGTCCCAAAGCATGGTCAGAACTTGGACCTATAGGAACACCGCTTACTACGCCGGATAAATATTTAGATGGCTGGAGAGACGAAGGCGGAACCGTTTGGTCTATTGTTTCCAGTATTGGTTGTAGATATAAATTAACTGAGTTATCAGACTTAATGGTTGATTTAAGATGGCAGTATTACTTTTCCAATTGGGTTGACGGTTTAAATCCTGACCCAACCAGATATACAGAAAATAGAGCAAACGATTGGAATGTTTGGTTAAATGTTGGATATATTTACTACCTTCAATAGGAATTAAAAGCTATTCTTTTTCGACCGCGTCTTTATAATCCGGATATAGAAATTTATTATACGGGAATCTTGTGATGTGAATTTTTCTCACTGATTCATATACTTTTTCTCTGAATTCTTCGAAATTCTCTTTGTTAGTAGCCGAAATAAACAAGGTGTGTTTTTCTCCGACATTATTCATCCAAGTCGTTTTCCACTCTTCCAAAGTATAATGCTTTGTTGTTTTTTCGGTAATTAAATCATCCGCATCAATTTCCTGATTTTTGAAAGCGTCAATTTTATTAAAAACCATTATTGTGGGTTTGTCATTGCTCTTTATATCCTGCAAAATCTGATTCACTGAGCTTATGTGTTCTTCAAAATCAGGGTGCGAAATATCAACAACATGCAATAACAAATCAGCTTCGCGAACTTCATCTAAAGTGCTTTTGAAAGAATCTACCAATTGTGTTGGCAATTTTCTAATAAACCCAACGGTATCTGAAAGCAGAAAAGGCAGATTTTTGATGACTACTTTACGAACAGTAGTATCTAACGTAGCAAATAATTTGTTTTCGACAAAGACTTCACTTTTGCTGATGACGTTCATTAAAGTCGACTTCCCAACATTAGTATAACCAACCAAAGCCACTCTAACCATGGCACCACGATTCCCTCTTTGAACCGACATTTGTTTGTCAATGGTTTTTATTTTTTCTTTTAACAAAGCTATCCTATCACGAACAATCCTTCTATCGGTTTCAATCTCTGTTTCCCCGGGACCACGAAGACCAATTCCCCCTTTTTGACGTTCTAAGTGCGTCCACATTCCGGAAAGCCTTGGTAATAAATATTGACATTGGGCTAATTCTACCTGAGTTCTTGCATAAGAAGTTTCTGCTCTTTGTGCAAAAATATCTAAAATTAAATTTGTTCTGTCAAGAACCTTACAATCAAGAATTTTAGAGATGTTTTTTTGTTGAGATGGCGATAACTCGTCATCAAAAATTACTGTCGAAATGTTTTTTTCTTTGATGAACAAACTAATTTCATCCATCTTACCAGTTCCTAAAAAAGTTTTAGGGTTAGGCCTTTCCAATTTTTGAGAAAATCTTTTAATAACTTCACCACCAGCTGTATAAGTTAAAAATTCCAACTCATCCAGATACTCTGTTAATTTTTCTTCGCTTTGATTTTGCGTAATTATTCCAACAATTACGGTTCTTTCAAAATTAATAACTTCTTTTTCTAACATTTTTTTTGATTCTATGGCAAAATTAGACATTTGAGAATTAAAAAATCACATAAATTATTAATGATTCTTAACAATAGCTTCAATTGTTTTTGTTAAATGTGTGTTTTTCAAAAACAAATCATAAATAATTCATAAATTTTACTAAATTTGGACTTCAAAATTTTTAAAAAAAAATTAACAAACAACTCAAAATTTTCATTTTATGAAAAAAACTACTTTACTACTACTGTTTTTATTCTTCTCTATAAGCGGACATTCCCAGCTGCCTTTAGAAGGTTTTGAAAACACTACAGGTCCTGATGCCTTTCCATCAACCAACTGGACTTTAGGAACAGGAAACTGGGCCGTATTTGATACTAGCGGGTCTAGTTTGAACTGGGAAGTTAATAGCAACATAACCACTCCGCCTAGTGTATACAATGGAGTTAACGCTGCTTATGTCAACAGGGAAAATATTGGTGCCGGAAATACTTCCGAAGAATATTTAGCAACTCCACCTGTGCAAATCCCAACGAATGGGGTATTACATTTTTACACAAGAATGTTTACCAGTGGAAATCAAGGGACTATTTATCAAATAAAAATCGCTCTGGCTGATGGAAGTGTTTCACAAACTGATCCTAATGCCTACATATTAGTGCGACAATGGACAGAGGATGAATTAATTACACCAACCTCTAACTTTAACGTGTATACAGAAATAACGGAATCTTTAGCTGCTTTTGCTGGTGAATTCGTTTATGTTGCTTTTGTAAAAGTATTTACCCAACCAGATGGTAATATCGGTGGTGATAGATGGTTAATAGATGATGTCAGTATTGATGCGCCGTGTTTAGCCCCAACAGGATTAACAGTTTCGGGAATTACATCCAATAGTGCCTCCTTAAACTGGACAGATACTAATGGTGCTAGTACTTGGGAAGTAATCGTTACTCCATCTGTTGGTGCTCCTATTACATATCCTGCATACAGTGGAGCCTTACCATTTATTGCTACGGGATTATCGCCAAATACAACTTATTCCTATCAGGTCAGAGCAATATGTCCCACCGGATTCTCGAGTCCCTGGTCTGTAGCTTCTGCCAACTTTACAACTTTAGTAGCTCCACCTGTTTGTGGGGGTAATTTTGTAGATTCTGGTGGCACCGGAGCAAATTATGCTAATAATGAAAATATTACTACTACTATATGCCCTGTCAATGCCGGAGATTTAGTAACTGTTACTTTTACTGCATTCAATGTTCAAAACAATACAGACTTTTTAAGAGTTTATGATGGTAATAGCGCAGCTGCTCCATTGTTAGCAAATTTAACCGGAACTGCTTTACCTCCGGCATTTACTGCATCTTCAGCTTCAGGATGTTTAACATTTGTATTTACCTCAAATGCTACTACAACTGCTACAGGTTGGGCAAGTAATGTAACTTGTAACCCACCTCCTGCGTGTAGAATTCCTACTGCTTTAACTAATAACACTGTTACAACCAATTCTGTTAATTTGAGTTGGACACAACTTGCAAATCCGGATACTAGTGTAGCAACTGCTTGGGAGGTTATTGCTTTACCTTGTGGTTCGCTTCCTCCAACAGCCAGTTCAACAGGTGTTGCTGCCGGAACAAATCCATTTACACTAACCGGACTAACTCCTGCAACATGTTATGATGTATATGTAAGAGCGGTATGTGGTGGACCAACAACTAGTGGATGGACTGGAGTACCAACAACATTTACAACACAATTAGCGCCACCTGTTTGTGGAGGTAATTTTGTTGATACTGGTGGGACGACAGCTAATTATCCAAATAATGCGAATCAAACCACAACTATCTGTCCTACTAACCCAGGAGATGTTGTTACAGTAACTTTTACTGCGTTTAATACGCAACTTAATACTGACTTTTTAAAAATATATGATGGTGATAATACCTCTGCTACTTTATTAGCTAACCTATCTGGTACAGCTTTACCACCTTCATTCACATCTTCCGCAGCTTCAGGATGTTTAACATTTGTGTTTACCTCAAATGCAACTACAACTGCCGCTGGTTGGGTAAGTAACATAACCTGCGCCGCACCTCCAACGTGTAGACCTCCTGTAGCTCTTGCGGCTTCAGCTGTTCTTTCAACTTCAGTTATATTAAACTGGGTGCAGCCTGCAAATCCTGATACTAGTGTTTCAACTGCTTGGGAAGTTTTAGCATTGCCTTGTGGTTCACCTGCTCCAACTGCTGCTGCAACAGGGTTTGTGTCTGCAACAACAAATCCATTTACCCTTACAGGATTATCCCCTACGACATGTTATGACATATACATAAGAGCTGTTTGTACTCCACTTCCAAGTACTTGGACTGGTCCGGCAACAATAACGACTCAAATTGCTCCGCCTGTTTGTGGTGGTACTTTTGTGGATCCGGGTGGAACTGGAAATTACGCAAACAATTTGGATTCAACTGTAACCATATGTCCTGTAAATGCAGGAGATGTTGTAACAGTGACTTTTACATCCTTTGCAACAGAAACAAACTGGGATGGATTATACGTTTTTAACGGTAATTCAATCGCTGCTCCACAAATTGCCAGTGCTAATGGCCCTGGAAATGTACCAGGAGGTTTGGCGGGGTCTTATTGGGGAACAGCAATTCCAGGTCCTTTTACATCTACAAGTCCAACTGGTTGTTTAACTTTTAGATTTAGAAGTGACACAAGTGGTGTATTTGCCGGATGGGTTGCCAACGTAACTTGTGCACCACCACCTACTTGTATAGCACCAACTGCAATAACAAATAACACTATTACTTCCAACTCGGTTATATTAAACTGGACACAACCGGTTAATCCTGATACTACTGTTGCATCTGCTTGGGAAGTTTTAGCATTACCTTGTGGTTCGCCTGCACCAACTGCAGCTTCAACAGGTTTTTTTAGCGCATCAACAAATCCTTTTACCCTTACAGGATTAACTCCTGGAACATGTTATGACATCTACATCAGAGCTGTTTGTAGTCCAACTGACAGTAGTTCTTGGGGAGGGCCAACTACTATAACAACACAAGCTGCACCACCAGTATGTGGAGGTAACTTTGTTGATCCGGGAGGAATTGCGGCAAATTATGCAAATAATTTAGACTCAACCGTAACCATTTGTCCTGTAAATACTGGAGATGTTGTAACAGTAAGTTTTACATCCTTTGCTACAGAAACAAACTGGGATGGATTATACGTTTTTAACGGTAATTCAATCGCTGCACCACAAATTGCCAGTGCTAACCCTCCTGGAAATGTACCAGGAGGTTTAGCGGGATCTTATTGGGGAACAGCAATTCCGGGTCCTTTTACTTCAACAAGCGTTGATGGTTGTTTGACATTTAGATTTAGAAGTGATGCAAGTGGTGTATTTGCCGGATGGGTTGCTAACGTAACTTGTGCACCACCACCAACTTGTATAGCACCATCTGCAATAACAACCAATACTGTTACTTCGAACTCACTCATATTGAACTGGACACAACCAGTTAATCCCGATTCTACTGTTGCATCAGCATGGGAAGTTTTAGCATTACCTTGTGGTTCACCAGCACCAACTGCGGCTTCAACAGGTTTTGTTAGTGCATCTACAAATCCTTTTACGCTTACAGGATTAAGTTCTGCAACATGCTATAACATTTATATAAGAGCGGTTTGCTCTCCTACAGATAGTAGTAGTTGGGGAGGTCCTGCCATCGTAACAACTCAGGATGCTCCACCAGTTTGTGGAGGTAACTTTGTTGATAACGGGGGGACAGCAGCACCTTACCTAGCAAGTTCAAATGTGACAACCACTATTTGTCCTACGAATCCCGGAGATATAGTAACGGTAACTTTTACCTCATTCAATACAGAAACAAACTGGGATGCACTATATGTTTATAACGGAACTGGAACTGGAGGAGTAATGTTTAATAGTGGAAACCCTGCAAATAACGTTCCTGGAGGTTTAGCAGGCGGATATTGGGGAACTACAATTCCATGTGCCTTTACTTCTTCTGCAGCAGATGGCTGTCTGACTTTTGTTTTCAGAAGTGATACCTCAGTACAAAATGCTGGATGGGTAGCCAATATAACCTGTGCACCTCCACCAACTTGTAATGTTCCTGCAGGTCTAGTTGCCACTGATGTTAGGCATAATAGTGCTGTATTTAACTGGACACAACCAGCTAATGCTGACGGTAGCTTTGCAACTGCTTGGGATATTTATTATGTAGCCTGTGGGTCACCTGCTCCAACAACAGGGACAGTGCCGAATGCAACTGTTACAACACCTCCTCCATACACTTTAACAGGGTTAACTGCTGCAACATGTTATGATGTTTATATAAGAGCTAATTGTGGCACTTCTGTAAGTGACTGGACCTGTAGCCCGGTTACTATAACTACTTTGGTAACCCCACCAACTTGTAACGAGGTCTTTACTGACGCTGGAGGAGCCGCTGGCCCTTATGCAAATAATTCAAATATTCCAACCTATATTTGCCCACAAAACCCTGGAGATGTAGTAACCGTAACGTTTACATCATTTAATACGGATGCAACTAATGATGGTCTATATGTTTATGATGGAAATAATATTGGAGTAAATCCAGTTCTGAGCACCAATGGTGCAGGAAATGTACCAGGTGGTTTGCCTGGAGCTTTTTGGGGTAACTTAACTGGCGGGAATTTGCCAGGACCATTTACATCAAGTACTGCTGACGGATGTCTGACATTTGTATTTAGAAGTAATGGGTTTACAACTGCAGCTGGTTGGGTAGCCAATGTGACCTGTATACCAGCGCCAACTTGTGCAAGACCACTTTCTTTAACTGCGAATCCAATAACTCAAACCTCGGCCACTCTCTCTTGGACGCAACCTTTAAATCCTAATGGATCTCAAGCAACAGCCTGGGAAGTTTTAGTATTACCGGCAGGTTCACCTATTCCGAGCGGTCCTGGTATTCCAGTTACTAGTACGACCTACGTGGCTAATGGGTTAATCCCGGGAACGCCGTATGTCTTTTACGTAAGAGCTATTTGCTCACCAACAGATTCAAGTTTATGGTCACCTCTTAATTTTGCATCATTACCTGTTAATGATGAATGTGCTAATGCAACATTTGCTATTGTTAATCAAAACTTGAACTGTGTTCAAAGTACATCGGGAACTTTAGCTGGTGCAACCGCATCTCTTCCTGCTACAACTTGTGGAGGAGCAGGTGCTGCTAATGATGATGTTTGGTTTACTTTCACAGCTACTGCTGCAACACATATCATATCGTTTAATAACGTAACTCCTGCAACAGCTTTGAGTTATGCTATTTACCAAGGTACTTGTGACGGCTTAACACAAGTTGGCTGTAATTCAGGAGCGGGCTTAGTTGGTGGAACAACTTACTATATTAGAGTTTTTTCAACAAGTACCAGTCCGGTATTTACAAATTTCAATATGTGTATAGGTACGTTACCTTGTACTGAGGCGCCTGCTTTTTGTACTGGTCAGACCGTAACATACGCAAATGCAACGAATGTACCTAGTTTAGGAACTATAGGATGTTTGGGAACTTCTCCAAATCCGGCATTTTTCTTTTTACAAGTAAATCAAGCTGGTCCGTTAAGTTATTCAATCTCTCAAGTTGATACTGGTGGTGTTCCAAGAGATGTTGATTATGTGGCATGGGGTCCGTTTACGGATTTAAATACTGCTTGTTCTGGTGTGCCTGCAAATCCACTTCCTGGTCTTATACCAGCTTTAACTCCTGCGGGTGGTTGTACTGGGACCCTACATGCATGCAGTTATGACCCGAGACCTGATGAAATCATGTGTATCCCTAACGCTCAGTTATGTCAAGTTTATGTTATTATGATAACGAACTTTTCAAACCAAGCCGGAACGGTAACGTTTACTCAAACCAATACAGGTGGAGGAACAACAGCTTGTTTCCCTATAAACACATTTAATTATCCTTCCACCTATTATTGTCAAACCGCCGCTAATCCAACTCCTGTTTTAGCACCTGGCGCAACTGCTGGTGTATATTCATCTACTGCAGGATTAGTAATTGATCCGGTAACCGGAACTATTGATTTGTTAGCGAGTACACCTGGGGCTTATATAGTTACAAGTACTTCTGCAACGACAATTGGCGGAACTTGTTCAACAATACCATTTATAACAACTACAAGAACTGTTATCATCACCGCGGCTGCAAATGCTACTATTTCATATCCATCCGCAACGTATTGTAACAATATAACTTCAACTCAAAGTGTTATAAGAACTGGTGCAGGTGTAGGAACATATTCATCATCACCTAGTGGTTTATTACTAAATGCAAATACTGGTGAGATTTTGCCTATTGCAAGTGCGCCAGGATTGTATACCGTAACTTACACTGTTGCTGCAACTGGTGGTTGTCCGGTTTATACAACACAAACACAGGTGGAAATATTAGCATCACCTATCGTTATACAAGCTTCAGTAGCTGCATGTGATACATATACATTACCAACATTAGGAGTCGGTAATTATTACGCTTCAGCTGGTGGAGTTGGGACGCCAATAGATCCAAGTATTCCGATTACTACTTCTCAACCTGTATATATATATGCAGTTGGAACAAACGGTTGTATCACAGAAAGATCATTTAACGTGACTATCAACACTGTTCCGGCACCAGATTATACTGTTACTCACACTAGCTGTAATACACCGGGATCGATTAATGTTACATCACCGGTTTCTGCTGGTAATGCACCGCCTGCTAATTTATTTATCTCTGAAGTTACTGATGCCGATACAGGTTCTTTATCATATGTCGAGATTTATAATGGAACAGGTAGTACTGTAAGTTTGAGCAATTATAAATTGAAGTTTTATACTTGGGGAACACCTCCAACATCAGAAAACGCCTCATGTGATTTACAATTGGCTGGAAGTTTACCAAACAATGGTGTTCATGTTGTAGCCGTTGGAAGCAATACTAATCAAGGAGGTGTAATTCCAGATCAAGTTTTTGCTACTTGTGGTGGAGTTAATATTAATGATAACATTAGATTAACAACTACGTCGGGTACAGAAATTGATTTATGGGGAGCAACAGATGGTTCTACCTATACACCAAGCAATCAAACCGGTTATACCTACAGAAGGCTAAACACCTCAACTGTTCCTAGCTTGTCATGGAATCCTGCTGATTGGACTGCCTTAGATCCGGAAGATTATACCGATGTTAATCAATACTCTTATACGGTTTCCAATTATCAATATAGTGTTGATAATGGAACATACCAAACCGGAACACTATTTGGTAATTTGTCTCCAGGAGATCACACGCTTGTTGTTAAGGATTTAGCTACTGGCTGTTTTTCAGCTCCTGTAACTTTTACTATTAACCCTTTTACTCCTACTCAAGCAGTTACAACATTTGACTATTCAACTCCTGTTTGTCAAAACGCAACACCTAATCCTATTCCACAGAACTTTGGTGCAGGATTTACTGCCGGAGGTACATATTCTGAGAATAGTGCAACTACCGGATTAGTGTTTGTAAACACAGCTACAGGAGAAATAGATTTGGCAAACTCAACACCTGGATCACATACAGTTAATTATACTGTTGCAGATCAGCCTGGTATATGTCTTGTAGGTGGGCAAAGTTCTGCTACTATCGTTATTAATCCGATTATAACTCCAGTCTCTGGATTTAGTTATACAAGTCCTATTTGTAAAAATGCACAAGCGACTTTATCACCAACTTTAGCTGCTGGCTTTACAGCTGGTGGAGTATTTAGCTCAACAGCTGGTTTAGTAATTAATAGTACTACTGGTGTGATTGATTTGGCTAATAGTACCGTTGGAACTTATACTGTTACTTGTTTCTTTGCGCCAATTCCTTCAACTTGCCAGGTTACCGCTACTAGTACAGCTACTATAATTATCAATCCGGTAGTTACATTAGTGACAGGTTTCAATTATGATACACCATTCTGTGCTAACGTTGGTTCTGAATTACCAAATCTTGATCCTGGATTTACAACAGGTGGTACATTTAGTTCTACAACTGGTTTGATAATAAATCCTTCAACTGGAGCTATCGATTTAACCAGTACGCCTGGAACATACACGGTGACATATACAGCTACACCAAATGTTAGTAATTGTGAGGTTTCAACACCAGGTACTACTCAGGTTACAATAGTTCCTCCGGTAACAATTGAACTTACTGGTGGATGTCAAAGTGTAAGTTATATTTTAACTGCATCTCCGGTAAATGGTTCGTTTGATCCTGATACAGCAACTTATTCCTGGCATAATGCCGCTGGTGCTGAAGTAGGGACTACACAAAGCATAACCGTAACAGCAACTGGGGTTTATACTGTAACCATAACTGTGGATGGATGCTCTACTGTGTCGCTTCCTTTTGATGTAGATTCGGTATTCTGTCTTATACAAAAAGGTATCTCTGTTAACAATGATGGATTAAATGATACTTTTGACCTGACAGGTTATGATGTTAAAAAATTAACTATATTTAACCGATTGGGAATGAAAGTTTATTCACGCAATAATTATGTTGATGAATGGGGTGGAAAATCAGATGACGGAGACGAACTCCCTGATGGAACCTATTATTTCATTATTGACAGAAATAATGGTGATACCAAAACCGGATGGATTTACATCAATAGAGCACAATAACATAATATATAATTTACATTCAAAATAAAACAAAACAAAATGAAGAAAGTATATTTCATTGCGATATTGGCTTTAGCGATTACAGAGTTAAGAGCACAGCAAGACCCGCATTACACACAGTATATGTACAATATGAGTGTGATGAATCCAGCTTATGCTGGTTCAAAAGAGAGTGTGTCAGGGGGATTCCTCTACAGAAAACAATGGGTTGAGATTGAAGATGCTCCTACAACTGGAACATTCTTTATCCACAGCCCAGTTGGAAGAAACGTAGGTTTGGGTCTTTCGGTAATCAACGATAAGATTGGACCAGTAGAAGAGACTAATATTTATGGCGATTTCTCTTATACTCTTAATTTAGGTGGCGAACGTAGATTAGCTTTTGGTTTAAAAGCCGGTGCAACCATGCACAAAATCGATTTCAATACTATTTATCCAACATTACCAGATGTAGGCGATGATGTTTTTGGATCTGGAAATCCAAATAACACCTTCTTAAATATTGGTTCCGGAGTTTTCTATTATACTGACAAATATTATGTTGCTTTTTCGGTGCCAAATATGTTAAAATCTAAATACTTAGATTTTGATGGGAGGCAATACGGAACTGATGTAATCCATTATTTCTTAACCGGAGGTTATGTATTTGACATCAACCCTAATTTAAAATTCAAACCTTTTGCGATGATTAAATCATCGGTAGATGCACCAACATCTTTGGATGTTTCCGCTAACTTTATGCTTTATGATAAGTTAGAATTAGGAGCAACTTATAGATTGGAAGACTCTTTTGGAGCAATGGTAAATTTTGCCATTACACCAAGCTTGAGAATCGGATATGCGTATGATCACATTGTTTCAGATTTAAATGTTGTAACACCTGCTTCTCACGAAGTAATGTTGTTATTTGATTTGAACTTCCCGAAAAAAGTATCACGTTCACCAAGATATTTCTAACCTATAAAGTAATTCTAAAAATGAAAAATTTATATATAGTATTGAGTTTTGTTGCCATCACTTTTACAATGTCGGCGCAAAATAAAAACACCAAGATAGCAGATAAATTATTCGCAAGATTTGAATATGTCAACGCTGCCAAAGAATATCAGAAATTGGTTGAAGACGGAAAAGCTGATCCTTATGTTTATAAGCAATTAGCAGATGCCAATTATAATATGTTCAATTCTTCCGAAGCAGTTAAATGGTATGCCAAAGCTACCGAAACACAACAAGATGCAGAAACGTATTACCGTTATGCTCAAATGTTGAAAGCTGAAGGAAAATACGAAGATGCAAACAAGCAAATGCGAAAATTTGCGGCTGCTGCTCCGAATGATTTAAGAGCCAAAGCATTTAATGAAAATCCAAATTATATTCCAAGATTATTAGATAAAGCCAAGCTGTTTGATATTAAATCTTCTGATATCAGTAGCGACAAATCTGATTTTGGTGCTGTGTTATATGACAACAGTTTGTATTTTGCCAGTGCCCGAAATGGTGCCCGTAAAAACTATGGATGGACAGATGAACCATTCCTAGACATTTATAAAGCGGATTACAACACAGATGGAACGATCACAAATGCTTCTACTGTGACTGAATTAAATTCAAGATGGCATGATGGCCCAATAACTATTAGTTCGGACGGGAAAACGGCTTATTTTGCTAGTGAAAGCTACAAAGAGAAAGAGTCTACTCCTAAGGATAAAAAAGCAAATGCCAAATTTAGTCAAGTGTATCTTTTTAGCGTAAGCAAAAATGGAGACTCTTGGGGAACTCCTTCTTCGTTGCCTTTTAATGACGAGACGTTTTCAAACAGTAATCCAAGTTTGAGCAGAGATGGTAAAACCTTATATTTCTCTTCTAACAGACCTGGAAGTTTAGGTACCGGAACTACTGATATCTGGAAAGTGGCTGTTAATGCAGACGGAACTTATGGAGATCCACAAAACTTAGGTAACAAAGTAAATACCGAAGGAAATGAAAGTTTCCCTTTTATTGCTGACGACAACAAAACCTTATATTTTGCTTCGGCAGGAAAACAAGGTCTTGGTGGATTGGACGTATACCAAATTGATTTATCAAATGGTTCTGAAGCATCTAATTTAGCTAAACCGGTAAATAGTGAAAAAGATGATTTTGCTTTTACATTTAACGAAAGTAAAAAAATTGGTTTCCTGTCGAGTAACCGAAGCGGAAACGATGATATCTATATCGTTAATCCAATTTGTGCTGTTGATGTGTTAATTGTTGTTACAGACGCAAAAACGGGTGCTATTTTAGCTAATGCAAGCGTTTCTATACTTGATGACAAGAAAAATGTTATCGCTACTGAAATGTCAAATGCTAAAGGCGAAGTAAGTTATAGAGTTGAATGCGACAGAGCTTACGTGGTTCAGGCTTCAAAAGATGGTTATGAAGGAAATACTTTTGCTGTAGCTAAAAGCAAAGGGCCAAAAGCCAAAGTGGATGCGCCATTACAACCAATAGATGTTATCGTAACTGAAAAAGAAATTATATTGAACCCTATTTACTTTGAATTTGACAAAAGCAACATCACACAAGAAGCTGCTTTTGAGCTAGATAAATTGGTTCAGGTAATGAAAAATAATCCAAAAATGGTTATCATGGCTAAATCTCATACCGATAGCAGAGGAGCTGATAACTACAATTTACCTTTATCTGACAGAAGAGCAAAATCAACAGTTCAATACGTAATTTCTAAAGGAATTGATGCCAGCAGAATTTCCGGAAAAGGATTTGGAGAATCAGAACCAAAAGAAATTTGCAAACCTTGTTCAGAAGCGCAATATGCTTTAAACAGACGTTCAGAGTTCTTGATTGTAAAGTAATTTAAAGAGTTTCTTTATTAGAATAAAAAACCGGGCTATTTGCCCGGTTTTTATTTTTATATACTTTACTTGTGTTTATAACAAAAGGGCGTTAAAATGAGCGTATATTAGCGTTGCTGTTGTTTATCTGCATATCGTTGTGGAAGTTAATTACAACTAAAGTAATAACTAAGCTTTAATTCAATAATACAAACATCTAAATAATCAAACGTTAAGGACAAGTAATTAGAATTTATAATGATTAGATTAAGATAATAGTTAGCAGGATTTTATGCGAAGTTTTTCAAACAATTACAAGGAGGAACAAAAATAAAAGTAGAATATGAGCAAAATTATTTTCGATAGTGGAATATCTCTTGATGGTTTTTTCGCAGGAGATAACAGAAGTCCTAAAAATCCTATGGGCGGTGTTTCAGGACAAATTCACTCGTGGATGTTTAATCAAAAAGCTTTCTGGGAATACTTGGGATTCGAAGGAGGTAAAGAAGATGGCCTTGACGGGAAATTTATTAGAGAGACAATTGAAAGAACTGGTGCATTCATTATGGGAAAACGTATGTTTGAGGAAGGTGAAATCGTTTGGCCAAATGACCTATATAAAGCTGACGTTTATGTATTAACACACGAAAAGAGAGAACCTTGGGTTCAAGATGGAACGACAACTTTTTATTTCATAAATGACGGAATAGAAAGTGCATTAGACAAAGCAAGACAATCAGCAAAAGGAAAGGACATAAGAATACAAGGCGGGGCTAATACTATTCAACAATTTCTAAATGCAGGACTTGTGGACGAGTTTTTTATTCACATTGCACCCGTTTTTTTAGGAAGCGGTATCAGGCTCTTTGACGGTATTTATAAAGATAAATATGACATACAAATTGAAGAAGTAATTCCGTCAGATTTAACAACTCATTTAAGATATAAATTGACCAAGAGATAAAACAACTAACACTAACAAAAGTTTGTATGATATGTAAAACATAATACTAGCAATGATTTTATTGAAAACGCTTGCTTTTTTAACCATATTCATCATAAAAAAAGAGTCCCAAAATTGGGACTCCTTTTATTTTAAACTGTAGTATAAACTTAGTTTATTATAATGTCGTCTATTTGAACAGTTGTTGTAATTGTCTCTGTTCCAATATATTCAAAAACAAAGTATCCGTTACCCGCTAAACTTGCAGGAATATTATACGTTCCGGGAGAACTGAAAGCATTTTCTGAAGACCCAACTGCAGGATATCCAATATTAAAGCTTGATGTAATATCTACAAAATTACTCATGTTAACCGGTGTTCCTAATGTATAATTAGCGGCAGTTACATAGTAAACCTTTAACGCTATCCCTCCTGAATTAAACCTGATTTCCTTTTTAAAAGTAAATGTATTTGCAGCAGTAAAATCTACTGGCACAAGGAACAATGTTCTAGCTGGAACTCCAGGGTTTCCGGAACCATTAAAAGAACTCATCTCTATATACTTATTACCACTGAAGGTTTTAAGCTGCCATAGTCTGCTGCCTACCACAGGATCATTGATATATTTAGGGAAAACCGATTGATTAGTTATTGTATACGAAGTAAATGGCTCATTCATTGTTCCACCAAAAACCATTGCAGTACCACCAACAGCCGGAGTTGCGTCAAAACGAGGCAACGTTAACTGAATGTCTTTCTCATATCTAACAATGAATTGGAAATCACTTTGGTATTTCGTTAAAACTCCTCTAATCTTACCACTTCCTGTTTTAACCATTTTACCTGTAAAAGGTGCAAAACTACTGAAACGGATAATACGCTCTGTACCACCAGCTGTTGATGTCAACATATGGTTTGTAGCTCCTCCTCCTGAATCAACATCATAGTATGTTCTGTTTATTGAACTGTCTGAAAACTCAACACCATCCAAATCAACCAAGGTATTTTGATTAGCATCTGAATAAGCTTGTGCTAAGGTCATTGTTCTTAACATTGCGCTTTCAGGCTCTACGGTTGCTGATGGGAATAAATGGTTTTTCCATTCAAATTCCGATATCCTGCCAACAGTTCCTTCATATAAAGAACCGATTTGTAAGGATCCATAAACAATTCCTGTGTACAATCCCTTCAATTTGATATAGACCTTTCTTCCAGGTGTAAATCCTTTTCCGAATAAGGTTGTGGCATTAAGAGGTACACTAAATCCAATTGGGTTCGAACCATCTGTTGGGATAGTCTGGAATGAAATTGATTTATAAAATGTTCCCTGTGCATCACTCGAAGTCACATAGGCTTCAATAATGTCTTCTGCTGTATATTCAATTGGTGGGGTTAACGAAGGTGGTGTATCATCTACGGTAGGTGCTGCAGCTTTCACTGCTGCTACTGTTGTAGTGGTCGTTAACTCGTAAGTAGTCAAAGTATCTTCCGGAGTAGTGTAGTGATCATCTGATGCACAACCAGAAAAAAGTCCTATGGCTAACAGCGATAGTAAACCCGATTTTAAAAATATCTTTTTCATATACTATTAATTGTTATAAATTCTAATGTTGTCAATTTGATAACCTCCATCTAAAGCTGTATTAGTTCCTGAGCCTTTTACCTTAAATGCAATATTGATACTTCCTGTATAAGCAGACAAGTCAATTATACCCGATTCGATAAATAGGAAGTACTCAGAGCTCGTTGATGGCAGCGTAGCTCCCGCTATTGGTTGCCAGTTTGCTGTGGTTAAATTAGTACCGTCGTAATCCGTAGCGATTAAAGCCTCTAATGAATTGGCAGAGTTGCTTACATAACTTTGTGAAGCAATAAATTGCAATTTTTCACCTTCCTGAGCATCCATATTGATTTTTGGAGAAACCAACCAACCAATATTTGTCAATTCACCTGATTGGTATGATGTGAATTCAGCATAAGCGTTTCCGCTGTAAACCTGTGCTTTCCATCTAGCTGTTCCAACTTCGGCAATATTCTCCCAACCCGGAGTAACCAAAGTGATATCGTCCATTGCGCCAACCGAAAAATCTTCCATGAAAATCATCGGTCTTAAATAAGGTGTTTTGATATCATCTTCCGGAGAGCATCCAGACAATGACAAAAATGCAATCAATCCCAAGATTGATAAAATTTTATTTCTTTTCATAGCTGTAATATTAAAAATTAACATAAAGATTCAAAAAATACGTTCTACCATAACCATAGAAATATTTAGGTGCAAACGCTGGAGTTCCGCTTGAAACGTCCTGATTTACTTCCCTAAAATTAGCATTTCTGGTTTGTTCGAAACCTCCTGTTTTGTAATCAACATCAAGAACGTTGTTGATGGTAGCAAACAACCCAAAGGTAGTGTTTTTTATTTTCCAAGACTTTCCTCCAGTCAAATTAACTAGGTAGAAGTCATCAAATTTTTCCTGTTTCAATAATTCTGCTGCTCTTTCAGGTGTAGCTTCCGGGAATGGAAAACCATCTGGATCCAGAGGATTTCTAAAGAAATTGTCAGTTCTCAATAAAGATGATATATCTAAATAATTATCTGCAAGATAGTTTGCGTTAGCTCCAATCCACCAGAATTTTGGATCTCTATATTCAATACCGAATGAGGCAGCAGTTTGTGGTCCACCAGAAAGTCTGTACCCTTTTAAAGACGCTTGTCCATAATCTGTAACCGGATTTGTATTCGTTTCCGAAGCTAAATCATCATTGTTTAGAGAAACGTTTGGATTGTTGTTGTATGTGTACTCTCCATAAGCTCCACTAAGCGTTAATTTAATTGTGGAAGTTATTTGGTATTCCATTCCTAATTCCAAACCGATATTTTGCTTTTCGATACCTTTTACCGTTTCTGCCACGAACGCATCTCCACCATCACCATCGTTATCTTCAAAAATTCCTTCACCAAAGTAGAATGAAGTTTCTGTTGCGTTTTTAATATTTGAATAGAAAGCAGTAAGTCTTGATTTGAATTTTGGCGCTTTGATAATGTAACTTACATCTCCACTCGTAATATTTTCTGATTTCAAATCTCCAACTACATTATCATTGATACGTGCATTAGGGAAAAGGTTTCGTAATGTTGGCGCTTTTGTCATATAAGCTGCGTTTACAGCTAAGAATTGTTTACCTGTAATTTTATAAGTCAAACCACCTTTAAATCCAAAGTTTTCGAAGATATATTTGTTGCTTTTACCAAATGAGTTGGTTGGATATAAACCATTTTTGTATAATCCTTCTCTCTGGTATTCTGTTCTTGTAAAAGATTCAGCCAAATAAAAATCAATTTTTTTGTAAGTGAACTTAAATTGTGTAAAAGCATCAAAAGTGTTTGCCAGCAAATTATAGTTATAAGAGAATTTGCCATCGCCAGATTGAACCTGCAATTGAGTGATTTCTCTTTGTGGATTATTCAAATCTGCTTCGGCTCTGTCTCCAGCTTGGAAATTATCAGTATCTCTGAAGTAATTTGCACCCAATAAATCTAAAATGTTCGCAAAGTTGTGTGATTTCAATTTTCTAAACGTTACACCAGCATTCATATTGATATTGTCTGCCAATTGTGAATTTAATATAGAGTTAGCTGTCCAAATTTTATCATCTGTTCTGTCTTCGTATAACATATAAGCTGCACTTAGTCCTTCTAGGTTATTAGCTCTATTAGCCTCATATAAACTTCCGTCACCTTCCCATCTAATTTGTCTGTTTGCCAAGAAAGTATCTCTTGCATTTTGCCCAGCTGCAATGTTTGCCGGATCATCTCCTAAGAAATTAGTATAATCTGTCTGGTCATATGCTGATGTATAATAACTTGGAAGGTTTCTGTAATACGTTGGATCCGGATTATCAGCACCATTATAATCTAAACGACTGTTGCCAATTTTTCCAAACTGATATGCAACACTTGTATTTATGTTAGTCTTATCAGTCACTTTCCAATAATGAGTCAACATTAAGATTGGTTCGTCAACAACTTTATCTCTTGAATTACGTTTTTTACCATCTTGCCAACCCCAGTATGAATTATACGTTTCACCTGCTAGGTTTCTAACTTCTTCCGTATTTGGTGAACTTTTCCCTCTGCTGTTTTCAGAGTATATTGACGTAAATCCTAAGGAATGGTGCTTGTTGAATCTTTTTTCAACACTTGCAAATAATGCTTTTGCATCATAGTCCGTTCCTTCGTAAAAGCCTTCTTTTGCCCAACGTCCTGAAGCCGAAACCACGAATGCCCAACCATTTGTCCCCATACCGGAAGCATGTGTTGCCATGGTTCTCCAGCTATAGTTTGTGTTAGTGCCAGAGAATGATAATCTGGAACCTTTTCTATATATGGATGCTCTTGTATTAATTTCCTGTGTTCCAAGAATTCCTCCAAAAGTATAATCTGACGGAGCTAATCCTGTTGTGAATTCCTGATTTCTTGTAGCATCATTTAATCCACCCCAGTTTGACCATTGTGGTCTTCCGTCGTAAATTTTATTCATGATAACACCATTAATCATGGTTGTTCCGTACTCATTGTCAAGACCTCTTATTCTAAAACGGGCTTGTCCCCAATTAAACGCTGCAGTTTGTTGAAAAACATCTCTTGAAGCTTGTAATAATCCTGCTGTACTTTCAGAACCACTGTTGTCATCACCCAAATCATTTTCGGTAATGGTAATCAAACTTAATTGTTGCTCAGAAGTAATATCTTCTTCAAGGGCTACAACCCCTAAATCTAATATTTTTCCTTCTTCAACCTCAACGGCCAACAACTGATCTTTTAATCCGGCACTTTTAATCTGAATTAATTGGCTTCCTTTAGGAACGTTTTTGAAAGTAAAAACACCCATCGCATCTGTAAGAACTGTTAAGCTCGTATTCTGAATAGAAGCTACAACGTTTTGTAATGGTTTTTGCGTTTTAGAATCTACAACTTTTCCAGTTACCCCAGTTGTAGTTTGTGCAAAACTAAAAAGCACTTGCATTACTAATAATGTACTAAAAACAAGTTTTTTCATAAATAAAATTAAGTTAATTTCTCTCTAACTGTAAGCTTAATAAAAACTTAACAGCCGACAAATGTACATCTTTTAATAATATTATCTACTTTTGGCTCGAAGTTTGTAAAAAACTTGACATTAAATTAATATACATATTATGAGGATTAGAAAGTTTATACCCGTTTTCTTTGTTTTATTCGCAATTTTAGGGGCGAATGCACAAGCTAAAAAATACATAGTGCATACAGTTGCGTTCTACAATTTTGAGAATTTGTTTGATACAATTAATGAAGCAAATAATGATGAAGAATGGTTGCCAAACGGAGCTCAGAACTGGACTTCAGAAAAATACAAACAAAAACTACACAATTTAGCCAGAGTTTTATCTGAAATTGGAGTTGGGCCTGCAGAAGAACAGAAAAATCCAAATTCCCCAACATTAATTGGTGGTGTGGAAATCGAAAACAGACTCGTTTTGGAAGACCTGGTAAAAGAACCGGCTCTTATTGGTAAAGATTATGGGATTGTTCATTTTGATTCTCCGGATAAAAGAGGAATTGATGTAGCATTATTATATCAAAAGAAACATTTCAGACCTACAAGTTTCAAGAACATCCCTTTATTGATTTATAAAAATCAACTGAATAATAATGCTAAAGATAAGAATGCTTCCGATGATGCTTCTGATGACAAATCAGAAATAGACAAAAATTTAGACCGGGTTTACACAAGGGATATTTTATTGGTAACCGGTTTCCTTGATGGTGAAGAAGTTAACGTTATGGTAAATCACTGGCCTTCGCGCTCTGGTGGTGAGAAAAAAAGTTCGCCTTTCCGTGAAGCTGCAGGGAGATTAAACAGAAAAATAATGGATTCTATTTATAAAATAAACCCTAATGCGAAAATAATTACTATGGGTGATTTGAATGACGGGACCTATAATAAAAGTGTGAAAGAAGGGATCGGAGCCAAACGCAAAAAAGAAGAAGTAAAACAATTCGGTATATACAATCCTTTTGAAGAAATGTTCTACAAAGGAAACGCAACGCTTTTCTATCGTGATGCAGGAGATATTTTTGATCAAATCATGGTTTCTGAAACTTTTATTCAAAAAGATCTTTCTTCTTACCGCTACTGGAAAGCCGGAATATACAATAAACCCTATATGATAACAACTGTCGGACAGTATAAAGGATATCCGCTAAGGCATGGCGCGACCGAAATCGGATTTAGTGACCACTTCCCGGTTTATGTGTATCTGATTAAGGAAGTCAAATAAAAACATTAATAAAGGTTAGTTCGCGCTAACCTTTTTTATTTTTAGTAACTTCGTAAAAACATTTTTTCCATGGCAATACCAAAACCATTCAACCTAAATAAATGGATAGACGAAAACCGTCATTTATTAAAACCTCCTGTTGGCAACAAGAACATCTATGTTGATTCCGAAGATTATATCGTAATGATTGTGGCCGGTCCAAATGCCCGAAAAGATTATCACTACAACGAAACCGAAGAATTATTCTACCAGCTCGAAGGCGATATCACCGTTTATGTTCAGGACAATGGCGAAAAGAAAGCAATGAAACTTTCGGCTGGCGATATGTATTTGCATCCGGCAAAAACGCCACACTCTCCCAACAGAAGCGAGGGTTCCATTGGATTGGTAATCGAGCAAAAACGTGCCGGCACAAATGCAAAAGATGGCTTACTTTGGTTCTGTGACAACTGCAACCACAAACTCTATGACGTCTATTTTCCGCTTACCGATATCGAAAAAGATTTTCTGCATCATTTTGAACATTTCTATAACTCAAAAGAACTGCGAACATGTGATAAATGTGGAACCGTAATGGAAAGTGATCCTCGATTTACAGCCAAATAATTGTTAGGAGCTATTTCCAGCTGTCCACTATATCTTTTATAAATTGCCACGGGTTTAAACCCGTGGCAATTTATAAAAGGATGCCGTTCCCATCTGGGCTAAAATTCAAAATAAAGATTTACTTTTGTCAAAATTTATAACACACATAATAATGTCAACACTAACACAATCAACAATTGCACAACAATTCGGCATGACCGAAGCCTTGGAAGCTCTTGGAGTAAAAGCTATAAACGAAGGAACTTCTACAGGAAATAACTGGTTTTCAAACGGAGACGTTTTCGAATCTTATTCACCTGTAGACGGTCAATTAATAGGAAAAGTAAAAGCATCAACCGCTGCCGATTATGAAAAAGTAATGCAATCAGCAACCGAAGCTTTCAAAACTTTTAAACTAATGCCGGCACCGCAACGTGGTGAAATCGTGCGTCAGTTTGGAGAAAAATTACGTAAAAACAAAGAAGCTTTAGGAAAACTGGTTTCTTATGAAATGGGGAAATCTTTGCAGGAAGGTTACGGAGAAGTTCAGGAAATGATTGACATCTGCGATTTTGCTGTTGGTTTGTCACGTCAATTACACGGACTAACAATGCACTCCGAACGTCCTGGCCACAGAATGTACGAGCAATACCATCCGATGGGAATCGTTGGAATCATTTCAGCATTTAACTTCCCTGTTGCTGTTTGGGCTTGGAACACAGCTTTAGCATGGATTTGCGGTGATGTTTGCGTTTGGAAACCATCTGAAAAAACTCCCTTATGTGGAATCGCATGTCAAAATATCATAGCCGAAGTATTGAAAGAAAACAATCTTCCTGAAGGAATTTCATGTTTGATTAACGGCGATTATAAAGTGGGCGAATTGATGACGCATGACAAAAGAATTCCTTTAGTTTCTGCAACAGGTTCTACTCGTATGGGTAAAATTGTAGCGCAGGCTTGTGCGGCTCGTTTAGGAAAATCGTTATTGGAACTTGGCGGAAACAACGCCATCATTGTAACTCCGGATGCTGATATCAAAATGACGGTTATCGGAGCCGTATTTGGAGCTGTTGGAACCGCAGGTCAACGTTGTACTTCTACACGTAGATTAATCATTCACGAAAGTATTTATGACAAAGTAAGAGATGCCATTGTTGGTGCTTATGGTCAGTTACGAATCGGAAATCCATTAGACCAAAACAATCATGTTGGTCCGCTTATAGACAAGCACGCAGTTGAAATGTATAACAATGCACTAACAAAAGTTGTTGAAGAAGGTGGAAAAATATTAGTTGAAGGCGGCGTGCTGAATGGTGCAGGTTACGAAAGTGGCTGTTACGTTAAACCAGCAATTGCAGAAGCTAAAAATTCATTTGAAATTGTACAGCACGAAACGTTTGCGCCAGTTTTATATTTACTAAAATATTCCGGTGATGTTACCAATGCCATCGATGTTCAAAATGGCGTTGCTCAAGGTTTATCATCTGCTATCATGACAAACAATCTTCGCGAAGCAGAAGCATTTTTATCGGCTGCAGGTTCAGATTGCGGAATTGCCAATGTAAACATTGGAACTTCCGGAGCTGAAATTGGTGGTGCTTTTGGTGGTGAAAAAGAGACAGGCGGTGGTCGTGAATCAGGTTCTGATGCTTGGAAAGTATATATGAGAAGACAAACAAATACAATCAATTATACTACTAGTTTGCCATTGGCACAGGGAATTAAATTTGATTTGTAATAAAATCTAAACATAAAAAAGTCCCGAATCTTCGGGACTTTTTTTTAATCACACCAAATTATTCATTAATATCTTTAAAAAATTTAGGCCCCACTTGATTCTGATTAAATCCAGTCATTACTCGTCCATATAGCAATTCACTGTTTTTCGCACAGATAAAGAGTACAAATTTTAAATTTCTATAATTAATTACTTTTATAAATACGGCATCCTCATTTTGATCTTCGATAGCTTTTTCTATATTTTCAGTAGTTGTGAAAATAAATTTATGATTGTATATTTTTTTTAAACCCTCTTCGTGGTCAATATCATCTTTAAGATCGTTACGGGTTACATAAAGTGTTTTGCTTTGTATTCTTTTTATGTTTCTTTCAGTCACTTCATCCAGATAATCTTTTAAATCAAGATCCTTTTTTTTATTCAAATCGAAAACAAAATTAATTTCGCTTTGCATCATCTGTATTGAAAAAAGCATTTCCACAGGAGATATTTTATCCAGCTGTACCAACGACAACACATCTTTCGGGGTGTTTTTTTTATATTCTTTAAACATTGCAAGTTTTGTCACTCCGTATGCCATATTTAGTGCTCCTGTAGTACCTGCGGTTCTCGAAAAACTGTACTCAACCTGATCCACAAAAAAAGAACCATCTCCTGTTAATTTTTCAACTTGATTTGGTTTGATCATTTCAAATTTATTGACTGTCCAATATTTTATTAAAATGTCATTAATAATCTTATTGTACTTTTTATCACCAGACATTATAAAGTAAGTTGTTCCTTGTTTAAAAGATGCATACTCTCTAATATCCGTATTTACTTCCTGGCTATAGCAATAGGAAGATAGTAGCAATAGAATAACGCTCAGTTTTTTGATCATAATATTTATCAAGTTTAGTTAATTTGAATTTTTGATTTGTCTTACGCCAAATTCATACAAGTATATACAAATTTGATTGAAAAATCAATTTTAGGGTATTAATTAAAAAAAGCATCCCGATTTTCGGGACGCTTTTTAATTTGTGACAATTTGTTAAATCTGTGACTCGAGACCAAAGGTCGAACAGACGAAGTATTTACTTCGTCTTCTTCACATACTGCGTTAAAATGACAATATGCTGTCCTTCAACTCTGCCTTCAATTTGGTCGGCATTGTCCCAAACTAATTTGATGTTGTGTACAGCTGCACCACGTTTTGCGGTAAAGTTGGCGCCTTTCACATCTAAATCTTTAATCAAAACAACAGAATCGCCGTCTTTTAAAATGTTTCCATTACCATCTTTATGCACAATCTTGCCATCTTCATCTTCGCCTTCTCCCGTTGCGCCAGCCCAAACTAAGGTTTCATCATCAAGATACATCATGTCGAGCAAATCCTGAGGCCAGCCTTCTCCACGTAATCTGTTAAGCATACGCCATGCCACAACCTGTACGGGTTTGTTTTCATTCCACATACTATCACTAAGGCATCGCCAATGATTTGGGTCTGTTGGTGTCGTGTTTTCTATTTGGTTTTTGCAGGTTGTACATACCAATACAGAATTGTCAAGTGATATGGCTTCTTCTTTGGTTAAATGAATTCTTAAGTCTTCGGTTGAACCACACAATTCACATTTGGAACCGCTTCTGTCGTTTAATCTTTGGTCGATAACGCTCATTCTTTATAAGTTAAAAGATGCTCCTATTTGAAACACGAATTGATTATTGTATTCTTCAAATCCCTGAATGTTTGAATCGTATTTTGCCAATGGAATTCCGGCCTCGGTATAAACGCCAAAACCTTCTGTAAAGAAATACCTGAAACCCAAATGCGCTCCGAAATTCCTTGTCCCTAAATTCAATCCGGGATAGATATCCATCTTTTTATCCAATTTGAATACGTTTCCTAAATTGGCATTGAAACGCACTTTTGCATCAGCTCTATCGCCAAAATCAGGCTTAACACCTCCTGCTTCATCAACTGAAAGTAAGTAGGATGCAACAAATCCGTAGGACATATTTTCCCCAATACCAAAATCGGCAGAAAGATTAATTCCGGTTCCGTGATCCTGTACATTCAATCCAACTTGTGCTTTGATATCTCCTTTTCCTTTGTATGCTTGTGCATTTGCGAAACCTACCATAACGATTGCCGCTATTGTGATTATTTTCTTCATTTTAAAATCTATTTATTTTAACTTCGTTCAGTTCGGTCATTCTGACCTCGGGTGCTACAAAAGTAGTTAATTTAATTTCTTCCTTTCTCATTAAAATACAACACATTCAATGGTTCGCTTTGCCAAAATTCTTTAGTCTCAACATCCAAAATAGTTAATGGTCCTTTGAAAGCTGCTCCGGTGTCAATATTCCACACGCAGGCTTTTTGAATTGGAACAGTTTCCCCTATTCGCGTAACCGGAGTATGACCTATGTAAATTTCATCATATAATGTTAGTCGTTTTGGATAATTAAGACTGTGTTTAGCAAGCGATTGATCTAATGACAAAGCGGTTTCCCATAGCGTTCTGTCCCAATAAAACAATTTTGGAAAATATTCATAATGAATGCCGTTCATATTTGTAAAACCAGCATGAATAAACAAACGGTTTTGATCATCCAAAAAATAATTTTTAAGTGATTTCAGAAAGTCAACATGAAGTTGCTTTGTTGCTTCAGAAACATTGGCATAAGCCAAAACTGTTGCTTCTCCGCCGTGATGGAACCACATACTTTCGTCAATATCTTTAGTGTTGCCATCCAGCCAATCCAACAATAAATCGTCGTGATTTCCGCGGATGAAAATGCATTCCTGCTTCGAGTCCAAATCAATTAAATAATCTATCACTTGTGGCGATTCGCTCCAGCCATCAACATAATCACCAAGAAAAATCAAGGTATCATCTTTAGTGACATTTGCCCGTTCCATGATTTGATGCAATGCCCTCAATCCTCCATGGATATCACCTATTACTAATTTTCTATGCATTGTTGGTATCGTATTTCATTTTTCTTAATATTCGCATCGCTTCTTTAAAACTCAAATATACGGTTGGATTCTTTTGAGCCTTTAAAAAAAGTTTGCAGTCGATCAGCTTTTGTTTTGCGTCATCAAAACCATTGAGATAACAAATCATCAAAATTGAAGGTAAGCTTTCCAAATCTTTTTCTTCGCGTTCGCTAAGCGACAATCCTTTTTCTAATTTATTAATTACTGCAATAGTAGCATTATAAATATGATGCAGCATTTTTTTGTTATAAGCCGGTGGCTCAAAAAGCAGTTTGGTTTCCATTTTATAATAACCATTATCAAAAAAATGAATGGTCAATTGTTCCAACGGATAATAACTGGTTTTGTCGTTTAGCCCAAGTGCCACATGCTCAATAATGGTAAAACTTTGCTCATCATAACTAATAGAAACTACATCAAGCGCTGAATAGAAAAGCTTCACCTGTTCGTTTATCAATTCAATATCAACACGGGAAAGATAAGTTGTGTCTCTGATTTTTTTTGGAACTCCTGCCCAACAAATCACAAACAATTCTTTAAAAACATTATACTTTGACGTCATGTCTTTGTGGCGATTATTCATAAAATCAATTACGCCGTCCAACGTATAAGCGATGCTGTTTCGCGAACTGTTTTCGATGCTGATAACCGTTTCAATATTCTGTTTCGAATACGGGATTTTTTCTTCCGTAGGCATCGTGTTGCTTCCTACTCTGACAAAAACAGTATTCGCCAAAATCGTATGAATATTTTTCTTGAAAAACGATGCCTTGTGTTTTGGTTTAATCGTCACCAAACCCACAACTTTGTCTTTTGGCAAATTGGGAAAAGGCACATTTTCGTATTGAATTTTAGGCGGATTTTCCAAATAAGCATTCACCAAATTCTGAATACGGCTATCATCAAAAAAGTCATCACCTACGATTTCATTGTCTTGGTCTTCTACGCCAACAACAATATAAGAATTATTGGAAGGATTGGAATTTGATAAAGCACAAATATGTTTCAAAAACTTGCCTTTTCCTTCTTTGGTGTGCAAGTTCAACTGGCGTTTTTTATCATAAAAACTGCACTCATCATTGTGAGCTAAAAGGTTTTTAATCAAAAGACGCTTATTAATCATTTGGCTAAATTACAATCTTTTAAGGAACTTTATTCCCCATGCTCTCTGTCCAAATCGCAAACCAATCAAGCTGATCTAAATCCATTTCAACCGCTTTCATCAAGGCTTGAATTCGGGCAATGTTTACTGTTCCTGCAACCGGAATCACATTCGCCGGATGCTTTAAAATCCATGCTAGCAAAATCGTATCCGAACCAAAATGATATTTATCAACCAATTGTGCTAATAGTTTTTTCAACCTTCTTGTTTGTTCGATATCTTCTCTAAAAACAGTTCCAAGTGGATTCCATGACATTGGACGAATGTTGTGCAACTGCATATAATCTAAACTCCCATCTAACATTGCATCATGATGCGTTGCCGAAAACTGTATTTGATTGCAATTGATTTCTGTTTTTTGACGCAATAATTCGGTTTGCCAGGTCGTAAAATTGGAAACGCCAAAATCAATAATTTTGCCTTCTTTTTTCAATTTGGCAACCGCTTCCGCAACTTCATCAGCAACCATTAACGGACTTGGACGATGCAACAACAACACATCCAAATAATCCGTTTGCAGATTTTTTAGTGAATTCTCAACAGACCAAATGATATAATCTTTGGAGTAATCGTAATGTTTAATAGCATTATTTCTGC
Source organism: Flavobacterium sangjuense (assembly GCF_004797125.1). Taxonomy (NCBI): domain Bacteria; kingdom Pseudomonadati; phylum Bacteroidota; class Flavobacteriia; order Flavobacteriales; family Flavobacteriaceae; genus Flavobacterium; species Flavobacterium sangjuense. Next base: position 610,010 of record NZ_CP038810.1, read on the forward strand.
CATTCACATGTTGGATGCCACACTTTGAAATAAACTGAATTTTGTTTCTGTCGATTTTACTTTGTCCAAATGCTTTTCCAAAATCGGCTTCGGTAGTGTAATTTCCATAAATATCAGCGTGATCAAAACTGCTAATTTGATTTTCGACACAAATATGCATCAGATGCTCCATTTCTGAAGTCGATAAGTTTTTATCCCAAACTCCCCAATTCATAGTTCCGGCAACGATGGGCGATAATTTTGTTTTCATTTTATGTGTTTAAAGTAGGTTTTTGTATTTCGAAAAATTTACTATTTTGCCGCCAAAAATTTTCGAAAACAGATTAGGTCTTAAAATTATAAAAAGAAAATCATAAATCATCCTTAAAATCGGGATGTTTTGTAAAGTTTTAACGCATTATTAACATCTGGTAAGGGATTAAATTTTCACTTTTGAAATGTTAAAATTATAACCGTCACACATTAGAATAAATAGAGTAACTATGGAAGAAAATGGTACTGCTTTAGACATTAGAGCAATTAATGAAAAAATAGAAAGAGAAAGTGCTTTTATTGACTTGTTGACTATGGAAATGAACAAAGTCATCGTTGGTCAGAAACACATGGTAGAACGATTGTTAATTGGACTTTTAGGTCAGGGACATATTCTACTGGAAGGTGTTCCGGGTTTGGCAAAAACCTTAGCCATAAATACTTTATCACAAGCAGTTCACGGAAGTTTCAGCCGTATTCAGTTTACGCCCGATTTATTACCAGCTGACGTTATTGGAACGATGATTTATAACATCAAAGCCAATGAGTTTTCGATAAAAAAAGGACCAATTTTCGCCAACTTCGTTTTAGCTGATGAGATTAACCGTGCGCCGGCTAAAGTGCAATCGGCTTTGCTTGAAGCGATGCAGGAAAAACAAGTGACGATTGGCGATACAACTTTCAAATTAGACAAGCCGTTTTTAGTTTTAGCTACACAAAATCCAATTGAGCAGGAAGGAACCTATCCGTTACCGGAAGCGCAAGTCGATCGTTTTATGCTGAAAACCGTTATCGATTATCCGAAAATGGATGAAGAAAGATTGGTTATCCGTCAGAATTTAAAAGGTTCTTATGAAAAAGTAAATCCTGTGGTTACTGTTGACCAAATCCTAAAAGCTCAGGAAGCGGTTCGCGAAGTTTACATGGATGAAAAAATCGAAAAATATATTTTAGATATCGTTTTTGCTACTCGTAATCCAGAAAAATACAAACTCGAAAGCTTAAAACCACTTATCGGTTTTGGCGCTTCACCTCGTGGAAGCATCAACTTGGCAAATGCAGCCAAATGTTATGCTTTCATCAAACGCCGTGGTTATGTAATTCCCGAAGACGTTCGTGCCGTAGTTCACGATGTATTGCGTCACAGAATTGGCGTTACCTACGAAGCGGAAGCGGAAAACATTACTTCTGTTGACATCATCAACAAAATCGTAAACGAAATAGAAGTTCCTTAGTAGAAACTCACAACTGTTTGCGAAATGGAAACTAAAGACTTACTCAAAAAAGTTCGTAAAATCGAAATCAAAACCCGAAGACTGAGTGATCATATCTTCTCGGGCGAATACCACACGTCGTTTAAAGGTCGTGGGATGACGTTTTCGGAAGTGCGTCAGTACCAGTTTGGCGACGATATTCGTGCCATCGACTGGAATGTGACGGCACGTTACAACGAACCTTACGTAAAAGTTTTTGAAGAAGAACGCGAATTAACCATGATGTTGATGGTTGATATTTCGGGTTCGGAAAGTTTTGGCACCAAAAACCAACTAAAAAGTGAAATCGTAACCGAGATTGCGGCAACTATGGCTTTTTCAGCTACTCAAAATAATGATAAAATCGGTCTGATTTTATTCACTGATCAAATCGAATTATACATTCCGCCTAAAAAAGGAAAATCACACGTGTTGAGAATCATCCGTGAGTTAATCGAATTCCAACCAAAAAGCAAAAAAACTGATTTATCGCAAGCATTGAAATTCCTGTCGGGAACACAGAAAAAGAAAGCGATTGTCTTTGTGATTTCTGATTTTATGGTGGAAGATGATTACGAGAAAACCTTAAAGATTGCCGGAAAGAAACATGATATAACCGGAGTTCGTGTTTACGACATCCGCGAAGCCAAAATGCCAAACATCGGAATGGTAGAAATGGAAGATGCTGAAACCGGAGAAGTTTTGGTAGTAAATACAGGTTCAAAAAAAGCGCGTTTGAGTTATGAAAAACAATATCAGGACAAAGTAAATTACTTTAAAGATATCTTTTCAAAATGTGGTTCGGGAACTGTTAATACACGTGTTGACGAAAGTTATGTGACAAAATTATTGGGTTATTTTAAATCCAGATAAGACAATGAAATTCAAATTATATATACTATTCTTTCTGTTATCGACTTCACTTTTTGCACAAAAAGTGACGACTTCTGTTGACGTTACCAAAAACAAAATCGGAGCCGAATTCAAGCTGACTTTAAAAACCGATGTTGATACATTGTCAAAAGTAAAATTCCCGGAAGCCAAGAATTTTGGTGCTTTGGAAGTAATTCAGTCGTATAAAATTGACACGATTAGGAATGGTGCACGATATGAACTAATCAAAAGATATGGCTTAACGCAATTCGATTCAGGGAAATATGTTATCTCAAGAGTTCCGGTTTTGATTAACGGGAAACCTGTCTTTTCAGACAGCATCAAAGTAGAAGTCAACGATGTAAAAGTCGATACGCTAAAGCAAAAGATGTACGACATCAAAAACATCGCGCAAGTTGAAAGTCCTTTAGGGACTTGGTGGATTTATCTTTTAATCTTGTTAGCTATCGCAGCTGCAGGTTATTTCATTTATCAATTCATCAAGAAAAGACAAAATCAACCAAAAGCTGAAGTCATTGTTTTCAAATCGCCTATCGAAAAAGCAACAACTTTATTGCAACAATTGGAAGTTAAAGAGCTTTGGCAAAAAGGTGAAATCAAACATTATTATTCGGAACTGACAGATATTGCACGTAATTATATCGAAGAAGAAATTCATATTCCGGCCATGGAAAGCACGACTTCGGAACTGATTGATGGATTGCGAAGAGCTGCCAAACAGAAGAAATTAAAACTCTCAAACGAAACGGTAGAAAATCTGGAAAAGGTTTTAATGCAGGCCGATTTGGTAAAATTTGCCAAAGTAAAACCGCTTGATTATGAAATTGAAGAAGATAAAAAACGTATTTCAAGTTCTATCGTAATCATTCATAAATCGATTCCTGAAGTTGTAGAAGACGATGATGAACTGGCATTATGGAACGAACAACAGAAAGAATTGGCACGTTTGCAAAAATTGAAAAAACAAAAACGCGTCCGAATTATTTCGACCATCGGAATCGTATTGGGAATGCTGCTGCTTTTTGTTTTAGGCTTGATTTATTTCAAAGGATTTGATTATGTGAAAGACAATTTCCTCGGTCATCCGACCAAAGATTTAGTAGAAGGTAAATGGGTTTATAGTGAATACGGAAATCCCGGCGTAAGAGTCGAAACACCAAAAGTGTTGAAGCGAATTGATGCCACAAAAACACTTCCAAAAGATGCTATGGCGTTGATTAAGGAAATGCAGACTTTTGGTTACGGAAGCTTGTTGGAAGATTTTTATATCGCAGTTTCGACAGTAACATACAAACAGCCAATGCAAATGGATTTGGATAAAACAGCCGAAGGTTACCTTAAAATTATGGAAGCTCAGGGCGCACAAAACATCATCGTAAAAACAGAAGATTTTGATACGCAGAAAGGCATTTCGGGTAAGAAAGCTTATGGCACGATGACTGTTTTAGACAAGATTAAAGGCAGGTCAACCAAAATGTATTATGAAGTATTGCTTTTCAGTCAAAATAGCGGCTTGCAGACTATTTTGGTAATGCATCGTGAAGATGATAAATACGGGCAGCAAATTGCCGAAAGAATGTTGAACTCGGTTGAACTACAAACAGCACAAGAATGAAAGAGATAAGTTTTTTAAATCCTGAGTTTTTCTGGTTGTTTTTATTACTTCCAGTGGCTGTTTTGTGGCAAATTTGGAAAAGAAAGCAGCAATCGGCAACCTTGAAAATAAGTTCGGTTAAAGGTTTCAAAGCGCAAAAATCATTGTTAGCCAAATTAAAACCGTTCTTATTTGTATTGCGTTTACTAGCGTTGAGTTCATTGATTATTGCCATGGCGCGACCAAGAAAGGTAGATATCAGCAGCCAAACCAAATCGACAAAAGGAATTGACATTGTAATGGCAATTGACGTTTCGGGAAGTATGCTGGCCAAAGATTTAAAGCCAAACCGAATGGAAGCTTTGAAAAAAGTGGCTGAGAACTTCGCCGAAGGAAGACCAAATGACAGAATCGGAATTGTAGTTTATGCTTCAGAAGCGTATACAAAAACGCCAGTTACGAGCGACAAAGCGATTGTTCAGCAAGCTATTCAAAGTATAAAATACGATAATATTTTGCAGGATGGAACCGGAATCGGAATGGGATTAACAACGGCGGTCAATCGTTTAAAAGACAGCAAAGCGAAAAGCAAAGTGATTATACTGTTGACAGATGGAGTAAATAATGCCGGTTTTATTGAACCTGAAACAGCTTCTCAAATTGCAAAAGAATACGGAATTAAAGTTTATACCATCGGAATTGGAACCAATGGAAACGCAATGTTCCCATATGCTTACGCTCCAAATGGCGGCTTTTTATTCCGAATGATGCCTGTTGAAATTGACGTGAATTTATTGCAGACGATTGCCCGAAATACTGGTGGAAAATATTTCAGAGCAAGTAGTAATAGCAAATTGGAATCGATTTATAAGGAAATCAACAAACTGGAAACAACGGAAATTCAAGAGCTGAAATTCTATGATTATGATGAAAAATACAGGCTGTTTGTCTGGATTGCAGGGATTTTAGTTTTGCTAGAGTTTGGTTTACGAAATACAATTTATAGAAGTTTTATATAGCGAATTATGTACGAGTTAGAAGAAAAATGGTATTTATACTTTTTGTTTGTCATTCCGGCGATGGCAATGCTTTTCCTGTACATTCAATTCTGGAAAAGAAAGAAACAACGCGAGTTTGGCGATTTGGATTTAATCAAAAAATTAAGCCCTGAAAAATCAGCTTTCAAGCCTGCTTTGAAATTGGGAGTGATTTTATTAGCATTAACCTGTTTGATAATTGGATTGGTTAATCCAAAAATCGGAACCAAAATGGAAACCGTAAAACGCGAAGGAATTGATATTATTTTTGCGATTGACGTTTCTAAAAGTATGTTGGCCGAAGACGTGGCACCAAGCCGTTTGGAAAAAAGCAAGCAATTGGTTTCACAGATCATCAATAATTTGGGCAGCGACCGAATCGGAATCATAGCCTATTCCGGAAGTGCTTTTCCGGTTTTACCAATTACTTCGGATTATAGTGTTGGAAAAATGTTTTTGCAAACCATGAATCCCGGAATGATTTCGGCGCAGGGAACATCAATTGATCAGGCGATTAATTTGGCGTTGACTTACATCGATAAAAAAGATAAAACCAACAAACTTTTAATCATCATAACCGACGGTGAAGATCATTCTGATGCAGCTGTTGCTGCTGCCGAAGAAGCTAAAAAAGTTGGCTTAAAAATAATGACTATTGGTGTTGGAACCGAAAAAGGCGGAACCATTCCGTTAAAAAGAAACGGTGTAGTGGAGAGTTTTCAACGCGACCAAAACGGCGAAGTGGTAATTACCAAAAGAAACGCAGAAGTTTTGAGAACCATTGCCAAAAGTGCCAGTGGCGGATATGTTGACGGTAATTCTACCAGAGAAGTTTTGGATTATGTGAAACACGCTTTGGACAATATCCAAAAAACAGAATTTGAAAGTACACAAATGGCCGATTTCAAATCGCAGTTTCAGTGGTTTTTAGGATTTGGTTTTTTCTTGTTGCTTTTGGATGTTTTCCTTTTGGAGAAAAAGACAAAATGGGTGAAAAAGATGAATTTATTTAATGAAAAAGAATAAATGAAAAAGATACTTTTATACAGTTTGATTCTGATTCCCTTTTTGGCGAAAGCCCAAGAGAAGGAAAAAGATAAAGATTTGCCAAAAGGAAACGATTCTTTTGCCGAAAAAAAATATGATGAAGCCGAAGCTGAATACAGAATTTCGGAATCTAAATACCCGAAAAAAGCGATTGCATCCTACAATTTAGGAAACGCTATTTACAGACAAAATCAGACTGGCGAAGCCAAATATCATTACGCAAAAGCAATAAAAACAGCAAAAACCAGAACAGAAAAGCATCAGGCGTTTCACAATATTGGAAATACGCTGATGAAAGATAAGGATTATGGCGGAGCGGTGGAAGCTTATAAAAATGCATTGCGTAACAATCCGGCTGATGAAGAAACCCGTTATAATTATGCTTTGGCCAAAAAGATGCTAAAAGAAAATCCACCTAAGAAAGACGACAAAAAGGATAAGGATAAGAAAGACAAGAATAAAGATAAAAACAAAGACCAGAATAAAGACAAGGATAAAAAGGACGACAAGAAAGACGGAAAAGATAAAGATAAGGATAAAAAAGACGGCGATAAGGATAAAGATAAAAAGGACAATAAAGATCAAAATCAAGGGAAACCAAAACCTCAACCTGGGGGAATTTCGAAACAACGTTTAGAGAATTTATTGGATGCTGTAAACAATGAAGAGAAAAAAATTCAGGATAAAGTAAACAAACAAAAAGTACAAGCCAATCCTAAAAAAGCTGAAAAAGATTGGTAACTAATTTTGAAAATTGTGTAATTTGAAGATTTGAAAATGAAAAGGATAATTTTAATACTGTTTTTAATCACCAATTCACTTTTTGCCCAAGTACAATTTGAGGCAAAAGTGAGCAAGAATTCTTTGGGATTAAACGAACGTCTTCGCGTTGATTTTACAATGAATGCCGATGGCGATAATTTTGTGCCACCTAATTTTGAAGCTTCCGGTTTTAAAGTTGTTGGAGGGCCAAGCCAATCCGTAAGTCAATCCTGGATAAACGGGAAAAGTTCGTTTAATAAATCGTATATCTATATTTTATTGCCAACACAAAAAGGCTCATTGACACTTAGACAAGCTTCGATTGAAATCAATGGTCAGATTTACAAAACGTCTCCGGTAAAGATTAATGTGACCAATGCGGTTGAGATTCCAAAAGATCCCAACGAAGCGCCGGCAATCAGCGCAGACGATAACTTGTATTTGGTTGCAGATATTTCAAAAACCAATCCATATCTCAACGAACCGATTACCGTAGTTTACAAATTGTATTTCAGTTACAATATCGGAATTACCAATTGGCGCGAACTAAACAAGCCAAAATACAATGATTTTTGGAGCCAGAATATCGATATCAAACAATTGGTTGCCCAAGACGGAACGTTTAAAGGCGAACGCTATCGTTATGTAGTGTTACGAAAAACCGTCTTGTATCCACAAAAATCAGGTAAACTGGAAATCGAACCGCTTTCGTTGGATATCGATTGCCAAGTGCCAACAAACAGACGAAACTTTTGGGGACAAGCTTTAATGACCGAAGACAGCAAACGCGTTTCAGCAGGAAGCAAAGTCATCAACGTAAAAGCATTGCCTGAAAAAGGAAGACCTGAAGATTTTTCGGGAGCTGTTGGCCGTATGGATTTCAAAGTAAAACCATCCAAAACCATTTTGAAAAACGGCGAATCTTTGGATTTAGATGTCAGCGTTGTTGGAACCGGAAACATGAAATTGTTTACATTGCCAAAACCGGTTTTGCCTTCTGCTTTAGAAATGTATGATCCGGTTCACGACGAAAATGTGTCAACGCCATTAACAGGAATGACCGGTAGGATTTCGGATAAATACACGATAATTCCACAATACAAAGGCAATTACCAAATCAAAGCGCTGCGTTTTACGTACTTTGATTTGGGTTCGAATAGTTATAAAACCATCACTTCCCAACCAATAACAATCAATGTTTTGGATGGTCCAAGTATTGCAAGTTCAGAAAAAACAAATCCGAATGATGTTGCCAAAACCAAACTGGAAGCTGCCAAATCGTTTGCGTATATCAAACAAAAAACAGCTTTACAGCCAATGGCAAAAGATGACTTTTTGGGTTCAGGATTATTTTATTCATTAGTGTTTTTGCCATTTTTAGCGATTCCGCTTTTGATTGTCGGTAAACGAAGAAAAGATGCTTCAGACAATGATGTTGTGGGCAACAAAATCAAAAAATCGAATGCATTGGCGAAGAAATATTTGGGCGATGCCAAAAAACATTTGGGCAACAAAGAACCGTTTTATATTGCACTTGAAAAAGCCATGCACAATTTCCTAAAAGCGAAACTACATATCGAGACTTCGGAAATGACCAAAGAAAAGATAACCGAGTTGTTGCTTTCGCGTAAAGCAAATGCGGAAACGGTTTCAGAGTTTATTCAGTTAACCGAAAACTGCGAATTAGCGCGTTATGCTTTTTCTTCTGAATCGTCAATCCAAAACGATTATGATAAAGCGGTGGTAATTATTTCTGAACTTGAAAAACAATTGAAATAATGAGAAAGATATTGATTTTACTACTATTTGTTTCTCAGGTTTTTTGGGCGCAAACCGCTTTTGAACAAGGAAACAAATTCTACGAAAAAGAAAATTACGAAGCTGCCATTTCAAGTTATGAAAGCGTAGTAAATTCAGGAAAACAATCGGCTGAACTGTATTTTAATTTAGGAAATTCCTATTACAAATTGCACAAGGTGGCACCTGCGATTTACAATTATGAAAAAGCCTTATTGCTGAGTCCAAACGATACTGAAATAAAAACCAACTTAGAATTCGCCCGAAAAATGACGATTGATGATATTAAAGTCATTCCAAAAGTAGGCTTTAATAAACTCATTCAGGATTTCACCGCCAAATATTATTATGATACCTGGGCTTGGATTGCGGTGGCTTTTGCATTCCTGTTTTTACTGTTTTTTGTGGGTTATTACTTTTCTCATTCAACCGCTTTGAAACGTGTTTTCTTTTTTGGAATGTTTCTGTGGCTCATCGGAATTGGTCTTAGTACAGCTTCCGGTTTTTATGAAAAAGGGCGAATGGATAATGAAAGACCTGCTATCGTTTTTGCCGAAACTGCATCCGTAAAAAGCGAACCAAAAAGTACTGCGACAGACGCATTTGTGCTTCACGAAGGAACCAAAGTGTACATACTGGAAAGCATCGCCAACTGGAAAAAAGTTGAACTCACCGACGAAACTACCGGCTGGATTGAAGACAGCGCGATTAAGGAAATTAAGAATTAGTGTTCAGTCGCAGTCTCAGTTTTCAGTTTACTATCTTTGTTGACTTATTTGATTTTTGGATTAACTTATAATTCAAAACTCATAACTCATAACTCAAAAAATGTCAAGAGACGAACAATTAAAAAACCGCTGGGACAAAGTCGTTCAAATCCTTTCCAATCAGTTTGCTGAAGGAGATATTCTGGATTTAGACGCTATCATATACTTAATCGGAGTGCAGGAATTGGGGCAATTCAAGCAAGCTTTCAAAAAAGATGAAAAAGTAAATCTGATGCACATTGCCATTTGCCGCTTACTCGAGCCTTATGGTTTCTATGAATTTGATTTTGTAGATAAAGACGGTTGGCCACATTATAAAATCAAAGAGGAATTACCGCCATTAAAAGCTGGTGAACAATCGGTTTTGATGAAAGAAGCCATTGTAAATTATTTTCTGGAAAAAGAGGTTATTGAGTAAATTAGTAACGGCTAATCGTTAAAAAACCCTATTTTTGCACCTTTACAAAATGACCATGATAGACAAGATTAAAGAACATATTGAAGAAGCTAAAGCATTCAACACCAAAAACAAAGAAGCTTTAGAGCATTTCCGTATCAAATATTTGGGTAGTAAAGGTTTGTTGAAAGAGCTTTTTGTTGAGTTCAAAAACATTCCAAACGACCAGAAAAAGGACTTCGGGCAGGTAATCAATACGTTGAAAACCGTTGCCGAAGAAAAGGTAAAAGCCATTCAGGAAGAATTAGAAAGCAAAGAAGAAGTAAAAGGTTTCTATGGCGATTTATCGCGGCCGGCCGAGCCTGTTGTAATTGGTTCACGTCATCCTATTTCATTGGTGAAAAACCAAATCATTGATATTTTCTCTACTATCGGATTCAATGTTTCAGAAGGTCCGGAAATTGAAGATGACTGGCATAATTTTACCGCCTTGAACTTACCGGAATACCATCCGGCGAGAGATATGCAGGATACGTTTTTCATCCAGACCAATCCTGATGTGTTGTTGAGAACGCACACTTCATCAGTTCAGGTGCGTTATATGGAAAACAACAAACCGCCAATCCGTACGATTTCACCGGGAAGAGTTTTCAGAAACGAAGCTGTTTCTTCGCGTTCGCATTGTATTTTCCATCAGGTGGAAGGTTTGTATATTGACAAAGATGTTTCGTTTGCCGATTTGAAGCAAACGCTTTTATATTTCACCAAAGAAATGTTTGGCAAGTCCAAAATTCGTTTGAGACCAAGCTATTTCCCATTCACCGAGCCAAGTGCTGAGGTTGATATTTATTGGGGTTTAAAAACCGAAACCGATTACCGTATCACCAAAGGAACCGGTTGGTTAGAAATCATGGGCTGCGGAATGGTAGATCCAAACGTTCTGAAAAACTGTGGCATCAATCCGGATGAATACAATGGATTCGCATTCGGAATGGGAATTGAGCGTATTGCGATGTTGTTGTACCAAATTGGCGACATCAGAATGTTCTATGAAAACGATGTGCGTTTCTTGGAGCAGTTTAAGTCAAGCATTTAAAAAGAAAATAGATAATAGACGGATAGATGAGAGACGCTATCTTCTGGTCTATTATCTTTTAGTCTATCATCTATTATCTCAAAAATGAAATCAGACATTTCCATACCCGAAGTAGAAAACGTTTTCCTTGCTGCTGTTCAGGAATGGAGTGACGATTTTATGGAAAAGGTTTGGTATGTATATCTAATCAACGATTCTGACTTCGATTTAGACAGCGTAATGGTCGTTTCTAAAGCTTTTGGTACTCTTGATGGCGAAATGAAAAAAACGTCGCTCCTACGTCACGCATTTGTACAAGTTCCGGCAGTATCGGTTGTAAAGATTGAAATGATTGAGCAAAGCGTTCTGCAACTGAACAATGAGTTTATGGTAACTTACTTTATCGGAAGCACACTTTATGATAAAAAATTCACTTTCCGGGCACAATCTATAACTCCGGATTATGTTGAAGAAGTTCCGATTTTGTTTGTTGACGGTGTAATCGTAAGGTAATTATTTTTTATTTTCTTCTGCTTTTTTCTTTGCTTTCCAATTGAAATAACCCAAAATAAATGTCCCGGCCAAAAGATAAACCAAAGAACGGATATAAAAATTAGGGCTGGTCAGTTGTACCTCCAAAGGCTTTTCTTTTAGCGTAAAAAGTATTGAGAATACTATCATTAAAACGCCCCAAAGACCTCCGGTCTTAAGCTGGTATTTCCATCTTTCGTTCATGCTAATCTAATTTTTCGGTTAATTTCTTAAATACTTTTTTGGCTTCTTTTCCTTCATACAAAATCTCATAAACCGCATCTATAATTGGTGTTTTCGCTTTGTATTCCTGGTTTAGTTTATACGCACTTTTTACGGCATAATATCCTTCTGCAACCATTGACATTTCCATCATAGCTGATTTTACCGTGTAGCCTTTTCCAATCATGTTTCCGAACATTCTGTTTCTCGAAAACACCGAATAACCCGTTACCAATAAATCGCCTAAATAAGCAGAATCATTAATATTTCGTTTCATCTTGTGTACTTTCTTGATGAATTTTTTCATCTCACGAATGGAATTACTCATTATAACCGATTGAAAGTTATCACCATAACCCAAGCCATGTGCAATTCCGGCTGCAATAGCGTAGATGTTTTTTAGCATTGCGGCATATTCTGTTCCGATGATGTCGTCTGAGATTTTGGTTTTGATATAATTCCCCGAGAGAATATCAGCTACAACTTTAGCTTTATCTGAATCGCCGCAAGCAATCGTCAGATAAGAAAGACGTTCAAGCGCCACTTCTTCTGCGTGACATGGACCCGTAATTACACCAATATTATCAAAAGGAATATCGTATTTTTTATTGAAATGTTCTCCAACTATCAGGAATGTTTCTGGCACAATTCCTTTGATGGCAGAGAAAATCACTTTATCCTTCAAACTCACAGTTAATTTTTCCAATTCGGCATTTAAGAATGCTGACGGAATCGCAAAAATGATATAATCTGCGTAAGCAACAGCTTCGTTAATATCTGAAGTTAATCTGAGTTTTTTAATATCAAACTCAACCGAACTCAAGTAATTTGGATTGTGCCTTTGGGTTTTTATATGGTCAATTGCCGATTCATTTCGCATGTACCAGGCAATTTCGTCCAGATTGACACACAACATTTTTGCAATTGCGGTAGCCCAACTTCCGCCGCCGATTACTGCAAATTTTGGAGATTTATTCATGTAAATAAACATTTATATCTATCAAAAATACTCATTTTAAAATGATATTTTTAGAAAAAAAACTACTTCTTATAAAACGCACTGCTATCAATATATTCCCAAACTTTTTGAGGCAACATAGGCGCTACATTTTTTTTGTTTTTGATGCTTTCGCGGATAAAAGTAGATGAAAGCTCAATCACCGGAGCTCCAATGCGATGGATTTTATCGTGGTTTACAAACTGCTCATCAATTTCGCCGGAGTTTAATCTTGGATACACATAAATGTGATGATTTTCCAGAATCACTTCGTAGTTTTTCCATTTGTGAAGCGAATTCAGATTGTCTTCTCCCATGATTAAGGCAAACTCATGCTTTGGATATTTTTCTTCCAAATGCGCCAAGGTATTTACGGTATAATTGGGCTGCGGTAATTTAAATTCGATATCGGAAGGCTTGATTTTGGTAAAATCTTCAGTGGCTAACGTTACCATGTGCAAACGCTGGTAATCATCGAGCAAAGTGGTTTTTTGTTTGTGTGGATTATGTGGCGTCACCACCATCCAAATCTGATCCAAATCGGAATGTTCAGCCATATGATTTGCGATAATCATGTGCCCAATGTGGATTGGGTTGAACGTTCCGAAGTATAATCCTATTTTCATTTTTGAGGGATAAGGGATAAGGGATAAGGCATAAGAGTTCTACTTATCCCTTTTCCCTAATCTCTTTTAACTTATTTAATAAACTCTTTAACTAATTCGTATGCCTCTTTTTTAGCAATATCCAAATCATAATTCTTGATGATGGTGTCAAACTGCGGGGCAGTTGCTAATTCAACGTGGGCTTTAGCAATACGCATATTGATTTTGTCATCACTTTCAGTAGAACGTTCTTTTAAGCGGCGTTTTAGTTCGTCAACACTTGGTGGTTTTACAAAAACGGCTAAGGTTTCAACCGGAAATTTATGTTTTATTCGCAATCCGCCTGAAACATCAATATCGAAAATTACGTTTTTACCTTTTGCCCAAATCCGCTCGACTTCACTTTTTAATGTCCCGTAAAAATTATCGCGATAGACTTCTTCCCATTCGATAAAATCATCCGCTTTAATATGTTTTTTGAATTCTTCAATCGACATAAAATAATAATCTTTACCATCCACTTCTTCGCCACGAAGTTCACGTGTTGCCGCCGAAATGGAAAATTCCAGATTCAACTCAGGTTGTGCTAATAAATGTCTGACTATAGTGGTTTTTCCCGATCCTGATGGCGCTGAGAATACTAATAATTTTCCTTTGTTCATTGTGTTGTTGCTTTAGGCTTATAAAACGTTCAAAACCTGCTCTTTGATTTTCTCCAATTCATCTTTCATCATCACGACCAGTTTTTGCATTTCGGTATGATTGGATTTAGAGCCCATAGTGTTTATCTCTCTTCCCATTTCCTGCGTGATGAAACCTAGTTTTCTTCCGTTAGCTTCTGTTCCTGCTATGGTTTCGATGAAATAATTTAAATGGTTTTCCAAACGGACTTTTTCTTCGGTGATATCGTATTTCTCCAGATAAAAAATCAATTCCTGTTCGAAACGATTTTCATCTACGTTTTCTTTTAGTTCATCCAAAGCGGTGCGTAATCTGGTTTTTACCGTTTCAACGCGTTCGGCATCATAAGAAACAGCATTATTCATCAATGTCATGATATTGGCAATACGATGCAGGAATTCTTTTTCCAGTGAAACGCCTTCATCTTTTCTGAATTGGGCAATATTTTCCAACGCTTCGTCAATTACGGTTTGGATTTTTTTCCAATCGTTTTCGTCAATTTCATCGCGCTCCGTTTTTAAAGCATCGGGCATTCTGACTGCCATTTTCATTAATTCGGTTTCATCCGCATTCGGAATTACTGCTTTCATTTGGTTGATATAACCTCTAACAATCGGCACATTTATTTTTGACGAAGTTTCTTCACCGGTAATTTCAACATACAAGGAAAAATCTATTTTTCCGCGCTCCAATCTCGACGAAAGCTGGTTGCGTAAACCCAATTCCATTTCTCTGAAAACAGAAGGCATTCTGGTATTTAAATCCAAACCTTTAGAGTTTAACGATTTGATTTCTACGGTAATTTTTTTTGTTGGTAATTGCAAGGTTGCTTTGCCAAAACCAGTCATTGATTGTATCATTGGTGTATTTTAATAGACTTCAAATATAAGGAAAATTAGTAGTTTGTTTTCACTTTTTGTGTTACCAGATAAACGCCGACAAATATCAAAACTGCTGAAACGATTTTAACCAATGTTAATTCGTCTTTTCCTAAACCGATAGCAAAAACAGTAGCAAAAAGCGGTTGCAGATAAATAAAAACAGCAACCGTTGTTGGCTTCAATTCACGCATGGAAACAAGGTTAAATAAATACGTGAAAAAGGTTGTAAAGACTACGACAAAACCTATTTCCCAAAGAATAGGCATCGGAATTGTTGCCCATTGGATTTCCTGATATTCACTCCAACCAAATGGCAAAACCATCAACAACCCAAAACTGTAAATCCATTTAACGAATGTGAACGCATTATATTTATCCATTAGTTTTTTGACCACAATCAGATAAAAAGCATAGGAAACTGCATTGATAAAAACCAGTAAATTGCCAAGCGAAGCATTCGTTGCATTGCCAATTGATTTTCCATACAGAATTAAAAATCCGGTGCCAAAAAGTCCGAGTAAAATCCCCAGAATTTTTCGAAGTTTTATCTTTTCTTTGATAATAATTGCCGAAAGAATTAAGACGATTATTGGTGTTGTAACCATAATCACAGCTGCCGAAATAGGAGATGTAAAACTCAACCCTTTGAAGAAAGTCAGCATATTTAAAGCCACGCCAAAAAAAGCCGCAGCAATTATTCGGGGAAAATCCTTGAGTTGTATTTTCTCTTTTGGCCCCATAAAAGCAATTGCCCAAAACAAAATTGTAGCTCCAAGAACACGCAATATGATAAACCCGTACGGTTTGACGTAGGTTGGCATTACATCTTTGGCAATCGTAAACGAAACACCGTAAATTAGTGAAACCAGCAAGGCGGCAATTAGTGCCCAAGTTCTTTTTGACATTACGACAATGCTTTTATAACTTCAATGATATTTTTCTGCCCATTGCCAATGTATATTTTATCGTCGATAATAAAAACCGGGCGGCTTAAAAACGTGTAATGTTCCAGGATATACTTCTTGAAATCAGCTTCGGTCAACGATTTGTTTTTCAAATCCATTGATTTATAAAGCTGTGCTTTTTTGCTAAACAAAGCTTCATAGCTTCCGGAAAGCGAATGCATTTCTTCCAATTCTTTTTCTGTAATTGGGTTTTGACGAATGTCTTGGAATTCCAATTTATCAGAATTTGGCAATGATTTTATAATTTTTCTGCAGGTATCGCAGGAAGCTAAATAGTAAATTTTATTGGTCATGAAATTTC